>NCHN01000022.1 GCA_002281875.1 Sphingobacteriia bacterium 24-36-13 | reverse complement strand
GAAGCGTTTTGAGCGAATCTTATTTTACCTGCGAAGTCAACGAAAAAACATTGTATTGTATGTGGTTTTCAACCTGCTTTCTATCGTTTTTTCATTGATTTCATTGGTGATGCTGGCCCCTTTCTTAGGCTTGTTATTTGCCAAAGAAAAATTAATCACCAGTAAGCCAACCCTTAGTTTTACTACAGATGGGGCAGATGCCATTCTAGCTCACTTGAAATACTATTTAAGTTTGCTCATTCAAGAAAAGGGTGAAGTGTATGCATTGGGGGCCATTTGTATCATCATCATCATTTCCATTTTTTTCAAAAATGCGTTCACTTATCTTTCTTTTAGGGTGTTGGCGCCCATGCGTAATTATGTAATGACCAAATTAAGGTCTGATTTGTATGCCAAAATTTTACAGCTACCCATTGGCTTTTTTACAGAGCAAAAAAAAGGCGATATCATCAGTAGAATGAGTAATGATGCCAACGAAGTAGAATGGAGTGTCATGAGCACTTTAGAAGGATTAATTCGAGATCCTTTAAATATTTTAATCATTCTGGGTGTATTGGTTTACATCAGTCCTGTACTTTCTGTATTCTTATTGGTACTACTTCCACTAACTGGATTTTTAATAGGTAGGATAAGTAGATCACTTAAAAAACAATCTACTGCTTCTGCTGAAGAATTGGGAACATTGATGAGCATTTTAGATGAAACATTAGGAGGACTTAGGGTAATTAAAGCATTTAATGCAGAGAAGATTTTACGCAATCGTTTTTTCAGCACTAATAATAACCTGAACCATATTCGCAATAAAATGAATTTTAGAAAAGACCTGGCTTCGCCCATGTCGGAATTCATGGGAGTAATGGTGTTGAGTTGTATTCTTTGGTTTGGAGGAAGATTGGTATTAAACAACGAAGCGGGTTTAGAAGCCACTGGTTTTATTAACTATATTGTCATTTTTACGCAAATCATCAATCCTGCCAAATCCTTGTCTACTGCGTTTTACAATGCACAAAGAGGTAGCGCAGCCATACAGCGTATTGAAGAAATTTTACAAGCACCCATTACCGTTACAGACTTGCCCAATGCCAAAACCTTGACCCAATTTGAGCATTCCATTGAATTTAAACAAGTGAGTTTTTCTTATAACGACACGCCTATTTTAAAAAATATAAACCTCACTATTGAAAAAGGAAAAACCATTGCATTAGTGGGTTCATCAGGAGCAGGTAAAAGTAGTTTGGCCGATTTAATTCCAAGATTTCACGATGTTAGTAGCGGTGAAATTTTAATTGATGGTATTAATATAAAAGAATACACATTACACAGCATCCGTTCTATGATGGGTATTGTAACACAAGAGCCCATTTTATTCAATGATACCATTGCAGGCAATATTGCATTGGGAATAGACAATGTAAATGATCAAGACATTGAACACGCTGCAAAAGTGGCCAACGCATCGGATTTCATTCATAAAAAAGACGACGGCTTTCATACCAATATTGGCGATCGAGGTGGCAAACTAAGTGGTGGAGAAAGACAAAGAGTAACTATTGCCAGAGCCGTATTAAAGAACCCACCCATACTTATTTTAGATGAAGCTACTTCGTCATTAGATACAGAAAGTGAAAGATTGGTACAAGACGCTATTAATAATATGATGCAAAACAGAACATCTATTGTAATTGCGCATAGGCTCAGTACCATCAGACATGCAGACGAAATCATTGTATTACAGAAGGGTGAAATTGCAGAAAGAGGCACCCACGATGATTTATTAGCCCAAGGGGGAATCTATAGAAAGTTAGTAGACATGCAAGAAGTAAAATAAAAAGCCCCGAAATAATTCGGGGCTGTATCAGTTAGTTTAGTTGAACTAATTAATCTTGATTAGGCTTTACCAATCCTAGTTTAGCTTCTAAGCTTAAAGTAGCATGTGGTACAGCGCGCAATCTTGCTTTGTCAATTAAACGGCCGGTAACTCTACAGATGCCGTAAGTTTTATTTTCAATACGCATGATGGCTTTTTCCAAATGGTCAATATAAGTGATTTGGCGACTAGCCATTTGACTTAACTGTTCTTTTTCCATACTCATTGTTCCATCTTCCATGGTCATGTAACGAGCATCGTCGTTGTCTCCACCCATTTCGTCTTTACGGGTAATTAAACCCTGTAAATAAGCTAATTCTTTTTTAGCAGCATCTAATTTTTTATTAATTAGGTCTCTAAACTCCGCTAAGTCTGTGTCATTGTATTTAACCAATGGACCTTGAGGTTTAGGTGCTTCTACTCTTTTTTCTAATGGGGTATAGCCTGGGCTATAGGTAACACTTGATTTGGTATTGATCTTAGGTACTTTCACGTCTTTAATGGGACCTGGCACTTTTTTTACTGGTTTTACAGGAGGTGCAGGTGGAGCTTTTACCACTGGTTTAGCAGGTGCAACTGGTTTGGCAGGAGCAGGTGCTGGGGCAGCAGGTTTAGCAGGAACAGGAGCAGCTTTAGCAGCAGGCTTAGCTGGCGCTGGTGCGGGCTTTACGGGTGCTTTGGCTACAGGTTTAGAAGCAGGTTTAGCTGGAGCAGGTTTTGCAACAGGCTTTACGGGTGCTTTTGCAGCTGGTTTAGCGGGCGCTTTAGCAGCAGGCTTTGCTGCTGGTTTCGCTGGGGCTTTTGCAGCAGGTTTAGCGGGCGATTTGGCAACAGGCTTTGCTGCTGGTTTCGCAACAGGTTTTGCTGGTGCTTTTGCAGCAGGCTTAGCTGCTGGTTTCGCTGGTGCTTTTGCAACAGGTTTAGCAGGCGCTTTGGCCGCTGGTTTTGCAGCAGGCTTAGCTGGTGCCTTTGCAGCAGGTTTTGCTGCAGCTTTGGCTGGAGCCGCCTTTACCACTTTTTTGGGAGCTGGTTTCTTTGTAGCCATAGGTCTTATCCTTTTTTGTTTACAACCACGGTTAATGCAATGTCATTTACTTCTATCGGTGTGCCAGACGCAAGATCTAACACCCATTCAATGCCATCTGCCAATATTTCGCGGCAAATATAGTCGTTAAATTTAATAATTGAAGGCTTTAGGGGGGTGCCTTCGGGTAACTGTACGAATATACGGTCTGTTAGTTCAAAACCCGATTCTTTTCTAATATTTTGTACACGATTTACAAATTCTCTGGCAGCTCCTTCTTGTTTTAGGTCTTCAGAAAGGGTAATATCTAGCGCTACAGTCAATTTCCCTTTAGAAGCAACACTCCAGCCCGGTATATCTTCAGCAGTAATTTCTACATCGGCCGTATCAATGGTAAATTCTCCCGCAGAAAGGGCAAGCTGAATTGAACCAGCGCCTTCCAATGAAGCAATTTGGTCTTGGGTAAACCCAGCAATAGCTGCAGCAGCTTCTTTCATAGAAGCCCCTAATTTGGCACCCAGTGTTTTAAAATTGGCTTTTATTTTTTTGCTGATGACTCCCTGTGTAGCAGTGATATATTCCAACTCTTTTACATTCACTTCCGCTTTAATTAAAGCTTCCATTTTTTCGAGTTGTTCCTTCATTTGAACATCAAGTACAGGAATCATCACTTTTTGTAATGGCTGCCTAACTTTAATATTTACTTTTTTACGGAGCGACAAAACCAAAGAACAGGTTTCTTGAGCCAATTGCATCCGCTCTTCTAATAATGGATCTACCATTGATTCATCACAAACAGGAAAATCTGCATGATGAACAGACGCCACATTAAATCGATTGGTTACTGCATTCAAATTAGCAAATACAGCGTCACTAAAGAATGGAGATATTGGCGCAATTAATCGCACCACTGTTTCTAAGCATTCATACAGCGTTTGATAAGCGCTAATCTTATCTGTTTCGTATTCCCCTTTCCAAAAACGTCTTCTACACAAACGTACATACCAATTGCTCAGTTGAGCATCCACAAATGACTCTACTGCACGACCAGCCAATGTTGGCTCAAAGTCGTTCATATAATTGGTTACTTGTTTTATGAGCGTGTTTAAAGAAGATAAAATCCAACGATCAATTTCAGGTCTTTGTTCTAAAGGGATTGGAGCCTCCTTGTACGCAAAGCCATCTACATTTGCATAGAGGGTAAAGAATTGATAGGTATTATAAAGCGTACCAAAAAATTTACGTTGCACTTCTTGAATACCCGCCATATCAAACTTTAGGTTATCCCAAGGAGAAGCATTGGTAATTAAGTACCACCTAGTTGCATCAGCACCATATTGCTCAATGGTTTCGAATGGATTCACCACGTTACCGAGGCGCTTACTCATTTTATTCCCATTCTTGTCTAAGACCAATCCGTTGCTCACAACCGCTTTATAGGCAACACTATCAAATAGCATAACGCCTAAAGCATGTAAGGTATAAAACCAGCCGCGAGTTTGATCTACTCCTTCTGCAATAAAATCTGCAGGGAAAGCTTCTCCTTTATCTATTAAATCTTTGTTCTCAAAAGGATAATGCCATTGCGCATAGGGCATTGCACCACTATCAAACCAAACGTCAATTAAATCAGGTACACGGGTCATTGGCTTACCAGAAGGACTCACCAAAATAATCTCGTCTACAAAGGGTTTATGTAAATCTAAAATACCTTCATGCAAATAATTTTTATTGATATCGCCACCCAAAATTTCATTGGCTTTACGAATACCTTCATTCAATTCGGCAATTGAACCAATACATATTTCTTCTTCACCATCTTCAGTTCTCCAAACTGGCAAAGGCGTACCCCAATAGCGGCTTCTGCTCAAATTCCAGTCTACCATATTTTCTAACCAGTTGCCAAATCTTCCTTCTCCAGTAGACTTTGGTTTCCAATTGATGGTTTTATTTAGTTCAACCATTCTATCTTTTACAGCAGTGGTTTTAATAAACCATGCGTCTAATGGATAATATAAAATGGGTTTGTCTGTTCTCCAACAATGCGGGTAACTGTGTTCATATTTTTCTACTTTAAATGCCCGATTGTCTTTCTTCAACTGCACGCAGATGTCTACATTCACATCTACATAAGCAGGATCGTCTTTGTAATTTTTTACATAGCGATTACTAAATGGCCCCAAGCCATCCACAAATTTTCCTTCACGGTCTACCATGGTAAGAATACCTATATTAAATTTCTTACCAACTTTATAGTCATCCGCACCAAATGCAGGGGCTGTATGCACAATACCTGTACCATCTTCGGTAGTAACGAAGTCTCCACTTATTACTCTAAACGGTTTTGCATCAGGCGTGATTGCTGAAATGGCTTTTAAAGAATTGGATTCATAAGGCAATAATTGCTCATACTCCATTCCTTCTATCTCAGCACCTTTAAAAGTTGCCAAAATAGTCCATGGCAACAATTTTGTTTTCTCATTAAATTCATCAAAAGAACCATTCTCACCCTCTGGCTTGAAATACTTACCCAACAATGCTTTGGCTAAGATAACATTAACGGGTAAAAAAGTGTAAGGGTTAAATGTTTTAACCAATACATAGTCAATATTTGGTCCTACTGTTAAGCCCAAATTAGAAGGCAGGGTCCAAGGTGTGGTTGTCCAAGCCATGAAGAAAACCTCTTTGCTTTCCAGTAAGCTTTGATCAACCCCAGCAAACCATTTGCTATTGTCTAAAGATGCTTGTGTTGCCTTAAACATAGCAACTGCTGAAGTATCTTTTACATCTTTATAAGTACCAGGTTGGTTTAATTCGTGTGAACTTAAACCAGTACCAGCTGCAGGAGAATATGGTTGAATACTCACACTTTCGTACAAGTAACCTTTTTTGTAAAGGGTACTTAAGATCCACCATAACGTTTCAATATAATTGTTTTCAAAAGTTACATAAGGCTTTTCTAAATCAACCCAATAGCCCATTTTAGTAGTGATATCGTCCCACTCCTTCTTGTATCTTAAAACAGCTTCTCTACATTTCTGGTTATAGTCTTCAATGGATATTTTTTTTCCGATATCTTCTTTGGTAATTCCCAATTCTTTTTCTACCCCTAACTCCACAGGCAAACCATGCGTATCCCATCCACCTTTTCGTTTAACCTGAAAACCTTGCATGGTTTTGTAACGGCATACCATGTCTTTCAATGTCCTAGAAATTACATGATGAATTCCAGGCATCCCATTGGCACTTGGAGGTCCCTCAAAAAACACAAAAGGTTTTCTCCCTTCTCTTAAATCGATACTTTTTTCAAAAGCAGATTCGGCCTTCCACTTGGCCAATATTTCTTGCTCTATAGCTGGTAAGTTTAACCCCGAAAACTCTGCATATTTTGCACTCATGATATTCTGCGGATAGCTTGTTAAAAAAATTCGTGCAAAGGTACGGATACTACCACGAATAAAAATCCAAAGCTTGGGCTGCTGTAATGGCCTTCTAGCGGTATATTTGGGAATGAAAATTGTGTTTTTTAGTGCGCAGCCATACGATAAGGCTTTTTTTACCCAATTTAACCAATATCAACACGAATTAATCTTTATTGATATACCATTAAGTGAGCAAACCGCCGATTTAGCTGCTGGGGCAACTGCAGTTTGTGTTTTTGTAAATGATAAAGTGACGGCTGGGGTAATTCAAAAATTGGCCGCTGGTAAAACCCAAATAATAGCACTGCGTTGTGCAGGATTTAATAATGTAGACATTGAAGCCGCCAAAGCTGCTGGAATAAAAGTTTGCAGGGTTCCCGCTTATTCTCCTGAAGCAGTGGCTGAACATGCTGTGGCTATGTTGCTCACCCTAAATAGAAAAACCCATAAAGCCTATAATAGAGTTCGTGAGCAAAATTTTTCCTTACAAGGTTTATTGGGCTATAACCTACATGGCAAAACAGTAGGGGTAATTGGCACAGGAAATATTGGGAAGGCTTTTTGCAAAATCATGCTGGGTTTTGGTTGTAAAGTCGTTGCTTTTGATTTAATCGCGAACAAAGAAGTAGAAGCAGATGGCGTAGAATACCAGCCATTGTTAGAAGTATTAAAAGCAGATATAATATCGCTGCATTGTCCATTAAATGAGCAAACCAAACACTTAATTAATAAAGAAACCATGGCATATATGAAACCAGGTGTGGTATTAATTAATACAAGTAGAGGTGGGCTCATCAACACTCGAGATGCTATTAAAGCACTTAAATCTGGTCAACTTAGTGCCCTAGGAATTGATGTGTATGAACAAGAGGAAAAATTATTTTTTAGAAATTTATCTGAAGACATTATTCAAGACGACGAAATTCAGCGGCTGATGAGTTTTCCCAATGTTTTGATTACGGCGCATCAGGCATTTTTTACACAAGAAGCCATGGAGCAAATTGCTACAACAACGTTAAATAATATTCAGCTCTTATCTGAAAATGCTAAATTGGACACTCAGGCTGCATTATTGGCGTAATTCATATCTTTATTTGAATGAAAAAGAAGGTACATTTTTTATACTTGTTCGTTTTAATGGCTTCATTATTGGTTGCTTGTTCAAAAGAATTGAGTACAGAAGGCCCTGGTTTTGGAGGAATAGCCACTGGAACTTTGTTAGACAGTTCTAGTATTTGTAAAGCAGCCACCATTAAGGGGCAGTATAAAGAATTAGAAGTGCTTACCGATAGCAACTATGTTCTAGTGGCTGTTAATTTTACCACCCAAGGTAAGTATACCATTTTTACCGATACGGTTAATGGTATTTGGTTCAGAGATTCAGGCTTTGCATTTGTGCAGGGGGCAAATACCATAAAATTAAAAGGAAATGGTAGTCCCATTTTACCTGGCACATTTACTTTTCAAGTTAATTTTGGAAACAGCACTTGTTTTTTTGACATAACCACCATTGGCGCAGTTAACAACGGATCAAGTACCAACGACTATTTACCTATCACTGCAAATGGATTCATTAATTATGAATTAACCCCCGCTTTTCCTGCAGTGGGCGGCAGTTTAATACCAGAATTTAGGTCTACCATTTCTAGCGGATTATACCCGCAGATATATCAAACAGCTACCCAAAATTATACCCGCTATACAACCAATATTGGCGATCAGGTTTTCTTAAGAAAAGATGGAGCTGGTAAATATTTTCAATATGGAACCCCAGAGTTCGATTACCTCTACATTTACGACACTATCGTGAATAATTTAAAAATGGATTTTACTTATTTAGATGAAAGTAAAAACCCCGGACAGTTTTTTGATACGGATAGTTTGTATGTTGGCGCTAACATCAATGGCACACTGCAATATGGTTGGGCAAAATTGAGAATTACTACCCTTTATAAAGGCAGACAAATGGCTTTATTGGGTACACTTTATACAGATATCATCACCGTAAAAAGAGAGTTATTATTAAAACTTGATGGAGCTACTACCTATTCTCCATTAAACTTACAAGCGGAACTTTCCTACGCAAAAGGAATCGGTTTAGTAGATCAACGAGTGTATGAATCTACTGCATCTGGCACTACCGTACAATCCATTACCATCAAGGGTTGGAACGGATTATAAACTAAGTTTATTTAAGTAATTCACAAGGCTTTAGACCCGTATGCTTCTTGAATGCAGCAGAAAAATGGGAGATAGAAGAGTACCCTAATAATGCAGAAACATCTGTAACACTTAAGCTCTTCTCGTACAACAAATATTTGGCATGTTCCATTCTTTGTTGTTGATAGAAATCAAAAATGGTCGTTCCAAAAACTTCTTTAAAGCCTTTCTTTAAGTAACACTCATTCATGGCTACTTTTCTACTTAGCTCTTTAATGGTTATAGGGTCTCCAATATGTTGTAACAAAATATCACGGGCTTGATAAATTCTTTCCTTTCCGCTATCGTCTGCTAAAAATTTACAAGCAAATCCTTCTTCTTTTTCATGCACCAAACAGTCCATGCTATACAAAAGCAATTCATGTACTTTGGCGTTCACGTAAATATTTTCCATTGAACCAGAATAACTATGGTTCAATAATGCGTCTAATACATTTCTATTTCTAACACAAAGCGGAAAAAGCTTGGTAAATGCATTGGGGTGTTTAAAAGCCAATACTTCGTCTTTTCTATTGGCCAACTTTACATTGTGAACAAACTGTTTTAAAAAGCTGGAAGTAAAATGAAAAGTAAAAACATCTAATGTTTGTGTTCTACCACTACAATTCATGGTTGGTAATTCATTACACATTCCACAGCTACGTTCTGCACAATATTTATTACCCGTAATACAAAAACGTAGTTCTAAGTAGTTGTCTTTGGGCTTTTTTTCATTGTAATGATAAACCATCATTCCACTATCATCGGCCACCCATGGATGCTGCGCATAATAACGGCGTATGGTGTATTGAATTGACCCAGGAATATGTTGTTCTTTTTGGTACAACAAATCCATATTAGCATCAATTCCACCCTTCTGCGCCTGTTTCAATATGTCCATTACTGCATTCATGCACGGGCAAAATTAATGTATAAACATCTATTTGGCAAATAAGCCTTTGAAAATGGGGAAAACTAGGGCATTAAACCAGCCAAAATACCCCCTAAATTTAGTACATTTGTCAGCTTGCAAAATTGAACTAAAACGCAAGATAGACAAGACTTTATGAGCGAAGAATTAGATAAACAACATGCTGCTGAAAACAAGAATTATGGAGCAGATAGTATTCAGGTACTCGAAGGATTAGAAGCGGTTAGAAAAAGACCCGCCATGTATATTGGTGATGTGGGCGTAAAAGGGTTGCATCACTTGGTTTACGAAGTGGTAGACAACTCCATAGATGAGGCTTTGGCTGGTTGGTGTAAAAACATTTTTGTAACCATTCACGAAGACAATTCCATTAGCGTTCAAGATGATGGTAGAGGTATTCCTACTGCCATGCATACCAAAGAAAAAAGAAGTGCGCTTGAAGTTGTAATGACGGTATTGCATGCAGGTGGTAAGTTCGATAAAAATACCTACAAAGTATCTGGAGGATTGCATGGAGTTGGGGTTAGTTGCGTAAATGCATTAAGTACCAAACTATTAGTGACCGTACAAAGAGAAGGTAAAATATTTGAGCAAGAGTATGCCATTGGTATACCCAAATATCCAGTAAGAGAAATTGGTACTAGTAGTATTACAGGTACTAAAGTGCATTTCTGGCCTGATCTTTCTATTTTTCAAGAATCTGTTTATCGTAGAGAAATTTTAGAAGGAAGGTTAAGAGAATTGGCTTTCTTAAACCGTAAAATCAATATCACCCTTACCGATTTAAGAGAATTAGACGACGCTGGAAACGCTTATAGCAGTCATTTCTACAGTGAAGGGGGTATTATTGAGTTTGTACAAATGCTCGACAAAAATGCCAACAGAAACCCCATATTGAATGCTCCATTATTTGTAGAAGGCCATGATGAAACCACCAATGTTGCGGTTGAAGTAGCCTTAACATATAATGACGATTTTAAAGAAAATATCTTCTCTTACGTTAATAATATCAATACCATTGAAGGTGGTACTCACGTAACAGGTTTCCGCCAAGCGCTAACCAGGGTATTCAAAAGTTATGGTGACAAAGAAGGTTTATTTGAAAGAGCTAAAGTAACTGTTGAGGGAGACGATTTCAGAGAAGGTTTAAGTGCTATTATTTCTGTAAAAGTACCAGAGCCACAATTTGAAGGTCAAACCAAAACAAAATTAGGCAATAGCGAAGTGAGCGGGGTTGTTCAAACAACCGTTGCTCGTGCATTAGAAGCCTATTTAGAGGAAAACCCAAGAGAGAGCAAGCAAGTTATTTCTAAAATCATATTAGCGGCCCAAGCCCGCGTTGCTGCAAAGAAAGCACGTGATATGGTTCAGCGCAAAACCGTGTTAACCGGAGGTGGTCTACCTGGTAAATTGGCAGATTGCAGTGAAAAAGATCCGGTTAAATGTGAATTATACTTAGTCGAAGGAGATTCGGCCGGTGGTACAGCTAAGCAAGGTAGGGATAGAAGCTACCAAGCTATTTTACCATTAAGGGGTAAAATCTTGAACGTAGAAAAAGCAATGGAGCATAAAATCTACGAAAATGAAGAAATCAGGAATATGTACACTGCATTGGGTGTTACAGTAGGAACCCCTGATGATCCTAAAGCTTTGAATACGGCCAAACTACGCTACCACAAGCTGATTATTATGACCGATGCCGATGTGGATGGTTCGCATATTGCAACTTTGATACTTACTTTTATTTTCAGGTATATGAAGGAATTGGTAGAACAGGGCTGTGTATATATTGCCCAGCCACCTCTGTATTTGGTTAAAAGAGGTAAGGAGCAAGAATATGCTTACAGCGAAGAGCAACGCAAAGCTTTAATTGAAAGGCTGGGCGCAGGCAAGGAAGACAGTGTTACCATACAGCGTTATAAGGGATTGGGTGAAATGAATGCAGAACAATTATGGGAAACGACTATGGATCCTGCCCGTAGAACCTTAAAACGAGTTACTATTGAGAGCGCTGCAGAAGCAGACAGAATCTTTAGTATGCTAATGGGTGACGATGTAGCTCCGAGAAGAGAATTCATCGAAAGTCATGCTAAATACGCTAGAATAGACGTATAATAGAAAAAAACATTAACTTGTAGTACTAACCCGGTACCCTATTACTAAAAATTAAATTCAACAAAAAATGGACACTTCAAAAATGATTAAAGCATATTGCCTAAAAACAAAGGAAAAAAACGTTCCAATGCAAGATGCAGTAGTAACTAGAACAGCAAAAGGCGGTTACATGGCCGGTGGTCATGACGGCAAAGGAAATAAAATGGCTGCTATTTTAAGTGAAGCGAAAGCTTTACAAGCAATTGCTGATGGCGTTGCCAAAAAAGGATTCTAGAATAAACTGATTTTTTAGAAAGCCCCGACTAGTTCGGGGTTTTTTTATATTGGGCAATTACGGTTGTATGCATTTTCTGCAAAAAGCCATGCATTTCCTCCATTCCCTTGATGGGTTCTACCACCATTAGGAACATTTTACCGGTTTGTTTTAATCTTCCTTTATTGGTTCCTGTTTGTAAATAAGCCAATACTTCTTTAAACAATTCAGATTCAAAATAGGGTGAGTCGGGTCTATTAATAAAATAGCAACGAAGGGTGTCTTCCTTTAAAGTCATTTTTTCAAAACCTAAGTCTACTGCCAATTTGCGGCATCTAACAGTAGTAAACAAATCTTCCACCGATTCGGGCATTGGGCCAAAACGATCCAGCATTTCTGCGTGAAAAGATTGCAATTCGGCTTCGTCTTCACAACTGTCTAAACGAGTATAGAGCGATAGTCTTTCTGTAATACTTTCCACATAGCTATCCGGGATTAATATTTCTAAATCGGTATCGATGGTACAGTCGCTTACAAAATCATCTTGCTTACTAATCTCTTCTTTAAATAAATCTTTAAAAGAAGTTCGCTTTAATTCTCGAATGGCTTCTTCTAATATTTTCTGGTACATTTCAAAACCAATCTCCGCCATAAAGCCGCTTTGTTCTCCACCTAACATATTACCTGCCCCTCTAATATCCAAATCTCTCATGGCTATCTGAAATCCACTCCCTAAATCACTAAACTGTTCTAAGGTTTGCAATCTTTTTCTAGAGTCAACAGGCAAAGTGCTCATTGGAGGTGCTAACAAATAACAGAAAGCTTTTTTATTACTTCTTCCTACCCTACCCCTTAATTGATGCAAATCACTTAATCCAAATTGATGGGCATTATTTACAATAATGGTATTTACATTAGGAATATCTACTCCACTTTCCACAATATTTGTACAAACCAATACATCGTATTTGCGTTCGATAAAGTCGAAAATACGCTCTTCCAATTCGTGTCCTTCTAATTGACCATGGGCAAAACCAATACTTAAATCAGGACACAAACCTTGAATAAGTGCACTCATTTCTGCCAATCCGTGCACCCTATTATGGATAAAGAAAACCTGTCCTCCTCTTTCTGTTTCAAAATAAATAGTATCGCGTATAAAGTCTTGATTAAATACTTGTACTTCTGTTTGAATCGGTTGTCTATTCGGTGGAGGTGTGTTGATGATGCTCAAATCTCTAGCTCCCATTAAACTAAACTGCAAAGTTCTTGGAATGGGGGTAGCGGTTAATGTAAGGCAGTCTACATTTGTTTTTAAGGTCTTTAATTTTTCTTTATGCCCTACGCCAAATTTTTGCTCTTCATCAATAATCATGATGCCCAAATCTTTAAACTCAACTTCTTTTCCTAGTAATCCATGGGTACCTACAATAATGTCTACTTTTCCTTCTTTAACCCTTTGTAAGGTTTCTTTTTTTTCTTTAGCAGATTTAAATCGATTAATATAATCAACGGTTACAGGAAAATCTTTTAATCGGTCTTTAAATGTTTTATAATGCTGAAAAGCTAAAATAGTGGTAGGAACTAAAACTGCTGCCTGCTTTCCATCTACTACCGATTTAAAAGCTGCCCTAATAGCAATTTCTGTTTTACCAAATCCTACATCTCCACATACCAATCGATCCATGGGTGCTTCTTGTTCCATGTCTTTTTTTACATCTGCAGTGGCTTTACTTTGATCGGGCGTGTCTTCATAAATAAAAGAGGCTTCCAGCTCGGTTTGCATATAATTATCAGGAGCGTGTGCAAACCCTTTCTGGGCCTTTCTTTGAGCGTATAGCTTTATTAAATCAAAAGCGATTTCTTTTACCTTAGCTTTTGTTTTTTCTTTCAATCTATTCCAAACATCACTTCCTAGTTTATTAACTTTTGGAACAGTTCCTTCTTTACCAGTATATTTAGAAATTTTGTGCAGTGAGTTTATATTCACATATAAAATATCGCTGTCTTTATAAATAATTCTGACTGCTTCTTGAATTTTTCCATTCACTTCTAGCTTTTGCAAACCACTATATGTTCCAACACCATGATCAATATGCGTTACATAATCACCTGGCTGTAAATCTCTTAGTGTTTTTAAAGTGAGGGCTTTATTTTTATTATATGCTTGCTTAACCTTGTATTTATGGTATCGCTGAAAAATTTGGTGATCAGTATAACAAACCAATTTTAATTGATGGTCAATAAAGCCTTCATGAATACTAGTTCCAATTGGAGTGAATTGAATTTCGGTGTTTAAATCGGTAAAAATAGTGTTGAGTCTTTCTAATTGTTTTACCTGTTCTGCAAAAATATAAATTCCGTATTGAGCCCCTTCTAAAGCTTTTAAATCTTTAATCAGCAAATCAAATTGACGATTAAATGCTGGCTGTGGCTTAACTAAAAATGATAATTCAAACTTTGCGAAATGGGGTTTGTATCCAAATTCTATCAGTGGTTTATTTTCTAAAATCGTTTTGATTTCATTGCCTTTTATAAAATCGGTCCAATGTACTTCTTTAAGTATATGGTGCTCTTCCTCTTCTTGTTGTTTGGTAAAATAACCTTGTTCTTGTAACAATAAATATCCTTCAAAATCTTCTTCTTGTACCCTAATTTTTTCTTCAATCACATCCCAATCTCTTAACCATACAATGGTATTTTCCGGAACAAATTCTAGCAAGGATATTTTTTGCACAGAACCTGCACCAAATGTTTCTGGTAGTGTATCTACATTAGGAATAATATTTACCTGCAATAATTTTCTTTCGCTTAATTGCGTTTCAGGATCAAAAATTCGAATACTGTCTACTTCATTCCCAAATAATTCTACTCTGTAAGGTTTCTCATTTCCAAAAGAATAAATATCTAGTATTCCTCCTCGCAAAGCAAACTGGCCAGGCTCGTATACAAAATCTGTTCGCTCAAAACCATACATAACAAACAAGTCCATTAAACTCTCTGGATTAATGGTATCATTTGTTTTGATAGTAATAATATTACTGCTTATTGTTTCAGGCAGAATTACTTTTTCAAAAATGGCTTCGGGATAGGTTATAATAATTTTTTTATTCCCACCACGTGATAGCTTGGTGAGTGCTTCCGTTCTCAACATCACATGCGAACTATTCAGTAGCCTGAAATTTTTCCTATTCTTGAAACTTGCAGGAAAATAAAACAAGTCTAAAGCACTGGTTAAATTTTCAATGGTATTATGAAAATAAGCTGCTTCTTCTGCATCATTTAAAATAACTAAATGATTCATGCCCTGTGCATCAGGATGCATAAAAACAGTACTTACTATAAATTCTGCACTACTTCCTTGTAAATTACTGAGATAAGTTTTTTGTGTATCGGCATAAGTTTGCCTATTCACCAACTCTTGTACCAGGGGTGATTGCAGGTATTGATCCATTAAGTGCTGCAAATTCATATACACATACCTTAAAAAAGGGATGCAAAGATAAGGGAAGCCTAATTGGTACTCGTATAATTTACTACGATATTCATTTCTGTCAGTTTCCCTTTATCTACTATCACCAAATTGATATTATTTCTAATGTCGAAACTGTTGGCATAAAATTGTTGACCTGCTTGTACAAAAACAGAATAAGTTCCTACTGGTAGTTTTGCTGTAAATGCCCCAGTACTGTCTGTATCAACCGTTGCAATTAGTTTGGTATATATATTCGTGAATAAAGGCCCCTGATTCCACTGTAGGGTTCTAGTTATATCTGTTGGCTCATAAAAAAATACGGTAGTTGGATAAGGTTGAGGAACAGCAGGGGGTGCCCCAATTCTTGGCATCTGATTGCCTGAAAGTACTGTTACTAAACCCTTTACCCCCTGAACAATAGGGTCAACCTTCTTTTTTTGTGGAGGTTTACATCCCCAAAAAGGCAAAAAAATTGCAACGAATAAAAAAAGAAAAAAACGCATACTACAATTTGAACCTTGAAAGTATCTAATTTAGAGCATAATAAAATAAGAACGGCCTAACAAAGCTGAAAAAACATCATTTATGATTAAACGACTGGGGATATTTATTTTACTATCGGCTACCATTGCAACCAGTTCATTGGCACAAACTATAACCAATGATAAAGTGCTCAAGCTCTCTTCTCAAAAGCTGAAATTAGAGCAAGAATTGAATTATGCAAAAGCCTTGTCGCTTGCTAAAACCAATAAATGGGAGTTAAGCATCAATTTTGAAGGCGGAATAGCAAAACTAACCGGGGTTGATGATTTTGGATTTCCTGTGTACACCAAATCATTCAATAATACCATTGCAGCTGCAACTACAAAAGCCAGTCAATTGTGGCCTGGTGGCGCAAGTGGATTAAACTTAACTGGAAGCACCGCTGCTATGAGGAACAAAATGGGTGTATGGGAATTTGATGGTGCCCCGCTTGCTAGCCACGTAGAATTTACAGGAAGGCTAGTTCAAAAAGATCTTCCAACAGGTAGCAGTGGAAACGACCACGCCACCCACGTTGCTGGAACTATGGTGGCGGCTGGAATCAATCCAATTGCAAAAGGAATGGCCTATGGCATTCCTAATTTAATATCCTATGATCATAATAGCGATATTTCAGAAATGACTGCTGAAGCAGCTGCAGGTTTATTAATCTCTAATCACTCTTATGGATTTATTGCAGGTTGGAATTACAATACTGCACAAAGTAGATGGGAGTTCTATGGTCGTCCTGATGAAAACGAAGATTACCGATATGGTTATTATGGAATAGATGCGCAAAGAGTTGACTCAATCACTTATAATGCCCCTTTCTATTTAAAAGTGTCTGTTGCAGGAAACGACAGAAACAATAACGGTCCTGAAATAGGTCAACCATTCTTTAGAAGAAATGCACAGGGCACTATGGTTGCGGCAGGCAATAGACCAGCAGGTATCAGCAGCAATGACGGCTTTGATATTATTTTAGGATATGGTATAGCAAAAAACAATTTAACCATTGGTGCTGTAAATGGTATACCGGGCGGCTACAATAAACCTGCAGATGTGGTAATGAGTGGGTTTAGTGGATGGGGACCTACAGATGATGGACGTATTAAACCAGACTTGGTTGCAAATGGAGTAAACGTAACTTCTGCAAGTACCAATGGTAATACCAGCTATAGTACTAAAAGCGGAACTTCAATGGCTGGTCCAAACGCAGCGGGTTCATTACTTTTATTACAAGAGCATTATACTAAACTAAAAACTGGCTCTTTTATGAGAGCTGCTACATTGAAGGCTTTAGCTATACATACTGCAGATGAAGCAGGAAGTATGCCAGGACCTGATTATACATTTGGATGGGGCTTAATGAATATGCAAAGAGCTGCTGCAGTATTAAGCAGTGCTATACCTAGTAATAACGCTAATACCAGTGACCATTTAGTATACGAAAACATATTAAACTCTGGGGAAACTTTCACTAAAACAGTAGTGGCTTCAGGTAAAGTTCCTTTGTCTGCAACAATAGCTTGGACTGATCCTCCTGCAACTATTAATACAGATGCCGCTACTAATTTAAATGACAGAACCAAAAAACTAGTTCACGATTTAGACATTAAAATTACTCGTGGAACAGCGCAAACATTTTTACCTTGGGCATTAGATGTTTCTAGTCCATCTTCAGCAGCAAGTAAAAGAGACAATTCTGTTGATAATGTGGAAAGAGTAGATGTAGACAGTACCATTCCAGGTGAAACTTACACTATTACCATTACCAATAAAGGTAGTTTGGTAAGGGGATCACAAGCATATTCATTAATTGTTAGTGGAACTGGAGGCGTAAGTTATAGCAACTCTGCTTCATTAACAGGTGGGGCTAAAGTGGATAGTTTATCGTTCACCAATATTCGATTTAAAAATTCTACGGGTTGTAAAACCTTTACCGACAATACTCGCTTTACAGGCAATATTCAGGCAAGACAGGTATTACCCATTTTTATTAGAACCGCCGCTTGTGATGCTACTGTTAACCCAAGAATTATAAAGGTTTACATTGATTATAATAACGATGGAGACTTTGCAGATGCTAATGAACAAGCTTTAGTTAGCACAGTGCAAAGTGGAGCTAGTAGCGACTTTTCTGGTAATATCACTATCCCTGATAATGTTACGATTGGTACCATTCATAAAATGAGGGTAATTACCCAAGAAACTTCTACTGCTTCTGATATTGTTCCAACTGGAACTTATGCTAGAGGTGAAACCCAAGATTATTTATTAAAAATTCAGACCCCATCTAATGATGTTTCAGTGAGTAATATTATTTCACCTGCTGCGGGTACTTGCGACAATAGCAAGCAATATGTAACAATTGCTATTGCCAATAATGGATCTAACCCTCAATCCAATGTACCAGTTACCGTTGTTATCAAAAATGGAACAACAACTGTTGCTACCCTAAATGCCACTTACACTGGAACAATTGCTTCCTTATCTGAAGTTGAATACACTATTCAAACTCCTTTTGACGCTCAGGCAGGAATTAATTATACCATTAATGCGGAAAGCAAATTGGCTTCAGACCAAAATAGCAGTAATAATATCATTGAAGTTTCTGTACCAATTGCTGCTAGACCAGATGTGCCTGTAGCACAAGGGGTTATTTGTGACAATACCGCAATTTTAAAAGTAACCAACCCAGGTACTGCTAATTATTTTTGGTATGCTGATGCTACTACTACCACCCCGTTTGCAACAGGTAGTTCTGTTACAACAAGCAGTTTACCTGCAAATAGAACCTATTATGTTGCAAGAGAAGCAAGAGGCACTGTTGGTGCGGCATCTAAATTAACTTTCCCTAGTGGTGGGTATAATGCATTTGCAGGCAACTATATGAAGTTTAATCATACAACTCCTTTCAAGTTGGAGTCTGTTAGAATGTATACCGCAAATCCAGGAAAAATAAAAATAACAGTTGGAGACAACCTTACTGCTGGAAGTACTGCAGGCAGTTATTCTTATAGACCACTTTTGAGTAAAACATTTACCGTTTTTAACTCTAGACCTACTGCAACTGCAGGTTCTTTGTCAGAAAATAATCCGAATGATTCTGGCTTCGTCTATAATTTAGATATGGAAATTCCTGGGAACGGAGACAAAATCATGATTGTAGAATGTACGGAAGACGCCAATGTGTATAGAAATAATGGCATCACCGGTACCATATATCCTTTTGGAATAAGTGGTGTAATGAGTTATACAGGAAACAGTGTTTCCTTAGCACCGCAAGCCGGACAAGATGAAAATCAATTCTGGTATTTCTTTTATGATACCAAAATTTCAACTGGTTGTGCGAGCAATCGTGTGCCTATTGTAGCAGCTCCTAATGTTGCATTAACACTTTCACAAGTAGGAGATTCATTGGTTTCCAATATTAAGAATGGTATTTTCCAGTGGGTATATAACGATACTGCTTCAGTAGCTGGAGCAATTGGTTCTTCTATAAAACCTACCCGCTCAGGTAACTATAAAGTAATCGTAATTGATGCATTGGGCTGTACAAAAACTTCTGCTAATGTAAACTATACAGTTACTGCTATTAATACGGTTGACCCACAAGAAATTAAATTGTCGGTTTCTCCTAACCCCAACAATGGTATATTCCAATTAAGTTTTGAAGTTACCAAGCGCAGTGATTTGTCCATAGAAATATTGAATGCGGTTGGTCAGCGTGTATTTTTAAATACACAATCAGGATTCTTAGGCAAATACAACAGGCAATTGAATTTAAAACAATTCAGTAGTGAGTTTTATTTACTTAAAATTCAACATGATAAAAAAACTTACTTGCAAAAGATTCTCATTCAACGATAATTAGCCATTTACTAGTAACAATGCCTCTGTTTTAAACAGGGGCATTGTTTTTTATGGGTAATTCGGTACTTTGTGTAAAACAATGCTATGCTTCAACCTTGGTTAAAATGCGTGGTAATTAAAACCGAAGACATTACCCATAGCACCCGTAGATTTTGGATTCAAATTCCAGAACTAGCACAATTTGATTTTGAGCCAGGTCAGTTTGTAACTTTTGATTTGCCTATACACGAACAACGAAACAAAAGATGGAGATCTTATTCCATTGCATCTGCTCCGGATGGTACCAATATTTTTGAGTTAGTAATTGTATTAATGGAAGATGGATTAGGCACCCCGCATTTATTCAATGATGTTAAAGTGGGTTCCGAATTAATTGTTCGTGGACCACAGGGTAAATTTACCATGCCCGATACTTTAGACAAAGACTTATACTTGATTTGTACTGGTACTGGTATTGCACCATTTAGATCAATGGCGCATTTTATTCACCAGAAACAAATACCCCATAAGAATATTCACCTCATTTTTGGTTGCAGAGAATTCAAGGACAGCTTGTATGAGGAGGAATTAAAACAATTAGAAAAAATGCTGCCTGGCTTTTACCACCACCCCTGTTTTTCAAGAGAATTGGTTGTTGGGCTTGGTCAATATACAGGTTATGTTCATGCCTGCTACACAGACTTAATAGAAAAACACAAGGGCATGACTGGTGCCATACCCGATGCTAGTTTTTTTCTATGCGGATGGAAGAATATGGTTGATGATGCCAAACAAAAACTACTTGAATTGGGGTATGATAAACATGCCATTCATTTAGAATTATATGGCTAGAACATCATACCCCAATAAATTTAGTTGATATGCGAAAGCACTAATTCCTTCACTTTACTAATGGGAATTCGCTCTTGTAACATACTGTCTCGGTAACGAATGGTAACCATCTGGTCTTCTTTGGTTTGATGATCAATGGTTACACAGAATGGAGTTCCAATAGCGTCTTGTCTACGATATCTTTTACCAATTGCATCTTTTTCTTCATAAAAGCATTTGAATGATCCTTTGCATTCATCCATTAACTCACGTGCAATTTCAGGCAATCCATCTTTTTTAACCAATGGTAAAATCGCCAATTTGTTGGGTGCAATTTTAGCCGGAATTTTCAATACCACCCTACTATCGGTTGTTCCATCTTCTTTATTGATGGTTTCTTCGGTATAGGCATGACTCAATATTAATAAGAACATTCTATCTAGACCTATAGATGTTTCTACCACATAAGGAATATAATTACCAAATGGTTTACCCGTTGCTTCATCAATTTCATTATCAAAATACTGCTGCTTTTTCTTACTGTATTCTTGATGACTTTTTAAATCGAAATCTGTTCTGCTATGAATCCCTTCTACTTCTTTAAATCCAAATGGGAATTCAAACTCAATATCTAAAGCTGCATCAGCATAATGGGCCAATTTTACATGGTTGTGATAACGGTATTTTGACGCAGGTAAGCCTAAACTCAAATGCCAATTTAATCGTTCTTCTTTCCAATAATTGTACCATTCCATTTGAGTGCCAGGTCTTACGAAAAATTGCATTTCCATTTGTTCAAATTCACGCATACGGAATATGAATTGTCTGGCAACAATTTCATTTCTAAATGCTTTCCCGGTTTGTGCAATTCCAAAAGGAATTTTCATACGGGCTGTTTTTTGCACATTCAAAAAATTAACAAAAATACCTTGTGCCGTTTCTGGTCTTAAATAAATGGTATCTGCATCTTCTGCAACAGAACCTAACTGTGTAGAGAACATTAGATTAAACTGACGAATCTCTGTCCAATTTCCAGTACCACTTACCGAACAAACAATTTGGTGATCGGCCAATAATTGCTTCAATCCAACAAAATCTTCTGCTGCTAATAATTGTTCCATGGATGCAATCAAAGCATTCGCCTCCGCTGTTTTACCGGCTTCTGTTAACTGATCTGCTTTTGCTTCAATTAAATGATCAACCCTATATCTTTTTTGACTGTCTTTGTTGTCAATCATTGGGTCACTAAAATTATCTACGTGACCGCTCGCCTTCCATGTTGTAGGATGCATAAATATAGCAGCATCAATACCCACTATATTTTGGTGCATTTGTGTCATGCTTTTCCACCAATAATCTTTGATATTCTTTTTGAGTTCACTCCCGTAAGGGCCATAATCGTAAACGGCACTTAAGCCATCGTAAATTTCACTACTCTGGAAAACGAAGCCATATTCTTTGGCATGCGAAATAATTGCTTGAAAGGTATTTTCTGTTGCTGTGCTCATACGGCGGCAAAAATAGGTGATTACCCGTTTATCCAGTAAAATGGGGAATGTTGATTAAAAAAATTAGCTTAGATACTCAAAAATCAACTGAATAGCATGAAAAAATTATGGCTTTTACTGCTGTTGCTGCCCAATTTGGCTCCTGCTCAGCAAACCAATATTCAAACCACTGAATACCCTAACGACTACCTAAGTCCTGAATTCCATGCAGGAAGAAGGGCTGCATTTAAAGAAAAAATGCCTGCAAAATCGGTGGGGATTTTCTTTGCTAGTCAGGTAAGATTAAGAAATGACGACGTAGACTATCAATATGCGCAAAGCAAAAATTTTTATTATTTCACTGGTTTAGAAGAACCCAATTCACTCTTATTGTTATTTAAAGAGCCTACAACTATCTTAGGTAAAACAGGAACCGAATTCATTTTTGTTCAAAATAGGGATCCACAACGCGAAATGTGGAATGGTAAAATTTTAGGTATTGAAGGGGTAACCAATCGCTATAAATTCAGTAATGTATTTTTAAATAAAGAGTTCACTGCCAATACGTTTAATCTAAATGACTACGACTCTGTTTTAACCGCATTTAGGTCTGAAGATATTTTTCAAACCTATCCTAGAACCAGAGACGAATTGAGCAGAATGGCTGGTGTTGTAGATAGCTTGATAAAACAATACAAGAAACCCATTGCAGCTAGAACCACTGCACAAATAATGACTGCACTAAGAGGCATAAAACAGCCTGAAGAAATTGCAATACTAGAAAAAGCAGCAGCAATAAGTGTAGAAGGACATAATGAAGTAATGAAAGCGGTTAAGCCTGGAATGACCGAGTACCAAGCTCAAGCCATTATGGAATATGCTTTCAAGAAAAATGGCTCTGAGTATCCAGGTTATCCAAGTATTAATGGGGCGGCTGAAAACGCTTGTGTATTGCACTATGTAACCAATTTAAAACTCATGAAAAATGGAGATTTATTATTGAGTGATTGTGCTGCAGAATACCATGGTTACACAGCAGATGTTACCAGAACAGTGCCAGTGAATGGAAAGTTTTCTCCTGAACAAAAAATCATTTATGAATTGGTTTTAGCTGCACAAGATTCTGCCATTGCCGTATGTAAACCAGGCATGCCCTACAGCGGATCAGATGCTACTGCAAGAAGAGTGATTAATAGAGGGTTGATTGCATTGGGAATTGCGGCTAATGATATGGAAGCAAGAAGGTATTTCCCACATGGTACATCTCACCATTTGGGCTTAGATGTACACGATTTAGGGATTAGAGGTAATATGCCATTTGAACCTGGTATGTATTTGACGGTTGAACCTGGTATATACATACCACCAGGTAGCAAATGCGATCCTAAATGGTGGAGCATTGGAGTTAGAATTGAAGACGATATTTTAATTACCAAAGAGGGCAACCGTAATTTATCTGCTGGAGCACCAAGGACGGTAGCTGAAATAGAAAAATTAGCAAAAGCCAAATCCATTTTTAATTAAATAAAACACTACTATAACTTGGGGTTATTCTTATGCCTGTCTTTGTCGCGTAGGGTTTTCTTCTCTATGTTTTTTTGCAAAGCCTCCGTAAGATTAACCCCAGTTTGGTTAGCCAAACAAATTAATACCCAAAGTACATCGGCCATTTCATCGGCTAAAGCTTGTTCATTTTCTTGTCCTTTAAAAGATTGCTCCCCGTATTTACGTACCATAATTCTACTGAGCTCTCCTACTTCCTCCATTAAAATTCCCAGATTGGTCAACTCGTTAAAATAACGTACGCCAATTGTTTTGATCCATTGATCTACCTGTGATTGTGCATCTTGAATAGTCATTATTCTTTGTTTTTAGAATCGATTAAAATGGTAACAGGACCGTCATTTAATAGGGCCACTTTCATGTCAGCTCCAAAAACCCCTGTTTGAATGGGCTTCCCCAACTCTTGTGCTATATTTTTTTTAAACGCTTCATAAAGGGGTATCGCTGTTTCAGGCTTAGACGCTTTTATATATGATGGTCGGTTCCCTTTTTTAGTGGTGGCATGTAATGTAAATTGGCTCACCACTAATAATTCTCCATTAACGTCTTTAACAGAACAATTCATTATTCCATTGGCATCATTAAATATGCGTAGGTTGATAATTTTATTACTCAGCCATTGAATATCTTCTGCAGTATCTTCCTCTTCAATTCCCACTAAAACCAATAATCCCATACCAATTTTTGAATGTACTTTTTGGTCAATGGTAACAGATGCTTCCGAAACTCTTTGAATTACTACTCTCATGCAATGATATTTATCCGAAATTTGAGTGAACTAAGATAAACATTCAGTAAACAAAATAACTCATGCAGCAAAATTGGAAAATAGGGTTTCTTATAACAATATTGCTGGGGCTCACTAATATGGCTATTAGCCAACCAACTGTTCAATTTAAAATGATGTTTAACAACCAAACTTTTCACAAAGACAGCAGTTATTCAAATAGTGCTGGTGAAATGGTACAAATTCATCGTTTTATGTTTTATACCACCAAATGGAAATTGATTACTGCCAGCAACGATACCATTAATCTTTCTAATGAACATTTTTTAATTAATATAGAAAAAGAACTGTCGATGGTATTGCCCTTTCCTAAACTGGCCAATGCAACAAAATTAATTTTTGATATTGGGGTAGATAGCATCCTTAATACAACTGGCATACAAACTGGTATTTTAGACCCAGCGCTGGGTATGTTTTGGACTTGGCGTACTGGATATATTATGGCCAAATTGCACGGTGTTTCTCCGCAAGCTAAAACTGCAGGCAACCGATTTAGTTATGAAGTGGGTGGATTTCAATCGCCGTTTAACTCGGTCAGAACGATTGAACTTGAACTACCTACCCAACACCAAAAAAGCAAACCTTTAATCATCAAAACCGACTTAGCCAAATGGTTTAGTGGAAAGCATATTATTCAAATTGGAACAACACCCAATTGTCACAATGCCGGTAAACTGGCCATGCAATTAGCCGATAACTATTCAAGCATGTTCAGTATGGCTATCAACAATTAATGCAAATAAAAAGAACCATATTATTCATAGTAGTACTAGTGATCCTTTGTGCAGGATTTATTAGTAAAGACAACCACCCAACTATTGCCAAAAGAGTTCAATTTAAAGTACCCAAAGGTTGGCCTACTCCTGTTTATGATTTTAGTAAGAATCCATTAACAGAAGAGGGCATAGCTTTAGGGAAGCAATTATTTTACGATGGACAACTCAGCAAAGACGGAACAATATCCTGTGGCAGTTGTCACCAGCAATTTGGCGCTTTTAATAGTTATGATCATCCTTTAAGTCACGGGATTGAGAACGCATTAACTACCCGTAATGCACCCGCTTTATTTAACCTTGCATGGCAAAAGGAATTCATGTGGGACGGTGGCATTAATCACCTAGACTTACAACCATTGGCTCCCATTACCGCACACAATGAAATGGGAGAAGACATTGAAAATGTATTGACGAAACTTAAAAAAAACAAACAATACCCAAAGTTATTTAAGGCAGCATTCGGTGACGAAACCATTAATACGCAAAGATTAGGTAAAGCATTGAGTCAGTTTTTACTAACCATGGTAAGCAGTAATAGTAAATACGATAGAGTCATGCGTGGTGAAGACAGCTTTTTATTGCCCGAAAAATTAGGGCATGACATTTTTACAACAAAATGTGCTCAATGCCATACAGCGCCTTTATTTACCGATTACACTTATCGAAATACAGGAATGCCGCAAGAACCATATTTAAAAGACCTAGGCAGAATGACCATTACGAATGACCCGTCTGATTCCTTAAAATTTAGAGTACCCAGTTTAAGAAATGTGTCTGTGAGTTTTCCTTATGGACACGATGGTAGATTTTTTTCGTTGATCAATGTTTTTGAACATTATAGAAACAATATGCAAATTGGGCCTACTACAGATGCTTTATTAAAAAACAAACTCCCTTTAAGTAATTATGAAATAGGACAACTTAGGGCCTTTCTACAAACCCTTACCGATTCTGTGTTTTTAAAAGACCCCCAATTTTCAGATCCTGGAATTGGCGTACTCAGCAAACCTCCTTTAGACCAACACAACTGATTACAATACCTTATTTTTGAAAACTAGATTATTAATTTGAGCGAGATAAAAAAACTGGCAGGTCAAACTTTATGGTATGGTGTACCCACTATTGCCAGCAGATTCTTGGGCTATCTAATGAATCTGTCATTGCCCTTGTTTTTTGCCCAACCAGCTACAACAGCAGACCTCACGCAGATTTATGCTATCATTCCCTTTTTAAACGTCTTATTTACTTATGGTTTAGAAACAGCTTATTTCAGGTTTAGTAAAGAAGAAGACCCTAACAAATTATACAGCACATTATCAATTGCATTATTAGGAACTACTTTTTTATTTACCGGTATACTATGGTTTTTTAGTGGCCATATTTTGCAATGGGCCAATTTGCAATCACATCCTGAATTCATTAATTGGATGATTGGCATTTTGTTTTTTGACACATTAAGTACTTTGGCATTTGCAAAATTGAGACAAGAAAATAGGCCAAAAAAATATGCAGCAGTAAGATTGTCTAGCGTATTGGTCAATCTAATTACAGTACTATTATTTATTGGATGGATTCCTTATCAAGTGCAACAAAATTCAAATACTTGGTTAACCATTTTCACCAACAATAATATTGGAATTGGCTATTACTTAATTGGCAATTTAGCAGGTAGTATTTTAACTTTTCTACTGCTTTTTAATGAGTTTAGAAAAATCAGTATTCAGTTTAGTGTTCCACTATTTAAAAAAGTAATGGAATATAGTTACCCATTAATTATTGTAGGAATGGGTGGCATGGTGAATGATATGCTGAGTAGATTGATTTATCAACATGTGGTTGACTTACCAGTTGAAGAAGCCAAACACGAATTGGGCATTTTTGGAAATATTTACAGACTAGCAGTGTTAATTACCATTTTGATTCAAGCATTTAGAATGGCTGCAGAACCTTTTTTCTTTAAACAAAAAGGAGAAGAAAATGCACAAAAAGTATATGCTCGTGTAATGAAGTTCTTTGTGATTGCTTGTTGCTTTATGTTTTTATTCATCAGCTTATTTATAGAAGTTTTTGGATGGTTCTTTATGGCCATCAATAAACCGCTATGGGTTCAAGGATTACAAGTGGTGCCCTTATTAGCATTGGGAAATATTTTCTTAGGGGTTTATTACAATTTAAGCATATGGTATAAGTTGACCGATAAAAACAATTATGGTGCAATGATTACCGTTGCGGGCGCTTTAATTACGATTGGTTTAAATGTTTTACTAATTCCCTCCTTGCATTATTTGGGTGCAGCAATGGCCACTTTTCTATGCTATTTATTCATGATGGTGGTAAGCTATTATATGGGACAACAACATTATCCAGTTCCTTACGCCACCAAAAAACTCAGCGCCTATTTAGCCATTGTTTTAGTAATGTATGGAATGCAAAAAGCAATTTTGTATTTTTTCCCTCACTTATGGTTAGGAATATTAATTGGATTTATTTTTATTGCTTTATTTAGCTGGCTAGTAGTATGGGCAGAAGAAAAAGAATTTGCCAAACTTTTCCGTAAAGCCAATTAACACCTTAGGATTATCTTTGCAGTATGGCAGAAGATTTAAACATTATTCAAGGATCAAAATCAGATCAGTATCAAGCCCTTATTCCGCAAATCAGCGGTTTATTAACTGGAGAAAATAATTTAATAGCCAACCTAGCCAATACCGCCGCAGCATTAAAAGAACAGTTTGGTTGGTTTTGGGTAGGCTTTTATTTAGTTGATCAAAATGAATTGGTTTTAGGGCCATTTCAAGGTCCTGTAGCCTGCACCAGAATTCAAAAAGGAAGAGGTGTTTGTGGAAGCAGTTGGAAAGAAGGAAGAACCTTAATAGTACCAGATGTTGAAAAATTTCCTGGTCATATTGCGTGCAGTAGTTTGTCTAAATCTGAAATAGTAGTACCCCTCGTGAAAGATGGACTAATATGGGGAGTATTAGATGTAGACAGTAGTGATTACGACCAATTTGATGACATTGACCAGCATTATTTAGAGCAAATTGTTGCTTTATTAAAAATTGTTTAGCTTTGCACTATTCATATACTCTCTCGGTTAGACTGGAATCTACTTCAGTGACAAGGTAATCCCATCAATAGTTAGGCTATATAGCACTTGATATTTCAGGTGTTCACTTAAATCACATAATGTGTTATTCAAAGAATTAGAACTCATTGAGCCCATCTTGAATGCGCTCGAAACAGAAGGGTACGTAAATCCTACCCCTATTCAGCAACAAGCCATACCATTGGCATTGGCTGGAAGAGATTTATTGGGTTGCGCCCAAACCGGTACTGGTAAAACAGCCGCTTTTGCAATTCCTATTTTACAATTGGTTTGCAAAACGCAAATAGGCGGAAATTACAGCAAGGGAATTAAAGCCCTTATTTTAACTCCTACAAGAGAATTGGCTATTCAGATTGATGAAAGTTTTGCAGCATATGGCAAGAACTTAAGAATGAAACACCAGGTAATTTTTGGTGGAGTATCACAGGTTCATCAGGTAAATGCCTTGCGGAATGGCGTAGATATTTTAGTAGCTACACCTGGTCGATTATTAGACTTAATGCAACAAGGTCATGTGCGTTTACACGATATACAATTTTTTGTATTAGACGAAGCAGATCGCATGTTAGACATGGGATTCATCAACGATGTAAAAAAGATTGTTGCCAAATTGCCTGCAAAAAAACAGACTTTGTTTTTTTCTGCAACCATGCCTCCAGAAATTGAAAAATTATCTGCAACGCTTTTACATAATCCTGCAAAAGTAGAAGTGACTCCGGTGTCATCTACTGTAGAAAAAATTGAACAGGCAGTCTATTTTGTTGAGAAAGAAAACAAAAAACATTTGTTGAATGAGTTATTAAAAGACCAACAAATTCAAACTGCATTGGTATTTACCAGAACCAAGCATGGAGCTGATAAAGTAGTAAAAGATCTTACTAAACAAGGCATTACTGCAGAAGCCATTCACGGAAATAAATCACAAAATGCCAGACAACGTGCGTTAACCAATTTTAAAGCTGGCTCAACGCGTATTTTGGTTGCAACGGATATTGCTGCCAGAGGAATTGATATTGATTTATTGTCGCACGTTTTTAACTACGAACTTCCCAATGTGCCTGAAACTTATGTTCATCGCATTGGCAGAACAGGTAGAGCGGGCGCGAGTGGTATGGCAGTGTCTTTTTGTGATGGAGAAGAAAGGGCTTATTTAAAAGATATTCAGAAATTAATCAAGATTCAACTACCTGTAGTTACAGATCATGCTTATCATTCAGAAGCTCCAGTGGTAGGCAGTTTCAAACTTCCTGAACGCAATAGAAGACCTCAGCAACAAAATAGAACAAGAAAATTTAGTTACCATAAGTCTGCTCAAAACCGCGGGTAAACTTCTTTACATAAACGATAATGCTTAATTTGGATTTCATGATTAAGCATTATCGTTTTTTATTTGCAGCCCTCCTTTTATCACTTAGTTGTTTTGGACAATCCAAAAAGCCAATCACGAACAGTGTATATTATCCTACAGCAAATGCTTGGGAAAAAAGAAGTCCAGAAAGTCTAGGACTTTCTCCATTGGATATTCAAAGAGCCATCAAAATTGCGCAAGAATCGGAGTCTCCCAATCCACGCAGTATGGAAGAGAACCATTATAAAACATTTGGGAAAGAACCATTTGGAGATGGTATTGGCCCTTTTGAAGATAGAGGCGACCAAACTGGTATTATTATTTACAAAGGATACAAAATTGCTGAATGGGGAACGCCACTTAAATGCGATATGACCCATAGTGTGGCAAAAAGTTTTTTATCATCTGCTGTAGGATTGGCGGTTGATCAACAACTCATTTCATCTGTTAATGATTTCGTGGCTCCTTATATTCCTCCGATAGAATTATTTGCTTTGAATCCGGTTACAAAACCTGCTGAACAATTTAAACAATCAGAACTCTTACAACCCTTTAATACTCCCCATAATAAATCCATCACATGGGAATCAATGCTTAGGCAAACCAGTGATTGGGAAGGTACATTATGGGGTAAACCTGATTGGGCAGACAGACCTGATGCAGACCCCAAAAAATGGTTGAATAGAACTAGAAATGTACCTGGAACCGTTTATGAATACAATGATGTTAGGGTAAATGCTTTGGCACTAGCTGTAACCAGTGTTTTTAGAAAACCCTTACCGCAAGTATTGAAGCAGTATATTATGGATCCGATTGGAGCGTCTACTACCTGGAGATGGACTGGATATAGAAACTCATGGATTGTTTTAGACGGTCAACCCGTTCAAGCTGTTAGTGGAGGTGGTCATTGGGGAGGAGGCATGTTTATTCATGCAGAAGATATGGCTAGGTTTGGCCTATTAACTTTAAGAAATGGCAAATGGAACAATCAACAATTGCTGTCTGAGTCTTGGCTTAAACAAGCAAGAACACCTGGAACAGCTAACCCTGAATATGGTTACATGAATTTTTTCTTGAACACCAATCGAAAATTTTTACCCGCTGCCCCTGCATCTGCATTTGCACATGTTGGAAATGGGAACAATATTATTTACGTTGATCAGGAAAATGATTTGGTGGTAATATTAAGATGGATTAACCAAAAAGGGATGAATGAAACCATTGAAGCCATTCTTTCTGCATTCAAAAAGTAGCAATATTTCGTCAAATGACGATTAGTTAATAAAAACATAATCCTTTTAAAGAAATACCTAATTTTAGGTACCGGCGTTCCCCCCAGCCGATTATACGCCATGATCAACCCTACCCAAGTAGAGACAGAAAGCCTAGAAGAGCAAAATAAAAAATTGCTCAAAATTCAACATGCACTAGAAAAAAAAGTGAGCCAGTTAAAAGATTTTGCTGGAATTATTACCCATGATGTTAGAGGTCCAGCTCACAATATTTCTAAGATGCTAGAAATGTATGAAAATACAGACGATCCTGAGCTCAAAAAAGCCTCCATGGATTATTTAAAGAAAATCAGCAATGATTTAACCAATAACCTGAATGAATTAATTCAAATTCTTCAAATCCACTTAGAGAAAGACATTCCTGCTTCCGATTGTGTTTTTGAAGATGTAATTAATAGTGCGTCACTGCAACTACAAGACATTATACAGCAGAAAAATGCAGTTATTACCATGGACCTTGCTGTTACCAATATACTTTATCCAAAAGTATATTTACAGAGCATATTATACAATTTACTAAGCAATAGCTTGAAATACACCAAACCCAATATTCCACCAGCTATCCATATTAGCACTTATGAAAATGAAGGAAATTCTTATTTAAGTGTAAGTGACAATGGTTTGGGGATCGATTTAAACAAGTTTGGACACTTATTATTCAAGTTTCAAAAGAGCTTTCATAGTGGTTACGATAGCAAGGGCATTGGACTTTACTTAATCAAAAACCAAATTGAAGAACAGGGTGGAAGCATTAATTGCACCAGTGAACCTCAAATTGGAACCAAGTTTACTGTTCGTTTTTAAAAAAATCCCCTTATTTTTGCCGTCCAAAATGCGGATGTGGCGAAATTGGCAGACGCACTAGACTTAGGATCTAGCGCCGCGAGGCATGTAGGTTCGACCCCTATCATCCGCACTTAACCACCTTTTTAAGGTGGTTTTTTTGTGCGAATCCCCTACCTTTGCAGCCCGAATTTAAGTTTATAAAACACCTATATGGCTACAATTACCAGAGAAAACATTGGCTTATTAAATGATAAGCTTACCGTTACCCTTACTAAGGATGATTATTTAAAAGGTTTTGAAACCAGCCTAAAGAAATATGCTAAAACTGCCAATATCCCAGGCTTTAGAAAAGGAATGGTTCCAACTGGATTGGTTAAAAAAATGTACGGTCAGGGTGTATTTTCCGACGAAGTACTACGTAAAGTAGAACAAGAAATGAATGCCTATATGGCTAAAGAGCAAATTGATATTTTTGCTCAGCCCTTACCATTAGAAAATGATGCTCGTGTTTTAGACATGAATAATCCAATTGATTATGTATTTTCTTTTGAAATTGGATTAAAGCCAAATTTTGATGTAGACTTATCAAAATTTACTGCAACTAAATATGTGGTTACAGTAACCGATGAAATGATCAATGATGAAGTAGCTAGACTACAAACTCGTTTTGGGAAAATGACTGAACCTGAAACAGTTACCAACGAAGACAATGTATTGAATGTAACATTTACAGAAGCAGACGCTAAAGGTAACCCTATAGAAAACGGCATTACCAAAGACAACTCTGTATTGGTTAAATACTTTGCAGAAAAGTTTCGCAAGAATTTAATGGATAAGAAAAAGGACGATGTGGTTTTATTACAAATCAAGAAAGCCTTTGAAGACAAAGAAGCGGAAACCATTTTAGCCGACCTTGGCTTAACCAAAGACGATTCGGATAAATATTTCAATTTATTAATTACTAAAGTAGGTTTAGTAGAGAAAGCAGAATTGAATGAAGAACTTTTTGTTCAAATTTATCCAGGAAACGACCAAATCAAAACGGAGGCTGATCTTAGAAATGAAATTAAAGCAGAAATTGAAAAGTATTATGCACAGTCTGCTCGCAATCAAATACAAGACCAGATTTACCATTTCTTAGTAGACCATATCAATATGGAATTCCCTGAAAGTTTCTTAAAACGTTGGTTGCAAAATGGAGGAGAAAAACCTAAAACTGCTGAAGAAGCAGAAGCAGAATTCCCTTCATTTGTTAAACAATTAAAGTGGACTTTAATCAGCAGTAAATTAACTCAAGACAACAAGATTGAAGTATTACCTGAAGACATTCGCAATTTTGCTAAAATGCAATTGTTTAGCTATATGGGTAATCAGTTAGGTGCATTGGGCGACAACCAACAATGGGTAGACGATTATGCTAATCGCATGATGCAAGACAAGAAGTTCGTAGAAGATAGTTATCATAGAATTAATGCAGAGAAACTATTTGATGCATTGGAATCTCAAGTTAAAGCAAAGGATGAAACCATTAGCGCAGATGATTTCGCTAAGAAGTTAGAGCATCATCACCACTAATTTAGTTTCTTGAATGATTTTAAAACCAGCCCTCGGGTTGGTTTTTTTATTTAATTAGTTCATGTTCCTTTAATTGTTGCAACATGAATTGATGAAGCTTTTTTGTAATCATTCGATTCAAAAATAAATATCCACTTATATCAAATAATTTTTTGCTAACCCCTTTTAGTGGAATGCTTTTAGAAAGCGTGGCAACTCTTTTACGTAATGCCCATTTTTGAGAAGCAATTGGATCTTGACTAAGTATAGGCCAATTACTGGGTTTTTGTTGCGCATCAAAAATGGGTATTATTTGAATAGATGAGGAATTGATAGACCTATATGGGCTAGTATCAATTCCTTGATACCCTTTTGAAAAAATGGGATGTGTTGCTAAATGTTCAATAGGTATGGTGAAATGATTACGAAGAAATTGTTGACAATTGTACTGCCCCAATGCATAATCGTGTTCCCTAAAATCTTGACTAATAAAACCACTGAATCCATTGATAGCTCCACAAGCAATGGCTTTAGCCCCTTCAATTCTTTTATTTGCTGTATCGTATCTAACAGGTGCAATTAAAAATTGACCCGCTTTGTTTTTACTCAATATATCTGCAATTGGTGCAGGCTTGGCTTTCATTTGTTGCATCATTGCATATAAAGTATGTTTTGCTATATCAAGCACAGATTGTTGCGGCAATAGGGGCTCCTTTAATGTTCCTGGAAACGGATCTACCATTAATACCGTGCTTTTAAATTGTCCAAAATGATTAAAATCATTGGCCTGTTTTGTTTCATTGAATACCAATTCATTTAATAGCTCCCTTACTTTTTCAAATGGTTCATTATTCATTAATCCCCCATCAACATGTAAGGAATGATAATAGGGCTGTTGTTGATTTAACACTAAACCTGCCTGATTAATCCATTTATTTTCTTTAATAGCATACAATGGTCGTTTCAAAGTTCTTGCTGCCAATCCAAGTGGAAATGCACCTGTTGCCAATGCGGCATCTCTAAAAGTATTCGTATTTAACCCAGTTCTAAAATTAACAGGCATCCAACCTTTGCTTGTTTCATTTTGATTCGCCAACTGAAAACAGGCGTAGTCATAGTGTACCGACATAGAATGATTCTTCCAATTTAAATCTGTATTAAACGATATAGGAAAATTGAAACCTTCTAAATTGGTTAAAGTTGCAAATACTTTTAGTTTGGGATTAATGTAAGCAGGTGTATCATTCCAATGAATGGAGGAATAAGAAAATGCCTCAGATGCCAGCTCATTGGCAAAGTTTCCGTTTAAAAAAGACTTGAATAATCCTGTTTGATTTAAATCGGAGCATTCTAAAAGAGGGCCTAGCATATTATCGCTTTGCATGGTTACCCAGCTTTTATAAAACAAATTGTTTGCCCGCTGGTTAATAGCGGCAGCGGTAAGAAATCCGGTCATCCCTCCTGCTGATGCACCCCCTATAATAGACAATTGTACCCGATGGGTTGGAACCCCAGATTGACCGCGGCATTGCTCCCACCGATCCAAAGCAGTTAATAAATAGTCTACCACTCCTGCAGTATATGCCCCTGCAGAAACAGCTCCTGCCATACAAAGTCCAATATGAAATGTGTTTTCTGCCATATATTAACAAATAGCCGCTTTGAACTTATCTAAAATGAACGACCTTTACAACCGTTTTTTAACGGTATTCACGGCTATTATGTCAAATTGCCATATAGGGAGCTTTGCACAGTATTTGAACAGTCTTGATACCTATTTAACAAAACACTTAACTTCAAAGCGAAAAATAATTCTATGAATATTGGAAAAGAGTTTGAACAGTACGCAGTTAAGCACCACGGCATAAGCAGCGGTGTATTACACAACTACAAAAATTACGGTCAGGTAACCAACCTTACTCCTTATATCATTGAAGAAAGACCGCTCAATGTTGCGAGTATGGATGTATTTAGTCGTTTAATGATGGACCGCATTATTTTTTTGGGGGAAGGCATTAACGATTACGTTGCCAATATTGTTACCGCTCAATTGTTGTTTTTAGAAAGCACCGATCGTTCTAGGGATATTCAAATGTATATTAACAGCCCAGGTGGCAGCGTTTATGCAGGATTAGGCATCTATGATACCATGCAGTTTATTGGCCCTGATGTGGCTACTATTTGCACAGGAATCGCTGCTAGTATGGGACAGATTTTACTTTGTGCTGGAGTGCAAGGTAAAAGAACTGCGCTAAAACATAGTAGAGTGATGATGCACCAACCAAGTGGTGGTATTGGTGGCCAAGCTACAGATATTGAAATTACTGCTCGTGAAATTAAAAAATTAAAACATGAGCTGTATGCCATCACTGCAAACCATACTGGTAAATCAGTAGAGACCATAGCAAAAGACAGTGATCGTGATTTCTGGATGACTGCAGCGGAAGCTAAAGAGTATGGATTGGTAGACGAAGTATTATTGACCAACCCTCGTAAAGAAAAGAAAGGATAATTGTATAAAATTCAAATTGATTAAAAATGATACAGTCTAAATATATCGTGAATCCTTTTCTAAACAATGATCAGGAAGAACCAGAAGAAAATAAGGAAGAGAAACAAGACGCCATGGGTAGTTTCATGACTAAAAAAATGGAAAAACTGTTCTTTGAAAAAAGAGCAGTGTATTTATGGGGTGTAGTAGACGATAAATCTGCAAAAGAAGTAGTAACCAAATTACTTTTATTAGATGCAGACAAGCCTGGTGCAGAAATTAAATTATACATCAATAGCCCAGGTGGTGTAGTAACTAGTGGCATGGTCATGTATGATACCATTAAAATGATTCAAAGCCCAGTAAGCACCATTTGTATGGGCTTAGCTGCAAGCATGGGTTCTATCCTATTAAGTGCTGGTGCTAAAGGGCATCGTTATATTTATCCGCACGGTGAAGTGATGATTCACCAACCTAGTCTAGGTGGTTATTACCAAGCTACTAGTGCTGATATAGAAATTCAAGCAAATCAAATTTTAAAGACCAAACAATTAGGGGCTAAAATTTTAGCGGAAAATTGCGGTAAAACAGTGGAACAAATCTTGGCAGATTTCGACCGCGATTACTGGATGGATGCTACAGAAGCTGTTGCTTATGGCATTGTAGACAGTATCTTAAATAAGATATAAGGTTATGGCAAAACAAAACAATTTACATTGCTCCTTTTGTGGAAGAAGCCGTGATGAGGTAAAGATTCTAATAGCTGGACAAGAGGGCCATATCTGTGAAAATTGTGTAGAACATGCAGAAGAAATTATTGCCCAAGAGTTAACTGCAAAAAACAATCCTGCTGGCACGGGCGGAGCAGGGCCTGTTCAAGTTAGAAAGCCTAAGGAAATTAAAAAATTCTTAGACGAATATGTAATTGGTCAAGACGAAGCGAAGAAAATACTTTGTGTTGCTGTTTATAATCACTACAAGCGAGTGAACAATAAACAAATTGTGGATGATGTTGAAATAGAAAAAAGCAATATCATCATGGTAGGTGAAACCGGAACGGGTAAAACCCTACTGGCAAAATCAATTGCTCGTTTACTGAATGTACCCTTTGCCATTGTAGACGCTACTGTATTTACCGAAGCAGGATATGTAGGAGAAGACGTAGAAAGCATGCTAACTCGTTTATTACAAAACTGTAATTACGATGTGAATGCAGCAGAAAAAGGGATTGTTTATGTAGATGAGATAGATAAAATTGCTCGCAAGGGTGATAACCCATCTATTACCAGAGACGTAAGTGGAGAAGGTGTGCAACAAGGTTTATTAAAGATGCTAGAAGGTACGGAAGTATTGGTTCCACCACAAGGTGGCAGAAAGCATCCAGAACAAAAAATGATTAAGGTAGACACTAAAAATATCTTATTTATTTGTGGGGGTGCATTTGATGGCATTGATAAAGTAATTGCCAGACGAATCAATACCAATGCTATTGGTTTTAGTGTAAATAAAGACGAACAAGAACACCAAAGAAGCAACCTATTAGAGTTCATCAATGCACAAGACTTAAAAAGTTTTGGATTGATACCTGAATTATTAGGTCGCTTACCCGTTGTAACGCATTTAAATCCTTTGGATGCAGAAACACTTAGAAGCATTTTAACTGAACCAAAAAATTCATTAATTAAGCAGTTCACCCGTTTATTTGAAATGGAAGGAATTGCTTTAAGCATTGAGCCTGCAGTCTTAGACTTTATGGTAGCCAAGGCAATGGAATACAAACTAGGGGCAAGAGGTTTGAGAAGTATTTGTGAGAGTATCTTAACCGAAGCAATGTTTGAATTACCAGGTACCAATACAACCACTTTGAATGTTACATTAGATTACGCAGAAAAAATGTTTAGCAAGAGTAAATTGAGCGCATTAAAAGTAGCTTAACCCTTTAATCAATATTTATCCATGAACGAATTAATAGAAAAATTAGTAAAAGAAGCTGGTCTTTCAGAGCAGCAAGCGCAACAAGCCATCACTACCATTGCTGGTTTTGTGAAAGAGAAATTTCCTATGTTAGGTGGAGCAGTAGACCAAATATTTGCTGCTGGCAATAAAAATGAAGAATAATAAAATTAAGCTTTGGTAATGGGCAGTTTGATGACAAATCTACTGCCCGTTCCAGGTATGCTTTCTATAGTTAAGCTACCATCGTGTCTACTAATTAAATCACTACACAACATTAATCCAAAGCCACTTCCTTTTTCCATTGAAGTGCCTGCTGTTGTATAATATTGTTTTGCATTTACTCTATCAATGGTTTCCTTAGACATCCCAATTCCGGTATCTTCTACATAAATTAATGACTCGTTTTCTGTTTGTTCAGCCCTGATATCTATACTACCATTTTCAGGGGTAAATTTGATGGCATTACTGATTAGGTTTCTCAAAACGATTCTAATCATCTCTTTGTCTGCAAGTACAAACATTTGAGGGTGCAGTGCATTATTGAATGCAATATTCTTTCTAACGAGCAACATTTTATGTTCGTCTTCCAAACCTTTTACCAATTGGAAAATCACCACATTAGATCGATCTAGATTTTTACCTGCCATCTGCCCCTTCAACCAAAACAACAAATTATCTAACAATGAAGTAGTACCCATATATTGGGTTTCTAATTGAAGCAATAATTGTTTTGCCTGGTCTTCAGGAACCATACCCTGATTAACTAAATTCAAAATTCCCTTTGTATTCACCAACGGATTGCGTAAATCATGCGATATTATAGAAAGTAATTTATCCTTGGTTTTATTATCTGCTTCAAGCATTCTATTTTGAAAAGAGATTTCTTTGTTAAGGGCGCCCATCTCTTCAATTTGAGCTTCAATTAAAATATTCTTTGCCCTAAGCTCTCTACTGAAATGCTTTTGTTTTTGGTAATTGATAAAAACCATAATTACCAATACCGCAAGTATGATTAAAATAAAAGTTCCTACGGTTAAAATGAAAACCTGTTCATCAGATGCGCGTTGGGCTCGAATGATTGCATTTTCTCTATCTAATCTTAAGTTCTGCTGGTTCTTTATTATATCAATGAAATTGGTAGCTAATTCATTTTCTTTTATGCGATGTTGGTTAATAACTAGCAAAGCTGTGTCTTGCCAAGCAATTGCTTTCTCCAAATTATTTGTTCTTCTATAATAATTGATGATTTGTTGGGTACTTTGATCTAATATATCATATGCGTTTACAGATTTAGCAAATTCGTAAGCTGTTTTTGACATCAGAAAAGCAGCTTCTAATTGACCTCTTTTATACCCAATATTGGCCAACTCTAAATTTTTTAATGCTAGTCCGTATCTATCATTTATTCTTTGATCAATGGCAATAGACTCATTAAAAAAAGAAGTGGCCAATTCTAAATTTTTCCCTTCAAGTGCCAGTTTTCCTAAATGATAGAGTGCTTTCTTTTCACCATAAACATATTTTATTTGTCTACTAGTTACCAATGCTTGGTTGAATAAGATAACTGCTGAATCAGGCTTATTGCGATACAATTGAATTAATCCTAAACTGTTTTTTACATTTACTACTTCTTCCTGCTTATTAAAGCGATTATATACTTGTAAGGATTCATTAAAAACAGTTACAGCTGTGTCATACTTGCCTTCTAGCAATAAAGAGCCAGCAATTTGTTGACTTACTTTAGCAATATTAAAAGTGTCTTTTATTCTTTTGAAAATGTCTAAGGATAAATAAAAATCGGTTAAAGCACGTTTGGTAAAACCCTGTTGGTGGTAAATTCCCCCTTCGTATAAATAAGCTATTGCGAGACCTTTTTTATAATCAATTTGAGTAGCAGTATTTTGAGCAATGATTAAAAGATTCATTGCTTTCGAAATATCCGATCTCTTAGAACTAAACGCCTCTTTATTTAATGAATCAACAATGTAAGCCGACCCGGTATTTTTTTGCGCAAATAACGGTGATAGAAAACATAATAGAAAAAACAAAAACAGTATCCGCATGATGCTAAATGTAGATATGGATTTTAATGGATCTTACGATATTCAAGATACAAAGTTTTGTGTTATACTTTCAACATAAAAAAAGGACCCCAAAGGGGTCCCGTATTATGAGCAAGCAATCGAAAAACAATTAATGAAGTACTTCTCTTGCAATCACCAGTTTCTGTATTTCTGAAGTTCCTTCTCCAATAGTACATAATTTTGCGTCACGATAGTACTTTTCTACAGGAAAATCTTTTGTATAACCATATCCTCCAAAAATTTGGACAGCTTCTGTAGCTGCTTTTACGGCCACTTCACTGGCATAATACTTGGCCATCGCCCCCTCCCTAGTCACTTTTTCTCCCCTATTCTTTAGGTCGCAAGCCTGCCAAATTAATAAATCGGAAGCCATAATTTCTGTTGCCATATCCGCCAATTTGAAGCTAATTCCCTGAAAAGAAGCAATAGGTTGATCAAATTGATGCCTCTCTTGTGCATATTGTAAAGCCGCTTCATAAGCCCCTTTTGCAATACCCGCTGATAAAGCTGCTATTGATATTCTACCACCATCTAATATTTTCATGGCTTGTCTAAAACCATCTCCCACCGCACCTAACCGATTGCTGTCTGGTATAATGCAATTGTCAAAAATCATTTCAGCTGTTTCGCTGGCCCTCATACCCAATTTATTTTCTTTTTTGCCTGCACTAAACCCTGCAGTACCTCTTTCGACAACAAATGCAGTGGAATTACCACTGGTTCTAGGTTCACCGGTTCTACAAATAACCACTGCAATTTCCCCAGTTTTTCCATGGGTAATCCAGCTTTTAGTCCCATTCAATACCCAATGATCTCCCTGTTTAACAGCTGTGGTTTTCATATTGCCTGCATCACTTCCTGTATTAGGCTCAGTTAATCCCCAAGCACCAATCCACTCTGCATTAGCCAACTTCGGCAACCAACGTTTTTTTTGTTCATCATTACCGAACGATAAAATATGGTTTGTACAAAGGGAGTTATGTGCAGCAACACTTAAGCCTATACTACCACATACTTTAGCAATCTCTTGAATAATGGCATTGTATTCAAAATAGCCTAATCCTGCTCCGCCATATTCAGCAGGCACCAATACCCCCATCAAGCCAAGTTTTCCCATTTCTCTAAAAAGGGCTTCTGGAAATATTTGCGCTTCATCCCATTCCATCACATATGGTCGAATGTATTGTTCTGCAAAATCTTTAGCCGTTGCCGCTACTTGTTGTGTCAATTCTGTCTCCTGAAAATGCATTTGATTTTATTTTAAATAGACGGGGGTCGGAGCAGAGCAAGCACGTTCTTTCCGACCCCCTAAAACAAACAACCGTTAGTTAGTTTGTGAAGCAAATCTAGGGGATTTTACTGGTAATTTCATTTAAAAAAAAGCGTTAAAATATTCACAGTTTTACCAACTGCAGCAATTCTTGAAACTGTGTTGGCTGAATGAAGACTATTTTCTTTAAATCTTCCAAGGAGTCAAATAATCCATATTGTTTTCTATACGTTACAATAGCAACTGCAATAGCAGGTGAAACCCCCGCTTTTTGCAGCAAAGCCGCACTAGCTGTATTTATGGAAGGTTTTTCTGTATTATTCAATTGTAAGAAAGGCTTTATTTGCACATATAAAGAATCAGAAATGCCATAGGTTTTTTTAACTTCTTCAATTTCAGCAAAGCCACCCAACTTTTCTCTGAATTTAACTATTCTTGCAGCAAGAACTGGCCCTATACCCGGCAGCAATTCCCAAGTTGCAATTGAAGCTTCATTAATATCAATGTTGGGTATTTTTTTAGGGCTAAAAGTTTGATCATAGCCGCCGTTTCTTTTAACCCCTTGGTATTGGTTAGGGCCTTGCTGTTCCGGAATGCGGATAAATGGAATCAAGGCTTTTGCAACAGCGGGATCAATCCCCCATATCTTTAAAAAATCTTCAGGCAACCTAAATTGTCCACCCTTATTTCTATAACGAACAATAGTCTGCACATTTTTTGATGTCAAGCCCAGTGAAACTAGTTGGTTTTCTGATGCACTATTGGGATTAAAATAAAAATAAGTGGGCTTAACTAAAACCTCTTTAGTAAAAGAATTTGTAGCTTTTTCTGTTTTATTATTTTCTACATATTCCATCTCTTTAAGCCATGCTGTATCTGACGGTTGTAGGGCTTGAATACTAGGCTTTATCAATTTTGGCAAATAAAGAATCAAGCCCAATAACAACAATAGAATTACCAAGCCAATTCTTTCTTTTTTAGAAAACTGTAAATAGTCTTTAATAATTTTTTTCACTACCGCAATAAATTGCGGGATTACAAACTAATACAAAGCCCATCGTAAGCTAGTTGTGCATGATTGGGTAATTCTGCATTAATTGCTTCATGCATACCTAGCTGGTGACTAATATGGGTAAAATATACTTGAGGAACACCTGTCAATTGAGCAATATCTAGTGCTTCTTGTAAAGTAAAATGCGACAAATGCTTTTCTTTTCTCAATGCATTTAATACTAAAACTTTGGAGCCTTTAATTTTATCCAACTCAGATTGCTCAATAAAGTTAGCGTCTGTGATATATGTAAAATCTCCTAATCTAAATCCTAGTACTGGCATACGATGGTGCATTACATGAATAGGTTGAATAGGAATATCGCCTATAAAGAATGGGGCTTCACCAATAGTATGCATTTGCAGCTCAGGAGTTCCAGGATACCGTTTATCTGAAAAAGCATAATAAAAATCTCGACGAATGGCTTCTTCGGTGGAAGAATTGGCATAAATATCCATGGCATTTCCAGAAAAGAAATTGAAAGCCCTAATATCATCTAACCCTGCAATATGGTCTTTATGTTGATGAGTAAATAATACAGCGTCTAAATGAGTGGTTTTGCTCCTCAACATTTGGTACCTAAAATCAGGGGTTGTATCAATAACAATGCTGGTGTGCTTAGATTGAACGAGTACACTTGTTCTTAACCGTTGATCTTTGGAATTAGTAGACAAACATACATCACAACCACACCCAATCATAGGAATGCCAGTGCTGGTACCTGTTCCTAAAAACTGAATATTAAAATGGGGTTGTTTCACCTATTAAAACTAAGGTAATTTTGATTGGACACTACCGTAAAAGACGCAATTATTCGGTTACTGTAACGGATTTTTTAACTACTTCCTCGTAAAGCTTTTGAGATTCAAGCGTTAACTTATCAAATTGAATATTTAGCTGGGGAATAATTTCCATTAATGTGTTAATTCTACCCTCGGTATTTAGAAACTTATTTAAGACAACTACTCTTCTAGCTTCTAGTAAACACCATCCGCTTTGAAAAGTGCCTCTTTCATATCTGACAACATATTCAGATTCACCCAAAATATCTTCCAACTTGTCTAATGTTGATTGCGTGTATTTCATAGCACAACAAATTTAAACTTAGTGCTACTTAATTGGCAATGGTTTTATCCACAAATTGGGTAGAAATACCGAATAACTATGCCTTTGAGTCCATTTTGATAAGAGGAACAATCATTTCTTCTAAGCTGATACCCCCATGCTGAAAACTATTCTTGTAATAGTTCACATAATGATTATAGTTATTAGGATAACATAAAAAACCATCTTCTTTGGCAAAAATGAAGGAAGAATTAATACTTGGTACTGGTAATCCTGCCTTTAAAGGATCCCGAAATGCCAGCACTTCTTTATCATCATAATTCAAATTTCTACCATGTTTGTACCGCAAATTGGTAGTGGTTTGCTTATCTCCAATAACTTTATGAGGCGTTTTTACTCGAACACTTCCATGATCGGTTGCCAAAATAATCCTAATTTTTTTGTCGGAAACTTTTTTAAGTGCTTGATGCAAAGGGCTGTGTTCAAACCAACTCTTAGTTAAACTTCTGTAACTAGCTTCGTCACTTGCTAATTCTTTCAATACTTCCATTTCAGTTCTTGCATGACTGAGCATGTCTACGAAATTGTAAACAATCACATTCAACTGATTCCCCATTAAATTATGCATATTATTCACCAGCTGTTGGCCATCTTGGTGATTCAAAATTTTGTGGTAACTAAATTTAATTTGATCCTTCTTTAATCTTTTTAGCTGTGCAGCTAAAAATTCTTGTTCATGTAAATTTTTACCCCCCTCTTCTTCATCATTTTTCCATAACTGTGGAAACTTTTTTTCTATTTCTGCAGGCATCATACCAGCAAAAATTGCATTACGACAATATTGTGTAGCAGTTGGTAGTATAGAATAAAAACTGTCTTCTTCTGTTACCCTAAAGCTTTCAGCAAATATGGGCTCAATGGCTTTCCATTGATCGTATCGTAAATTATCTATTAAAATAAAAAAGAGTGGAACATCCTGTTCTATATGTGGAAGTACTTTAAACTGCAATAATTGATGGCTCATTATTGGAGCATCCGCTGCTGCTGAAGCAACCCATTTTTCGTAATTTTTAGAAATAAATTTTCCAAAAGCAGCATTGGCTTCTTTTTTCTGATTGTAAAAAATCTCCCTCATTTCTGGGCTATCACTTTTCTCCATTTCTAATTCCCAGTACACTAACTTTTTATATAAATCCATCCACTCCTGGTAATCAGGATTACCCGAAAGTGCCATAAACAACTCACTAAACTGTTGCTGATAGGAAACGGTTGTTTTTTCTGCAACCAACCGCTTGTTATCGATTATTTTTTTTAAACTGAGTAAAACCTGATTGGGATTCACTGGCTTAATTAAGTAATCGGCAATTTGACTTCCGATGGCTTCATCCATCAAATTCTCAGTTTCATTTTTAGTGATTAACACAATGGGCAATCTTTGTTGCAATTGCTTCATTCGGGTAAGTGTTTCTAACCCTGTAATCCCTGGCATGCTTTCATCCATTAACACTACATCAACAGAATGCTGTTGAATATATTCAATAGCATCATAGCCATTGGTTAAAGTATGCACTGCATACCCCTTTGCTTCTAAAAAGATTTTTTGCGACTGAAGACTTTCAATTTCGTCGTCTACCCATAATATCTGTGCAATTGCCATATTGCTAAGCTATTTATAATTTTGTTTGTAGTTCTAAATACTACCTTTATTAACAATTCAGCAACAGCATGGCCAATCCAAAAAGAAAGATTATTAACGATCC
>NCHN01000061.1 GCA_002281875.1 Sphingobacteriia bacterium 24-36-13 | reverse complement strand
AATGAAATGGCTGTGTTTGCATTCCTTAGAAACAGAATTGGATTTTTAGATATTACTGAAGTGGTTGAACAAACCATGAATAAAATTGCTTTTATTGAAAAGCCAACTTTACAGGACTATTTTGATAGCGACGCAGAGGCACGTAACTTTGCGGCTTCTCTATTACATATGTAATCATTAATTGAGCAAAAAAGAAGGGGTTTTATATGATGTTATTAGCTATTGATTGGGCAAGTGTTGGAGTAAAAGCTGGCCAGTTTATTTTATCATTCTCCATATTAGTTGTTTTACACGAACTAGGACATTTTTTACCTGCAAAATGGTTTGGTTGTAGGGTAGATAAATTTTATTTATTCTTTGATCCTTGGTTTAGTTTGTTTAAAAAGAAGAAAGGAGATACGGAATATGGATTGGGTTGGATTCCATTTGGGGGCTATGTAAAAATAGCAGGGATGATAGACGAAAGCATGGATAAAGAGCAAATGAAAAAACCTGCTGAACCTTGGGAGTTCAGGTCTAAACCAGCTTGGCAAAGATTGATTATCATGGTGGGCGGTGTTGTAGTAAATATTCTTTTAGCTATCGTAATATTTATTGGAATTACTTGGTATTGGGGAGATGAGCAGTTGCCTGTAAAAAATTTAAAATACGGTGTTCATGTAGATTCTTTAGGAAAGTCTATAGGTTTAAAAGACGGTGATAATGTTGTTGCAATTGATGGTAAAGCCATCGAAAATTTTGGATCAATTGAATCTGAATTGGTTTTGACTGAAGCTAAAAAATTAACCGTTATTAGAGATGGTCAACCATTAGAAATTGTAGTTCCCGAAAGTTTTATGCAAAAAATTGTGGAACAGAAAAAATTCAGTGGAATGCTTGTGCCGCAATACCCAGTAATAGTTGATTCCGTTAGTAGTACTGCAGTATTCAATGCCGGGGAATTAAGAAAAGGGGATACTTTGATAGCTATGAATGGGAAATCATTTACTTATTATCAGGAGTTTGACCAATTAAAAAAATCAGCTGCCAACACTGTTGCACAGTTAACTGCAATTAGAGGCAAGGATACTGTTCAAATTAAGGCATTGGTAAATGATAAAGGTGCAATTGGATTTTTCCAAGTTAGCCCATTGACTATTTTGGGAACTGAGCATATCCAATATGATTTAATGGCTTCTATCCCAATTGGTTTTACACGTTGTTGGGAAACATTAGATCGTTATGTAACTGGTTTAAAACAATTATTTACTGGTAAAGTAAATGCCAGTGATTCTTTAGGTAGTGTAATTAGTATTGGAAACACTTTCCCTGGAGTTTGGGATTGGGAGCGTTTTTGGACTTTGACAGGTATTTTCTCTATTGTATTGGCATTTATGAACATTCTGCCAATTCCTGCTTTAGATGGAGGACATGCTTTATTTACTTTGTATGAAATGGTTTCTGGAAGAAAACCTGGCGATAAATTCATGGAATATGCCCAAATGGCAGGAATGATCCTCCTTATGGGATTAATGGCATACGCTTTGGGGTTAGACTTTTGGAGATTATTTAAATAGACTTACGGGGCCGTTTTGGTTTTGACAGCATAGGTTACGGTTGGTGTAAGCATGCAGTGCGTTGGATAATTAGCACTTTAATCTGAATATTCAACCATTAATTGGCAATACTCAGTATGCCATGGCTGCTTAATCAGTGATTAAGTAACCATTTGGGCCGCCGCACAGGTTCGCTTCTTTCCATGTGCCGCCGCCGACTCAAAACAAAAGGAGATGCTGCAATAGTAGGCTGTGCCTATTGCTTAAGATTATCCAGCTAAGTGATGAATTGGTTTGTTCTTTTCCGGTTCGTCGCCTACAACTAATAAAGAAATAAGCATGTAGAAAGCTAATGGTCACGATGTTTGGACACCGGTTCGAGTCCGGTCGGCTCCACTAAGACAAGATAAACCCAGTCAATATTGATTGGGTTTTCTTATAGTTATCTTACAACCCTGTTGTTTAAATCTGCACTATAAGTAGCAAAAAACTTAAGGATATTTATGGTCTGTAATAAATTTAAATCATCATAAATTAATTAGACAGAATGATTCGGCTTATTAAGAGTTTAATGGTTATTTTTTCATTGGTGGTGTTGCAAAGTTTTTTATTGATTCAAGATGATTCTAGTGCAATTATTGGCGTTTGGAAAACAGGTGATGGAAATGCAATGGTTCGTATTTATAAGAATGGTGAAAAGTTCCAAGGGAAAATAGTTTGGTTAAAAGAACCGAATGATCCAGAAACGGGAAAACCAAAATTAGATAAGAACCATTCTGAGGAAGCCAATCGGACTAGACCTATTCTTGGCCTAGTGAATATTTGGGGCTTTTCTTTTAAGGAGAAAAATATTTGGGACGAAGGAAATATCTATGATCCTAAAAATGGTAATACTTATTCTTGTACCATGAAATTAATCAATGCCAATACACTTGAAGTAAGAGGGTTTATCGGAGTGTCTTTAATTGGTAGAACCGATACTTGGACTAGACAAGTGGCAAAATAGGGTTTAACAATACCTGATTTCTAAGGCGAAACAAGATTGATACTAATATTGAAATACAATGGGTTTCCCAAGTTGCTTGTGAAATAGCGCTGACTACTTTGTTTTGCATTGTATTCATTCATTACATCAAATCTCCAGTTGTATCTTAGCCCGGCTTGCGCGCTGAACCAAATAAAACCACTGATTTTCTTATCCCAAATTATTCTTGGTTTTAATTCTCCTCTTTGAATAAATACTTCTCCGTTTGAACTGTTGGGTAAGTTCATCCAGAATTGATTGCCTTCCAATTCAAAACCCAATTGCAAAATATTGGTCGTTGAAAAATTATATCTTAAATGACCACGTGCAGGAAGTAACAATTCCATGCCCCATCGATCATTAAAGGTTTTATTCCAAAGTAATACTGGGATATGTAAAATTTGTCCTGCGCGATACGTTCTTGACAAGCCTGCACCAATCATATTTTTGTCGGAAGTTTTCCAACCATATATTGCTGTACCACTAATAGTTAGTGCTTTCCCATTAATATCACTAAAGTTTTTAAATATCCCATTAAAGTCTGCACTTGCTTGGAGGATTAAAAATTTTTTCTCATTTAATGGTTTAAAGATAGTTGTGTTAATTCCTGCTGTTATCATTGATTGATTATCTAGCCTGCTTGCAAAGGAGTTGGTTCCTACATTCTCAATCGAATATTTACTAGACCAATAATTTGCCCCCATTTGCCAAATGAGTTTGTTGGTTGATACAACTGGGATATTTGCTTGTGCACGAATTGCAGAAATCTGATTCACCTGAAAATTTTCAAAGGCTGGTAATAATGCACCGAGTGGAACACTTGGAAGTGCAAATCCTCCTTGGTATTCATAACCCATACTAAGAATACGTTGAGGTGTTTGATTCAATACTTTTTGAGTAGCATATCTTTTTACCCCTTCTGCATCACCGAATTTACTGTAATCATAATTATCTGTACTGTCAATCTGTGCATTTACATGAACAGAAAATAACATCAAACAAGCTAATAAGTAATATTGCATTTTGTATGATTTGTATATCGTAAACAACAAATATACCCTTCCTACTTTTTGCTTGTTTGATGTTTGATTTTCTATTTATAACCGGTGGTTGTATTCTGTTTAAAAAGTGTACACAGCTGCGACTAAGAAATTGGAAGCGCTAGAAACTGTCCCAGTTTTAGTATTAAATAAAGGGGCAGTGCTATTATCTATTCTGAATTCGGGAATAAGCGTAAGTTTATTCAACTTAAATTTTCCAGATAGGGTGGTTGCATTTAAGTTTCCAATACCGATTGGATTATTTTGTCTGTCGTTAAAAAAATCTTCTCTTAAAGTAAGCCCTATTTTTTCTGAAAAATCATAGTTCAAATAAAATGCTTGAGAACTCCAGTTACTTTTTCCTAGTGGGTTCTTTTGTTGGTTAATACTGCCATCAAAAACAGCACTTATCTTACTCGATAATGTTGCGCTTAATACAAGATTATATTGAGTGGTGATATCGCCATGCAAGAAATTAAAATATCCTTTTATTTTATCATTGCTGGAAGCAGAGCTAAATTGAGCTATAACGTATTTGGGATTGCTATTAAATGTAGAATAATCAGTGGGATCAACTACCCCAACCATCATTGCAGACTTTCCACCCAATGAAATGTCTGCTTTTAAACCAGTATGAAAGAATGGTCCATATGAAAATCCATACGACATACTGTAATTCCTATTACTTGTTGCATCTAGTAATTCGTAACCAATATGTGTTGAGAATTTCCCAGCTGTTAGTTTTAAATTCTTTGAAAAAGCGTAAGACAGCGTAACCTGTTTAATATTAGTCAATAAATCTTTGTCGTTATAAGAGAATTCGTCTACTCTTTTGCCAACGCCAATATCAAGTGTAGAAGAAAATTTGCCATAGGTTTGATCTACCTTGATACTGGCCATTCCCAAATTAAAAGAATTATACGAATTGGTAAAACTGGTGAAATTATTATGGGTTCCCCCTCCATCTTTTGTAAGGGCTCTGAAATAACCATCTATATACCCTGTAATAGTTGTTGTTGACTTGATTGGTTCTGCTTTTTGACCAAAACCGTTTAGCATTGCACATAAAGATGCGCAAGAAACTAGAATTTTCTTTAACATTGTGATGACTTTTTAGTTAATAAAGGGGTACAGTCTCGAATTCTGATCAGAGAATTTGGTAAAGACTGTACCTTGTTTTTTTATGCGTTTTCTCTTACGAGTAAAGTGCCTTGTACATATTTTTCATCATGCTGTGTAGCATCTAATCCTAGTTCTTCTTCTTCTGAACTAACCCTTAAAGGGAGCATAACGCTGATTAATTTAAAAATGCCTAATGAAACAGTAAAGCTGAATGTTACAACTATTAATAGCGCTTTTACCTGTGTAATAAAGAATTCAGTATTCCCATACAATAAGCCTTCTGCACCTGCTCCATTTACAGATTTAGTTGCGAAAATTCCTGTCATCAGCATGCCCACCATTCCGCCTACACCATGACAAGGGAACACGTCAAGTGTATCATCTAAAGAAGATTTAGATTTATAATAAACAGCTAAGTTTGAAAGTATTGCGGCAATAAATCCAATAAATATACTTTGTGGAACTGCAACAAAACCAGCGGCAGGCGTAATGGCTACTAAGCCAACAACTGCCCCTATACAAAAGCCTAACACAGAAGGTTTTTTACCTCTCATTACATCAAAAAACATCCAAGATAAGCCTGCAGATGCGGCAGCTGTGTTAGTTGTTGCAAATGCAGAAACAGCTAGTGCGTTTGCTCCTAAAGCAGATCCTGCATTAAAACCAAACCATCCAAACCATAATAAACCAGTTCCTATTAACACATATGGGATATTGGCAGGAGGGATTTCAATTTGGTCTAAATGTGCTTTTCTTCTTTTTAATACCAATGCACCGGCTAATGCTGCACATCCAGCAGATATATGAACAACTGTTCCACCTGCAAAATCCAATGCCCCCATTTTAAATAAAAATCCTTCTGGATGCCAAGTCCAGTGTGCGATAGGGGCGTAAACTAAAAGACTAAATAATGCGATGAATAAAATATAGGAAGTGAATTTTACTCTTTCTGCAACAGCACCAACTACTAACCCTGGGGTGATAATAGCAAACATTAGTTGGAATAATGCAAACAAGCCCAAAGGAATTGTTGGGGCTAAGCTCCATGGGGCACCGCTATTTATTCCTTTCATAAATAAATAGGTGGTAGGATTCCCTATAAACCCTCCTAATGATTCGCCAAAACAAAGGCTATAACCAACCGTTACCCAGATAATGGTTACCACACCAGTGGCTACTACACTTTTAATCATAGTAGAGATTACATTTTTTCTATGCACCATTCCACCATAAAAAAAGGCTAAACCAGGAGTCATTAGGAAGACCAGAGCAGTCGCAACTAAAATCCATGCAATGTCTGCTCCATTGTAAACACCTTCTTTATCTTCAAAGCTTAATTCTGGTGGAGCAAAAATGGCAAGAAGAGCCACAATCAGTAAAACGAGAAATGGTGTGACGTTGTAAAAGTTGAGTTTTTTCTGGTACATAATTAAATAACTTTTATTTATAATGTTTGTTTACTGAAATCAAAATAGTAAAAAATTTCTAAAAAATGACAATATAATAAATATATAAAATTTATTAATGTTAGTAAGTTC
>NCHN01000060.1 GCA_002281875.1 Sphingobacteriia bacterium 24-36-13 | reverse complement strand
TGGCGGCGGCAAAGATCAATCTAAAACCAATAGTTCCGACAGTGCTGAATTGGCCGCTGCTGAAGCAACTGGAAGAGATGAGTTTGAATACTCTGAATTTACAATTGCCGAATTACAAGCAGCTATGAAAGCTGGAACCCTTTCTTCAGTAAAATTGACCGAACTATACTTGCGCCGCATTAGTGAAATAGATCAAGGAAGGCATGATCTTTTATCGGTGATAGAAGTGAATCCAGAAGCCATGCAATTGGCTGAGCAAATGGATAAGGAAAGAAAAGCAGGTAAACTTCGTGGTTCATTGCATGGTATTCCTATCATGATTAAAGACAATATTGATACGGCCGATAAAATGCATACGACCGCAGGGTCCTTGGCTTTAGAAAATCATATTGCTGCAAAAGATGCTTTTGTAGTAAGTCAATTACGCAAATCTGGGGCCATTATTTTAGCTAAGACCAATTTGAGTGAGTGGGCTAATTTTAGGTCTACTCGTTCTAGTAGTGGTTGGAGTAGTAGAGGTGGACAAACCAGAAATCCTTATGTAATCAATCGCTCTCCTTGCGGCTCTAGTGCTGGTTCTGCTGTTGCAGTTTCAGCAAATTTATGCGCAGTGGCAGTAGGAACTGAAACCGATGGTTCTGTTGTTGCACCTGCTTCTTTTTGTGGTATTGTAGGGCTTAAACCTACTGTTGGCTTAGTAAGTAGATCGGGTATTATTCCTATTTCTGCAACACAAGATACCGCTGGTCCTATGACACGCACTGTAGCTGATGCTGCTATTTTATTGAATGCAATGGTGGGTGTTGACGCAGCTGATACTGTAACATTAAACGCAAAAGATAAAATTGCCAAAGACTATACTGCTTTTCTAAATAAGGATGCTTTAAAAGGAAAACGAATTGGAGTTGAGCAATCTTTTTTAAGAGGTCGTCAAGAAGAAGTAGTGGCTTTGTATCAAAGAGAAATTGATCAATTAAAAAAGTTGGGCGCTACTATTGTTCCTGTGGAATTGGTAAAAGAAACAGGTCCATTAGGCGAAGCAGAGTTTCAAGTATTGCTCTATGAATTTAAAGATGGCCTCAATAAATATTTATCTACAGTTAAAAATGGCGTGAAGAGCATGACTGAATTGATTGAGTACAATAAAAAACACGCCGATAAAGTACTCAAATATTTTAAGCAGGAACTGGTTGAAATGAGCAATGCTAAAGGCGATTTAAAAAGCAGTGAATACCAGCAGGCATTGGCAAAATCTACTTCGGCTCGTGCAATCATTGATCGTGTGTTGAAAGAAAATCAATTAGATGCCATTGTGGGTACCAGTTATGGACCGGCTCATTGTATTGATTGGGTAAATGGAGACCAAGACCCTGGGTTCTATTTCTGTCCGCCTGCTGCTATGGCAGGTTATCCGCATATTACTGTTCCGATGGGTAATATTCATGGCCTGCCTGTAGGACTTTCTTTTATAGCTTCTGGTTATCAGGAAGGAACCATCATCGGATTGGCTTATGCTTATGAACAATCAACCAAGCATAGAACCATTCCTCGCTTTAAACGGTCTATTTAAGTGCGAAAATGATTTATATTCATGTTTTTATTGATCTGTTTAAATTAATATAGTGTCTGAAATTAATACCAAACAAGTTTCTCCTTTAGGTTGGATTGCCAGTACCTGGTTTGCGATGGGCATTCCATTTATTGCACTGTCTAGTACAGCGGGTATTATGTACCAGTCATTTAAGTTGCCTGATGAAGAAGTTGTTTTTTGGACTTCTTTTATCATGTTGCCTTGGGCACTTAAATTTTTATGGGGGCCTTTATTAGAGATGTTCAAAACCAAGAAATACTTTGTGTATGTATCTCAGTTTTTTTTGGGTGTCTTATTTGCTTTAGTTGCAGTGAGCATTATTTCTGACCGATTTTTTGGTTTGTCTATTGGTTTATTTACTGCGATTGCTGTTGCTGCAGCCACACAAGATTTAGCAGCGGATGGTGTATATATAAATGAATTGAATAAATTTCAACAACAACAATTCATAGGTTGGCAAATAGTGTTTCAGCAGTTGGCCAAAGCCATTTTTGGATCTGGATTGGTATTATTGGCGTTTCAATTAGAAGAAGTCTATGGGTTAAAAATGGCTTGGATGACGGTGATGATTATTTATGGAATAGCCATGATTACCATGGGTGTTATTAGCGTAAATAAATTGCCTACAGGTGGAGATGCAGTGCATGCTGTTGAATCGGCACCTGAAGCTATTGTTATTTATAGAGATGTATTGTTGCAGTTCTTGAAGAAAAAAAATCTATGGATTGGTTTAGTATTTATTTTTCTTTATAGATTGGCAGAAGCCCAGGTAGTAAAAATTGCTCCTTTGTTTTTTAAAGCATCTAGAATGGATGGTGGGCTAGGAATTGATAAAGCAGACACCAGTTTTATTTTTGGGGTGATTGGAATAATCGCATTTGTTTTGGGTAGTCTGGCATCTGGTTATTTTGTTGCGTCTAAAACATTCAATAGAAAAACCTTGCTCATTTTGTGCGCTGTAATGAATATTCCTTTGTTGATCTATTCTTATTTAGCAATTACGCAGCCCGTAGACGAAATGCCCATTATTCTACTGGTTGCATTTCAGCAGTTTTGTTATGGCTTCGGTTTATTGGCACTGGTTTACTATATTTTACAAGAGATGGCACCAGGCAAATACCAATTGGCTTATTTTGGCTTTGCTGCTGCTGCTATGCAATTTGCATTCATTATTCCTGGAATGTTCAGTGGTTATTTAAGCGAATACATGGGATATTATGAGTTCTTCATTTGGGTCATCATATGTACCATTCCGGCTTTTATTATAAGCGCAACGGTTCCATTAAGAAATGGTACAGAACCTACTGCCAACTAGGGTTTCCTACTAAATGCAATTTGGTTTGTCTTCCACTAATGTATTTAAAACCAGTTTGGTCAAAGTATCCATCTTGTTCTAGCATGATTCGGATGGTCTTTTTCCATTCTTTAATTTCAACTGCAGCGTTCAATTCTATTGAATAAGCAGTATTATAATACATGGGATAATCGCCGCTTCCTGGTACGCCATTTTGTTGGTCCCACATGCCAATCGTTGGTCCAGCTGCATGTCCGTGTGCTCCAATTGGATGAGTATAAATGGTTGCATTGATATTTTCTTTTTTTGCTTGTGCTAATGCATCTGATAATATTTTGTTTCCCGATTTGTTCAATGCAAATTGATTGGTTAAAATATCTTGTAATCGATTTCCAATGGTTAATGCGTTTTTTAAATACTCGGGTGCATCTTTTTCTTCTGGTTTTAACACATAGGCATGTTCTTGTATGTCTGAGTTTAATCGTAAATAAGTAATTCCAAAATCTACATGTAATAAGTCTCCTTGTTGAATAATATTTTTGGGATCGTACCCTTTATTGCTGAAGGCTTTTAAATGATCAAATTCAATTTGGTCGTTGCGTTGAATTTCTACTGAAGGATGAAACCAGGTACTTAATCCAAGGCTATTGATTTTTTGTCGGTACCACCATACAAGATCCTCTGATGTGGTAATACCCGGTGTAATTACTTTGCTGCTAAATCCCTCCGCAATAATGGCTTTACTAATTTGCACTACTTGTGGGTAGTATTGCATTTCACGGGCTGTTCTGGTTTCTAACCAAGCTACTGCCAATGGTTCAGAAGAAACCACTTTTGATTTAAATGCTGTGGGCAATTTTTGCATGAATTGTTCATACTCTGTATGATCTAGCCCGTCTGCATGGCCAAAACTCTTAGATATATTAATGCCTATTTTTTTTGGTTGATGCTTATTTACCAACGCCATTAATGCATCCCACTGATCGGGATATTTGGTCATATCCCAAGCAGCTTTAATAGAACTACCCACATTGTATCTGGCTACAGCAGACTTGGTGTATTCCTTTGTTGTTGGATTATAGTAAAAAACCAGCATAGTGGTTCTTCTTGCACTAATCCAAGTAGCTGGTAACATGGTTTTTACAATAGGATCTTCATTGTATTCTCTGGTTATCATTACCCACATATCTATCCCTGTTCTTTCCATTAATAGTGGCAATAAATTGTTTAGTCGGTCGTCTATAACTTCATCAATAATTTTTGCCTGCTCTCTTAATGGTAGTACTTGTGCGTTTAACTTATGGGTAATAAATATTACCAATAAGAAACTCAAAACAGCGGTTAGGATGCGTTTATTCATTTTAGTGTACTTTTATTAAATATACTATTGCGTTGCCCAATAAACCCCTTTTATTGAAACCTTTTTTTTGCCTTTTGTTATTGCTATTTGGGCAATGGGTATTCAACAATGCAGCGGCACAAAATATCCCATTTCCCCAGAAAGACATTAGTGATGTTTTATTTGGATCAAAAAAGCGAAAAGCCCAATCTCAAATAGATTCTCTTGTTCCAAGAAAATTCTATACCAGTTTTTTACCTATTCCTGGATACAATCCTGCGTTGGGTTTTGTAATAGGAGGTGGCATAAGTACCAGCTTTTTGTCTGGTAAATCAGCAAGTACTCGTAGATCTAATATTCTAGCCAATGCAACCATCACTACGCGAAATCAGTTTAATCTGAATATTCGCAATATGATTTATTTAAAAGACGATCAATGGGTTTTACAGGGGGATTGGCGCTGGCTTATTTTTTCTCAACCCACGTATGGCTTGGGCATCAATTTTAATAATGCTTTTAGGCCTCCTGCAATAGAACAGCCTATGAAGTTTAATTATATCCGCTTTTATCAAACCCTCTATAAAAAAATATTGGGTCCATGGTATGCGGGTATTGGCATTAATATAGATCGTCACTATAATATTGTTGATCAACTCTTAGACACAGCAGGTCCTAATCCTTTTCTTACTGCACATTATGCGTATTCTACTTTAAATAATATTAGACAAGACGAGTATTCTTCTGTTGGATTGAGTGCTAATTTTTTATTTGATAATAGAGACAATGCGGTGAATCCTAGAAAGGGTCAATATGCGTTAATGAGCTTTAGAATCAATAATGAAATATTCGGAAGTACGCGTTCGCATAATACTTTGTACTATGAATTCAGAACGTATTGGAACCCCACTAAAAAGCTGCTAAGGCCTCATATCATTGGATTCTGGACGATGGGTCAGTTTGTTACCAGTGGCAAACAACCCTATTCAGAAATGCCAGGCATTTCTTGGGATATGTATAATAGAACGGGGAGGGGCTATATACAAGGAAGAATTAGAGGAGAAAATATGTGGTATGGTGAAACGGAGTATCGTTTTCCTATTTCAAAAAATGGATTATTAGGCGGAGTTGCATTCTTGAATTTAACTACGGCTACCAACGAAGCCAAACAGCAAAAACTGGCTGATGAATTTGCTGCTGGCTATGGTATTGGATTAAGAATTAAAATGAGTAAGAAAACCAATACCAATATTGGCATTGATTATGGGCTAGGCCGAGATGGCAGCAATGGCATCTATATTAATTTACTCGAAACTTTTTAATTGGGATACTTTTACCAAATGAATGTCTAGTTCAGTAGTCTATATATAAATACGGTGGCCCTTTTCATTAATATAGGATACTGTTTTGAGTTTAATGTTTCACCTGGCGCATGCGATCCTTTGCCAGATGCACCTAAGCCATCTAAACAATCTGCATACGCTGCTACATAGGAAATATCTCCAGCTCCTCTGCTGCCGGGATTACCCGGTACTACTTTGCCCAAACCCATGTCTTCACTGGTTTTACTTAATATTGTTGCCAATGCTTTATTCCCTTTTGTGGGAGCCATTGAAGGAATGCCATCTTGAAAACTAATGCTTGCTTTTGCGCCAGGTAAACTTTCTGAAACAATTTTACGCATGGTGTTTCTGGCTTTTAATTTTTGCTCTTCGGTTAAGAAACGGAGGTCACCATTTACCAATGTTTTAGGCGAAATAATATTGGTTTTACCAGATGCGTCACCGCGTTGTTTTTCAAAATTGGCATTTACTTCAGACCCTCCAATAAATATACCAGGGTTGAATGTGAGGTATTGTTCTTTGCTTAATGTTTCTCTAAAACTGTTTACAATTCTAGCTGCTTCATAAATAGCGCCATAACCTGCAGCACCAAATACACCAGAAGAATGTCCTTGCTTTCCTTCTACAGTTAACTCCCAAGAACTAGCTCCTCTTCTTGCAGTTGCAATGGTATTAAAGCCTGCAGCTCCTTCAAAAGCCAATACCACATCATGTTGCTTGGACCTTTCAATAAAATCTCCTCTAGTGAGGCTTCTTGGCTCTCCTGCATTTTCTTCGTCGCCTGTCATATAAATAGTGATGGTTGCATTATTCAACAAGTT
>NCHN01000059.1 GCA_002281875.1 Sphingobacteriia bacterium 24-36-13 | reverse complement strand
AACAGACCGCAGCTTTCGCTGCGAGGGTTTGTGGTCTCGCCAGGAATCGAACCTGGATCTGGAGCTTCGGAAACTCTTATACTATCCATTGTACTACGAGACCAATAATGCTGCAAATGTAATTGAAGCAAATTAATTCTTCTTTATCTCCGCAAAAATGCGCTCTGTATCTGACAATGAACAAAGCTCTGTTCCTTTATGTAAAGTTGCTGCAGAACCTGCAGCTACACCGTATTGTAGAACCTGCTCCCATCCCCATCCTTTGGTTAAAGCTGCCAACATGCCTGCCACCATGCTATCCCCTGCGCCTACTGTACTCAATACAGGCGCTTGGGGTGCAGCCGCTTTATAATGTTCTGTGGCTGTAATTAACATAGCGCCATCTGCTCCCATAGAAACTGCCATGGCTTTACAAGCACCTGCTGCAATTACTTGACGGGCTGTTACAATAACATCAGCCATATCAATCCATTCTTTACCTACTAAAGATGCTAATTCGCGCAAGTTGGGTTTGATTAAATACAAGCCTTCTTTAACTGCGGCTTTTAATCCATCACCTGATGTGTCTACAATTAATTTTGCATTTAACTGTTGCGCAATAATGGCTATTTGGTGAAATACAGCAATTGATGTGCCAGGAGGCAAACTTCCGCTCACCACAACATAATCAGCATGCGCAAAATTTCCTATTGCTTGCATTAACAATCCTAACTCCTGATCAGAAACACGCTCCCCTGGCATTCCAAATCGATATTGCAATTTTTTATCTTCATCAAACACCACAAAATTCTCACGAGTGTCTCCTTCGGTTTCTATAGCAGTAAAAGCAACTTGTTCCTTAGACAATAAAGCTTCTAATGTTTTTCCTGTGTATCCACCAGATAAAATAATTGCTTCGGAAGCCACTCCTAATTTTTTCAAAGCTCTTGAAATATTGATACCGCCACCGCCCGGCTCTACTTTTGCAGATAGTGCACGTAACTTTTTTTCTGGAACCAGTTCGGGTACTGTAATGCTTTTATCTAATGCTGGGTTCAGGGTAATGGTTACAATATTTGCCATTGCATGAAATTACATCAATTGCTTCATCTCATGAAAAGCAGCAGGTAAGAATATTCCTGTTGGAACACTGCTCATTATTTTCAAATCGGTCATTAAACTACTTTCATTATCTAAAAAAGCCAATACATTACTTGCTTTATTCTTTTTGAAAATAGATGCGAAAATTTCATCTCCTGGCATTTTACGATTGTGTAACACATTCAATAAAACAGCATCGTACAAATGTCCTTTTGAATCTTTCAAAGATTTCCCAAAAGAAAGATCTTTGCCATTTTTGATGGCATCAATCAAAGCAGCCGTTCGTTTTTGAATAAACTTAAATGCATATCCACTGCTTGCTTTGGCTTGTCCGCCTGCAATTCCAATGTATATATTTCCACCTTTGTAATAAGGAAATTTTTTGGTGGTCATAGGAATCACGCCTTTTTCTTCGTGCAATATTTGGTAGTCGTTTATTTGCAATTTTTCACCAATGTATTTTTTAAGCGCCATATCATAGGCTGCATCTTCTATGAGCTGTTCGGTAAATAAAGTGTATTCTACTAATGCTGTATTTGGAGAAGTAGGCAACACGTACATAAAAGTGGTTCCATGTTCTTGCGATACCCTAAAATCCATGAATACGGCTTTACTTGAATCAAAACAATCTGTTGCTGTTTTAATTTCCCATCCTTTAAAATGCTGTAAAAAATGATATTCTGTAGCAGCTGCTTTGATGGGTTCAAATAAAATGCTGCTGAATACATAATCCGCATAAATGATTTCACCATCTACCAATTCAATACCCGCTATTTCGTTTGAGCCTACAAATTCAAAAGTGGTATTTACTAATTTGTTAACTGTGGCATTTCGCCATTCAATATTGGGTGATTTAGAGACACTGGCTTTTACATAGTTGTAAAAATCAATCCCCCTTATCATTTTATAAGTATACGGTTCAATGGATAATTCAGAAGAAAAATGATTGGAATAAAAATCAAGTTTTTTCCATTGATGATGTACTATCGGCTCAAAAAGATCAGGTACTGTTTCCCAGAAACACCAGGTACGATCGTTTTGTTGCTTAGCATCTGCATCAACTACTAATATTTTTTTTGAAGCAAAAAATGGGTCAACTACCATTCGCATCAATAAACTCATGCCCGCACAACCTGCTCCAGCTATAATATAGTCGTATTGTTTTTGCAAAGACTATACTGCTTTTAACTTTTCGTCTCTCCTGATTTTATCCCAATATTTTTTAGCAACGATCAACATCCCAAAACTCTCACCTTCTTCTTTGTGCAAATGTTTGTGGTGCATTTTGTGCGCCCACCTAATAGCCCTAATGTATCGGTTATTACTGCGGGTAAATAATTTAATGCGCTGGTGTATAATAATTTCGTGTACTAAAAAATAAGCGAAGCCATATAGTGCAATTCCTGCTCCAATGCTAACAGCCCAATAATTTTGATTCATGCTCCCCAACATAATACATAACCAGCTGGGTATGGCAAAAATTACAAAGAAAGCATCGTTCTTTTCCCAAAATCCCGGACCTTTTTGGTGATGGTCTTCATGCAAATACCACAAAAATCCATGCATTACATATCGATGGGTTAGCCAGGTAATCCCCTCCATTACAACAAATACCAATAAGGTCACTAATACATAAATCATCTTATAAGAAAATTCTAAGTGATAGAAAAAATAAAGCCTGTATAATCAACAAATGTACGGCAAAATGGTTTTGTGCTTTTATTTTCAACTGTTGTTGAATAGCCAATAAAATAGCACTTATTACAAACCAACAAGCATAATTTAACATAGGAATGGCACCTCCCTCCCATGTCCAGAACCCTAATTGAATAGCAACTGGCTCCATTAACCAATCAAAAAAAGTAGCCATCACTGCACCGTCAATTACAACCGACCATTTGATAATTGCCCTTGGAATGGGTGCTTCATATTTTGCCAACATTACTTTATTCAATTGTTGCATTAAAGACCCACAACAAAAAACAATCACAAACCAATTCATTCCTATCAAAAATGGCACGCCCATTAGCTTTGGCCCCATAACCCTTCCATAAGTATAGTTTCCAAATAATATTCCTGTATTCACCCCAATCATTTCAGTAACCATTCCAGTAGCAAAAGCCAATAAAAAAAATCCTACAAATCCTTTTTCTAGCCGCTCTTGACTTGCTGCAAGCAATACACCCATTAACAACAAAGTGATAGGTGTATTATTAATGAACCAATCTTTATATGGGGTAAACAGAATCCCTATCACACCAGTAATATGAAATAATATTGCTAAAAACAGTGGTATTCTTGGCTTTGCGTATAACATGTTCGCTTAATGCTTTAATTTTTGCTGTTGGTCTACCAGATTGGCCATGATGGCTGCACTTGACAAACAAAGTGGGATTCCTCCTCCTGGATGAACGCTCCCACCTACAAAATACAACCCTTTTGTGGTATTGCTAAAATTAGGGTGTCGCATAAATGCCGCAGTTTTGCTATTAGAGCTGGTTCCATATAAAGAACCCATATAAGAGGCTGTTTTAGTTTCTATGCTTACTGGAGATAATACTTCTTCGACTTCTATAAGTGGTTCAATATCTTCTCCTAATAAGTTGCTCAATTTTTTGAGTACGACGCTCTTATAGAAGTCTTTAATAGACTCCCAATCTTGCCCTTTATTAGCAGGAGCATTCACCATTACAAACCAATTCTCCTTACCCATTGGGGCTTGAATAGATGGTTCTCTTTTGCTGGTTATATTGATGTAAACTGTTGGATCTTCAAATGGTTTTTTTGTTTTAAACAACGATTCAAATTCCTTCTCGTAGTCATTGCTAAAAAATATATTATGCAAATCTAATTGCGAGAAATTTTTATTAATGCCCCAATAAAAGATAAAAGCGCTACTGCTTCTTTCTTGTTGTAAAACTTTAGCAGCTTTAACCTGATCACCTAATAATTGCTGGTATGTGAAATATACATCCATATTACTTACCACTATATCAGCAAAATGATTTTCATTATTGACTACCACTCCTTTTACTACTCCTTGTGTGCGAATAATTTTTTCGACCCCATTTCCAAAATGAAATTCAACACCCTTCTTTAAAGCTAATTGATACAATGCATTGGTAATACTGATCATTCCCCCTTTAGGATAAAAAGTTCCTTCATTGTGTTCCAAATGTGGAATCAAAGAGAGCATAGCTGGCGCTTTATAAGGATTACTTCCATTATAAGTAGCATACCGATTAAATAGTTGAACCAACTTAGGCGATTTAAATGATTGTTGGTTATAACTGTTTAACGAATTAAACAGATAAGGCCATTTAACCGTTTGAATGGCTTTAAAAATTGGTGCTTTAAAAAGTGTTTGTAATTTATGTAGTGAATATTGTAAGAATATTCCAGCAATATGGTTGTATGCGTCAGCAGACTTATTCAAATACTTGTGCAAGTTTTCTGCAGGCTCATTGGTTTTGGCCTGTAATTCAGCTGCAAATTTTTCATGATCTGCAAAAGCGCTAATGATTGTGCCGTCTTCGTAAAAATAATTACAAGCTATAGGCACCCTTTCATAACTAAAATAGTCTTCAATAGGCTCGCCTGCAAATTCAAATAGCTCTTCTATTAATTGAGGACGTGTAAACAAACTAGGACCAGCATCAAACTGATATCCACCTAATTCAAAATGGCTCAACTTGCCTCCAGGATAATCATTCTTTTCAAAAACGCTAACCCCGTATCCCATCACTTGCAAACGAATAGCTGCTGCTAAACCAGCAACGCCTGCTCCAATTACGATTGCTTTTTTAGTTGGGATGGTAGTACTCATATCCTTTATTTATTTTGCAGCAACCACCAAGCTTGTACCTTAGGAAAAGCAATTAAAAACCAGCTGGTAAATTCCGTAGGTGCTGTTGCAATTAGTTGATTGATGTTTTCAAATGTACGGAAAGCATAGTCTTTAACCTCTAAAGGATTGGGATGAATATTTCCTTGATACCGACCTACAAATACATGATCAAACTCGTATTCGGTTAACCCATTATGGAATGGGGCTTTATAAACAAAATCAAAGGCTTTTTCTAAGGGAGTATCAAAGCCCATTTCTTCTTGCAATCTCCTATGTGCAGCACTCTTGGTTAGTTCACCTGGCTTGGGATGACTGCAACAAGTATTCGTCCATAAATTAGCACTATGGTATTTGTTGCTCGCTCTTTGTTGTAACAACATTTCACCAGCATCATTAAATATAAAAACACTAAAAGCTCGGTGCAATACCGCTTTTTCATGTGCTTCCATTTTTTCCATAAAGCCTAATTCCTGATCGGCTTCATTTACCAGAATGACTTGTTCTAACATGTATTTAGAGCAGATTTAATTGACTTCTAATACCCGCTTTTGCCAAGATAAACATCTTACCATGGTCTGGTATTCTAACTCTTGTATCTAGAATTTTTTGTGGCTGAAGCTTCTTGATCTTTTTAAACAAACTCAAATAATATTTATACGCAACATAAACCCCAAAACGGGCTTTCAATGGTAATTGTAATATGCCTTCATACGCATGATCAAAATCTCTTTGAATGTCTTCTTCTATTTTTAACTTATCTGCCTGAGTAAAATTACTGAAGTCGCATCCGGGAAAATACATTCTATCTAATCCTTCGAAATCTGCTTTTAAATCTCTTAAAAAATTCACTTTTTGAAATGCTGATCCTAGGCTACAAGCATAGGGTTTCAGGTGTTCGTAGCTGCTTTGATCGCCATTGCAAAAAACATATAAACACATTAAACCAACTACTTCTGCACTTCCATAAATATATTCTTCATAGCCCGATTTGTCGTATTGCTTCTTACCCAAGTCCATTTCCATGCTATGCAAAAAAGCATCAATCAATTGGCGATCAATTTTAAACTCATTCACCGTTAATTGAAAGCTGTGCAAAATGGGATTTAAAGAAATTTTCTGGTCAATTGCCTTATAGGTTTCTGCTTTAAATTCCGCGAGTAATGTTTCTTTATCAAAGTCATGAAATGTATCTACAATCTCATCTGCAAATCTTACAAACCCATAAATATTGAATACGGGTGTTCTAAGGTCTTTGTGCAAGAGACGAATTGACGAAGAAAAACTAGTGCTATACAGCTCTGTAGTAATTCTGCTACATTCTTGACTTACTTGGTGAAACAGTTTAATCATATAATTTCGAAATTTCTTTAGCCACTACTTCACCGCTAATTAAGCTAGGAGGTACTCCTGGCCCAGGAACGGTAAGTTGCCCTGTAAAGAAAAGGTTTTTTACTTTCTTACTTCTGCATGACGGCTTTAAAACAGCAGTTTGTAGTAAAGTGTTCGCTAAACCATATGCATTTCCTTTAAAAGCGTTGTATTCGCTAATAAAATCGCTTTGAGCA
>NCHN01000021.1 GCA_002281875.1 Sphingobacteriia bacterium 24-36-13 | reverse complement strand
TGTAACGCTTTTATCGAAGAACTCCGCTCTTTTCCCGAACGGGCGGCGAAGATACAAACCTTTTTTAAACTAGCAAACTTTTTTCAAAATTTATTTCGCTTTTTTTATCTCCATCCTATCTCCTAAAACCTTTAAAGAACATCCCCTTTTTTGTTAAGCGGGATGCAAATATAGGACGTATATTTTACCTGACAAATGTTTTTTGAAACTAAATTCAACTGTTTTGCTCAAACCTTTTATTTGCAAGGCTTTCAAGCAATAAAAAAATTTAAGGATAAATCACTTTAGCTAAAAATAATCCCTGAGGAGGCGTACTAAAATCTGCTTTAGTGCAATCTTTTGCAAGAATGATTTTTTCAAAATCAGCTAATGATAATTGCCCCCTGCCTACTTTAAGCATTGTACCTACAAGGCCACGCACCATTCCGCGTAAAAACCGATTGGCCTGAACATGATAAATGTATTGTTGATCGGCGGCTATGCTCCACTCCGAAATAAGAATAGTGCAATTATGCGTAAACACTTGTGTATTGCGTTTGGCAAAGCTGGTAAAGTCGGTATGGTTTTTTAAAATGGCAGCAGCTTGTTGTAAGAGGGATATATCTAATTCATATGGATAGAACCAACCCCTATCTTTTAAAAAAGGATTCTTTTGTTGATATATATAATAGTAATAAGATCTTGCAACAGCATCAAACCTACAATGCGCTGTATCACCCACTGCTTTAATAGACTTCACAGCAATATCATCAGGTAAAATAGCATTTAGGTTATATACATGCTTATTGGTGATTAACAAATCAGAATCAAAGTGAAAATAATTCTGTAGGGCATGTACGCCCGCATCCGTTCTTGAAGAACCCGTTAGGTCAAAGTCAACTTTAAATAAAGTAAACAAGGCTTTTTCAATAGCCAATTGAATGGTGGCTGCGTTGTCTTGAATTTGAAAACCATGATACGCAGTGCCCTTATAAGCCAATTCCAAAAAATACCTGGGCATAATACTAATTATTCTTTTTCTGAGCCTCTCTCACAACAATTGGCTTAGGTATTGGTATCAAAATAACCAAGTTTTCATACTTAGTTCCATTTTTCACTTTAAATACCTGCTCTAACCCTGTATCTGTATTGCGTTCAGACAATTTTTCAATTTGTTTCTCTGAAGGAACTGCGGTAATGGGTTGCTCAGGTGCTTCCCCCCTGATTAATGCCAAAGAAACCATATCCATTAACATCCACTCTCCCTCTTGTGTAATCTTAAGCGAATAGCCTTTGGGCTTACCAGCTATTGCAAATTTGTAATTGTACTCTTTATATGCACCTGCAGGAAAACCCAATACCATACTATATTCCCCGTCCGATAAATTAGGAATTAATAGATAGCCTTTCGCGTTAGAAGAATGCACATTACCTTTAAGCTGTATATAGTAAGGCTGATTGTTTTCAGATTGTATATACAAGAAATTATTTTGGGCATTCACTAAAAACGCCATTAATAAAAATCCGGTTAAAATGGATAAACGGTGTACAATACAACGGATGAACATGTAATCTTGCTTTTTTCAAATTTACTACTTAATACCAATTATGAAGAAACTATTACTACTAATTACCCTAGCAACAATGGGCAATTTGATGGCGCAAGAACAAAAAGCGGCAGCACCAAAAGTGTATAGAGCAGTACCAGAAAAAATCAACAATTTGGTTCATACCAAGTTGAACGCCAGTTTTGATTACAGCAAAGCCAGACTAAACGGGAATGTTTGGATTACATTAAAGCCTCACTTTTATACAACCGACTCTTTGCAACTAGACGCAAAAGGAATGGATATTAAACAAGTAGCTGTAGTAAAAGCAGGAAAAAATATTCCACTCAAATACCAATATGATGGATGGATATTAAGAATCAATTTAGACAAAAGTTATACGCGTAATGAAAGTTATACTGTATACATTGATTATACTGCAAAGCCCAATGAATTAGAAGTTAAGGGGAGCGCGGCTATTACAGACGCAAAGGGATTGTATTTCATCAATCCCACTGGAGAAGAAAAAGGTAAGCCAACTCAAATTTGGACCCAAGGCGAAACAGAAGCAACATCGGTATGGGTACCCACTATTGACAAAACCAATCAAAAAACAACACAAGAATTTAATTTAACGGTACCTGCAAAATTTGTAACACTAAGTAATGGTAAGTTGGTTAAGCAAACCAAGAATACCAACGGAACCAGAACTGATAGTTGGAAAATGGATTTACCACATGCACCCTATTTATTTTTTATGGGAGTAGGAGATTATGCATTGATTAAAGATGCTTATAAAGGAAAAGAAGTAAGTTATTATGTAGAGAAGGAGTACAAAAAAGTTGCGAGAAAAATATTTGGTAACACCCCAGAAATGATGAAATACTTTTCTAACAAATTGGGCGTAGAATATCCTTGGATAAAATACAGTCAAATTACCGGAAGAGATTATGTAAGTGGCGCAATGGAAAACACCACTGCTACTTTACACCAAGAATCTGCACAACAAGATGCTAGAGAACTAACAGATGGTAATAATTGGGAAAGCACTATTGCACATGAATTGTTTCACCATTGGTTTGGTGATTATGTAACCGCAGAGAGCTGGAGTAATTTAACCGTAAACGAAAGTTTTGCAGACTATAGCGAGTACTTATGGGCCGAATATAAATTTGGAAAAGACGAAGCAGCATTTACCAACTGGAGTGCAATGAATGGGTATTTAAATAGTAAGGCAGATGCTTCGAAACATTTAGTACGCTTTTATTACGATACACAAGAAGATATGTTCGATGTGGTGAGTTATAGTAAGGGTGGAAGAATATTGAATATGCTCAGAAACTATGTAGGAGACGATGCATTCTTTAAATCGTTGAATAAATATTTAACGGATAACAAATTTGGAAATGGAAGTGCACACAAATTAAGATTAGCATTTGAAGCGATAACCGGAAAAGACTTAAACTGGTTTTTTAATCAATGGTATTTTAATAGTGGTCACCCTAGTTTAGTCATCAGTAATAGCTATGATGCAGCTACACAGAAAGCGATGGTGGTAATTAAACAAACACAAACAACTGGATTATTTCAATTACCTGTAACAGTTGATTTATATTATGGGGCAACAAAAAAGAGGTATCAAGTATGGGCAAAAAATGCAGTAGATACATTTTACTTTGCCGCTGCAACAAAACCGAATTTAATTAATGTAGATGCAGACAAAGTATTGCTAGCAGAGAAAAAAGAAACAAAAACTTTGGAAGAATACGCACATCAATTTAATTATGGTGGACATTATTTAGACAGAAGAGAAGCCATAGATATGGCATCTAAAAAAATTAGTGACCCAGCAGCTTTTGCAATTGTTGCTGCAGGCTTAAAAGATCCTTATTTCAGAATAAGAATGAAGGCCCTGGGTAGTTTTGGAGCAGCAAAATTAGACAATGCTACACTTGCCTTAGTTGAAAAAATGGCCAAGGATGATGCATCAAAATTAGTAAGAGCAGATGCAATAAGTATATTGGGAATGCAAAAAAATGCAGCATATGCTAGTCAATTTGAGCAATTTATAAACGACTCTTCATATTCAGTTGCTGGTGCAGCTTTATTAGCACTAAACGATTTAGATGGAAAGAAAGCCTATGCCTTAGCCAATCAATTAGCAAAATCACCCGCAAAAGGAAGACTAAGTGCAGCAATTAGTTCTGTAATTATTGCAAACGGAGATGAAACAGCGTACGAATACATCATGGGCAATTTTACTAAAATGCCTTTGTCTCAAGCAAAGTTTAGTTCTTTGTCTTCTATTGTTGAATTCTTATCTAAAGTAACCGATGAAGTAAAATTCAAAGCAGGGGTAGATGCAGTAGTATCATTCAGAAATGAAATACCTGCTCCAGCAAGACCGCAAACGGATCCAGTAATCAACAATGTATTTTTAAAAGGATTGGCTGCTAAAAAAGAAGCAGCCGGTGCACAAGCATTGGCCGATTATGTGAAAGAGAAAATGAAAAACTAATTATTGATTACATTGAATAAGCGCCTCGATTTATTCGGGGCGTTTTTGTTTCCAAGAAACAACACTGGTTGCTTTCAATTCTATAGTAAGGGGAATAATATCGGTTCCATTGTTACTACTACCAGACAATTTAGTTGAAACCGACTCTGAAAGCATTTTAGCAGTGTTTAAATCATATATTCTTTCTGCACGAGCAATTCCTTTTAAGTTTTGTTGAATCATTTGACCCGACTGGGTAAAAGAAGTCCGGATGATTAAATCAGATAAAACTGAAACTGTTACTCTATTGTCCTGCACTTTCAAAATCAAATACTGGTGGATAAATTTACTGCTATCACTAAAAGTAGAATCTGACCAACTAAGTCCGGTTTTCACAATGGATGAAGCAAAAGGCAAAAAATACTTACCAGCATCTTCCAGTTCAATATCAAAAAATGGATTGGATTTATTGGGGGATTGTACCGCGTGAAACTGTTTAACCTCAACGGTTTTAGGCTTGTTCACTACTTCTTTTAGCCATGCTAATTCAGTACTATTCAAGCCTGCAGTATCATCGCTATTAAAAATTTGCTCTTGGCCAAAAGCAAAAAGTTTCCCTTTCACAGATAGAATTGTTGCAGATAATTGAAAATATTCATCTGCAGAATGAAGGATGGAAAATTGGGTGTTTGTTGTTTTATTCGACTGAAAGAAAAGAGGCTGATTGGGTATATGAAATGTAGTGTTGTTGTTGATGGTATGGGTAACCATAAAAGCATTGATGGGCTTTGTATTTTGAGCAATACAATTGTATTGCAAAAGCACTAACAATACAAAGCTTATTCGTTTAAAAAGCCGAGCCATATTAATTGAAATTACCATGAGCCACCTGCGCCGCCTCCGCCGCTACTACCTCCACCAAAGCCGCCAAATCCACCGCCGCCGAAACCGCCGCCGCCTCCACCAAAGCCACCACCTCCACGGTTATTTCCACCTAATAGTGAAGACCAAAGTAAGGCTTCTGCAACATTGGCAGCACCACGTCTGCTCATCATACCACCTCCTCTACCACCACCACCGCGACCACCAGCACCAAGTACAAAAATGACTACAACAACAATGAATAAAAAAGTTAGAATAGAATTCCCGCTTTTCCCACTTCCACTGCTTGGTTTGTTGCGTTTGGTTTTATATTCACCCACTGCAGCTTTAGACAAAGCGTTGATGGCATTATCAATTCCTCTGAAATAATTTTGTTGCTTAAATTCTGGAACAATTTCGTTTCTGTAAATACTAGAAGCAGTAATATCAGGGATCGCTCCCTCTAATCCATACCCTACTTCAATCCATACTTTTCTGTCTTCAATAGAAGCTAAAATCAAGACACCATTATTGGTTTTCTTATTCCCGATTCCCCAAGACCTAAACAATTTATTGGCATAATCTTGAACATCATACCCTTCAAGTGTTTTTAAAATAACAACTGCAATTTGATTGGAAGTACTATCATCCAATGCAACCAACTTCTCCTCTAAAATTGCAACCTGCTCTTTGCTTAACACCCCTGCTAAATCGTTTACCAATCTAGGAGGGTTGGGAGGAGCAATAACGTTCTGTGCAATAGCCCCAAAAAAATTAGCCAGCAACAGTAATATGAGTAGTAGTTTCTTCATTTATTTTCCAAAAACAATATCGTCAGGTAATTCATTTTTATCAGTAGCACCGTCATAAGGGAAGTGGGTAACCAAAGCTTCTCCAATATCTTTAATAATATGAGCAATGCCTTCTACAAAATGCTTCTGTTTAAATTCGTCAAGCATCATCGATACTTCTTTGTTCCAAAAAGCATGGCCTACTTTCTGGTGAATACCTTCATCACCATATACAGCCAATTGATGATCGTCCATTGCTAAATACAACAGCACCCCATTACGGGATGCTGTTTGATCCATCTTCAATTGATAAAATATTTCTTTGGCCCTATGAACAGGATTAACCAATTCGCATTTAGACTCTATATATAGCCTGATTTCACCGCTGGTTCTAAGCTCAGCTTGTTGAATTGCAGTAATAATAGTTTCCTTTTCAGCAAGAGTAAAATATTCCCGCTGTTTCTTTTTGAATAATCCAAACATGTAAGGGATTTAGAATTTTACTTCAGGTGCTTTTTCAGAACCAGCATCGGCTTTAAACCCTTCTTTTACTTTGAAACCAGTAATGCTGGCCAAAATATTCATTGGGAAAGACCTAGCCTTAACATTATAAGCAGCAACTGCAGCGTTAAAATCGTTTCTAGAAACCTTAATGCGGTTTTCTGTACCTTCTAACTGAGCTTGCAAACCACGAAAAGCTTCGTTGGCTCTTAAATTAGGATAGTTTTCGGTAACCATTAATAAACGGCCTAAAGCCTGAGACAATTGACCTTGAGATGCCTGAAATTCTTGTAATTTTTCAGGAGTAAGATCTTTAGCGTCCACTTTCATTTGAGTAGCACTAGCTCTTGCTTTAACTACATTCTCTAAAGTGCTTTGTTCAAAATTGGCTTCGCCCTTTACTGTGTTCACCAAATTTGGAATCAAATCGGCTCTTCTTTGGTAGTCACTTTGTACGTTATTCCAAGACTGGCTAACGGTTTCATCCAATTTAACCAATCCATTATAACCACTCATGCCGCATCCACCAATTAATACAATTAATCCGATAATGACAATAAGGGTAATTCTCTTTGTGTTCATGTTTTAATATTTGAAGAAATGAATATACAAAACGAATGCCATATTTAATTTGTGGCAGAATGACATTTAGCTTTTTCCAAGGCTTTTTTCACCTATTTTTGCCCCAAAATCAACCAAAAATCCGAAACGATAGGCTATGTCAGTATTAGTAAACAAGCACTCCAAAATCATTGTTCAAGGTTTTACCGGAACAGAAGGTACATTCCATGCAACCCAAATGATTGAATACGGAACCAATGTAGTAGGTGGTGTTACCCCTAATAAAGGTGGTACAACTCACTTAGACAAACCCGTTTTTAATACAGTTGCCGATGCAGTAAAATTGACCAGTGCAGATGTGAGTATCATATTTGTACCACCGGCATTTGCTGCTGATGCAATTATGGAAGCTGCAGACGCAGGAATTGGTTTAGTAGTATGTATTACTGAAGGTATACCTGTTCAGGATATGGTAAAAGTAAAAAGTTACTTATTGGGCAAAACTACCCGTCTTATTGGACCAAACTGCCCAGGTGTTATTACAGCAGGGGAAGCCAAAGTGGGTATTATGCCAGGATTCATTTTTAAGCCAGGACGAATTGGCATCGTTTCTAAAAGTGGAACCCTCACCTACGAAGCAGCAGACCAAGTGGTAAAAGCTGGTTTAGGAATTAGTACGGCAATTGGCATTGGTGGAGACCCAATCATTGGAACCCCCACTAAAGAAGCAGTTGAATTATTAATGAACGATCCTGAAACAGATGGAATTATCATGATTGGAGAAATCGGAGGTAGCATGGAAGCAGAAGCTGCACGATGGATCAAAGACAATAAAACCAAACCAGTAGTAGGGTTTATTGCTGGTCAAACAGCACCTCCGGGAAGAAGAATGGGACATGCTGGTGCAATTGTAGGTGGTGCAGAAGATACTGCAGCGGCTAAAATGAAAATTATGGCTGAATGTGGCATTGAAGTAGTAGCAAGCCCTGCTGACATTGGTATTACCATGGCAGCTGCATTAAAAAAATAAATAAATCAATTGTTAATATCAGACCCGGAGCATCAAAGCTTCGGGTTTTTTTATGCAAAATGCCCCATCTTGCATCCATACAGCATACTATACATTAATTTACTATTCATGCGCACTATCCTATCGCTATTTTTTTGCTTAACCATGTTAATGGTGGCAGCACAACAAAAAAAAGAAACCACTTATACGGCAGAATATAAAATAATTGATAGCCTCATTTTAAAAGAAAGATTAACAAAAACAGCCATAGATAAAATTAACCAGCTATATAAAAAAGCGGTTGCTGAAAAACAAGAAGCAGAACAAATAAAAGCCTTGGTGTACAAAGCAGATCTAGAAAATGAAATAACAGAAGAAGGTTTCAATAATACCATCAATATTTTTAAAGGGGCATTAAAAAAAACCAATTCAGGAGTCATGCAGGCGGTATTACATACCATTATCGCCAAAAAATACAACGATTATTATACTAAACAAAAATGGACATTATTAAGTAGAAAAAACTGGAACAGTCAATCCTTCAAAGACAGTATAGAAATGCAATTTGATGCAGCCAATCAAAATGCAAAAGCATTACAATCTATTGATATATCCGATTATTCAGTAGTGGTTTTGGGTGGATCAGAGCCGCTAAAAAACTATAGCTTATTCCATTTATTAATAGCTGAACAAATTCAATATTACAGCAATGAATTAGGAAATGATGGTACAAAAGAAAATAATGAAAAAATAATTAAGCTTTATGAAAGCATTTTTCAGATTCATCCTACTGAACAACACAATAATATAATAGCAAGATTTAAACTAGACTTACTTGTTTGGGAAAAACAAAACCAGTTAATTAAAGAAGAGGCATTTTTAACAGAATTAAAAAAATATACCCATCCAGCATATGCTTCTTTTATAAAAGCAAGTTCCTGGTTTTTAATAGCTAACACAGTTGCCGAGAAAGGGAAACAGTACCATGCATTAAATGATACGGCTAATCAATATGAATTAGTAAAAGCATTAGCTATTATAGAAGAAGCAAAGACAAATGTAGATTCTTCTCATTTTAAAACAAGTGGCCTACAAGACTTAGCCAATGAAATAAAGAATAAACAAATTTGGGTAGAAGTAGAAAAGATTAATGAAACACAAAAACCATTCAGAGCCTATTTAAGCTACAAGAATACCGATACCCTGTTTTTAAGAGTATTCAAAGTCCCTTTTAATTTTCAGCTAAAGTTTAATACCACAACCAATCAATTAAAAGAATTAACCATCCAAAAAAAGGTTCAAGAACAAGCCATACCATTAATTCAAACAAATGATTACCAAACACATTTTACTGAGATAAAAATTGATCCTATACAACAAGGAAATTATATTATTTTAACCAGTACTGGAAAGGATTTCAACCTATCTGCTGATAAAATTGGCTATATACATTTCTCTGTTTCAGATTGGATTTATTATAAAGACAATAACTATTATTTCATTAGAGATTACTCAACAGGAAAACCCATTAACCAAGCCGAAGTAAAAATATTTGAAACCAAATACGATTACAAAACATCAATTACTAGTACTCAATTAATTCAACAAACACAAACCAATGAGAATGGTCAGTTTAGTATTCCCCAAAAACTAAATGGGAATACCCAAATTGAAATCAATAAAAAGAAAAGTCAGCTCATTTTTAGCGAATACGAATACCGTTATCAAGAATACAATAATGAGCAAAACGAAAAAAACAATTACGAACAAAATAATCGTAGAATCTATTTCTTCACAGACCGATCAATTTACCGCCCAGGTCAGCTGGTACAATTCAAAGGGATTGCATTAACTAGAGATTATGATACGAAGCACAGTAAAGTAATTGCAAATAAAAAACCTGTTAAAATATATTTACTCAATACCAATAGGCAAATAATAGACTCTTTGTTGTTACCAATTAATGATTACGGTTCAATAGTAGGTAGCTTTGCATTACCCAAAAATGAATTAACCGGGAACTTTAGCATAGAAGCCCAAGCATTTAACTATTCTAGTAAATTTATTAAGGTAGAAGAATACAAACGACCTACTATTAAACTTATTTTTGATCAACCAACAATAGGTTATCGATTAAATGACAGCATCCGTTATACTATTAAAGCTCAGGCTTATGCAGGCAATATAGTAAACGGCGCAAAGGTTAAATACACCGTTAAGCAATATGCGGTATACCCCTATCCAATTTCAAGAAATATAGACCCCATATACCAAACAGGAAAAGAAGTTACAAATGGCATTGGCATTACTAATGAAAAAGGGGAATTTACTATTTCGTTTAAAGCCATTTATGATTCAACCAAACAATTGGGCAATGATTTTTCTGTAAACTATATTATTCACGCAGATATAACCGATTTAAATGGAGAAACACAATCGGGTAATGTAAACATAACGGCTACTAAAACAGCATGGCAATTGGTCATTAACCATCCCATTGCAGTGGACAAGCAATCGTTTCAAAAAATAAATGCAATAGCGATAGATAAACTGGGTAATGAAAAAAACACTTCAATTCAAACTGCACTATTCAAAGTATTGCAACCAAATATAGTTGTAAGAAAAAAATATTGGGGAAGGTCAGATAAGATGCTATTTGATGAAACCAGTTACAGAAAATATTTTCCTTACGACGAATACCAAAATGAATCGAACCAGGACAATTGGGCAATAGAAGAAACAGCAACCCCTATCAATAAAGTAGAAACGGGGATGTATAAAATTAAAGCTACCGCCATTGACAGCTTTGGATTAACAATAACTACCGAAAAAATAATCACTATTTACGATGTAAATGGAGGAACCAATAGCAAGCAAACTTTTCACTATTATTCAAATAATTATACCAAACCAGGAGATAGTATTTTGTCTGTAATCAATTATCCTAAAGAAAACACTTATGTTACCAAAAAAATAAAAACGGCACAACAAAAAGAAGCTTATCAGTTTTTTCAGTTGAGTAAGTTAACACAGCAACAAATAATTATTTCAGCCGAAGACAGAGGCGGTATAGTCATTAATGAAGCATATATATGGAAGGGAAGACTATATACCCATCAACAAGCCATTGCCGTTCAATTCAATAATAAAGATTTAAAAATTCGAACTGGCACGTATAGAAATATTAACGAACCTGGATCTAAAGAAACTTGGACCATTGAGATAGACGGATTGAATGGAAAAGAAAAGGCTGCAGAATTATTAACCAGCATGTATGATGCAAGTTTAGATGCTATTTATCCAAACAGATGGGACCCATTGAAATTATCGAGCAGCAACACAAGCAGCACCAGTTTTAGCAGCAACATTTTTAGAACAGAAACGCTGCGTCAATTTGACAACTATGAATGTTTTTGTGAGGCAAAACCCTACATCCGACCAAGCATTTTAGCTTCCATCAATCTTCCTTGGAGAATAAGAGAGCAAAGGTTGTATGAAACAATGGCAAGCGAATCAAAAAAATCAATGACAGCTCCCCCACCACCTGGCAATATTGCAATAAGAGGAGTTAGTACCCTAAAAGAAGAGAACTACGATAAAGTTTACACAGCAGTAGAAATAGTAGACCCCATTACAGGAGACATCATAAGAAACGGAAGATTCATACCGGGCAATAAAATAGCTCAAGATTTGGTTCAAATTAGAACAAACTTTAACGAAACAGCCTTCTTTTTCCCGCAATTGTATGCAGATAGTTCAGGCAAATACCAATTCAGTTTTCAATTCCCTGATGCTGTAACACAATGGAAATGGATGAGCTTTGCACACACTAAAGATTTAGCAACAGGCTATACTGAACAAAAATTGATGACACAAAAAAGCCTGATGGTACAACCCAATATTCCTCGGTTTTTAAGGGAGGGCGATCAAATGGAGTTGAGTGTTAAAATTGCCAATCTCACCAACAAAGAATTAACAGGAACCATTGCGTTAGAATTGATAGACGCCACCACCAATCGATCTGTAGACGGTTGGTTTCAAAATGTTTTTCCGCAACAATATTTTACAGTAGACCCAATGCAGTCTAGTGTAGCACAGTTCCCCATTCAAGTTCCTTTCAGTTATAATAAACCACTGACTTATCGAATTATTGCAAGAACCAACGAGTTAAGTGATGGAGAAGAAAATACCCTAGCAGTATTAAGTAATAGACAATTGCTAACAGAAACATTACCCCTCTATTTACAAAAAGATACAACACTACAATTTCGTTTTGAAAAACTACTCAATAACCAAAGTGAAGGAATTAGTACTCAGGGATTAACAGTAGAATATACTACACAACCTATTTGGAATGCAATACAAGCTTTGGGCTATTTAAAAACAGACCCAGAGCAATCGGCTATACATCAATTTAATCGCATTTATGCCAATCTTATGGCTTTGCACCTGTTGAATAAATATCCAATGATTGCAAGGGTAATCAGTGAATGGAAAAAAGATTCCACCGCATTAAATAATCCACTAGAAAAAAATAAGGAACTAAAACAAATACTACTACAAGAAACACCTTGGGTAATGGATGCCCAAACAGGTACTATTCTATTAAAAGAATTAGCCAATCAAATGGATTTCCAAACCATAACAAAAGAAAACGAAGCCTGGTTGGTTCAATTGGAAAAACTACAATTACCAGATGGTAGCTTTAGTTGGTTTGAAGGTGGGCGTTCAGATGAATACATCACCCGCTATATATTAACTGGTATAGGTAAATTAAAAAGAATTGGAGCAATCACGCCATCAATCGCTGCTCGGTTAAAACCTCTTTTAATGAAGGCATTGGCATTTACTGATGAAGCCATTCGGTATGAATATAAAAAGAGTAAACCAACACAAATAAGCAGCTATCAATTGGACTATTTATTCATGAGAAGTTTTTATAGAGAACATATCATACAGAATGATAGTGCGTACAAAGTTTATTGGCAAATAGCCCAAAACAGTTGGAATAAACAAAACCAATATGGCCAAGCAATGGTAGCATTAATTGCACAAAGAAACAATGAACCTAATTTGGCGAATAAAATAATAAAAGCATTATTAGAAAATACGGTCATAAATTCCCAACAAGGAATGTATTGGAAAAACAGATTGACTTCGCGTTGGTATGCAATGCCAATAGTTCACCAAAGCATGATGATTGATTGCTTTAACGAAATCAATAGCCAACTACCTAATCAACCATACCTAAAGCAAATCAATGCAATGCTTACTTGGTTAATCTTGAATAAAGAGACCAATCATTGGGGATCTGGAATTGCCACTGCTGATGCAGTATACAGTTTGGTAGCAAATGGTCAACATTGGATGAATAATAAGCGAGCAGTGAGAATAGAGCTAGGTAAAACAACCATTGGAACTGCAACAGAAAAAGCCATGGAAGGGTCAGGTTATTTTAAAAAGAGAATTGAAGGAGAAAAAGTAAAACCTGAAATGGGAAATATAACCATAACAACTGCCACTCAAAATTTGGTCTCCGATCAACCCTCCTATGGAAGTATTTACTGGCAATATTTAGCGAATATGGATGAAATCACTGCCAGTAAAGGACCGATGATGATTACTAAAAAAATATTAGTTGAAAGAAATAATAAATGGGTCGACTTAAATGAAAATGAACCCGTAAAGCTAGGAGAATTAATGATGGTATCCTTATCCATCAAAGTTGACAGAGACATGGATTATGTTCATTTAAAAGATTTAAGACCCGCTGCAACAGAACCAACCAGTCAACTGAGTGGATACCGCTTTCAAGAAAATTTATTTTATTATCAAAGCACCAAAGATGTAAGTAATAATTATTTCTTCAACTATTTACCAAAGGGGAATTACCAATTTACTTATACCATAAGAGCAACGCATAAAGGATTGTACACGGCTGGTTTTGCAAGTATACAAAGTATGTATGCACCTGCTTTCAATGCTAACTCCAATGCCATAAAACTAAGAATAGAACAATAACACTATGCAGGTTGATACAATCATTATAGGACAAGGATTATGCGGCACTATGCTGAGTTGGAATCTGATGAAGGCAGGACAACAGGTTATGGTAATAGACGAATCTAGACCCAATAGTGCAACCAAAGTAGCCAGCGGGGTGATTAATCCGGTAACAGGAAGAAGAATTGTACGTACCTGGGAAATAGAGCTTTTCATGCCATTTGCAGTAGATGCGTATACCCAATTGGGAAAAGAATTAGCAACACAATTAATTGCACAATGCAATATTCTTGACTTTCACGCTACCCCACAAAACAAGATTGCGTTTTCAGAAAGATTACTTAAAGAAAAGGAATACTTAAGTGTGGTGGATGAACAAATATGGGAGCCGTATTTTCATTTGCTAATTGGTGTTGGAGAAATTCATCCATGTTGGTTAATTCAACTACAAGAAATGCTTATTGCATTCAGAAAAAAATTAATCCTACAAAATGCCTTGATAGAAGAAAAATTTGAGTGGGATGATTGCATCATTCAGCCAAATGGGGTAGAATGGAAAGGGGTTAAAGCCAATCAAATTGTTTTTTGCGAAGGAACTGGGGGAATCAATAATCCATATTTTGAATTACTGCCCTATGCGAGCAATAAAGGAGAAGCCCTAATTGCATCAATTCCAGACTTGCCTAGAAATAATATATTTAAACAAGGTATCAGTATAGTTCCATGGAAAGAGGATTTGTTTTGGATAGGATCTACTTATGAATGGAAATATGAGCATTTACAACCCACCCAATCTTTTTACGACAAAACAACCCAACAGTTACAAAATTGGCTAAAGCTTCCCTTTAAAATAGTAGACCATTTAGCTTCAGAAAGGCCAGCCAATGTGGAACGGAGACCTTTTGTAGGCTTTCATCCAGTGCAAAAAAACATAGGGGTATTAAATGGCACTGGCACCAAGGGTTGTAGCCTTGCTCCTTATTTTGCACATCAGCTCACGCAACATATGATTAATGGTAAACCTTTACACCCATTGGCCGATGTACAACGATTCAAAAATATTTTAAGCCGCTAATTGGTTACAAAAAATTAATATTGTGCCTCAAATAAATTAGGCATGGAGCAAGCCCCTTCGGTTCACAACAACAGATATGATATTCCATTGAAATATAGAAAGATGGAAAACCTACATATCGTTTTCTGGCTATTCAAAGACGTAGCATGGTGTTTAGGTTTAAAATGGTTGGGAACTGTTATGATTATACCCACCCTAATCATATCAATCGTAATTGCCTATAGAACCAGACAATACGTTTCAGAATTATGCCATAATTTGGCAATTACCGTTTGGATTTCTGCCAACTCCTATTGGATGGTCAGTGAATTTTTTGGGTTCGACCACAAAATAATTGGGGGAGACTACACTTTTAAGCACTTAGCTATTATTCCTTTTACTATAGGAATACTAATACTCGCCTACTACTATTTAATTTGGAAGCCAATGCATACCAAGAAATCAGACTACTAAACAAATAATCCCCATTCATCTTCGTAAGCATCTTTTTGAAATGTGCTTACCCATTGTTTGTAAAGCTCTCTAAATTTGTACAGTGCATCTTCAATTACTTGTTTGTGCGACTCGTCTGCCCAGCCCATTAAAACCGCAAAACCAATCTGCTCCATCATTTGCTTGGCATTGGTTCTAATATTGGATGCATTTTCCATTTTGAGTACATACAAATCCATACTAATGGCGCCAATAATTTTTGGCGCTACAATCATTACGTTCTCATATATTAATGCCTTAGTAGAAGCTGGATGTGTTTCTTCTCCATCATCAGCTAGGTTTTCCGCAAAAGCAATCACTAAGCCAAATACTTCTCTCCATTGATTATACATTGCTTTAGCAATTGCTCTAGCTGGTCCTCTGCGCCATTCTTCGGCAGCATCACCAGGACCTACTTTATACCTGCTTTCGTCCCACTCAGGTAAAAAATTTAAATCATTTAAATTCATGGCTTGAAGTTAATTCATTTCTGCTTTTAAAAAGCGAGCAGTATGGCTGGATTTGTGCAAGAGCAATTTCTCTGGCGTGCCCTCAAATAAAATTTGACCACCGCCATCACCTCCTTCAGGACCTAAATCAATAACATGATCGGCCATTTTAACCACATCTAAATTGTGTTCAATTACCAGCACCGAATTACCTCTATCTACCAATTTATTTAATACATCTAGTAAATGACTGATGTCTTGAAAATGCAAACCCGTAGTGGGTTCATCTAAAATATAAAAAGTTTTACCCGTATCTTTTTTACCCAACTCTGTTGCCAACTTTACACGCTGGGCTTCGCCTCCACTGAGTGTTACTGCAGACTGTCCCAATGTTACATAACCCAAGCCAACGTCTTGTAATACTTTAATTTTACGGTACAAGTAAGGTACAGGCTGAAAAAAATCACAAGCTTCATCTACCGTCATGTTTAGCACATCACTAATAGACTTGCCTTTATACCTTATTTCCAACGTTTCGCGATTGTATCTTTTACCATTGCACTTTTCACAGTTCACATAAACATCTGGTAGAAAGTTCATTTCAATTACTTTCATACCACCACCTTCACAAACATCACAACGACCTCCTTTAACATTAAAAGAGAAACGGCCAGCCGCATAGCCCCTGATTTTAGCTTCAGGTATTGCAGCAAATAATGTTCTTATTTCGGTAAAGAAACCACAATAGGTAGCCGGATTACTTCTAGGTGTTCTGCCAATGGGTGATTGATCAATCTCAATTACCTTGTCAATATGCTCTAAGCCTTTCACCGAAACAAAAGGCATGGGATTCACTTTGCTATTGTAACAATGCTTAGATAAAAGAGGATATAAGGTTTCATTAATTAAAGTGCTTTTACCACTACCACTCACGCCACTCACCACAATCAATTTACCCAAGGGAAAATGTACCGTAACATTTTTTAAATTATTTCCAGAAGCGCCTTTTAAAATCAATTCTTTTCCATTTCCAATTCTTCTTTCCAAAGGAACTGCAATTGATTTTTGCCCATTTAAATATTGAGCGGTATCAGAATTAGAAGCCAATACTTCTGCGGGAGTTCCTTCTGCAACAATATTACCCCCATACTTACCTGCCCTAGGACCTATATCTACCAAATAATCAGAAGCCAACATAATATCTTTATCATGCTCTACTACTAGAACACTATTACCAATATCACGAAGATTTTTAAGTGCATAAATCAATTGATGATTGTCTCTTTGATGCAAACCAATAGAAGGCTCATCTAAAATATAAGTAATGCCTTGTAATTGAGAACCAATTTGAGTAGCCAGCCTTATCCGCTGAGACTCCCCCCCACTAAGGGTTCTAGAAGACCTGCTTAAAGAAAGATAAGTTAACCCAACATCTAACAAAAATTGTAATCTTTCTCTTATCTCTTTCAAAATATCTTTGGCAATCAGGTTTTGTTTTTTATTCAACCTTTCTTCAATGCCATCAAACCATTGTTGTAGCTTATCTAAATTGAGTGCACTTAATTCAGCAATGTTTTTGTTGTCTACTTTAAACCAAAGACTCTCTTTTTTCAAACGATTACCATGGCAACTGGAACATAATTTCAATTCCATATATTGCTCAACCCATTCGCGCATACCGTCACTTTTAACACCAGTGAACCAACGCTTAAGCATAGGAATAATTCCTTCAAAATCTCCACTATATGGATCAATACCAGCAATTTCCTCTGGATTATCAATTTCTAAACTATCTCCCTCCGGACTACCGTATAATAAAATATTTAATCCAGCAATGGGTAAATCTTTTATGGGCTTATCTAAATTAATTTTATTCTTCTTAGCCAACTGCTCTACATTTCTAAACATATATGCATCACGCTGCACACCCAGTGGAGCAATACCTCCCTCTTTAATACTCAATGTATTATCAGGAATAACCGCCGACATATCAATTGAGTAAACATTTCCCAAACCTTTACAAGTAGGGCAAGCGCCATAAGGAGAGTTAAAGGAAAACGCATTGGGAGAAGGCTCTTCATAGCTAATTCCCGTGTCTTCGCACATTAACTGTTTAGAATATTGAATCGTTTTATTGCTATCATTCAATAATAGAAATAATAAATCTTTACCCATTTTAAGGGATTGTTGCACACTTTGACTCACTCGAACGCGCATTTCATCAGTAACCGGTAATCGATCGATGACTACTTCAATATCGTGAATTTTATAACGATCTACTTGCAACTTGGGAGTGAGGTCTAAAATCTCTCCGTCTACACGTACTTTTAAAAAACCTTTTTTGCGGATCTCTTCGAACAATTCTCTATAGTGACCTTTTCTACCCCTAATTAAAGGAGCTAATAAACTGACTTTCTTATTTTTGAAACGAGCATAAATATTTTCTACAATTTCCTCTTCACTAAACTTCACCATTTTTTTACCGGTCTCATAACTGTATGCTTCTCCAATTCTTGCATACAATAATCTTAGAAAATCGTAGACTTCTGTAACCGTTCCAACAGTTGATCTAGGATTCTTATTGGTGGTTTTTTGTTCAATAGAAATCACTGGAGATAGACCCGTAATTTTATCTACATCAGGTCTTTCCATATCGCCCATGAATTGTCTGGCATAGGCACCAAAGCTTTCCATGTATCGGCGTTGACCTTCATTGTAAATGGTATCAAAAGCCAAAGAAGATTTACCGCTTCCACTCACCCCTGTAAAAACAACTAATTTGTTTTTAGGAATAGAGATATCAATATTTTTTAAATTATGTTCCTTAGCACCAAAAACCTGAATATAATCCTGGTCGTTCTCAAGGATGGGTTGCTTGCCAATTTCTTTCTTTGCCATAATGGAGGTTAAAGATACAAACAAGGGAAGCCCTTCAATGTTTGCGAATGGATAAAAAAGGAAAAATTATATTACCCTACTAAATTAGTAGACTTTTAATTTGGTGGATTAAAACTGCTGCATTATCTTTGCAGTAGTTCTTTAATAATCTTATCAAGAAAGGCGGAGGGTTTTGGCCCTGTGAAGCCTTGGCAACCCATATTACGTTCACTCAGTAGTATGAAGGTGCCAATTCCATCCTGATTGCATTAAACTGCAACGGGGAAGATAAGTCAGAGTCAAGCTTTTATTATTACCGCGAGGAAAATTATATATGCCCATCTGATTTTATCAGGTGGGTTTTTTTTTTGGTGCAAACCATGAAAACAACTTCACCTTGAGATTAACAAGAACGATATTTTTTAACAAAAAAACATCGTATCATGCTCAGTGCAACACAACTCATTCACAGCATCCCGGTAGATCCGCTTACCGGAGCTATTTCAGTTCCCATTTATCAAACCAGCACATTTGTGCAAGAAGCCCCCGGCGTAAACAAGGGCTATGATTATTCAAGATCAAATAATCCAACCAGGGCAACACTAGAAGAACTAATGGCTAAACTAGAATTTGGTGCAACAGGATTGGCATTTGCCAGCGGATTGGCTGCCATTGATGCAGTAGTAAAACTCTTAAAATCTGGAGATGAAATTGTAGCTGTAGATGATATTTATGGAGGTGCTTATCGTTTGTTTACTGCAGTGTATGAGCAGTATGGAATTAAAGTACAGTTTGTAGATACCAGTGATCTAGAAAAAGTGGATGCAGCCATTACCCCCAACACCAAACTAATTTGGTTAGAAACACCCACCAACCCTACGTTGAAAATATCTGATATTTCAGCAATTGCAAAAATTGCCAAAGCCAATAACTGTCTGCTTTGCGTAGACAATACTTTTGCAACCCCAGTATTACAACAACCTTTACTATTAGGCGCAGATATTGTGATACATAGTGCCACCAAATACTTGGGTGGACACAGTGATTTAATTGCTGGGATATTGGTAGCTAAGGATGAACAAGTTGGAGCAAGACTAAAGTTTTTTCAAAATGCTTGTGGGGCAGTGTTGGCACCCTTTGATAGTTGGTTGGTGATTAGAGGAATTGAAACCTTGCATTTGCGCATGAAACACCATAGCAGAACTGCTTTAAAAGTAGCACAGTATTTAACTACACATCCAGCTATAGCGCAGGTGTATTATCCAGGACTATCTTCTCATCCCAATCACGAATTGGCGCTTACTCAATCTAAAACAGGAGGCGGAATTATTTCTTTCAGTTTAGTAAATGATACCAATGAGGCAGCAGTGGAATTAGTGAGCAATACACAATTATTCAAGTTAGCAGAAAGCTTGGGTGGAATCAAAAGCTTGATTTCACATCCAGCGAATATGACCCATAAATCTATTCCAGTAGAAAAAAGAAGGGCTGCGGGTGTAAGTGATAGCTTGATTCGCTTGTCTATTGGATTGGAAGAAGCAGAAGATTTAATTGCAGATTTAGCAAGTGTTCTAGACTCAATTGAAGCAAAAGAATCCAGTGATGCTTACGCAACAAGCAACGAATATTAAATAGAAATAAACTTTAAAAGAAAGAATAAAATGGAAACCCACAAACAGTTGACAATTGGATTATTTGGATTTGGTGTAGTAGGAGAAGGTTTGTACAAAGTGTTGCAACAAACACCCTCATTAAAAGCGAGTATCAAAAAAGTCTGTATTAAGAATGCAGCCAAAAAAAGAAATGCACCAGAAGCACTCTTCACTTCAGATAAAAACGAATTATTACAAGACCCAACAATCAATGTAATTGTAGAAGTAATTGATGATGCGGTGGCTGCATTCGAAATAGTATCCACTGCACTTAACAATGGAAAGTCGGTAGTAAGTGCCAGCAAAAAAATGATTGCAGACAATTTACCTGCTTTATTGGCTTTGCAAAAAGAAACAGACCTGCCATTCTTATACGAAGCGGCAGCTTGCGCTTCTATTCCAGTAATCAGAAACTTAGAAGAGTATTATGACAACGACTTGCTGCACTCAATCAAGGCGATTGTAAATGGGTCTACCAATTTTATCTTAACTAAAATGTTCGAAGAAAAACTGGATTTTTCAGAAGCGCTGTTGCTGGCACAGCAACTGGGGTTTGCTGAAAGCAACCCCAAGCTAGACGTAGAAGGATATGATGCATTGAATAAATGGACCATTTTATTAAACCATGCATATGGTATTGTAAGTGCGCCTACCGAAATTTTATTTACGGGTATCCAAAATGTACAGGGATCAGATGCAGTGGTGGCAAAAGAAAAAGGATTTGACATCAAATTAATAGGACAAGCTAAAAAATTAAAGAATGGAAAAGTAGCAGCTTTTGTATTACCGCAATTTGTACCATTGAGTGAACAATTGTCATTTGTGAAAAATGAATACAATGGGGTGGTAATTGAATCAGGATTTGCTGATAAACAATTTTTCTATGGAAAAGGAGCAGGAAGCTTTCCCACTGCATCAGCAGTATTAAGTGATATAGCTGCATTGCGATATAATTATAAATACGAGTATAAAAAATTATACCACCATCAACCACATGAGTTGTCAAATGATTATTACCTGAAAGTATATGTGAGTTTTGATGATTGGAAATATATTCCAAGAGAAGATTTTGAATGGATAGAAGAATGGCATGCACAAGCAGAAAGAAAATATTTAATAGGTGTGTTGCATTGTAATAAACTCATCAATAACAATTGGTGGAAGGAAAATAATACTTCACTGGTTTTAACGCCAGACGCCATTATAGATGATTTGGATATTGTTCACTTAAAAAAAAGAAGCCTTGAGCTAGCAGGAGTTATTTAATATATTTACAGATGAATTTATCTGCATTTAGAACAGGAGCCACCCTTAGTATTTCCACAGGAATGATATTGATTTTATTTTCATTCCTGGGTGGAAAAGAAGATTTGTTTTTGTTATTGAACCAAAACTTAGGTTCAAGTGCCGATTTCTTTTTTAAATATTTCACCCATGCAGGCGATGGCATTTTCTGGGTACCAGTAGCGCTTTATTTTATCTTTTATAAAAGAAAATTATTGCCGCTGGTATTAAGCGCCATTATCCTTTCAACTTTATTGGTGCAAACAGGAAAGAAAATCATTTATCCCAATGAAGCCAGACCAACTGCAGCAATAGAATCAACCCTGCAAAACCCCATACATACAGTAAAAGGTGTAACGGTACACAGCAATAATAGCTTCCCTTCGGGTCATACTACGACTGCATTTAGTTTATTCTTATTAGGATGCTTGCTCCTACCCTATACCTATTTTTGGTTGATTGGATTTACTGCAGCATTATTAGCAGGTTATTCCAGAATATATTTGGCACAACATTTTCCACTAGATGTAGGCGGAGGAATTATCTGCGCCTACATCACGGTGTTCTTGTCATTACAAATACAAAATCTATTTAACGAAAGATGGAATAAATAATTATTTCCATCTCCATTCACCTGCTATTTCTAATGCTTCCTTCAAGTTGTTTTTAATCATAAAGTCTCGCACTTCGGTATCGGTGAACCTTCTAGACTTTAATTCTTTGGAATCAGCAATGCCATATAGTAGCATGGCACCATTACGAACGGTATTCTTTAACCCCTTTTCGTCTACCAATTTAAAGTCATCGCAGTCTGCATGGTAACAAGGGCCCGCATTATTGGGTAGTCTGCCACCAGCGCCACCTCCGGTAGGTATGCCTTGCAACATAAATGGTTGATGATCGCTGTGCAAACCAGCTCCATTGTTAAATAAATTCTTATAGCTGGTATCAAAGGTTTGAGCAATAGCACCAATACCCACAAACAAATCTTTGCTCTCAGCAATAGTGGTTGAAAATCCTTTTGGATCATTGGTCATATCGTAGTTAAGCATATAACGTACTTGATCTAAGGTTTTGTTCTTCATCGCTTGATCCACATAAGCCCTTGACCCCAATAACCCCTCTTCTTCACCCATGAATAATACAAACTCAACAGTGCGTTCAGGCTGTAATTTTAATGCCATATAAGTTCTGGCCATATCAATTACCGCAAAAGAACCTATTCCATTGTCAATTGCACCAGTAGCCAAATCCCAACTGTCTAAGTGCCCACCAACAATTACTTTTTCTTTTGGCATTGTTTTCCCCTTAATAGTAGCAATCACATTTCTAGCTTTAATTAAACCAGATTGATTGGTCATATCAATTGAAGCATAATGCGTTGCTTTCTTCATTTCATCTTTTAGCTTTAAGCCATCTTCCTTACCAATACAAACAGCAGGATCAGGAATTAACTTACCCGTTACAGATGCCGTACCAGTTAATAAAATACCCCCAGTTGCAGTATTAATAATGATGATGCCTTTTGCACCATACTTAGTAGATAAAGCCGTTTTTTCAGAACGGTGTAAGTTTTTTAAACCTGCTTTAGATCCTGGCAAAATACCCAAATAGACCACAGCAATTTTACCAGTTACTTTGCCGGGATTATTAATATAGTCTTCTTCTAATCCATTCCCCATGTCTACCAGCTCTAGCTTTACATTGGCTTTTACTGGAGCATGCGCCAAAGACACCGACTTCACCGTTTGTAAGTTATTGAGGTCGGTACCAATTTTTACAGATAACGTTCCCCTACTCCAACTTTCTACTTCAAATGGTTGGTATTTTACGTCTTTAAACCCATAAGACTTCAATAAATTATAAGCAAAAGTTTCTGCCTTTTTTCCGTTCTCAGATCCAGTTAATCGATGGCCAATGGTTTCAGTAGCGGTTTTTAAACTGCTATAGGCTTTTGAGTGTTGGTCTATTTCAGTATTCATTTTTTGAAATACTTCAGTCCATTCTGGCTTTACCTGCCCTTGAATAGCACTGCTAATTAAACCAACGAAAAGAAAACTTACAAAAAATTTCATATTGATAAATTGAGGATTGAGATGAATTATTTAGACCAATTGATGGTGGCTTTTTTAACTGTTTGTGCATTGGTTCCAATCATGATGTCAAAATCACCGGCTTCCCAATCATATTTCAAATCATAATTGTAGAATTTCAAATCTTCGGGCGTGATAGTGAAACTAACTTTAGTTGATTCACCAGGCTTCAAACTAATTTTTTGGAACCCTTTTAATTCAGATACTGGTCTAGTAATAGAACCAACTACATCTCTTATATATAATTGAACTACTTCTTTACCTTCATAAGACCCTTTATTGGTAAGGGTTACAGAAGCAGTTACCGATTGATTACCTTTTGCTTTATTACTACTCAAAACCAAATCACTATAATTAAAGTTAGTATAGCTTAAGCCATAACCAAAAGGATACAGTGGATCATTGCTCACATCTAGATAGTTACTTTGGAATTTTTGAAACCAAGGCCCACGTAAAGGACGACCGGTGTTTTTATGATTATAAAACAACGGTACTTGTCCAACATTTTGTGGGAAGGTTGCAGATAATTTTCCAGATGGATTCACGTCTCCAAATAATACATCCGCAATTGCATATGGCCCTTCTGATCCAGGGAACCAAACGTTTAAGATGGCAGGTACATATTCATTTTCCCAGGTAAGGGTTAATGGTCTTCCTGTAAATAATACTAGTACTACTGGTTTACCAGTTTTCAATAATGCTTTAATCAAATTCTTTTGAATACCAGGAATATCCAAATTGCTTCTACTGCTTGCTTCTCCACTCATTTCGGCACTCTCGCCTGCAGCAACTACAATTACATCAGACTTTGCAGCAGCATCCAATGCTTCATTCAACAATTGATCATCTGTTCTATTGTCTCGCTTTAATGACTTACCAAACATTCCCGCACGCTCTTCAAATTTTGCATCAGCATCTAAGTTGGATCCCTTTGCATAATGAATAGCTACCTTGTCCCCAATGGTTTCTTTAAATGCTTGTAATAAAGAAGTAGCTTTGCTTAAATTTGCAGCTACACTCCAAGTACCACCCATATTTTCTTTGTTATCGGCCAAAGGTCCAATCAATGCGATTGCTCCAGATTTCTTTAAAGGCAAAGTGTTGTTCGCGTTTTTTAACAACACAAAACTTTGTGCAGCAATGGTTCTTGCTTCTTTTCTGTTAGCAGCAGAAAACACTTCTGTTTTGGCTCTATTCTCATCTATATACCGGTAAGGATCTTCGAATAATCCCAATTTATATTTTGCTTCCAAAATTTTCCTACAAGCTTCATCAATACGAGCGAGCGTCACTTTTTTCTCTTTTAATGATGCCCCTAAAGTGGTTAAAAAACCTTCTCCTACCATGTCCATATCTAAACCAGCATTCATAGATAAGGCAGACACAGTTTTTAAATCACCTACCCCGTGTGCAATCATTTCATTAATGCCTGTATAATCAGACACGACCATACCTTTAAAACCCCATTGCTTTTTTAATACATCGGTTAACAACCATTTATTACCATGCGCAGGCAACCCATCAATTTCATTAAATGAAGCCATTACAGAACCAACACCAGCGTCTACTGCAGCTTTATAAGGCAACATGTATTCATTGAACATTCTAACTCGGCTCATATCAGTAGTACCATAGTCTCTACCAGCTTCGGCAGCTCCATATAAAGCATAATGTTTTACACAAGCAAGCAAGGTATTGTTCTTAGACAAATCATTGCCCTGATAACCCTTAATCATAGCTTTGGCAATTTGCCCGCCCAAATAAGGATCTTCTCCATTGCCCTCAGAAATTCTACCCCATCTTGGATCTCTAGATATATCTACCATTGGAGAAAAAGTCCAGTTGATGCCATCTGAGCTTGCTTCATTCGCAGCAATTCTTGCACTGCGTTCAATTAATGGCATGTCCCAAGTAGCACTCATTCCTAAAGGGATTGGAAACACCGTTTCATATCCGTGAATCACATCCATTCCAAACATCAATGGAATTTTTAGCCTGCTTTTTTCTACTGCTAACTTTTGTACTTCTTTAATTTTTGCAACAGACTTAATATTAAATAAGCCCCCTACTTTACCAGCTTCAATTTTTTTAGCAATATCAGAACTTGCAGCAGCACCCGTAACAAAATCACCAGAACTAGGTAGATTCAGCTGACCTAATTTTTCTTCCAAAGTCATTTTAGCCATCAACTGATTGATGAATGTATTCATTTTAGCATCCTGCGCATGCAGTACACTAAAAATAAAAAGCCCAACAAAACTCAATGCTAATTTTACTATATTTTTCATTATTCCACTTTTAAAATTTTAAATTTATCAGACTGTCCATTTTCACTAATTGCTTCAATAGTGTAATAATAAGTCTTTTTCAAATCCATTCCTTTAAACCAATACTCATTTATATCATGAACTGTGATGCAATTATATAATTTATCAGGACTTGTTCCATAGTAAATATTATACCCATAGGCATCATCAACTGGCGACCATTTAATCCAAGCACTTCTTTTGTCTTTTTCAGTTCTTAACACCATAAATTGCTTGACGGGCGGGGGCTTATATCCGTTACCCTTACCAAATACTCTAAATCCACTTATAGCAAATTTACCCGATGCCATATGTACATTTTCCATTCTAAGAAACCGCGTAAGAATTGGCTTCTCCAATTCAACATATTCGTGTGGAATATCTATTTTATTAGATGATTTGTCGATGATTAAGTTCCATTTAACACCGTCATCAGAAGCAAATATTTTGTATTGATGATACAAATTGGTTTGCTTACCCAAAAATGTAGCATCTTGATCTGCATAATTAATTTGTATTGCATTTACCTTTACAATTGAACCCAAATCAGATTGCAACCATTCAGATTGATTGGCAGAAACAGCACTCCAATAGGTTTTCATTTGCTCATCGTTGATATTATTTGCACTATATCCTCCCAGTGTAGAAGAAACCTTAACAGGCTTTTTATAATTCAATAGCATCCAACCAGTAAATGCCGGATTAGATTGTAGTGGAACTTGATCCATTTCTCTATACTTTGGTAAATAATGAGGATAATCACCAAAAGCCGTGCTAGTCCACATCATATCATCGGCATCAAATCCAGTTGGCCAAATTCCAATTCTTCTTTCAAAATTGTTCTTAACAGATAACATGATAGTACTTACATGCCAATATTTACCAGAATTATCTTGAAAACTTGCCCCATGTCCTGCACCTCTTGCAAAACCTCCAAGCTTCATACTCAATGGGTCCGATTGTTCTTCAAAATGTCCTAAAGGCGAATTTCCGATTGCTACACCATCTGCATAGCCACTGAATTCAGTACCTGGAGCGCCATATTGCAAATAATATTTGTTTTTGTATTTAGTAATCCATGCACCTTCCATGAATGCGTCTAAAAAGGTATTATCCATGTGCTCACCAAATCTTTGCCAACCATATCTCCATGATTTAAGGTGATAAATTTCTTTACGAGTTCCAATTGGTTTAAAAGTTTTCCGATCTAACTCTATTCCATATAGAGGAAACACATTGCTACTACCATTATACATGTACAATTTACCATCATCATCTGTAAAAAAAGCTGGGTCCCAACCACCAATTTCAAACGAATCTACCAATGGTTTCCATTCATTAGCTTTTGGATTGGTACTCATCCATAAAGTAAAATTATTGGTATAAGTGGATCCAAAAACAATCATTGTATCACCAATAACACCAACTGCAGGAGCACAGAGTTCATCATAACCTTTGTTCCATGGTCGTAGGAATTTCTTAGAAATAAAGTTCCATTTAAGCATATCATTACTATGCCAATAGCCCCATTGATTCGTACTAAATAAATAATAATCTCCTTTAAAATTTACAATGACAGGATCAGCAGTAGCACGGTGTTTGCCCCATTCAGAAAAATTGGGAATGGGTGTAAATCCATAATCAATATTGATGGGATTACAATAAGTTGTTTGTTGTGCCAATATCTGACCTGATCCCATGACTAAGACAAAAAATAAAACAATAAAAAATCTCATAAAAGAATTTTATAAATAGGGTGCAATAAATCCAAGCTTTTTCATGCCCACTTTAAGTTCAGGGCATGAAGTTAATAAGCTCCAAATTAGTCCTGATCGATAATTTTCAATCATTATAATAATTGGCCCCTGATCAATAGCCAATGTAGAACTGGCAAACCATAAATCTTGCAATTTATATGCATCAACAAAACCATAATCTGACCAAATTTTATCGCCAAGCTTATAGTAAAAAAAACTGAGTGCTTGCATGCTCTCTTTGGGAGTATAAGGGAAAGAGGACAATGCAGCAGTAGGGGTAATTACCCCCAAATCATTTGTGGGCGAACTTGCAGCATATCCATTGGGAATATCACTTGCAGTAAGTCCCCATGCATTCTCGCTGTAACCAAAAAACTGTTTAGGATTCGCTTTACAATATTCATAATTTATTCTAGTATGATTTACTACATAATTATTATAATTAGTGTATTGATCACTTAAGCCACGAGGGTCAATTCCTAAAAAACTATACTGTGCATAAAACAAAGGACCACCGAATGCCGGACCTAATGGTAACTGAATATTATAATATGAATTGTTATTAACCATAGCCCCACTTCGAGCAAAACCATTATGGTATACAGAAGCAGGTATATTATTATTATTAGAGGATGAAGCCAATATATAGGTAATTAAACATTCATTCCAACCTTGGATTTTTAAATTCATCTCCCACTGAAAATTAGGACTCCAATGCCAATAAAGTACATCTTGGTTATTTTGTCTAAACCAGTTCCATTCTACTCCATCCCAAATTGAATTGATATCAGCCCTTAGTGTGGTTTCAGAAACAGTTGACTCATTAAAATACATTCTAGCCGAAAGTAGACCTGCAATTAAATAAGATGTTTCAACTAAATCAGCACCGTTGTCTTTTGAACTAAAGGGTATTACTTCTCCAGTTGTGCCATGTATCCAATGCGGGAAAGCTCCATGAAATTTTTGTGCTTTGTTTTTTAGAAAGTCAACAATTAATTTTAACCTATCTAATGCTTGAGCACGAGTAATAAAGTTTCTATCAACAGCAACAATTAATGACATAATACCAAAACCAGACCCACCGATGGTTACAATTTCGCCTGAAGAATTTCTTTCTCTAGATAATCCCGATACGGGGTGTGCAAAATCCCAGAAATACTTAAACGTTCTTTTTTGAATAGTATCCAATAATGCATTATCAGATATGACTGGAAACTTATTGGTAGAATCAATGCTGGTGATAAAACTAATTGAAATAGGAATATTTAATTTTCCTTTTTGCGTAGACGTCAAGCTTGTACTTACACTAACTAAATACTTAGATAAATGCTTTAAAGGAGTACTAGGGACAACAACAATACAACTATCATTATTCTCGTATGAAAAATTTATTGAAACATTCTCCACTCCATTTAAAGATATAGTTACAGCTTGTGGAACAGTTGCTTTATCAACCTTGTTATTAAAGGCGAGTTTAATTTTGGTAGCAATGTTTACATCATAGTTAGCACTTGAATTAACAACAAGATTATTTAATTGAATAGATGTATTAAGAAGTGCTTGTGGAATTACTATTGGGGTTTCTGTTACTTGATTATTTTTTTTACAACCATGAAAAATAATTGAACTTATTAAACATAAGCTTATATGAAATAGTTTATTCCGCATAATTCATCTCAATTAAATTAAATAACAAAAGTTGCCACTGCACCGCCCATTAAACTCGAACTTAACCAACGTTTATTGATTCGCAAATTAAACTGCTCTACTTGATTACCATTATTCAAGACAATCACTACTTTTTTTCCATCAGGAGTTAAAAAGGCCGCAGAGAATAAATTCCCCACTATCCCACTCCCAATTCTAATAGATCCGGAGGGGATAAATTTAGAAGCATGTGCAATTATATAAAATGCAACATTTTTTGATACAGTAGACCCAGCAATTGTTAATGCACCTTTACATTCTGTACAGCCTCCTGGTGTTCTTGGTCCGAAGGATGGATCATTTGCTAAATTCCACTCTAAAGCATTTTTGCTATGATTGCGCATTGATCCTATAATTACATTTTTGATATGCCATTTTAAGTCGCCATCAAAGGTTCCATTTTTACCTGTCCATTGTTCAGTAAAATAAAGAGATTTATCTGGGTGTGCATTATATACAGTTGACAATGCGCTAATATCTCCATTATACAAATGAAAGGCGGATCCATCAATATACTTCTTTGCTGCTAGATCATTTAAAATGGAAATTGGATAATTGGGATTGTCGCAATTATGATCCCAAATGACAATTTTTGTTTTAATTCCGTTTTTTTCAAATAATGGACCTAAGTGATTTTTAATAAAATCAGCTTGTTGATTAGCACTCATTAACATACTGGGATTATTCCCACCATGTTGAGGCTCATTTTGAATAGTTATAGCGTCAATGGAAATTCCTTTTAATTTCATTTGCTGTAAATACTTCACAAAATAATTAGCATAAACATGATAATATTTAGACAGCAAACTGCCTCCAATACTATTTAGATTGTCTTTCATCCAAATAGGAGGACTCCAAGGTGTAGCCATTATTTTAATTGCAGGATTAATGGCTACAATTTTTTGAAGAATTGGAATAAGATCAATTGTGTCTGCAGATAATGAAAATTGATTTAATAAAGTATCTGTTTGCCCAGTTGGTAAATCGTTATAACTAAAAACAGTACTGCTTAAATCAGAAGCGCCGATACTAATTCTTAAATAATTAACTCCAATAGCATTTTCATTACTGCCAAATAACTCATTAAGCAAACTAGCTTTAGGGTTACTCTCCATTTGATTTATTAAATAAGCACTTCCTCCAGTTAAAGTATAGCCAAAACCATCTACTGTTTGGTATTTGGTTGCAGTATCTATATCAATTACTGACAAGGCATTATTAACACCCCCAGTATTTAAAATAATAGATTGTTTAGTTAGCAGCTGAGATTGATCACCAGTAGTTACCCAATAATAAGTTTTAGCAGCGTTATCTACTACATTATCATTGGGGGCTAGCTTATTTTTATTGGAGCAAAAGCTCAATAAAATCAATATTATAAAGATTGAGCCTGATTTAAGCATTGTTAAAGGTATTTAGAGTCATTAAATTCTATTCAAAAAAAACTAACGTATTATTATTTCTAGTAGCCACTAACAGCTTTTTATTATCCCTATTACACAACCATTTTGCATCTCTAAATTCACCTCGCAAATCAGGAATAATACCCTCGAATAAAAACTTATTTTGTTGCTGATTAAAATTAAAATAAGTAGGCTGCAATGCATCATATTGGCCTTCATATGGAATTACACCGAAAAAATTTCCAAACGCAACAAATCCATTACTCTTTTGATTCATCATTTTAGTAAACGAATAAATGGGAGCCATTTGCAATTCCTTTGGTAGATCAAACATTTTGAAGCCTCCCTTGCCATTATTTATAAAACATACAGAACTGAGGGTAACAGCATCTAATTCTATATAATCTTTAAATAAATCATAGAACATGTACTGAACCGTTTTACCAGCAACTTCACCATATTTTAAATATGCTTTTTTAAGCACAGGGAGCGCCCTCTCTAATTCATCTTTCCCAAGAAAAGTATATTCGTTATTGTTTATAGTATAACACATCACTTGTTCAAGCGATCCATTGTTATCAAAGTCTTTTACATATAACTTTAAAGGCCCATTCTTACCTGCACTTAATTTGGTATTGTGTCCCCAATTCCCTACCAAAAAATCTATCCACCCATCATTGTTTACATCAGTTTGAACAATAGTTTGCCATAGCCCACTTGAGTTTGGAATAGTGACTTTTTTAAATTTGCCTTTCTGATTTTGGAACAGTGTAATTTTCATCCATTCACCAGCTATAATTAAATCACTCCACCCATCATTGTTTACATCTGCAGACGTTGAACTGGTAGCCATTCCAAGGTTGTCAGCGTTAATTATTGAATTAGGAGCAACAGTGAATAACGCTTTACCATTATTAACTAATAAATAAGAAGATTGGGCTATTCCATATTTGGCAGCATCTGCTAATCCTGTTATAAATAAATCTGTGTCTCCATCTTTATCAAAATCAATAGTAGTTACAGAAGATTTATTAAAAGCTAGTTTAGGTATTAAATGATCAGAAGGAACAAATCCCCCCTTCCCATTACTCAAATAAAAATGATCAAGAAGTGCAGGATTGCCATTATCGTATTGATTGCCACCACTTACTATATAAAGGTCTTGATAGCCATCCAAATTGGCATCAAAAAATACAGCATCGACTTTCTCGGCATGTAAAGACATCCCAGAATTAGGTAAAATCATTTTTTCAAAATTTCCATTTGCTTGCTGAACCAATATAGTATTTGGCTGCTCGGAAGCACCACAAACAAAAAAATCTTCAAGTCCATCCTTATTAATGTCTGCTACTGCTATTTTAGGACCTCTTGAAGATAATTGATGTGGAATTAAGTATTGTCGATTATGATCAATAAAATCATTTTCTTGATGCACCCAATTGACCAATACATCTTTACTAATATTGGTTAAAAGATTTTTAGAAGATTGAAAAAATGAAGAAAAATTAAAAGCCCCTTTTGCATCATCTTGTTGAATCTGCATCTTTCCAAATCCAATATTCTGTTTAATTAATTGAAAAGTATTATTTGGCCAAACTACTAAAATGCTATCGGGTAGTTGACCATTAGGCAATCCGAAGTGTAATTCTGGAGCAGTAGAAGACTGAAACCCACGTGTTAACATCAACTGCTGATACTGCGTTTTCGATTGATTAAACAAATACACTTTAGCACCAATTCCAAAGGTATTGGCAGTATTTCCCTTTAATGAAATAGCCATACTACTATCTGTAGAAGTATTCTTTAATAAAACTGCTTTTTCATTGATTGGGTTAATAATTACATCTAGTTTGCCGTCGTTATTGAAATCTGCATAGGAAGCCCCTGTATAATAGCCTTTCATATTTGCAGTGCCCCATTCCTTACTAACATCAGTAAATCCATGTAATCCATCTCCTTTAAACATAAATGGATGAGAACTACCATCAGGCATTTTATCAATTACTTCTTGATCAAATTTATCAGTTATATCAAGTCCTTTATTAGACTTCATATCAGAAACAAATTGAACATAATCTAAATCAACCGGGCGTTTTACTATTCCACTAGAAATAAAAAGATCTTTATTACCGTCATTATCAAAATCGGCAAAAAGTGGAGCCCAACTCCAATCAGTAGCTGACACACCCCCCATTAAACCAACTTCACTAAAAGTAACACCATTGCCATTGTTTTTATGTAAGCTATTACGTGAATACTGCTTCTGATATCCATTTCGCTCTAACTTAACCTTATAGATGTCAGGATTTTCGTCACTTCCATAAGTTTTTAATGTCTTTTCATCAGGGGGCAGCATATCAACAGTAATAACATCTAATTGTCCATCATTATTATAATCTGCAATATCATTTCCCATACTAAATCTACTATAGTGACCAAAGTGATCAGCCCCAACTTCCTTGAAAGTTCCATTTTGCTGGTTTACATAATAGTAGTCGTTTTCATGAAAATCATTTCCAATATAAATATCATCCCACCCATCATTATTTAAATCACCAATTGAAATTCCCAAACCATATCCAAGATTACTCTGATAAATTCCAGAAGCTGCAGTAACGTCGGTAAATTTACCAGTAGTAGCAACATCATTTCGAAACAATCGATCACCAGACAAAGAATCATAATTGGCTCTATTGCTAATATTAACAATATTAGCATGCGGTTTATGTGATTGATTTAAAATATAACAATCTAAATCTCCATCAAGATCGTAATCGAAAAAAACAGACTGTGTAGAAAAACAAGCAGTATTTAACCCATACTTTGAAGATTCTTCTGTAAATGTTCCATTTTTATTATTAATATATAATTCGTTGTGCCCTTTTAATCCATACTTATTACTTACAGTAGATACATAAATATCTAAGTAACCGTCCGCGTTAACATCTGCCATAGTTACCCCTGAACACCAATCGGAAATTCCTTTAACGCCAGATTTGTCCGTAATATCTTCAAACTTAAAATCACCTTTATTTAAATAAAGTTTATTCTTACCTGTAGAATTTGCAGTAAAATAAATATCAATTAAACCATCATTGTTAATATCTCCTGTTGCAACACCACCCCCATTATAATAATAGAGGTAATAAAGAATACTTATTCCATCCTTTTCCTTTAATTCATTGGTAAATGAAATATTTGAAGTTATTGGGTTTATTTTAGAAAACAATGTTTGTTTATTTTTGCAAGCCCCAAGCAGGAAAACAAAAAATAGAAAATTACAAAGCAGCTTAATTGGAAGTGAATGCACTTTTATCATAGAATTTAATATAAAATACAAAGGACTGATACTTAAAAGATCAGCCCTTTGCTCATGTTAAAAACTGCCAAAACTTAATTTTTGTTCGCATACAAAGCAGCTACTTCAGTTGAAGTAAGTGCTTTACTATACAACCTAAACTGGTCTATACCGCCGGTGAAAGAACTAATCCAACCATCAGTAGGGCCAGTAATATTTGCATGTTTATTCCATCCACCTATTACCATATTTGTTGCATTAGAAAAATTTACAGCACCTCTAGCATTTCCTCCATTCTTTGCATCTGTTTGGGCTGCAGATAATCCAGTTACCAATGCACCATCAAAGTAATAAGACATTTTTGAAGTGGCCTGATCATAAGCATAAACAATATGATGCCAATTACCATCAAACATTGGCTTTTCAAAATTTCCTTCAAGCCATTGATCCATCAAACCAAATTTCATTGTGGCTTTAGTAGGTGTTTGATTTTCTACTAATACAAATGCAGCACTATGATGCCAACCATAAGTATCATCAACCAATGAAAAAAGAAATTCTGTTCTACCAGCTTGCGCAGTATTTTTTAACCAAAATGATATGCTAAAGCTTGTTGCGGTTTTAAAATCGTTTGCAGAAGGATATAGTAATGCTTTACCATCGGTGCCTTGTACTGCTTTTCCAGATATTCCAGCAATAGAAGCTAATGGGTTTGCAGAAGCAAACGTTGCTCTAATGCTATCAACTGCGTTCATCAATGGATCTGAAGTAGTTCCATCAAAAGCAGTATAGAATTTTAAAGGACCGCCAGGGGGGTTGGCGTCTTTAACATAATTAGCTAAAGCAGGGCGATCCATTTTTTGACAGCTGAATAGTATGATTGCCAATAAAGCCAATATATTAACTTTATTTTTAAAATTTGTTTTATACATAATTTCTGATTTAAAAGTTGTAAAAGGTATACCCAACAGTTACCACTCTGGATTTTGAACTAACAAACCTCCAGACTTATCAATTGCAGGTTGAGGTATAGGATAAAACCTACATTTATTGGTATATCCCAATGGACCTAAAACAGTAACGGCATCCCCCCACCTAACTAAATCAAAAAATCTTTCTCCTTCTACACCAAACTCAACACGCCTTTCTTGCTTTATCAAATTTCGCAAATCAGCTTGAGTAGTGAAGGTAATATTTGCCAATCCTGCTCGATTTCTAACCGCATTTACAAAAGGGATTGCCTGTGCCCCATTACCTAACTCATTATGACATTCTGCAGCCATTAACAATACATCAGCATATCGAAAAATTCTTTTATTAATCCAATTCGGATTGTCCGATTGGCCAGTAGATGCTCTATATGCTGGATCAGCATAGATCTTCTTATTCCAATACTTTCTTGGCAGTGGGCCAGCTGGAACATCAAAAGTTGAACCAGGTAATACTCTACCATACCCTCCAGTAGAAGGATCATCTGATTGACCTGAGAATAAAATAGTTGATCCTTTTCTAACATCTCCCGGTTCATAAGCAGCAACTAAATTATCGGTGGGTGTATTCCAACCCCAACCTAAATTCCATCCACTTGCATTCGATCCTCTTACACCTTGTGTTGTTGCAAATTGACATCCATTTTTAATAGAGCCATTGGGACTTACATATGCTTGTATTTCAAAAATAGATTCACTGCTATTTTCACCAGCATCTTTAAAAATACCGTAATAACTACTAAACAACGAATATGAACTAGAAGAAATAACTTGTTGAGATAAACTTAGTGCTTGAGACCAATTGCCTCTAAAAAGATACGACTTCGCATGTAAAGTTTTAACAGCTCCACTCGTAAGCCTACCTGGATATTGATTACCCCAAACTGTTGGAAGGTTACCTGCAGCAAAAGTTAAATCTGCATCAATCAAAGCATAAATTGCTGATGCAGGAGACTTTGCAATATTCGCTTGTGATGCATTATATACCCTGAAATCAATTTTTGGAACATCCCCAAAACTTCTTACTAAATCAAAGTAGGCAAATGCTCTAAAAAATCTGGCTTCAGCAATATTATTCATAGAAGCAGGATCAGTAAGCTTTAAGGAATCGGCTGTTTGAATTGCGGTGTTTGCTAAATTGATTAGGGCGTAATGGTCGTCCCAATAAGTATTACTAGCCCATAAATCCTTAACATATTGGTATCTATCAAATGGAGCAACCCACTCAGCGCCATCAGATGGATCTGATCCTTTTTCTGAATCATCTGATCTAAAATCATGCATGGCTAACCATGGAATAGTTGTAAAGCCTGCGCTGTTTCTTAGGTTACTATATAACCCATAAATCTGACCTTCTAAACCACCCTGATTTAAATCATCTAAAGTTGCACTCAGTGGCTTTCTGTCCAGAAATTTATTACAGCCCGCGAGCAACATTATCATGGAAGACAATGCCAACATCGAGAAAACTATTTTTATATTCTTTTTCATATTGAATAATAATTTATTGTTCTTAGAAAGTTACATTTAATCCAAAAGTGGTTGTTAATGGAATGGCACCACCAGCATTGTCAACTCCAAAGGAAACTGCACTTCCTCCAAACTCTGGAGTATAACCAGAATTTCTTTTCCAAGTATTGAAGTTCTGAACGTTAACAAATGCTCTTAAGGATTTAATTTTTGCTTTATTTAAAAATGAAGAAGACAAATTGTATCCTAACTGTATATTTCTTATTCTGAAATAACTACCATCTTCAATGTTATATGTAGATGCTTCGTAATTAATTCTATGGTCTTGTGCAAGAATTGGATCCCAATTTGAAGTTCCAGGACCATGCCATCTGTTTACTTTGAAAGCAGCATAATTTACTCTTTGGAATGGCGATTCGGTACCTCCCCAATTTCTAAAAATCTCATTCCCATATACTCCACCTAAATCAATACCAAAGTCTACATTTTTGTACTTTAAGGAAATTGTTCCACCATAAGCAAAATCAGGCGTAGGATTTCCAATCATAGTTCTATCTGCTGTATTAATTTTTCCATCTCCATTAATATCTTTGTATTTCAAGTCGCCAGGACCATATGAAAATTCAGTATTAACTGGAGAACCTAATTTTTCAGCATATGACTGATAAATACCCTCTACTATATACCCATAGAAATACCCAATTGGTAACCCTACTGTTGTTCTATTAACTCCAGAAACAATTGAGAATTCTTTTGTTGCCAATGACTCGACTTTATTTTTATAAGTTGTAAAGTTTCCACTAACAGTTAAAGAAAGATCTTTAGAAAATTCCTTTGTATAGCTTGCAGATAGTTCAATGCCACTGTTTCTGATACTTCCTATATTATCTAAACCATTTGAAACCCCTTGACTACCTGGAATAAATGTCATAAGGTCTTTTGTTAGCTTATTAAAGTAGCTAAATTCTACGTGTAGCTTATTCTTAAGTGCATTAAATTCAAATCCAATTTCCTTTGCATGAACAGTTTCCCATTTCAAATTGGGATTAGGCAAATAAGATTGAGAATAGGCATTGTAAACTAAGTTTCCAAATACTGCAGCATTACCAGCAACTAAACCTGGATAAAAGGGATAATCATAACCGTAGGTATTTTGGTTACCTAAAACGCCCATTGAAGCTTTTAACTTTAAGAAATCAAAAATGCTTTGGTTTTGGAAGAAATTCTCTTTTGTGATTTCCCAAGCTCCACCAACAGCCCAAAAATTCTGCCAACGGTTATTAGGAGAAATTTGAGATGAACCATCTCTACGTAAAGAGGCATTCAAGAAATATTTCCCTTGGTAATTATATAGTACACGCAATAATCCAGAAGCGGTTGTTCTTTCTCTTTGATCTGAGTTAGACACTTTTGTTGTGGGGTCTGTAAACCCATTATTGATGAACCAGAACCTTTCATCATCAGGGATTGCTGCTCCTGTTGCACTCTGTCTTGCCGAAGCAAATCTATTAAAATTCCCGTAATAATAGGTTGTCCAACCAGCCATAGCTGTTAAATTATGGTCTCCAAAACTTTTCCTATAATTTAAAATATAATCTTGTTGAAACTTTTTGTAAGAAAGATCATTTTCAGAAACGGTTGTAGTACGACTATACAAAAAAGCTCGTTTAAGAGCAGCATCATAAGCATTATAAAGTGGTGTGTATTGCCTAATATTTACATTACTAATGTCTGCATAAAAACTAGCTTTAAATGTAAAGTTTTTTAAGAAATTAACTTCTCCAAAAACACTACCCACAGTTCTATATTCTACATTTTTTGTTTTATTATATTCATTCTCTAGTTGAATCAATGGATTTACTACACCAGAATTTTGAATAGATGGAAGCTCATAGTATAAATTTTGAACAGTGCTATCAAGACCATAAGGATTTTTAGCTTTAATAGGAATTGTTCCATCGCTAACTAATGGAATAACTTTACGTGCCTGATCTAAAATATAAGTAGCATTATATGGGTTATTTTGACGAGTAGCATTAAAATTAATACCAACTCGTATAGATTTATTCAATTTCACTTCATCATTAAAAGAAAGTTGAAATCTTTCTAATTTTTCATGTTTTATTAGACCCTCATCCCCAGTATAACCAATACCAAAATTGAATTTATTTTTTTCTGTACTAGATGATAAGCTTAAGTTACTTGAGCTAAATGAACCAGTTCTAGTTACTGCATCAATCCAATCGGTATTTGCTGTCCAGTTGCTATAATCAAATGGAGATGTTACGCCAATATTGGCTTTCTCTTCTTCATATAGCGTTTTGAACTGTTCGCCACTGGCTAATTGAATTTTATTCACCAATTTTTTAAAGCCGTAAGAGCTATTGAAATTGATGATTACTTGACCAGCTTTTGCTCGTTTGGTTGTAATGGCAATAACTCCTGCTGCACCTCTTACACCAAATATAGCGAGGGAGGATGGGTCCTTTAATACTTCAATGGATTCAATATCATTAGGATTAATATAATCTATATTATCATTGAATACACCATCAACAACATATAAAGGTCTCACAGAACCAATACTAATTGTTCCCCTAATTCTGATATCTGGGGCAGCTCCTGGAGTTCCACTATTTACAACAGAAAGCCCCGCAACTTTACCTTGTAATGAAGCGACAGGGTTGGTGTTGGGTTTGTCTGCAACATCTTTACCCGCAATCTTTACAATAGATCCAGTGAGATCTCTTTTACTTGCGGTTCCATATCCAATTACAACTACTTCATCCATTTTTTTAACAGATAAAGTAAGCTGAACGTCTACAATGGAACGACCCGCCACTTTTATTTCAATTGGCTCATATCCAAGGCTACTTACTACTAATGTTGCGTTTTTGTCAACTGTAATAATAAAGTTACCATTGTTATCTGCTGAAGTTCCATTGTTGGTCCCTTTTTCTAAAACAGAAGCACCAGATAATTGCTCATTGTTTTCTCCAACAATTTTACCAGTAATTTTAATGCGCTCATTTTCTATTTCATTTGTAGACAATATGGCAAAAAGATTACCGCCCAATTGCTTATAGGTTAAATTAGTACCTGTAAACAAGCCATTTAAAGATTGGTCAATTGTCCAATTGAAAGCACTGAAATTCACTTTTGTTTTCAAGTCTTTCAAATCTGAATTGTATAGAAAACGAAAATATCCTTCATTTTCTATTTGTTTTAATACTTTCTTGATTTCCGTCTTAGAAGTCTTTAGATTAACTTTTTGACCTGCAGAGGTGGTTGCATTTACCTGCATGACCGTTAATAAGGTAATTACAATGGCAAGCTTCATAATAAGCAAGGATTTAAGAAGCGTCCTGCGCCACTTTTTGTGGCTAGGATGTACACTTTTTTGCATAATTTTGGTTTAGATTATAAAAGAATGCAACGTCATTTGGAGTTTACTCCAAGAGTTGTTTGCTACACTTTTGCGGGAAATGCTGGAACATTTCCCGTTTTTATTTTTTACTAATTGTAATCATATTGTTTTTGTTTTGGTATTTAAAAGGGATTAGTAATTGTAAATATTTCAATGCCTCTTCTATTGATTCATCAACAAAAGAACCACTAAGCCGAATATTGCGAATTTTTTCATCTGCAATTTCAATTTTGACATTGTACCATCTTTCAAGCTTAACAGCTATATCAGACATTTTCTCTTCCTCAAATACAATTTTATTATATACCCAACTTGTTTCTATTATACTAGAATCAGAAATCGTTTTTGGAATTGGAGTAACCAAAGCATAATATGTAACGGGTAATTCAGTTGGCTTAGGAACATATTGAGTTTTTGCGTCTTTTCTACTGAGCACCAAGTCTTTATTAAAGATGATTTTCTCGTGTGGTTTAAGCATTACTTTAGGGGCACTTGGTTGCTTTCTATTAACAACTTCTATTGATCCATGAATTAAAGTAGCTTCAATAGTTTTATCAACATCATAAGCTTTTACATTAAAAACTGTTCCCAATACATGAATATCAATAGCTGAAGTATGAACTATAAAAGGGCGTGCAATGTCACGAACTACATCAAAATAAGCCTCCCCGTCTAACACAACTTCTCTCAAATTCCCTTTAAATGAACCATTATAAGTGAGTTTGCTGCCAGAATTAATCCAAACCTGTGTACCATCAGGTAAAACCACTTTAGACTTTGAGCCCATACTTACATTTACCTCATTGTGTGAGCGCGTACCTTGAACAATATTCTGTTTTTCATCATAATGGGTTTCAACTATAAAGAATATACCAATACCAACAGCCGCTATAGATGAAACAATTTTAATCAAGCGAAAGGTAGTTGAAGAAGTAGCTTTCTCTTTTTTAAGGTGATTTTCATTGCGCAAATCATTTTCAGAAAAATCGTTTGTTTGAGACTTTAAGCGATTAACATGATTTAAATAAAGGTCTTCCAGCTTTTGCTTATTTGTTTCTTCTAATTTTGGATTAGCAGAAAATAAGTCTTGCAATACGTCATGAGAAGCTAATTGCTCATTGTTCTCATTAATAAATTCCTGCAATAAGGCCAATTCTTCGGCAGTTGCTTCCCCGCAAAGCTTTTTTGTCAGGAGTATCCAAAATTGTTCCTCTTTCATTAATAAACGGAATGTTCAATATAAGGACAATGAAAATGGTGATATACCCCTAAAAGGAGGGAAATTATTTTTTCTGGGTCAAAATCGAATGAATTTCAGGGAATTCGTTCTTGAATTCTAAACATTGGCGAATCCGTCTAAATGCAATAGCCATTTGAGACTCAACCGTTTTAGAAGAGATTTCCAACAGTTGAGCAACGTCGTTGTATTTTAATCCATCTTCTTTAACTAGCTTAAAGATGATTTTACATTTAGGGGGAAGTTCATTTATAGCAGCCAATATTCTTTGGGACAACTCAGTAGAAATGATCAATTCTTCAGGATTAAAATAGATACTTTCTAAATTGGTGGTAAGTTCATCTAATTGAGGCAAAATATTGCGTTTATTCAATTTCAGCCGATTAATTGCATAATTTTTGGCTCCAATAAATAGATATAGAGTTGGGTTATTGAGCGGTTTTAGGCTTTTTCTTTTAACCCATACGTTGATGAAGAGATCAGACACAACTTCTTCTGCATCTTCAGCAGATTTTAAAATAGCATACGCGAACTTATATAGCTTATCATGCAGGGCAATGAATAACTCTTTATAAGACTTTTCACAATCTCTAACAGAAATTGATTCAAGTAACTGATTAATATAGTTATCTGAAATCACGCAATCGTTTAAACAGGAAAGCTACAACTTTCTTAAACTAAACAAATATTTAATGGAGGAAATATCAAAAAAAAAAAGGAACTGCGCAAAATCATACTCTCAACTGAATGATTACATTAATTTTGACAAGTATAAAAAACCTATGATAGATAAGCAACATTTTGTAACAGCCACCGAAGCTATTCAACAAATTCAATCCAATTCAATGGTTTTCTTACATGGAAGTGCAGCAACTCCGGTAAGACTAATTAATGAATTGGTTAATCAAAAAGATCGGCTACAAAATGTTGAATTAATCAGCATCACCCAACAAGGTGTTAACTTGAATGATCCTTCCTTGGCTGGACATTTTTACATGAATTCACTTTTTGTTTCTGAAAGTAATAGAAAAGCGATTAGTGAAGGAATGGGTGATTATACCCCTGTTTTCTTGAGTGAGATACCATTGTTATTTAATCGAAATATTTTAACAGTAGATGTAGCCATTGTTTCAGTTTCACCCCCAGATAAACATGGATATTGTTCACTGGGCACTTCTGTAGACATAGTAAAGTCTGCATTACGCTCAGCTAAAATTGTTATAGCACAAGTAAATCCCAATATGCCAAGAGTGCATGGGGATGGTTTTATTCCTTTCTCTCGCTTTGATATGGCTGTATGGACAGATGATCCATTGCCCGAAGTAAGTTATGCAAGTGGAGCAACAGAAGTGCATCATAAAATTGGAAAGATTGTTGCAGAATTAGTAGAAGATGAAGCCACTTTACAATTAGGCATTGGAAGTATACCAGATGCGGTTCTTAAGAATTTAACCAACCACAAAAACCTAGGACTACATACAGAAATGTTTTCCGATGGGGTGATTCCATTGATTCAAAATGGAACAATCAATAATAGCAGAAAGAAAATTGTAAAAGGCTATTGTGTTACTTCCTTTATGTTAGGCACAAAAGCATTGTACGATTTTGCAGACGACAATCCCATCATCAAATCATTGGATATTGATTATGTAAATGATCCAAGGGTGTTGAGTTTAAATAAAAAAGTAACCGCTATTAATAGTGCAATTGAAATAGATTTAACCGGACAAGTTTGTTCCGATTCCATTGGCATGTATCAATATTCGGGTATTGGCGGTCAGATGGATTTTATAAGGGGAGCAGCACTGTCTGAAGGTGGCAAACCCATTATTGCCATTCCATCAGTCACCAATAAAGGTATTTCGAGGATTGTTCCTTATTTAAAACAAGGTGCAGGTGTGGTAACCACTAGAGGTCATATACACTGGGTAGTAACCGAATACGGTGCAGTCAATTTATTTGGAATGAATATGACACAGCGAGCTAAAGCATTAATCAGTATCGCACATCCAGATCACAGAGAAGTTTTAGAGAAAGCTACAATGGAAAGATTTAAATGTTAGAAAATGAAGGATTAATGCTTCCAAACAGGAGTTTCATTTCTCTTGGGTTCGCTCGTTAATTTAATTTTCTTTTTTGATTGAATGTTAATTACCCAAACATCATATTGTTTGGAAGTACCACTAGAATAAGCAATCCATTTACCATCAGGAGACCAATCAGGAGAATAATCTTCTAAAATATCATTAGTTAAATTCATGATACCAGACCCATCAGCATTCATAATAAATAACTCATAATTTTTATCTTCGGTTGGACCATAAAATGCAATTTTTTTTCCATCAGGTGAAAACTTAGCACCTGAATCAAACCCTTTTTTAAAGGTTAAACGCTTTTCATTTGTACCTGTTCTATCCATGATAAAAATCTCCCCATTAGTTGTTTTCAAGGTGTCAACAAATTCAACTAGTTGTCTTGTAAATAAGATTTTCTTGCCGTCAATGGACCAGGTGGGAACTTCTTCGAACAAATCATTGTTTGTGATTCTACCAATTTTAGAACCATCACTGTTCATGGTATATATTTCTCGATTTTTATTATCTCGATCGGAAGTAAAAACAATTTGCTTTCCATCGGGTGACCAACATGGTAAATAATCATTTGATGGATGATTAGAAAGATTGATTGGATTTTGACCATCTGCATCCATGCGATAAATTTCATTGTTTCCATCTCGATTAGAATAAAACAAAATATACTTTCCATCAGGCGACCAAGATGACCAAAAGTCCAAGGATTTATGATTGGTTAAATTCCGAACATTTTTTCCATCAGCAGTCATTGAATAGACTTCAAAATTGCCATCACGTGTTGTTAAGAAGGATAAAGTTCCTTTTGGTACGCTATCATTTTGACTAAGTTTGTTTAAAGAAGAAGTAGACTTGCATGATTGATTGCAAATTAAAACAATAAAAGCAGGGATGATGAATTTCAATGATAATAGCATGGGATAAAATATTATGCATCAGGAATATTCGGTTCTACTAATTTTTTTAATTTCTCAAAGGATTCTTGCCAACCTAAATAGCACATTTCAACAGGTATTGCCTCTGGAATTCCGTCTTGGGTAGCAATGATTTCGGTACCGCATAAAACGGATTTCAACTCAATGGTAGTAATCATTTGCCCTGGCAAATTGGGATCACTAAATTGGTCAGTGTACTTAAGAAAAGCATTGGGAACAATTTCAATATACTCTCCACCAAAAGAGTGGCTACTTCCAGTAGAAAAATTGATGAAAGACATTTGATAAGACCCTCCCACTTTAAAATCCATACTATGGACTTTACAAATAAAACCATAGGGCGGAAGCCAAGCGGCCATTGCATCTGGATCTGAAAATGCTTTATATACTTTTTCTACTGGTGCGGTAAAAACACGATGAAGCTTTACTGAATTGGTTGGCATAGAATTATTTTGATATTACGCTTTTGAATAAATCTACTAAAGCAAGCGGTGCTGACCATTGAGGATTATGATCGGCTTCTAAGATGGTTACAGGCCAATTGTATTTTCTAGCTTTATCAGCTTGTACAGAAAAATCATCTTTAGAACTATCTTTCCCTTTATCAACAGTGAGAATATAATGAGTAGGAATCATCATTCTTTTTTGATTTTTTAAACTGATTTTATCCGTAAATGTTTTTACTGAATGTGGAACATCTTTGGGTGCTGGTTGATTAGGTCTTACCCAACGTGGTATCAAGAAACCTTTTTCCATTAAGGGTTTCATGCCCTCTGGGGTTCTTCCAAGTGCAAATACACTCTCCCCATCTTCGGGTACGAATGCATCTAAATAAATCAATTTTGAAATTCTTTCTGGTATGCTATCTGCTACACCCGTTACAACCATTCCTCCATAACTATGTCCCACTAAAATCACATTGCGTAAGTCTTCAAATAAAATGGTGTTTACAACATCTTGAATATGGGTGCTCAGTCCTATTTCCGGTGTTGCTAAATGGACTCGCTCCCCTTGCCCTGTTAGTGTTGGCCTGTATACTTTACTGCCAGCCGCAGTTAACAAAGAATCAACTTTTTTGAATGACCATCCACCGCCCCATGCCCCATGCACTATCACATAGGTGGGCTTGTTGGTTGATTGAGAAAAAGTGTTTAGTGAAAAAGCTAGAAGCCCGATTATAAGTAAGGCTGAGAGTGTATTATTCTTCATAGCCTTGAATTTAAATAATTATTAGCTAATAACTATTTTTTTGCTCCTCTTTTAATGGGCTTACCATATTTTTTCTTCATTTCATCTTTACGTCTCACTTTCACATTTCGCTTTTGATTTTTGGCTGATTTCTCATGAAATGCAGGCCCAGCGTCCGACTTCTTTTTTGGCTTGATATAAGGCACTTTCATGTAAACCTTGGGCTTCTCGTCTTCTGTTAATATATCAGATATACTCAGGTGTTCGGGCAAGGCAGTAACTGGTATTTCATATTTCATCAATTGCTCAATAGCAACAATAAAAGGCATTTCCTTTTCGGTAGTAAAACTGATGGCAATACCTTTTTTATCGAACCTTCCGGTTCTTCCAATTCTATGAATATAGTTTTCCGGGATATCTGGGGTATCAAAATTGATCACATGCGTTACTTCAGCAATATCAATTCCTCTTGCAACAATATCTGTTGCAATAATAAAGCGATACACTCCTTCCTTGAATTGTTTAACCGTATTAAAACGATGGTTTTGTTCCTTATTAGAATGGATAATCCCAATGGTACCTTCGAAACGTTTTTCTAAAGATTCAAACAGTTGATCCGCTAATTTTTTTGTTGCTGTAAAGACCAATACTTTAGTCATTGTAGCATCTTGCTCTAACAACAGTTCAAGTAAGTTTACTTTTGTATAAAAATTAGGAACGTTAAAACGGCTTTGCTCAATATTATCTAATGGAGTCCCAGTTGGGGCAGCTTCAACACGCACAGGCGCATTAAAATATGTCTCCATTAACGACTCCACTTCTTCGGTAATGGTTGCTGAGAATAATAGATTCTGCCTTTTTTTCGGTAACAAATCCATGATATTTCTCAACTGTGTTCTAAATCCAAGATTCATCATTTCGTCTACCTCATCAATTACCAGCTTTTTTATATACTTGGTTTTAAAAGCGCCATTCATAGCCAAATCAAACAAACGGCCTGGCGTTGCAACCAACACGTCCACCCCTTTCTCTACTTCTAGTTGCTGGGTATTGATATTTACTCCCCCATAAACACCAACCACATCTAAACTTAAGTAAGAAGATAATTTTTTTACAGTTTCTACCACTTGAACAACCAGCTCCCTCGTAGGAACTACTATTAAAATTTGAGGATCTTTATTTTTATCGAACTTCCATTGCTTCAGACAGGGCAATAAATAAGCCATTGTTTTGCCTGTTCCTGTTTGCGCAATTCCACATACATCTTTACCTGACATTGCAATTGGGAAAACCTTATGCTGAATGGTTGTAGGAATCGTATACCCTAAATCATCTAAGGCTGAATAAAGAGCGGTATTGAGGTTGAGTTCTTGAAAAGTCATATAATGTAAAGATAGCTTTAATTAAATAGGTGCTTAAAGGGCTAAAGAATGACGCAGTTTTAAGCAAATAGCTTCTGCTTATTCATCCATATTTCTTTATATTTTATTTTCAAATTATCATCTAAAAATGAACGATCAATTAGGTTCATTACTTGTTCATTTTTACTATTATAAAATTTAAATATTTTGTTATAAACATTTTCAGGAATGTTTAATTTTTCTGCGAGGACTTTAAAGTCAACTAATTTTATTCTAGCTTTTTTACCATTTATTGTAAGTGCCAATTCTTCTAAATCTTTTGGATTTAATAAATTCACATTAAGCAAATCATAAGCCGGGCTCAACGTAACCCCATATTCATTATGCATTAGTGAAAAATTTTTCAAATGCATGTCATTATTACCACACAGAAAACTAAATAAGATTAGTTCAAAATAATGAAGCGTGTCAAGTCCTCTATTACAATAATTTGCAACCAGCTTACCTGCTTTTTCGTAAGAGCTTTTATATTTATTTTCTGTTAAAAATTCGGACACTTGGCACAAGTCTTCAACATGAATTTTTTTTCCATTAACTCTATCAAACCGTTTTGCGATATATACCATGCTTCCATTACTTGCTTGTAGAATTGCGTGTTCGCAAACAGGTATTTTAAACAATGTTGCTAAATGCATGGTCAAGTCTTCTGTTTCAGGCATCATAGGATAAGCATAATGCTGTGGCTTTAAGATATACTCCCCCCATAAACCAACAATCGTTAATCTACTTTGGCCGTTTTCTTTTTGTAGTGTAAGTGACAATTTTGGTTGAACTCCTGTTACTGCAATCCTTTTGTTAACGGTTTGTTTAGCCATAGCTTCTATCAATGCTTCATCCAATTGTAACGTTGGCAGTACCCTTGTGCCAAAAAAATTTTTTGCACAGGAAGGATGATATTTTCCATCTTCTATTGCTTTATAACAAAACCAACAATTATTCATAATGCAATTTTATTCAGGTTCAACGGTTACAGCCCCAATCGTATCTCTGCAAGTGGCTAACAATAATTCAAACCGGTCATTTGCTTTTACTTTCCAATGAGTAACTGCTATATCCAACAACCAACCTTCAGGTATTAACCCATCAAAAAAGGGAAACAATACTTTGCTGAGGTATATTTCTTTACGTAGTGGTAAAGTAAGACTGATTGGTTTACTTGATGGATTTGACAAATATTGTTCATCATATTTTAAAACATAGCCTTCATCCGTTTCAGATAGCAAGGCAGCCAATGCCCCATCATAAATCACTCTTGCAGTTTTAGCCATTTTTGCATTCTTTAAAGTTGACCGTTAGTTCCGCACCAAATAAAGCTAGTATCTGGTTTACCTTATCCATTCGCATGGTAACTTTTCCTTGCTCAATTTCTCTTACAAGGCGAAGTCCCACTCCAGATTTTGCAGCAAGATCTTCCTGTGTAAGATTATTGTGCTTACGTTGCTCTTTTAGAAAAGTAGAAAGATTCATTTTATACCTTTATGGGTATAAATGTAAGAAATTTATTTAAATTATACCTTTTTAGGTATAAAATTGTATTTTAGTGTAAGATTATACCCTTTAAGGTATATTTTATTGAAGAGTATTTAACAATTATTAATTTTTTCAATAGTATTCCAATTTCGAGTAGTTATATTCTTCCCGAAAAGCTTTTCTAGATCTTCCATTCCCTTTGGGGTGGAAAATCCACGCAAATTGACCCCCTAATACCGGTTTAAACTGACCCCCGTTCTCCAGCACAATGTGACCCCCACGTAACGGCTCAAATTGACCCCCT
>NCHN01000058.1 GCA_002281875.1 Sphingobacteriia bacterium 24-36-13 | reverse complement strand
AGTTCGTTTAACTGATTTGCAAATAATCCCGCATCTTTGCAATGCTGTAAAAATAAGCATACCAGCGATAAACATGTCAAAAAGAGTTGCAATCATAGGTGCCGGCCCAGCAGGATTAACTGCAGCCTATTTGTTGGGTAAAGAAAAACAACAAGTAGTAGTGTTTGAAAAAGATGCTACTTACGTTGGTGGTATTTCTAGAACAGAGAGTTATAAAGGATATCATTTTGATATTGGAGGACATCGTTTCTTTTCTAAATCAAAAGAAGTAGAAGATTTTTGGACAGAGATCTTAGGAGATGAAATGCTGGAGAGACCAAGAAGTTCAAGAATATATTACAATAAGAAATTCTTTTCTTATCCCTTAGTTGCAATGGAAGCGTTAAAGAAATTAGGGATTTTAGAAAGTGCACTCTGTGTATTGAGTTATTTGAAAGCTAAAATATTCCCAGTTAAAAATCCAACCAATTTTGAAGATTGGGTAGTTAATCAATTTGGGCAAAGACTCTTTAATATTTTCTTTAGAACCTATACAGAAAAAGTTTGGGGAATACCTTGTAAAGAAATTTCAGCAGATTGGGCAGCACAACGAATTAAAGGACTTTCTTTAAGTAGTGCAATTTGGAATGCGCTCTTTAAGCCCAAACCTTCTAAGAAAGGGGATGTGATTAAAACATTGATTGATTCCTTTAGGTATCCAAAGCAAGGACCTGGTTTAATGTGGGAGCGCTGTACGGAAAAGTGTAAAGCAATGGGTGTGCAAGTTGAAATGAATTGTGGCATTAAAGACATTGCTACCGCAGATGGTAAATGGACTGTACACACCAACGACGGTAGAACTTATACAGATTTTGATTATGTGCTTTCCTCTGCTCCAATGCGTGAACTAATTCAAGCGGTTAGTCCTGCCTTTCCTACTAAAGCATTTGAAGGTGCAGCCAATCTGGGATACAGAGATTTTTTAACTGTGGTATTAATTTGTAAAGACGAGGATGCCTTTAATGACAATTGGATTTATATTCATGATCCAAGTGTGAAAGTTGGACGAATTCAAAACTTTAAATCTTGGAGCCCTTATATGGTACCAGATCCTGAAATGGCTTGTTATGGGTTAGAGTATTTTTGTTTTGAAGGAGATGGGTTATGGACCAGTAGCGACTTTGATTTGATTGAATTAGCGAAAAAAGAAATTGCACAGATTGGATTAACCAAACCTAGTGCAGTGGTTGATGGGTATGTAGTAAGACAGCCCAAAGCATATCCAGTTTACGATCATATGTATAAGGAAAGAGTCAATGATGTTCGTGAAGCATTAAAGCAATATCCTGGTCTTTATTTAGTAGGAAGAAATGGAATGCACAAATACAATAACCAAGATCATAGTATGATGACTGCAATGCTGGCTGCTAAAAATATAGTTGCGGGCAAAGAAGTGTATGATTTATGGGATGTAAATGAGGATGCGGAGTACCATGAAGGAGGCGAACGTGGAGCAGAAGTAGAAAAAGTTGCAGAACGATTGGTTCCACAAAAATTGAATCCTTAGTAATCATATTTCCCCTTCCATCGCTCCCTTAAAAATTTCTTTATTTCATTTTCTCTAGGGTTGTTGCCAGGCGTATAGAATGGTGTATTTTTCAATTGGTCGGGCAAGTATTCTTGTTCAATGAAATTGTTTTCGCCTAAATGTGAATACTGGTAATTTTTACCATAGTCCATTTGCTTCATCATTTTCGTGGGAGCATTTCTCAAATGTAGTGGAACGGATAAATCACCATGCTTTGAAACTGCTTGTTGGGCTTTTGCGATTGCTTCGTATGCGGCATTGCTTTTTGGCGATGAAGCTAAATAGGTTGCGCATTGCGAAAGAATTATTCTGCTTTCGGGATAACCAATTTTTGAGACAGCATCAAAAGTACCATTGGCCAATAATAATGCATTGGGATTTGCATTTCCTATGTCTTCACTTGCAAAAATGAGCATTCTTCTTGCAATAAATTTCACATCTTCACCACCCTCAATCATTCTTGCCAACCAATACACAGCACCATTTGGATCCGAGCCCCTCATGCTTTTAATAAACGCAGAAACAATATCATAATGTTGCTCACCACTTTTATCATAAAGGGCAATTTTTTGTTGAGCAATTTTTAAAACAATTTCATCCGTAATGAGTGAGGCCCCTGTTTGTACTACCAAATCCAATAGATTCAATAATTTTCTTCCATCACCACCACTTAGGTTGATTAAAGCCTCTGTTTCTGTTAACTGTATATTTTTTTGTTGCAGTAGTGCATCTCTATTAAGGGCATCCTGCATTAATTGAATTAATTGTTGCTTCTCTAACGCTCTTAAGACATAAACCTGACATCTACTCAACAATGCCGCATTTACTTCAAAAGAAGGGTTTTCGGTAGTAGCTCCAATTAGTCGAATAGTTCCTTTCTCTACTGCACCTAGTAAAGCATCTTGTTGGCTTTTATTAAAACGATGAATTTCATCAATAAACAAAACTGCTCCAACTAGGTGCTTTGCTTGTTCAATTACTTCTCTTACTTCTTTAACGCCACTACTGATAGCGGAAAGCTGGAAATAAGGCACTTGTAAGGTTTGGGTAATAACATTAGCCAATGTGGTCTTTCCTACACCAGGAGGCCCCCATAAGATCATTGAAGGCACTACTCCTTTTTCTAATGCTGTTCTTAAAATACTTCCCTTACCAGTAATATGTTCTTGACCCAATACCTCATCTAAATTAGTGGGGCGCATTCTTTCCGCAAGTGGAGTATTGGCATTATTGGTCATTGATCTACTTTAATTTTTAAATTTAGTGATTCCCGCAAGAATTGTGGTGCCAAATCCTAGCAAAGCAATAATCCCGAAGGACCATTGCAAACCAAATGCTTCGGCAATAAATCCAATTAATGGCGGCCCAATAAAAAATCCTAAAAAGCCAATACTCGAGACTGCTGCAAGTGCCATGCCAGCGCTCATTTTATCTGATTTACCAGCTTGACTATATACTATTGGTACAACTGAGGAAACCCCAAAACCCACCAATAAAAAACCAATGGTTGCAAATACGATTGTTGGAATAAATACTGCAATGAGCAATCCAATGGCAATGATGATGCCGCTACCTTGTAGAATTTCTTTTCTGCCAAAACGCAATACCAGTCCGTCTCCTAAAAATCTACCCAATGCCATAGTACCCATAAATGCAGAATAACCCAATGTTACAAGTCCTGTAGGGGCTTCTACAATTTTTTGAAAATAAATTCCACTCCAGTCGAACATGGTTCCTTCTGCAGCCATACAGCAAAATGAAATTAATCCCAGTTTCAATAAAACTATGTCGGGCTTTACAAATAAAGGTTGATTACCTATCACTGCATCTTTTGGCATTCTTCCAAATTTCATGAGAAGGGCAAGTAAAATCATTGCTGCTGCAATAATTGAAAAATGTTTGAGTGGATCAAAGCCAAAAGAAATCATTAAGGTTCCTACAGCTGCTCCAGTAAAACCTGCCAAACTCCAGATTCCATGGAAGGATGCCAAAATGGATCGGCCGTACAATTCTTCAACTGCAACAGCTTGTGTGTTTACTGATATATTCATCATATTACCCAATAATCCAAAGCAAAACAATAATATGGTAAGTATTAAAGTTGTTGAGGCGGAACCTAATAATAGAAGTAACATTGGATAAATAATCGCAGCAATCAACATGACTGTTCTGCTTCCCAATTTTGAAACCAGCCAACCCGAAATGGGTAAACTAACCATTGATCCTGCCGGCAATGCAAAAAGTATTCCTCCTAATTCCGCATCATTTAATTGAAGTTTTTCTTTAATGTTTGGAATACGACTTGCCCAACTAGCAAATGTAATTCCAGCAATAAAAAAGTAACTACCAATAGCCCAACGATGTGTTCTTCGAGAAAGGTTATTCGCACTCATAATATTAATTCAATGGCAAAAATACCGCAATAAGACTACTTGACCCATTTAGGTTATATTTGCGCTCTTAAATGGCCATTTGGCCTGTTGTATAAATTATTTTTTGCGTATGTATCGTACAAATACTTGTGGGGAATTAAGATTAGCAAATGCGGGTCAAGAAACAACTTTGGCTGGCTGGGTTCAAACTGTTCGAAAGTTTGGTGCTATTACTTTTGTTGACTTGAGGGACCGTTATGGAATAACTCAATTGTTGTTTGGAGAAGCTTTAACTGCATTGTTAGATGAGCAGCCTTTAGGTCGTGAATATGTTTTGCAAGTAAAAGGAAATGTTCAAGAAAGAAGTAGCAAGAATGCCAATATTTCTACTGGGGAAATTGAAATAGCCGTTACTGAATTTAAGATATTAAACAAATCAGCCGTTCCTCCATTTACCATTCAAGATGATACGGATGGTGGAGATGATTTAAGAATGAAGTATCGTTTCTTAGACTTAAGAAGAAACGCAGTAAAAAAGAATTTGGAATTGCGTTACGCGGTCAATCGATCTGCAAGAAATTATTTGCATGAGAATAGCTTCATGGATATTGAAACTCCTTTCTTAATTAAATCTACTCCAGAAGGTGCAAGGGATTTTGTGGTTCCATCTAGAATGAATCCAGGACAATTTTATGCATTGCCACAAAGCCCGCAAACCTTTAAACAATTGTTGATGGTAAGCGGCTATGATCGATACTATCAAATTGTAAAATGTTTTAGAGACGAAGATTTACGTGCAGATCGTCAACCAGAATTCACTCAGATAGATTGTGAAATGGCATTTGTTGAACAAGAAGATATTTTGCAAATGTTTGAGGGGTTGGTGAAGCGAATATTCAAAGATGTAAAAAATATTGATTATACCGAGCAAGTAGAAAGAATGTCTTGGGAAGATGCCATGTGGAATTATGGTAATGACAAACCCGATATTCGTTTTGGCATGAAGCTTTCTAATTTAAAAAGTGCCTTTTTAAAAGGAGGTGTAATTGAAGCAACTGGAGAATTGATTAATGGTGCTGGATTTGGTGTATTTGATAATGCAGAAACCGTTTTGGCTATTGCAGTACCTGGTTGTGCTGAATATACGCGCAAGCAAACTGATGAATTAACGGAGTGGGTTAAACGTCCTCAAATTGGAATGCAGGGAATGGTTTACATTAAATGCAATACAGACGGAACGTATAAGAGTAGTGTAGATAAATTTTATTCAGAAGCAAAGTTGAAAGCAATAGCTGATTCTGCTGGTGCGCAAGCAGGCGATTTAGTGTTGATATTAGCTGGTCGTGAAGAAAGAACCCGTAAAGCAACCAGTGAATTGAGATTAGAAATGGGTAAGCGCTTAGGAATGCGCAAAGACGATGAATTCAAATTATTGTGGGTAATGGATTTTCCATTATTTGAATACGCCGAAGAAGACAATCGTTGGGTAGCCAGACACCACCCATTCACTTCTCCTAAGCCAGATCATATTGAAGTGATGATCAACAATAATCCGGTGATTGAAAACGCAGATAAGTATTTAGAACATCCTTATTCTAATATCAAAGCCAATGCATACGATATGGTATTAAACGGCAATGAAATAGGCGGAGGATCTATTAGAATTTATCAGCGTCCATTGCAAGAGAAAATGTTTGCTGCATTGGGTATGACCGAAGAAGAAGCACAACATAAATTCGGTTTCCTATTGGGTGCATTTGAATACGGCGCACCTCCACATGGTGGTATTGCTTTTGGGTTTGATAGACTATGTTCTATTTTGGGTGGTAGCGAAAGTATACGCGATTTTATAGCCTTCCCTAAAAATAATAGTGGCCGAGACGTTATGTTAGATGCCCCAAGTTCTATTGACGATAAGCAGTTTGATGAATTGCAAATCAAATTGAATTTGAAATAAAAAGTTTCTTTTTATTTCTTATGCTGGCAAACGCTAAGAATATTAAATCATACAAATTGAGCCGCTCCATTCAATCAGAGCGGCTTTTTTAATGCTCAATTTTATTGGGCAAATGCATTTGGATATTGTTGTCTAATTTTCAATTGAGATTTGATGTAAACTTCTTGCCATGCCAAATTGAGTAAGATTACAACTGGTAGCAGATAAAGTGCAATTTTATAAATAAATAAATAGCTGTTAGTGATTTCAAAAATAATTCCCAAGGAAATCAGTAAGTAAAAAATACTGGGGATGATGAATATTATATGAAAGTCTCGGATGACTTTCATGCTTAATAAGTTTTTCTTTTTATCTCTGATGTTATCGTTGGCTAATTTCCCCTTTCCAAAAGCGTATGTAATATTTAAAGCATTAATCAGGTGTATAAAAGAAGCCGCTATTTTTTCAACAGCATAATTTTGATCTAACCATATAACTAAAGCTACTAGCAAAAATGTCAATGCAATCTTGGGTAGACTTAGGTATTGGAGTAATTCAGATCTTAACTGAATTTTGATACTTCTTTCAATAGAAGTAGCCTTTTCAGTAATGATATTACTAATAGCTTTCGTATTGAAATCCTGTTTAATTTCTTCAAATAAACTACTGAAGTTTTTAGTATCTGTTAATCTATCTTCAATGTAATTAACTATATGATCTGTCAATTCTAGTTCAACATCATAAAATTGTTTTCCAGTTTTTCGGCAATATTCACTCACTAAGGAATATTGTTCTTGTGTTAGTTCCATAAATAATTATTTAGGCAAATGCTTTGGGATACAATTTCAGGGCACCACTGTGTAGTTCCTTTACAAAGTCTCGATGTGCAAGTATAGAAACAAAAATTACTAACATGAATAGTGATATCAAGGAATAGGCAAGGAAGTGCATTTGTTTTGCTTCTGCGAAATCAAAAACACTACTAGTAAAGAGAATTTGTATAAATAAACCTGAATGAATAATACCGGAGAGGCGTTCACTAGTAAAAATCATTTCTTTTTTTTGATTTTTAAACAATT
>NCHN01000057.1 GCA_002281875.1 Sphingobacteriia bacterium 24-36-13 | reverse complement strand
AACCAATGAATGGTATTGCCGCTATCGGTGAGAATTTTAGCTAAAGCAGTTGCCCAGCTTCCACCTCCAATAATTCCAAACTGCATATGGCTGTTTTATCGCTAATAATTCAGCAAACATACAGAAAAACAAATGGACGGTAATTAGCCGTCCATTGTTGAAATAATATCTAAAAAAGTTAGTCCTTTTTCTTCTCTTCAAACAATTTGTCTTTTTCTACAACAGTAACCAAGTTGCCATCCTTTAGCATCTTGCTTACAATAGAGTAAGGACCAGTAATTACTTTATCGCCTTCTTTCAGACCTTCAGTAATTTCAATATTGTTCAAATCTTGAATGGCAGTTTTTACTTTTACCTTCTTCACTTTATTATCTGCCTGCAAAATAAATACCACTTCTTCAATTGAGTCATCAGAAGAAACAGATTTTTGTTCTACTTTTTCAACTTGTGCTACTTTGTTGTCGGTTTTCTTCTCGTCTTTTTTCTCTTTCTGGTCTTCTTTACTATCTCTTGTGGTAACGGCATTCAAAGGAACAGACAATACATTGTACTTGCTCTTAGTTTGAATATCGGCACTTGCAGTCATACCTGGACGGAAAGGAAAAGATCTACCAGGAACAACCAAGTCTTTATAACTTTCTTGCAATAAACGAATATGCACTTTGTAGTTGGTTACTTCGGCACTTGCATTGGCAGTAAGGTTATTACCAGTACTAGGATTTGCAATCTTATATACAATACCTTTGAACTTTCTGCTGGTATAGGCGTCTACTTCTACAATAGCTGTATCGCCTAATTTAACTTTAGGAATATCATTTTCACCCACGTCAACCCTTACTTCAAAACTACGCATATCTGCCACTCGCATCATTTCGGTACCAACGTTAAAGCTGTTACCTGCAACACGCTCTCCTTTTTTAATAGCCAACAAACTAATCACCCCATCCATTGGTGAAGTAATTAATGTTCTTCCAATATCTTTATTGGCTCTGTTTAATTGCGCTTGAACACTTTGCACACCCGCTTTTGCGCTTTTGATTCCTTCCATTGCAGCATTGTAATTGGCTCTTGCACTTTTAACTGCTTGCTCAGCTTGTTCAAATTCTAAGCGGCTGATTACTTTCTCATCCAATAATTTCTTTTGGCGATTGTATTGTGTTTCAGCTTGATCTAATGTGGCTTTAATTGCCGCAGACTGCGCGGTTGTGTTTGAAACCTGTGCTTGTTGCTGACTAACACCTGCAGCCACCTGATCTCTTTGAGAGTTTAATATGTCTGCATAAATTCTAGCCAACACTTGTCCTCTTTTAACAGTGTCACCTTCAGCAACAGTTAATTCAACTATTTCACCGCTTACGTCGGGACTTATTTTTACTTCAATTTCAGGATATACTTTTCCACTCGCATTTACTGTTTCAATAATTGTTCTGCGTTGTACCGCTTCAGCAGTAACTTTTATTCCTTCTTCTTTACCTATTACTCCTGCTTTCTTTAGGCCTATGATAACGCCTATGATTACTACTAGGCCTACAATAATCCAGATTAACTTCTTACTCATGATTTGTTTTTTATAATTTAATGCCTTGACCTTTGTAAAATTCTAGTAGTTTAATTCTAAAAATATAATCAAACTGGTTATTCAATCTATCTAGTTTTGCTCTTAGCAAATTATTCTGATTAGTAATCAAATCTAATGTGTTAGACAAACCAGCTTCAAAACGTTTGCGTGCGTAATCATAAGCTTTTTGAGATGCTTCTACCGATTTATCGCTCGCATGAAAACGTTGAATAGCAGCCATTGCATTGGTATGTGCTTGATAAATATTTTGCTGCAAGGTTAAATCTGCTTGTTGTCTTGATACTTGCGCTGTTCTTAAATTTAATTTAGAACGCTCATAGCCTAATTTAGCTGAACCCGCATTAAAGATGGGTATCTGAACGTTTAACCCAAAGTTTTGCCTAAAGTTTTGTTCTAGTTGTCCACCCCAACCACTCCACATTTGAAAGAAGTTTCTTTTAGAAGAAGTCAACTGAATATCTGGCTGAAATACTTGATAGTTCTGGTTATTCACCGTCACAAAATTAGTAGTAGGTCTTGTACCAATCACATTTGCACCAGTAATAGTGGTAGCGGCATTAGCAAAGTTAGACCCCAATCCACCAAAAGCAGAAATGGTTGGATAAAATGCAGAGCGCGCTCTTTTAATAGATGCTTCTGCCGACTTAATTCTTAAGTCGCTTACTTTTTGAGCGGGTTGATTATTCAACGCCAATTGGTATAAAAATGCTGGATCTAATTCTCCCAATGGTTGCAATGGAATATTATCTACTGCTGGTATTTCTACATCAAATGAAACAGACATATCTAAGTTGATGGCAGCTTTCAACTGAATTACGGCTTGTTGAAATGTTGCATTAGCACTAACTAATGAAGTACTGTCTCTTGCTAGTTGTGCTTCAATTTCAGCAGCACTTAATTCAGGCAGCGCCCCTGCTTCTACCCGCTTGCGGGTAAAACCTAACTGAGATTGAGTTTGGCCAACTTGTACTTCAGCAATAGCAATTTGTTGCTTTGCCGCCACAACTTGCAAAAAGAATGTAGCTATACTTAATGAAACATCATTGGTGATTCTTTCAATATCGGCGATTGCTGCTTGTGCATTAAACCCCGCAACCTGACGATCTGCTTTTAGAGCTCCCCAGTTAAATACAGTGGCATTCACATTCAAGTTTACTTGTTGGAACAACAACTGTGTGGTTGTAAATAAGTTGGTAGTAGGATCAATGGATCTACCAAACTGGGTACCCAAATTGGTATTGGCACTTGCCGATGGATATTGAGACAATTTGGTCCGCTCCACTTCCAATGCAGCCAGTCTTGCCTGTATATCGGCTTGCTTTACCGAAATATTGTTTTTTGCAGCGTATTCTACACAACGCTGAAGGTTCCATTTGTCTGTTGAACCCTGAGCAACAATTTGCCCAGCGAACATAAAACAACCGACCATTAGTAATAGTAAATTCCTCATAGAACAAAAATAAGTTATTCGGCGAGGCTTTCACAGAATTTAGACAGACGGAAAGGAAAGGGATGGTTTTGTGTTAAAATTAGTATGAAAGGCAGCTTATAGCCCTATACTGGCTTTTTAAAACGTTGTGTAATGAAGTAAATAGCCATAAATGCAGCCAGTACAGCCGTGCCAATTATAGCGGTATTGGGTGTTTGTATGGCTATGCTCACCCCAACAAAACAATAGGTTGCCATAAATATTAAAGGCAATATTGGAAAGAGCTTCATTTTATAAATACCCGTACCGTCTAAATGTTTGGTTTGTTTTCTTAATTTAAAAATGGTTGCACTGGATGCCACCATACCAAAACAATCCAAGAAAATGGTAAAATTTAAAATAGCATCAAAGGTTTGGGCAAAAAATAAAATGAGCAAACAGGTAAGGGTAAACACCGTTAGCGATACTACCAATACCCCATTCTTTTCGTTTTGCTTTGAAAATATTTTTGGAATGGTTCCTTCATCGCTCATGGCATACATGACTCTAGGATTACTCATCAATAGCGCATTTACATAAGCTAATACACCAAAGAACAAAAAGAAAGAAAAAATAGCTGCACCTCTTTCACCAAATACTTTATCTATAACCACATAAGCAATTTCTTTTTCTCCTTTCATTTGCTCAAAACCTACAATTTGGTAATAGCTAAAATTAACCAACAAATACAACCCTATAATGATGGCAATTCCAAAAAATATTCCTTTAGGAATATTGCGTGCAGGGTCTTTTACTTCGCTTCCAAAATTGATGGTTTGTTGGTACCCGCCATAAGTAAATGAAACTGCAATTAAACTATACCCCAAACTCTGTATCCAACTCATTTGAGGGGTTGGAGGGATTGTAGCTGATGCAGACTCAGCAACCGCTGCGGCTGTAGAAGATTCATATGGGAAAAACAAAGCCGCAATCAATACCAAGATCATACTGATTTTGATGACCATTAAAATATTTTGCGCACGAGAACTCATTTTAAGCCCTCTTAAATTAATAATGTAAAATAAAATGATGGCTCCTGCACTTAACAAGGCTTTGTCTACATCTGTCCAAGGTGTACCAGGAAAAAGTTTAGCAATATATCCACTTCCAATAATAGCCACCACACTTAAACTAGCAGCATTGCTAATTAAAATAATACAGTTGATGGCAAATGCAATACTGGGATGATAGGCATAAGAAAACACTTTATAATAACCCCCAGTTACCGGAAACCTACTCCCGATTTCTGCATAAGTTAACGCGCCACAGAGGGCTACGAAACCGCCAATTAACCAAGCTGCAAAATATACAGAGGGCTCAATGGCATGCTGGGCGCTGGTTGCAGCAGATCTAAAAATCCCCATCCCTATTACTAAGCCCACCACAATCATGGTGAAACTAAAAACATTTAATTGCTGGTTCCCTTTCATAAGGATAAATATATACATTTGCTGCGTTACTGGTTCATCTGCCTCAGTCAGATGATTAAAAGGGAAGTCGGTGTAACTCCGGCGCTATCCCCGTAGCTGTAACCCACGCCGCAAGGCAAACTTTTGAATCACTACAACCACTGTCTCGATTATAAAGAGATGGGAAGGATATTCAAAGGGTGGGAAGCCAGAAGACCTGCCAATAGCAAACAAGTATTCACGGCTTTCGGGTGAAAAGCATGGAATCTAAAGTGCTGCTGCAGCAGTAATTTATTTTTCGCCGTTTTGCTGCAGCAGTAATTTATTTTTCGCCGTTTTTTTATTTTCCTGGAAGCTCATTGTTGACCTTTAAATTAAATGGACAATGAGCAAAAAATTAACGCTCCTCCTAACCCTGCTATCAAGCGCTGGCTTGTATGCACAAAAAGACAGTTTACGCACCAGTGTGCTAGACGAAGTAGTGGTAACTGCCAATAAGCAGGAACAAAAACAAAGTACTACTGGTAAAGTAATTACCGTAATTGGACAAGCAGAATTGTCTAAAAGTTCGGGGAAATCATTGGGACAAGTATTAAATGAAACAGTGGGTATTACTATTAATGGCGCCCTTAATAATTCAGGTACAAATCAAACCGTTTTCATGCGTGGTGCCAATAGCGGTAGAACGTTGATACTAATGGATGGTATTCCTGTGTATGATCCTTCGCAAATTGGCAATGAATTCGACCTGAACCTTTTTTCTATTAATGATGTAGAAAGAATTGAAGTATGCAGAGGTGCCCAAAGTACCGTATATGGAAGTGATGCGGTTGCAGGGGTAATTAATATTATTACTGTAAAGCAAAATGTAAACAAACCCATCAATGTAAAAGCTACTTTAACTGCAGGTAATTTAAATAGTTTTAAAAACAACTTGCAGCTGTATGGTAAGTACAAAAAACTAACTTATAGTTTGCGTAATGCCGGTATTCGTACGAATGGATTTAGTGCTGCAACGGATACCATTGGCTCTCGCAATTATGATGCCGATGGATATAAGGGGAATAGCACCAGTGCGGCCATTCAATATGCTGTAAACAACCAACTGTTGTTGAAGGGATTTGGAATGTACAGCCAATACCAGGCAGGCATTGATGCTGGGGTATTTAACGACGACAAACATTATCTATTAAAAAACAATTTATTAAATACAGGTTTTGGCTTAGTGTATAAAACGAAAGGAGTACAAATAACAGCCAACTATCAATTTAGTCAAACCAACAGAGGATACGAAAGAGATAGTGCAGACAAAGCAGTCTTTAGTTTTTATCAACGCAATCAATATTTTGGCAAAACACAGTTTGCTGAATTGTATGCTTCCTTTAAATTAAATAAGTCATTCACTTTATTGCAGGGTGTTGAATACCGTTTTGCAAGCATGAATAATCAATTTGAATCGGTAAGTAGTTTTGGCCCATTTAAGTCGGGTTTTAAAGACACGGGTATTCATCAGTCATCTGTGTACAGTTCTTTACAATTCAATAACCAGAAAGGGTTTTTTGCAGATGCAGGATTTAGGTTGAATAAACACTCTATTTACGGGAACAGCAGCACTTTTACTTTTAATCCTTCATTTGCGGTTTCAGAACAGCTGCGCCTATTTGGTAGTGTAGCTACTGCATTTAAAACCCCTTCCTTGTTTCAACTATTTGATTCATTTAGTGGAAGAAGAGATTTAAAAGCAGAAACCAGCACTACTATTGAAGCAGGATTTTCGCATAGCTATACGGGTTTTACCAGCAGGTTAGTGGCTTTTTATAGAAATACCAATAATGGAATAGACTACGATTATGTGCGCAACAAGTATTACAATTTCATAAAGCAAACCGCTTTTGGGGTTGAATACGAAACCAGTATTCGATTGAGTAATCGTTTGCAAATGAATATGAATTTTAGTTACCTAAGCATGATCGATTCTACACAAAGCAGAACCAATTTTAAAGACACTGGCTATATTTATGGACTAAGAAGACCAGGCTTTCAAAGCAATATGAGCGTAAGCTATACGCATGAAAAAGCAACTGTTTCTATCATAGGAAAATATGTAGGCAGCCGATCAGATATTGGTGGATTTAGAAGGGCCGATGTATTGTTACCTGAATATTTTATTTTGGGTGCTTATGCAGAATATCGTTTTAGCGAAAAAATAAAATTATTTGTAGACGCACAAAATATCACGGGCAAGAAATTCACCGATTTAAGAGGGTTTAATAGTATTCCATTTTTAATTAACTCAGGTATTAGTATCCATCTATAATAAACACTATGCTTAAAGATCAGCTGCAAAACAAAATAAATAGCAAGACCAAACCCTTGGGTGCATTGGGTTTGCTAGAAGAGATTGCATTACAAGTAGGTTTAATTCAGCAGACCACAGCACCTTTTATTGCAAGACCTACCATTATGGTTTTTGCAGCTGATCATGGCATAGCCGAAACAGGATTGGTGAATCCTTACCCACAATCTGTTACTGCACAAATGGTCTTGAACTTTTTGAATGGGGGTGCAGCCATAAATGTATTTACCCAAATGAATCGATTGCAGTTGATTGTTGTAGATGCGGGTGTAAATGCGAATTTGAGCCATCTTGAACAACCGAATTTTATTCAGGCTAAACAAGGTATGGGCACAGTCAATTATTTAACTGCTCCAGCAATGTCTATGGATTTGGCTTTGAGTTGTATTAAAAAAGGAAAAGAACTGGTTACAGTTGTTGCAAAAGATGGTACCAATTGTATTGGATTTGGCGAAATGGGCATTGGCAATACTTCATCAGCTGCTTTAATTATGCATGCGATTACGGGTACTCCTCTGGCCGAATGTGTAGGCAGGGGTACTGGTTCCAATGACGACCAATTGAATACTAAAATAAATACCCTTGAAAAAGTTGCCAGTTTGCATCAACTAAATTCACTTAGGCACGAACCCCTGCTATTATTAAGTGCAGTGGGTGGTTTTGAAATTGCTATGATGGTGGGTGCATACTTAGCTGCAGCTTCAGAAAAAATGGTGATTGTAGTAGATGGTTTTATAGCAACTGCTGCATTATTGATTGCTGCACAAATTGAATCAACTGTAATGAACAATTGCATTTTTGCCCATTGCAGTAATGAACAAGGACATGCGAGTATGTTGCAGTTTTTAAAGGCGAAGCCCTTGCTGAATATAGGCCTCAGACTTGGGGAAGGAACAGGTGCGGCATTGGCTATTCCACTAATTGAATCAGCAGTTTCATTTTTAAATCAAATGGCCTCGTTTGAACAAGCTGGAGTAAGTACTGCATCATAATAATTATCTTCATTCAAATTATTACATGAAACACCAATGGCTTTTGTTTAAAACGGCAATCATGTTTTTTACCCGTATACCAGTGGGTAATCTTCCATTTCAACAAGCTCATTTACAAGCATCAGCGCGTTATTTTAGCTGGGTAGGCATAGTGGTTGGGATAGTAGGTGCCATTGTATTGGTATTGGCCGATTTGCTTTTTTCTCCTGCTCTTACTGTTTTGTTTTCGATGATTGCCACCATTTTATTAACGGGTTCATTTCATGAAGACGGTTTTGCAGATTGTTGTGATGCTTTTGGTGGGGGATGGACCAAAGAAAAAATACTGACCATCATGAAAGACAGCCGACTGGGCACTTATGGGGTGGTTGGATTAATCTTGATACTATCCTTAAAATTTTTATTGTTGTTAGAATTAATGCAATTTTTTCCTATTGAATTGGTTGCTGTTACTTTAGTTGCAGCCCACGCCAATAGTCGATTTTGGGCAACTACCATCATGCAGAAACTTCCTTATGTACAAGACATTGATACCAGTAAGTCTAAACCCTTAGCAGATAGAATATTAACTAAAGCAGAAATGGGGGTATTGGCATTGGGTTCAATAGTTCCCCTAACGCTTGTTTTTATATTAATCTATAGCCCAATTGATCAGTTAGACCATTTAATTTTAAGCTATGGATTTGCCAGTTGGTTATTCTCCTTTATTCTTTGGGTTCAAGCTCCAGCTTATCTGGTTCAAATATTTGCAGGAAATTATTTTATGAGATGGATTGGTGGATATACCGGGGATTGCTTGGGTGCCACACAACAGGTTTGTGAAATTGCGTTTTATTTAGGATGTTTACTCTTATGGAAATTTATTTAATTAGACATACCACCCCTAAAGTAGAAAAAGGCATCTGTTATGGACAGGCCGATTTAGATATTACCGAAACTTTTTTAGAAGAAGTAGAAGCCATCAAACCCCATTTGCCTTCTAATGAAATAAAAGTATATAGTAGCCCATTGCAACGTTGCAAAAAACTGGCAGATGCTTTATTTGACGGATTTGAGATTGATGTTCATGATGATTTAATGGAACTCAATTGTGGCCAATGGGAATTGCTTCCTTGGAATGATATTCCTAAAGAAGAAATACAACCTTGGATGGATGATTTTGTAAACGTACCTGTTCCAAAAGGGGAGAGTTATGTAGACTTACACAATAGAGTAGTAAAGCGCTTTAATGATATTGTGTCCAAGCAAGAATCAGCAGTAATTGTTGCTCATGGAGGTGTACTCAGAAGTATTCTATCGCATATTACTTCCACCCCATTAAAAGAATCTTTTGACGCTTTTACTTTACACTATGGTTGTGTGGTAAAAATTCAAGTTACAGAAGATAGCATGACCCATGAATTGCTCTATAATTACTCTAGACAAGGTAAAGAATGGCATAGACCAACTGTTTAGAAAAATGGTATCTTTAAAAAAACAAGCACATGGAATTTCAAGTAGATCAACTGCTGACAGTTACATTTACCCTCTTTGCGGTAATTGATATTGTAGGGTCTATTCCCTTGCTTATTTCATTAAAAGAAAAAATGGGCGGAGGTATTCGTTCCCTTCAAGTGACATTGATTTCTGGTGCCCTAATGATTTTGTTTTTATTTGCTGGTAAACCTTTTCTAAAAATTCTTGGACTAGATATTCGGTCTTTCGCTGTAGGGGGATCTATTGTCATTTTTTTACTCGGTCTTGAAATGGTTTTAGGTCATGAAATTTTTAAAGGCGACAACAATGCTAAAAGTGGAAGTGTGGTACCCATTGCATTTCCTATTATTGCTGGTTCAGGTACCCTTACCACCATCATGTCATTAAAAGCCAACTTCGATGAAATGTATATCTTGTTTGGAATACTGATTAATCTGGTGGTTGTTTACATTACTTTAAGATTGCTCAAAGTGATTGAACGTGCACTAGGCGAATCAGGATTACTAGCCGTAAGAAAATTCTTTGGCGTAATCCTGATTGCTATTGCTGTTAAAATATTTAGTACCAATATTGCAGCATTTGGTAAGTAGGGGGCTATTTACCAGAGGATGGTATACAACGCAGCAATAATTCCAAATAATATTAAAACGCCTACCACAAATGCTGGATGCAATTTGAACATGCTTCTGTCTACTTCTAATCCATTGGTTTGAACACCTTTTCTAATATCGTTCATGCTAATAAAATACATTCCCACCAAACAAATCAAGAATACAATTCCCATTCTATCTAAGAATGGAATTTCAAAAACGCCCGAAGCATTTGCTACTGCATATCCTGAAGAAGCCAACCAAGAGAGGTCTACATAATTAGGCATGAATTTAAATATAATGGATAGCACAAACCCACCAATCGTTGCAAACAATGCAGCATTTGAACTGGTTTTCTTCCAGAAGAATCCTAAGAAGAACATCGCAAATACACCTGGAGAAACAAAGCCAGTATACTCTTGAATATATTGGAATCCTCCTTTTTTATCAATGCCCATAAATGGTGCTACAATCATTGCTAATATCATTGCAGCAACAATGGAAATTCTTCCAATGTTCACCATTTTTTGTTCTCCTGCTGCTGTGTTGATTTTCTTTTTGTAAATATCTAAAGTGAATATAGTTGCAATGCTATTGGCTTTTCCTGCTAATGAAGCAACTACTGCTGCGGTAAGTGCTGCGAATGACAGCCCCTTTAATCCCACCGGTAATAAATTTAATAATACCGGATAAGCGCGGTCGGGGTTTACTTCTCCATCTTGTAATAACTCTGTTTGAAAATAGCCTTGTTGATGCATTACATAAGCAGCAATACCCGGTAACACTACTATTACTGGCATAATCAATTTTAAGAACCCCGCAAATAACAAACCATTGCGGGCTGTTTTTAAATCGGCTCCTAATGCACGCTGTGTGATGTATTGATTACATCCCCAATAATTTAAATTGGCAATCCATAATCCTCCAATTAATACAGTAAGGCCTGGTAAGTCGGTAAAGCTCGGGTTATCCGGCTTTAAGATCATATGAAAATGGTCGTCTGCTTTTTCTCTTAATACTGCTAGGCCATTGAGTATTCCACTTGTTCCGTTTTGCTCTGCTACCAAGTTCAATGCAATATAAGTAGCTGCCAATCCTCCTAAGATTAAAAAGAATACTTGGATTACATCGGTGTATCCAATTACTTTCATTCCCCCCAATGTAATGAGTACTGCAAAAAATCCGAGTGCCAACATACATACCGTGAAAGAGATTCCGGAAATACTACTAATGGCCAAGGCTCCTAAGAATAATATTGAAGTAAGGTTTACAAATACATATAACAGTAACCAGAATACTGCCATAATCATTGCTACGGTATCGTTGTAACGTACCTGCAAAAACTGCGGCATCGTAAATATTTTGTTTTTCAAATAAACTGGCATGAAGAAAATGGCCACTACTATTAATGTTACCGATGCCATCCATTCGTAACTGGCGATGGCCAATCCCATTTTGAAACCACTTCCACTCATTCCTATGAACTGCTCTGTTGAAATATTAGAAGCAATTAATGATGCCCCAATGGCCCACCAGGTTAAAGATCCTTCTGCTAAAAAATAGTCTTTAGAACTGGCTTCCTTTGCTTTCTTTCTTCGGTATACCCAAATACCATATCCAGCAACAAGAATAAAATAGAATAGAAATACCAAGTAATCGGTTTGGTGCAATGCATTCATACAGCTTATTTATAATCGTTAAACTGTCGTAAGCTATACAATTATCAAATGCGGTAGAATTTATTGAGAGAGAATATTTTATCAAATATGGGGTGCATATGTATCGGGGGTTGCCAGGACATCTTCCTGTCTTTGCCAAGATTGTCAGCCTGCGGCTGACTTCCTTATTCGCCAAGATTGTCAGC
>NCHN01000056.1 GCA_002281875.1 Sphingobacteriia bacterium 24-36-13 | reverse complement strand
TTCATTTGTATATCCATCTTCATGTGATACAAAATATTGTGCATAAAAGGAAGTGTATTTTGTGGGTGCATGATTAAAATTGATACCTCCACCAGCTGACTCTGTTTCGGCTGTTGTTCCACCCCCAAAAGAAATATTGTTAATCGTATAAGTGCCATTATCGTTATTAGTCATCGTCGTCCAATTTCTATTAAACGCACCTATAGCACGCATCTCTGAGCTATTGAATATCCCTCTATTAAGATTGTTTTTATAGCCTATCAATGTAAGTTGAACTGTATCTCGTAAAAAATTGACTGCGCCAGCAAGTTCATATCGATTATCCGTTCCGCCTGAAGTAGACACTTTGCCAAAAGTACTTTTCTTGACATTTTGTTTCAGTTTCAGATTGATAATCTTATTGTAATCAGTATTTTTTTGAGTAGCATCTAATTGCTCTTTATCATCATATACTTGAACATTGGCTACTATTGCACTTGGTAGAATTTGTGTAGCCGCTTTATAATTGTCATTAAAGAAACTCTTCCCATCTACATATATTCTTGAAACTGGTCTGCCGTTATAAGTAATATTGCCGTCCCGATCCACCTGCATACCTGGCAGTTTTTTAAAAAGGTCTTCCACCAATGCATTGGGTAATGTTTTAAAGGCCGTCGCATTAAATTCAATAGTATCCTTTTTAACAATAATGGGTGGCCTCTCAGATTTTACAATTACTTCATCTAATGATTTTGAAGTTGGCTTTAACAAAATTGTACCAATAGAATAATTAGCAGAAGCAGTTAAACGCACTTCTCTTCGGTCTACCTCATACCCTTCAAATGTGGTGACTATTTTTAAGGTTTGATTAAGTGGTATATTCCTTATTTCAAAACCGCCCTTATCATCACATAACTTAAAAGAAACAATACTTGAATCCGTTAACTTAAAAACGGAAACTGTCGCCAAGCTCAATCCCTTTTTAGTAGCACTGTCTTTTACTAAACCACTAATTGCGCCAATATTGGGCTGTTGAGCATACGTTTGACTAAAAATCAAGATAAATAAACAAACAGGAAAAGCTTTGATACCCATAAATAATTGAAAATCTTTGCATTATATCGAAAAAAGGCACAAAAGCTTTTCTTTGATAATTAAATATCTTACAAAAGAATTATATATTCAAAAACAACCGGGGGGTATTTTTACCCCCCAGCATATGTTAATTTTTTAACAAAAAAGGATGGACGAAGCCACTGCAGAAAAATGGTTGAGGCCGATTTTGTAGGTTTATGTATATTTTTTTGATAATAATCGGAATTTATCCGATTATTGTGTAATAATTTTACATAAATGGATTTTATTTATGCCCTTAAAGAATTTGAAGAAGAGCCAATCACCAGACAATTGGTATTGGACTTACTTAAGGAGTATAAGAGGCCCAATGATAAAATCAATGAATTAATTAAGCAAAATGTATTGACCTCAATTAAAAGAGGGCTATATATGCCTGGGCCCAATAGTCATTTAAATCCACCAGATCCATTTTTAATCGCGAATCATTTATGGGGGCCGAGTTATATTTCACTAGAATCGGCATTGTCTTATTGGGGAATGATTCCAGAACGAGTATATGAAATCAGTTCTATTACCTTAAAGCCAAGCAAAATATTTAAAACAGCAATAGGGCGTTTTAATTATGTACATGCGAAAGCACCGTATTATACTTTTGGCATTCAAAGCATTGCGCTCAGTGCTAAGCAAATGGTAATGATTGCATCTCCTGAAAAAGCATTGTTCGATAAAATCATAATGACTTCAGGCATTGTAATTAGGAGTACAAGCCAAGCAAGAGATTTACTGATAGAAGATTATAGAATGGAAGAAACCATTCTAAAAAAATTAAACTTAGCAATGATGAAAAGCTGGATAGTTGACTCACCTAAGCGGAGCAGTTTAGCTATACTACTAAAAATGATCGAACAATTATGATTAAAGAGTGGCTAGAACAATACCAACCTAAAAACAGAATCGAAGCTGAATCTGCATTACGCGAGATAATGCAAGATGTTGCTTTGGCGGGATTAAACCGCAGTGGTTTTTTTGAGAAAGCTGCATTTTATGGCGGTACAGCTTTAAGAATTTTTCATGGATTAGATCGATATTCTGAAGACTTAGATTTTTCATTATTAGCAATAAACCCATCTTTTTCCTTGGAGCCATATTTTGAAGGAATGTTACAGGAATTCGAAGCAGTAGGTATGAAAGTGAGTGTGCAGGAAAAAATAAAAACAATGGCTACCAATATTGACTCCGCATTTTTAAAAACAGAAACCATTTGGAAAGAACTAGTACTTGAAAAAATGATTCCTCAACTTGGTTTAGACCTATCGCCAAGAATTAAAATCAAAATTGAAGTTGACACTAACCCACCCTTAGGATTTGAAACAGAAGAAAAACTTCTTTTACGTCCTTATTCATTTTACGTAAAATGCTTTACCCTTCCGCATTTATTTGCAGGAAAAATGCACGCATTATTGTTTAGACAATGGAAGCAAAGAGTGAAAGGAAGAGACTGGTACGATTTAGAATGGTACATTAAAAAAGGCGTGCCATTAAATCTTTCACATTTTGCATTAAGAGCGAATGATTCAGGAGATTGGGGAAACCCAAGTATTACAGAAAAAGAAATTAAAGAACTGCTGATATCAAAAATCAACACGGTTTCATTTGAAGCCATAAAGGAAGACATTATTCGCTTTATACCAGACGATACAGGTCTTAAGATTTGGGGGCCAGATTATTTTAAAGAATTGGTGAAAAAATTGAAACTTATTTAGATTTCATTTTAGTCAACAAAGGAATGAGTTGCTTATCACCAGGACCTGGTGCATACAATTGTTCAATAGTAAAGTCTTTATTAATTAAAATCATCCTTGGCACAGAAAGTAAGTTGTAATTAGAAAGTTTGTTTCGGTCAACAATAAACTCATCTTTGGATACACCCTGCTTAATCAAATACTTTTTCCATGCATCAAGGTTGTCATCAATGGAAACGGATAAAAATACTATGGAATCATCATTTTTAAATAGTTGTTTTAATAATTCCATTTTGGGTTTATCGGTTAAACATGGCCCACACCAAGTTGCCCAAAACTCTAAGTAAATTACTTTGTTTTTAAAGTTGGAAAGTGGAATAGTTTGATTATCCGTATTTATCAATAGAATATCAATTGCTGGGTCGCCCTGATTTAATTGAGTTAACTGAGCTATGGTAGATAAAATGGCATTTTTATACACACCTGAATTAATTGAATCAATTCCTTTATTTAAAGCTATTAGGTCATTTTTATTATCCAACGTAATAGCTTTCTGCTTAATAGCACTTGCCTTAAACCAATCATTTATTTTCTGTGGTATCGAAAAAGTTGAAGGTTGATTTTGGAGGATTGTTTTTAATATATCTCGATAAACCACTAATTTCAAATTAATAGGATCAACTAACCCTTTTGAAAGTTTTGCAATGATTGGCCTAGTTAAAGAATCACTTTGTTGCTGAATAATTAAAGCACTATCTTTTGAAATCTTATGAACCCAACTATAATAAGTAGGTAAACTCATAAAGCTATTGATAATATCCGCTTTAATTCTAATGGATTCTAATTGGTAAAATTCAGGTGAAACAATTCTTTGAATACTATCCAATTGCCGGCTTCTTTCTTTACTTTTAATGAGAATATAATCAATTGTTTTTGCGATAGAGGATTGGATACCCGTTTCGCCATCTAAAAAAGATCCCGCCTTCGGAAATGGTGTAAGCTTCAAATAAGTATTTTCAATTTGACGAGAACCGCTAAAAATAGCTTTAGTGGGATTTTTCCAATCAATGGACGCTTTAATATCATCACCCGGTGATATATATATAATATTTCGACCTATACGATAATAGCCAGGTATTCCTATTTTAAATTGAATTGAAAAGTTTTGGTTTGAATCAGGAACAAAAATTCGTTCGCTAGAGGATAAGCTAATGTCCTTAAACTCAGTCATATCTTCCACTTCAACAGAATTATTGAAATTAAATGCTTTACCAGAAATTCTAATAGTTATTTCGGCTTTTGCATAATTAAACTTAATAAATACAAATAAAAAAAAGAAAATAATGATATTCTTCATAAAAAAGATTAAAACATAAAATCAAATGGCTATTTGATTCTATGCAAATTAAATTGTTAAAGACGAAAACAAGCTGTATAATTTTTCGTTTTATCCTCATCACATACCCGAGAATAACAACCTCTATCAACTGGACAATCTGCATGAGTTGTACAGGATGATTGGCAAACGATTAATTCGACATTGCCCCCAATAACTTTTTTTGTTTGTTCGCGCTTTAGAATTACTCCTAAACTAATTAATTTTTCTTTCATGTTTTAAAGTTTTAATAATTCATGAAGCTAGATCGAAATAAAGAACATTCAAATTTTCACCGGGGGGTATTTTTACCCCCCGAAAACTATCTCGCAAATAAGCCTCTCCATTGATATAATAACCGATCAGCTAAACTGGCTTCAGCCGTAATAACATCTGCAGTTCTAATCAAACTATTACTAATAGGAATTGGCACCAAAATACCTTTATGGATATTTGGGTTTATGTATTAAGAATGGTGCTGTAATTATTTTATAATTTCTTTCTTAATAGTTTCTTCAAGAGATGGACTAAAACCTGTAAATGTTTTAATGAGCTGTTTTCTTGAATTGTAGAGATAGCTTTTAGGAATAGCGTTTATAGCATATTGCTCATTTAATTGCAGACGAGAACTATCAATGGCTAATAGCTGCTGCCAGTTCATTTTTTCAAATGCTAATGCAGTTAACCAATCCTGCTTATCACCATCTATAGAAATACTTGTTATTGCAAGTCCCTTATTTGAATATTTATTAAGGATTTTTTTTAGTTCGGGGATTTCCTTTCTACAAGGAAGACACCAACTTGCCCAGTAGACAATTAAGTGTACCGATTGATTATTTGCACTTACTTTTTCTTTCTCGCCATTTGCATTTTCAAATTTGATGAAAGAAGGATATTTAGTGTCAAACAATTTATTATCAGCTAAGTAGTTTTGTAGTGACTGATACAAATCATACTTTTCAACTATCGGATTAAAGAAACTAAGTAATTGTTTAATCTCCTCGGGAGCAAAAAATTGCTTGTAGCTGTAAAGCTGTTTTAATATCAAATAAGAATCAGGATAAGACTTTATAATTTTCGAATTGTGTTCATGTACCTTTTTATCAAAGGGATTACTCGCTTCTGGATAGTTTAAAACCAAATTATTAAAATAAGGAGCATTTTGCTTACTACCATTAAACGAGGACTTTTCTAGTTTTGTTGTATCAAATACTACAATTTCAGTAGAAGTCTCATCGGCATAAAATAGTGAATAAACATGATTCTGTCTAGAAAGTTCTGAACAAAATCCAATCGGTCGCAAACCTTTAAAACCGTTGTAAACATCATAGTGCTTAATACTAAGGAATGAAGGATTCAAATTTAATCGTTGTATCTTGGTGAATTGCAGTTCTGGCTTATCCACCAATACTGAATCTAATATTGATTTACTTTGCACATCTATCAAATAAAGGTACTTACCCTCCAGCTTTTCAAATCCGCTTTTTGGCAATTTAATATGAATATCACCGTAATATTTTGAGTTATTATTGGTAGTGCATTTTACTAATAGTAAAACAAGTATAAGTACAAAGTATCGCTTCATAGTAAAGTTTAAACTATGTTAAGACGCAAGAATGAAAGGATTCCATAAGTTAATTAGTATTAAAATGAATATTTTGGGATTTAATTTTATTCCGTTTTAAGTACTTCACTTTATTCTTGTTTAGATAAAACGAGTCGATTTGAGTTGATTTCTTGGGAAAGTCAATTTTTTTAACATAAGTGGAGTCAGGATGTAAAGCAAAAAATCGCTCGTATAAATTGACTCTTTTTTTCAATTCACGAAAAGAAACAGTATCAAGAAATTGATTATTCCTTATTACGGCATTTAATTTAGCAGCTTTGCCTGAAATAATAATGGTACGATTATTATTGTAATCAGTAAAAATTCGTTCGCCTCTTTTATCGATGTAGTCCTTTTTGTATTGAATTGAACGGCAACTAAAAAGGAAGAGAAGTAAAAAATAAAGTAAAAGTTTCATATTCATCATCTTAACTGGTAGTAGTATATTCTAACGCTCCTGACAAACAAAATGATAATTAAATTATAAATCCAAATCATGGTACTTAAAATCTAAATACTTTACGAAGCTGTTCAGTTAATTGAGTGTCATCGTCATTTTCCTGTCGAAAAATTATGATTCCATTTGTATCAATGAGAATCTTAGTTGGCAAGACAGATATTGCATATTCTTTATTGACATTAAATTGATTGATATTACCTTTTTGAAACTCACCAATATCTAGATTATCACGTATGTGATAAAAAAGGCTAGTTTTATCTTTTTCGACAGCTTTTTTCCAATCTCCACTATTTCTATCAGAACTTATACAAATTACTTCTAGGCCCTTATCCTGATATTTTTTATATAACTCAATTAAATAAGGGCTACCCTTTCTACAAGGCAAACACCAACTTGCCCAAAAATCTAATAGTATATATTTCTTGCCAATTAATTTTGAAACATCTAAGAGTCGGTCATTAATATCGTTTATTGAGAAGACTTTAGCCTTACTCCCAACACCAGCACCTAATTTAAGGATAATCTGTTGACGAACTAAATCACCAAAAACAGATTGTTGAATTTTAAAACTGAAATTATCATAAAATTTTGCAAGCGAGTCAACAGAAAGTGATGAAAAATAATAACGCAATAAGTATGCACTTAAATAAGAGTCTCGATTCTTTTCAATATAATCAAAATCGATTAATTTAATTTTGTCTCTGTACGGAATAAGCTTATCAAATGCATTCTTAGCTAATTCTTGTAGCACAATATTCTCTTTTGATTTATTTAGCAGTTCAA
>NCHN01000020.1 GCA_002281875.1 Sphingobacteriia bacterium 24-36-13 | reverse complement strand
TACCAATCAAAATACAAATACCACCAATTTTGATGCTCACACATCTCAAAACGCTTTAGATTGGGAAGGAACTTATTATGGTGTTTTGCCCTGTGCTTCTTGCCCTGGAATTGAGACAGAACTTACGATAAGCAATAATCAAACATTTATTTTAACACGCAAATACATTGATAAAAAGGAAATATTTACTTCGAAAGGAACATTTATATGGAGTAATAATTCAATCAAACTAATTGATACAATTAACAAAGAAAACCCAACCATATTTAAAGTAGAAGAAGGAAGGGTAAGGCAATTGGATATGAATGGGAATATAATTGAAGGTGGATTAGCTTCTAGTTATCTTCTAACTAAAAATGGTAACATTGATGTAGAAGATAAAAAGTGGTTAATTATAGAATTAAATGGGAAAGCCGTTTCAGAAAAAACGGCAAACCCTTACCTTATATTTCATTCAAAGAATGGCTTTATAGAAGCAAAAGAAAACTGTAATTCTTTAAGGTTTAACTATACAATTCGGAATCAAAACCAACTCATAATAAACCCAGGCATTACAACATTAATGGCTTGCCCAGATAATTTGGAGCAGGATTTAATTAAAGCAATTTCCAATTTGGATAAGCTAAGTTTAATTGGTACATCTTTGGCACTAAATAATTCTGAACAAAGAATTCTTATTAAATGTAAACTCGCTGAATAAGACGAATAGAAAAAATATGAAACAAGAAATAGCACATATAGCAATAGTTGTAGACGACTATGATAAAGCAATTGAATTCTATACACAAAAACTACATTTTGAATTAATTGAAGACACTATTCTAACTGAAACTAAGAGATGGGTAAAAGTAAGACCAAAGGGCTCAAGTGGATGTAGCTTACTATTGGCAAAAGCAGCAAATGATGAGCAAAAGAGTAGAGTTGGTAATCAAACTGGCGGAAGGGTTTTCCTTTTCCTGCATACGGAAGATTTTAAAAGAGATTATCAAAATCTAATTACAATGGGTATCAAAATAATTAGAGAACCAAGCCATGAAGAGTATGGAACAGTGGCGGTTTTTGAGGATTTGTATGGTAATCTTTGGGACTTGATTGAATCCACTTAGAACATTTAATTAATTTGATGGATAAGGATTTGAGATAGTTAATAACTAATATATTATGAAATTAAATGTAACCAAACTTTACTACTACTTTATCCTATTAGTGGTATTTTCTTCCTGTGATGTGGAGAAAGCAGATATTATACTCTCAAATGGAAAAATTTTTACTTCGGACACCACACAATTATATGTTCAAGCATTAGCTATTCGAAAGGAAAAAATTATAGCAATAGGCAGTAATGCCGAAATAGAAAAATATGCTACTAAGAATACCACAAGAATTAATTTGGAGGGAAGAACTGTCATTCCAGGAATCAACGATGCACACAACCATTTAGGATGGTATTCCCCGATTGGAATTAGTTACCAATCTAAGCAAAATGATATCAAAGGCATCAATAAGAAGGCTCTATTAGATTCGTTAGTTATTCTTATAAAAAAAGCAAAGAAAAACCAGTGGATTAGCGGATGGATTGGCACAGAAATACTCTTTGATACAACAATGAGAGTTTCTCTTGATAGTCTAAAATCTAAGAACCCAATTGTTTTACAAGCATGGTGGGGCCATGGTCAAATTGTTAATGAAAACACCTTACATGCTGCTGGAATAAGTGACGAAAACATGAATCCTTTAGGAGGCCGGTATATTAGGAACTCTTCAGGTAAAATTAATACTATTCACGAAAATGCTCAATTGCCAATTTGGAATGCATGGTTTACTTCAGAATATAAAAATCAAATTAAAGGACTACGTGCATATTCAGAAATCCAACTTCAAGGAGGAATTACAACAGTACAACATATGAGTAGCACTTTCAATGATAGTATGAGTGAACAATTTTTTAAAGATGCCAACCTTCCTCAACGGATTCGTATAATATCATGGCCAAAAACAGATTCACGGGGAAGGCAAATGCCTATATGGAATCAACAGACTGTTTCTAATATACCTAACATTTATTTTTCTGGTGTTAAATACATGATTGACGGAACACCAATTGAAAAGAATGCATTGAATAAAAATGCATATTCAAAAAATGATTTTGGATACTTGAATTATCCAGCTGATTCAATTAGTACTATTTTAAATGAAGCATTAAGTAACGATTGTCAACTAATGATGCATATAACTGGCGATAGTAGTTTGGCAATAGTATTATCTCAAATGAAAAAGCTTGCAAGTGATAAAACATGGAAAAGTAAGCGAGTACGAATTGAGCACAACTCAATTCTACAATCTAACATGACAGAAATTAATGATTTTAAAAATCTTGGTTTATTGGTAATGCATACTCCAAAGTATAATCAAGCGAGCCCTATTAGTTCTTTATTAAAAAAAGGGGTATTGCTTGGTATTGCTCCTGATGGCACAACTAATCCTTTTTGGGATATGATGGTAATTACAAGTCAACAATCCAATCCTAATGAAAATATAACACGAGAACAAGCAGTAATTGCATATACTAAAACTAATGCTTATGCCGAATTTCAAGAGAAAATAAAAGGCACACTTAATAAGGGCATGTTGGCTGACCTTGTAGTATTATCTCAAGATATTTTTACAATCCCATCGGTACTACTCCCAACTACCACAAGTGTTTTAACAATGGTTAATGGTAAGATTGTATTTGCTAAATAACCGATGTGATTGAATCATCTAATCCATTTTGTATTTTCATCATATGAAATATGAAAATCGCTTTCTTTCACCTGAAGAAATTCCGCAATATGCACAAGTGAATTTACAACCAGTTGAAGCTGTTTATAAGAAGGTATTATATATTAATTGGGGTATTGGATATGCCCTTTTATTTACTGTTTTATTAGCATTATTTATATTAATAAAGTCTTTGCAAATGAGTTGGTTAATTTCCATCTTAGCAATCGCTTTTCTTTTGCTTATTTCAATTACGATTGCCTCCGTTGAGATTGGTTTTAAAAATAAAGCTTGGGCACTAAGAGAAAAAGATATTCAATTCAGAAAAGGTTGGCTGTTTCAAACCACCTATATTATTCCGTTTAATAAAGTACAACATTGTGAATTGATTAGTGGACCTATCGGGAGAAAATATGGTTTGGCATCAATTAAAATCAATACGGCTTCAAGTAACAATATTGATATAAGTATAAAAGGGCTTAAACAAGAAACTGCAGAACAATTGAAAGCATTCATTATGGAGAAAATTGAAGTATATGAGTACCAATAAATTGGATTGGTCTATACCACAAAGGCTTTCTCCTGTTGCTTTAATTTTTATCCTAGGTAAAACTATTAAAGATAGTTGGCCCCTTGTTTTAATTGTTGTTGGCCGAATAATCATCAATGGACAAAATGAAACAAGTAAAAATCCTAGTGCAGGCATATTATTTGGTTTAGGAATAACATTATTAATATTGGTTATACATTTTAATCAATTAATAAATTTTTTCATTTTCCGCATATATATAAACGGGACAGAATTATTAGTCACAGGTGGTTTACTGTCAAAAACAAAAACAATAGTTCCAATTAACAGAGTTCAATCTGTTCACCTAATTGAAAATTATTTACATAAACTAACAAATACCTGTGCTATTAAAATTGAAACGGCAGGAACAGATGCAACGGAAATAGAAGTTGCAGCAATTAATAAAGAGAAAGCAATATCCCTTCAGCAATTATTACAAAATGCAGTTATTGAAGCTAATCCCAATAATGACATAGAACAATTACAAATTATGGGTATTCGCTTCCGTGATTTAATCAAACTAGCCATTTCAGAAAATCATATCAGAACATTCTTAATTTTACTTGCATTTGCCTATTCAAGATTGGAAGATGTAAAGCAATTGTTTGGTTATGATGCTTCCAATATAATTGATAAACAAGTTGATCAAGCAGCTTTTTCTGTTTCTAATATTTTAACTCTTTTTACTGTTGGCTTATTTATTACGCTTTTGGTTTCATTTATTCGGGTGTTACTTCGATATCATGAGATGAATATTAAATCGAATGCAAAAGGATTTCAGATGGAATGGGGTTTTTTGCAAACACAACAGAAAATGCTTATTCAAAACAAAGTGCAATTGATTAGTTGGAATTTCAATTTTGTCAGAAAAGTATTAGGAATTAGTATACTACGTTTTTTCATGATGGGAGAAAATTTAACCCAAACAAAACAACATATACAGCTGCCTGTTATGGATCCGCATTTATTATATCAGTTGATTTCACCATACCAAGCCGTATTGCCATCTTCAAATACACAATCTTACAGTACGCATATTTCTTATGGTTGGAGAAATACCCTATTATTTGTTTTGCCCATTATATTGGTAATTTCCACTGCCATTTATTTTTGGAATCCTTTGTATATTCTATTCCCATTATTGTTATTGATTTATTTAGCTATTTCCAATTGGGTAAAGTATCAAAAATTCAAATACTGGTTTAATGAAACTACCATTCAAATTCAAAAGGGTATTTGGGGAGTAGAAAATATTCTGCTCAATTTCAACAAAATTCAGCATGTTATGGTTAAAACAAGTCCGTTTTTAAGACGCAAAAAATTGGCTACAGTTGAATTACATACAGCTGGTGAAACAATTGTAATACCTTATATCTCAATAGAACAAGCTCAGTATTTAGTGGACCTATCATTAGTTAATGTGGAGTTTCATTAAACCCAATTAGTTCTTTGTTTTTTAATACCTTCACTGTAGAAAATTTGTATATGTCTAGTTTTATAATAACATGTCCTAATTGTAGTCATCAGTTTGAACCTGGGGATACTATGCGCGATGAAATTGAGAAAGAACTGCGTGGTAAAATGAAAGATTGGCAAAAGAAAAAGGAAATTGAAACTGCTGAACTGCTTGAAGCAGAGAAAAAGAAAATGCAATCTGAGATGCAGGAAACAGTTAAAAAATCATTGGCAGCCGATTATGAAAATCAGTTAAAATTATTACAACAAGAAGCTGCAGATAGTGCAGAAAAATTGAAAGAGTCTAGAAGAAAAGAATTAGAATTTTTGCAAAAAGAACAAGCGCTTAAAACGCGCGAAGAAGAAATGCAATTGACCATTCAACGTCAATTAATGGAAGAGCGGTCTAAATTAAAAGAGCAATTACAAAAAGAAGAATCAGAAAAGATAAGTCTAAAAGAACAAGAATACCAACTAAGAACCAAAGAGCTCGAAAAACAAATTGAAGATCAGAAAAAATTGGTTGAAGAAATGCGCAGAAAGTCTGAGCAAGGGAGTATGCAATTACAAGGAGAAGTTCAAGAACTGATGTTAGAAGAAATGTTGCAATCTACTTTCCCATTCGATAAAATTGAAGAAGTAGGCAAAGGGGTTCGCGGTGCAGATTGTATTCAAATTGTACGCAATCAATTTGGCAATGAGTCTGGTAAAATTATTTACGAAAGTAAACGTACCAAAGACTTTTCCAATGAATGGATTGAGAAGTTAAAAAAAGATATGCGCAGTCATGGTGCTGATGTGGCTGTTATTGTTACACAGACCTTCCCTAAAGACATGGAAAGATTTGGTGAAAAAGATGGAGTTTATATATGCACTTTTACTGAAGTAAGAAGTGTTGCCTTATTGCTACGGAATGCGCTTTTAAAAATCGCAGATGCTCGTAAAAGCCAGGAAAATAAAGGCGATAAAATGGTTATGCTATACGACTATTTAACAGGGACAGAGTTTAGTGAACAATGGAAAGCAATCAGAGAAGGCTTTATGAGTATGCGTCAGAGTATTCAAAAAGAAAGAGATACCATGGAAAGACTTTGGAAAGCTCGTGAGAAACAGTTAGAGAAAGTATTGCTGAATGCTGCTCATATACAAGGTTCAGTTGAAGGTATTGCTGGTGCAGATGCAGTAAACTTGAATTTAATTGAAGACAATGACACTTTATTAATTGATTAATTTCTTCGACCATATTAATCCGGAAGGTAAAGCCAATATTCCCTCCAAAAGGAAACCCATGTTTCCAATTAAAGAAGATTTGCGCCAATACTTAAAAAGATATGGCAGAGAGGTTTTGCTCCCTTTTAGCTACCAAGATTTACAACGATTTACTTATACTATTCCTTTAAAAGACAAAAATGGGAACAATACTGCTTGGGAGCAGGTTTCTTATGATATGCGCGAATGGGATTTCCTACGGAAGAGTCTTGTGAAAGTATATGCCATATTAAAAACGGAAGGTGATTTAAGTTTTGCCAACCACTTAGATGTTGCAAGAATTGATTATTGTTATTTTGGCAATAGTCAGCCTTTTCGAATTCGAATTGTAAATAAATTCAATGATAACTATGATCATTACTATATTAAAAGAGCGGATGCAAGTAGAATATATGGATTAGAATTAGAGCATATACTTTCCCCCAATCGCATTACTTACTTTACAAGTAAAGACACTTTAATTGAAGAACATATTCCTGGAATACCAGGAGATTTATTTATTCGCGATTATATAGACGCAGAAAACACCAATAAAATTAGACTAGCCAAAGAGTTTGTCAAATTTAATGAGCGATGTTTTGTTCAATTATTAGGTGATATGCGGTCGTATAATTTTGTTGTTAATATTATCCCAGATATAGAAGACTTTCAATACCGTATTAGGGCTATTGATTTTGATCAACAATCATACGAAGGCCGAAAAAATTTATACCTGCCTCAATTTTTTAAAGACAATCAGGCATTGGTAAATATGGTATTAAAACACTTAGACAAGCAATCCATTGAGCAATATCAGGCAGAAGAAAAAACCATGATGACATTCCGGTTGGTTTCTTCTCGCTATCGGGTTAAAGAAATTTTAGACATCATGGACGATGACCAAATTTCTACCAATGAAAAAATAGCTGAATTAAGAGAAGCCTTATTTGTACATTTCAACAATCCCCAATACTTAAAAGCCCGAACCATGGGACAATTGTTGAAAACACATTTAAAATGTTCATTAAGAAAATACTTAAAAAAAATGCCCAAAACTGGTAAACACGAATAACTCAATCATTGTTTAACCATACTAAACTAAGTTCATTAGTTAGCCGATAATGCAATTGCAAATTTGCTTCAAAGTCATCTTTCCGAAAAAATGCTTTTAAAATACCTGTTGAATTCAAGTCAACTGCTTCCACTTGCATACACTCACTGAAATCGATATCTCCCCTTCCCCACCACTTAAACATGGCTTCTTTTGCACTCCATAATAAAGTTAGTGTACGAAACTTTTCCTGCTCTTCCATTGCTTCAATATTCCAGTTGGTTAATTCAGAAACATGCAAAAATTTATGCCTGATTTTGTTCACTCGGTGGGTCACCAACTCAACATCTACCCCCACTCTTTCGGTGGAACTCACTATGGCTGCAGCATAATCCCCGCAATGTGAAATAGAAAAATGATAGGCTTCATTGGGTAAATAAGGTTTACGGGTGTCTGCTATTTGAATTAACTCACTTGGGAAATCAGCAAATAAGTATGGGAGCAAAAACCTACCCGCCAAATGCTGTAATCGTTTGTGGGGATGGGTTACCTGCTGTTGTATGGTTACTTTTTGGGTAAAAAACAACTCCCCCTCTTCAATCTTCCAAACGGCCAATTGAGTAAAATCGTTGATATTTTGTTGATAATAGATGGGCACAAAAAGATTTTAGCGTATACATTGCAGAATTAGCATTTTTTTGTAATTCAACAGTAAAATTAACGGGAATGATTTTAAGTGATCTACGCATTTTAGAAGAAATAGAAAAAGGGACTATTAAAATTGAACCTTATGATAGAGCCGACCTAGGTAGTAATAGCTATGATGTTCATTTAGGCAAATGGTTAGCTACCTATACCGATGAAGTATTGGATGCTAAAAAACACAATACAATTACCTATTTTGAAATTCCTGAAGAAGGATATGTATTGCACCCAAGCGGATTTTACTTAGGCGTTACAGAAGAGTATACAGAAACGCATGCACATGTTCCATTTTTAGAAGGTAAATCTTCAACTGGAAGATTGGGTATTGATATTCATGCAACAGCAGGAAAAGGTGATGTAGGCTTTTGCGGCAACTGGACTTTAGAAATTTCTTGTAAACAACCCGTTCGAGTTTATAGAGGTATGCCAATTGGTCAATTAATCTATTTTCCAGTTGATGGAGAAATTGGGGTGAAATACAATCAAAAAGGAAATGCTAAATACAGTGGACAACCCAATAAGCCAATTGAAAGTATGATGTGGAAGAATAAATTTTAATTTAATTGCCAGATGCTTCCATTAAGTATGCTTGCAAAACTTACCCATAAAAGGTAAGGAATTAATAAAGCGGCAGCAAGCGTTGAAAGTTTTCTGAATTGAATTATTGTGAGTAAAATAAATGCCCACATTGCAATAATTTCAACCAATGCCCATCCAATTTGGTGGATCGAAAAGAAAATAATTGACCAACAAAAATTCAAAATAAATTGGATAATGAAAATTCGTATGGCATGGGTTCGGGCCGCACTAATTGGTAATTTCCAAATCAGGTAAAAGCTAATCCCCATTAAAACATATAAAGTGGTCCACATAGGGCCAAATATCCAATTGGGGGGATTAAAAGAGGGTTTATTTAGCCCAGCATACCAAGTAGGTATTTCTGCAATAGTGAAGATGCCTCCTAACGATCCTAGACCAACTGTTGCAATTATAGAAAGGATTAATTTTTGTGGATTAGTTATTTTCATTTTTTCTTTTTTGATAACTGATTAACCAAGCAACCACTTCGTTATAACTATCTATTCCAGCCATTTGATGATTCATTTTTAAAAACTGGTCATATAAGTTATTGCTGATTGGACTGAAATCATTTCTACGTTTATAAAAAAAATCGCGAATATCTTTCCGATCTTTTTTAACCAATGTATCCATTCGATTTCGATTGTTTTTAACTACTTGTTCAAATGGTCCATAATTCTCCTTGGCATACAAAAGGTACTGTTCATTGAACGAATAGTTTAATAAATCTAAATACATTGAATATTGTAGATATGGATTGTTACTTGATTTTGCAGCCAAAAAACCCACAAAGCTAGCTTCACTTTCACTCGCATATCCTAATTGATGACCTACTTCATGACAAATTATAAAGGGGTTTAAAATTCCAGGTAAATCATTCCTCAAATGTGCTTCACCAGTAAATGGATTATAATAACCCGAGAAACCAATATAATCTGCAATAGGTTCAAACAGGCTAAATTTTACAGATTGAATAGTTGTTTTTAAAAAGGGAAATTGAATTGAAGCCTTGTCATAAGCCATTTGGGCATCATCCATTAATTGCTTTTTTGTGAAAACAGGCAAAACGCCAGAACCAATTTGTCTTCTATAATAATTTGCCGAGTCAATCAACTCATTCGTTAACTCTGTAATTTGTTTTTGGTTATATACGGTGGGATTTAAGCCTAAAGCCAAGGCAATCCCTCCTCTTTTGTAATTGAAACCCCAAAATAATTGAAACAGTATATACCCAATTAACCCAAATTGGAGCATTCCACGTATTCCTGACCAAATAAAAGTTAACCGTTGGTGCGATTGCAAAAATCGAACAAGCCACTTTACAAAAAGCATAACTATATAAACGATTAATGCAGTGTAAAAGAAATCTCCCAAGCTAAAAGGAAAGGTATGGGAACCTTTTTTTAAAAAATTTGACCAAAGTGGATAAAATTTTGCGACATAGCAGTTTTCCACAAACCAAGGAGATTGTCCCGCCAAATAGGTTAAAATGCCTCCAAGAAGCAGCAAAAAGGTCTTTTTTATATTTTTTTCATCTATTATAAGCTGCATATTTGCATAGTTCTAGATTAAAGTTAGGATGGAGACTGCACTTAAACGGCTTATTTTTAGTTTACTTTGGCAAATTGGGCTGTTTTTTCTACCTTTGCAAACCCTTAAAACGTGGATATGAATCATCGGCGCGAATATGAAATCGCTTTTGTGGGTTTGAAGCCGGGTGTTCATGTATACGAATACAGGGTGGACGATAAGTTCTTTATTCCTTATGGCGAGCAAGATTTCAGTAATTGTGATGCTACTGTAAAATTGTTACTAGACAAAAAATCGGGTTTCATGCAATTGAAATTTGATATAGATGGTAGTATTCAAGCAGGTTGCGATCGTTGCGGAAATACCCTTCCCCTTCAATTATGGGACGAGTTTAATATCATAGTAAAAATGGTAGATGAACCCGATACTTTAAATGAACAGGAAGAAGATCCAGATGTCTATTATATTAGTAGAAACGAAAGTCATCTACAAGTAGCCAATTGGATTTACGAGTTTGTCAACTTGAGCATTCCTTTGCAAAAAACCTGTTCTCCCGAAGAGATGGGTGGGCCAAAATGCAACAAAGAAGTGTTAGAGAAATTAAGGAAAATGGAAGAAGAAGCAACGAAAGACAGTACCCCAACCGTATGGAAGGGATTAGAAAAGTTTAAAAATTTAGAATAAAAATTTTGTTACCATAAATTTTGAGCAATGCCAAATCCAAAACGCAGACATTCACAGCAGAGAAGTGCTAAAAGAAGAACGCACTATGTAGCACAAGAAGTTACTTTGAGCAAAGACTCCACTACAGGAGAAATACATGTACGCCATCGTGCACATGTTAGCGAAGGTAAATTGTTCTATAAAGGAAAGTTGGTTGCTGAGAAAGCACCGTTGAAAGCGTAACCTTTACAGATCAGTTATACCCTTAGCTTACTGCAATGAATATAGGAATAGACATGATGGGAGGAGATTTTGCACCGTTAGAAGCGGTGAAAGGAATTCTTCTGTACTTGTCTAATAATAATACCGCAGTAAATTTATATTGCATAGGTGATGAATCTTTAATACAACCCTTAATAAAGGAGTATGAAGTTTCATCACCTAATTTGCATTTTGTACATGCTCCTGAAACCATTGGTTATCATGAGCACCCCACCAAAGCCTTAAAAGAAAAACAGCAATCTTCTATTGCTATTGGATTTCACTTACTTGCATCAGGGAAAATTGACGCTTTCATAAGTGCAGGCAATACTGGCGCCATGTTGGTAGGTGCCATGTTTAGTATTAAAGCCATTGAAGGGGTAAATAGGCCTACTATTGCTACTGTTATTCCTAAAGTTAATGGATCTACAGGCGTATTATTAGATGTAGGATTGAATGCAGATTGCAAGCCCGAACTATTGAACCAATTTGCCATTCTAGGCAGTTTATATGCAGAGCATATTCTTGGGATCAACCATCCATCAGTTGGATTGGTGAACGTGGGTGAAGAAGAAGGGAAGGGTAATATTTTGGCTCAAGCCACCTACCCTCTTTTAAAAGAAAATAAACAAATCAATTTCATTGGCAATATTGAAGGAAGAGACTTCTTCAATGATAAAGCCAACGTAATGGTTTGCGATGGCTTCACTGGAAATATTGTACTAAAAATGGCTGAATCATTTTATGATTTAGCCAAAGAGAGAGGTCTAGCCAATGATGAATATTTAAGCCGTTTCCATTATGAAAACTACGGGGGCACTCCAGTTTTAGGAGTAGCAAAGCCAGTAATTATAGGACACGGTATCAGTTCTGCTAAAGCATTTTCCAATATGGTTTCATTGGCAGAAAAAATGATTTGTAGCAATATTTGTATTAAGATGGCTGCCTCTTTTCAGTTTACATAATTTCCAATTTGATTCCTTTCCTTTTTAACATGTAAAATTATGTACCGCAAGATTTGTCTTTTCTTATTAAAATTGAGCGGTTGGAAATTAGATACCAATTTACCCAAAGACATACACAAATGCATTGTAATTGCTGCACCACATACCAGCAATTGGGATTTTTGGTACATGATATTGGCATTTGGTGTTTACGGATTAAAAATTCGTTTTACTGTGAAAAAAGAATGGATGCGATTTCCATTTAGTTTAATTATGAAGCCATTTGGCGGAATTGCTATTGACAGAACACCTAGAAAGGATGGGAATAGACCAAGTTTTGTGGAAGCAATGACCCAACTATTTAACAATCATCCAGAGTTAATCATAGTCATCACACCAGAAGGCACAAGAAGTAAACGCACAGAATGGAAAACTGGATTTTATCATGTTGCAACCAGCGCCCAAGTCCCGATTTTATTAGGCTATGTAGATTATGGTAAAAAAATTGCTGGGATAGGTAAAACGGTTATTCCAACTAACTATCCTGCAACCATGAAAGAAATAATGGATTTTTATTCAACTATTACACCCAAGCATCCCCACTTATTTTCTGTTGACACTAACTATTAGGTCAAAACAATACCTTTGTACAAACAAGCGTTCGTTTTTATGTGGAAGAAAAATGTACTAGAAACAATAGGGAATACTCCTATTATACAATTAAACAAAGTATCTAAAGGTATACCAGGGACAATCCTTGCTAAAGTAGATTACTTTAATCCAGGTAATTCCATAAAAGATAGAATGGCTTTGAAAATGGTTGAAGTGGCAGAACAAGAGGGCAAACTAAAGCCTGGTGGAACCATTATTGAAGGAACCAGCGGTAATACTGGAATGGGGCTGGCATTGGCAGCATGTGTAAAAGGGTATAAATGCATTTTTGTAACAACAGATAAGCAATCAAAAGAGAAAGCAGATATTTTGAAAGCAGTGGGTGCAGAAGTAATTGTTTGTCCAACGAATGTATTGCCAGAAGATCCGCGCAGTTACTACAGTGTAGCAAAGCGTTTGGGAAAAGAAATTCCCAATTCAATGTACATGAATCAATATGATAACTTGGCCAATCGTCAAGCGCATTATGAAAGTACAGGCCCAGAAATTTGGGAACAGACTGAAGGAAAAATCACCCATTTGGTTTGTACTGCTGGTACAGGTGGTACTATTACTGGTACTGCATTGTATTTAAAAGAAAAAAATCCCAATATTCAAATTTGGGCAATAGACGTTTATGGTTCTCTTTTAACCAACTATTACAAGACTGGTGAGATAGACATGAAATTTGTTCACCCTTATATTAGTGAAGGTTTTGGGGAAGATTTTCTGCCTCAGAACTATGATATGAGTGTGATTGATCATTTTGAACAAGTGACAGATAAAGATGGAGCGGTAATGGCTCGAAGAATTGCCAAAGAAGAAGGCTTATTTTGCGGCTACAGTGCAGGATCATGTTTGCAAGGCTTAGTTCAATTAAAAGATAAATTACCCAACGATGCAGTAGTTGTTTGTATTTTTCACGATCATGGCAGTAGATATGTTGGGAAAATTTATAATGATCAATGGATGATGGAAAGAGGATTCTTAGACGTGAAATCATTCAAAGACATTGTAAATGGCAGGCATGCTAAACGTTTGGTGTCAATTGCCCCAGACAATACTGTTGCAGAAACGGTAGAGTTAATGAAGAAATACGATATTGAACATATACCTGTTATGCAGGAAGGGATTCCAATTGGTTCTGTTAGTGAAAATGGCTTGTTTCAAAAAGTATTCAGCAATCCTGAAATTAAAAATGCAACTGTGAACAGTGTAATTGAACCTGCTTATCCGGTAGTAGACTTTGATACACCAGTTGAAAGGCTAGGCAGTTTAATAACCAAAGAAATGGGAGCCGTATTAGCTAAAGATGAGAAAGGCGATTATCATATTGTTACAAAATACGATGTTATACAAAGCCTTGCAAAATAGCTTATCATGATATCGATGCGACATGTTGTTTTCATGAATGTTGCAGAAGAACTGAGTTTTTCAAAAGCCAGTCAATTATTGTTTATTTCTCAACCTGCAATAAGCAAGCATATTCAATTGCTTGAAGAGCAATACCAAACCAAATTATTTGAAAGAAAAGGTTTGCATATTGAATTAACTACTGCAGGTAAATTATTGTATGAAAGACTACAAGCAGTTAAAGAAATTGAACATAAAACAGAATTTGATATTTCTGTTTTACACGATGCCATTCAAGCTAAGGGTAATCTTAAGTTAGGTGCAAGCACCACAGTTGCTTTATATATTTTACCAAAAGTATTATCTACTTTTCATTCTCAATACCAACAAATAGATATTAGTGTATTGAATAGAAATTCAGAGTCGGTAAAAGAAGCTTTGTTGGCAAAGCAAATCAACTTAGGTATTATTGAAGAGAACAGCAAAGTCAACCAAATTCAGTATACCCCATTTATTACAGATAAAGTAATAGCTGTTTGCAGCAGCAAAAGTAAACTGCTCAAGAAAAAAAATTATTCAATTCAAGATTTACCTCATTTGCCAATTGCATTAAGAGAAGTAGGTAGTGGAACACTCGCGGTATTAAAAAGAGCATTGGCAAAACATAAAATCAATTTTGCACAACTCAATGTAAAGGTAAGATTAGGCGGAACGGAAGCACTTAAAAATTTCCTATTAGAATCTGATTCGTTAGGATTTCTTCCTAAAATTTCTATTGCGAAAGAATTAAAAGCAGGAGAATTAAAAGAGGTCTTTATTGATGGCCTTGCTTTGCAGCGACAATTCTTTTTTATAGAACGAAAGGGAGAAACGAGTGATTTAAACAAAGGGTTTATAAAAATGGCTAAATCAATCTATAACTTATAGTTATTGACTATAACTATATAATCATTTGATGTTATTGACCGCTGGATAAATTTGCAGTATGAAAAACCAGCAATTGAACATAGGTACTTTAATTACCCATCTTGTTTGTAGCAAATGTAATGCAACTTATAGCCATCAAATTGTTCAAACCTTTTCTACTTGTTGCAATGTTCCATTGTCAGCAGTATACAATTTAAATAATCAAACAATTGATGCAATCAACACAGCCGATTATACCATGTGGCGATACCAATTTGTTTTACCCGTAATTGACCCTGTGAATATTGTATCCTTAAATGAAGGCTTCACTCCTATTAGCCAATTAAAAAAACTAGCTCATCAATTAAGCATTGATTCATTGTACTTAAAAGACGAAGCAGTAAATCCTACAGGATCCTTTAAGGCAAGGGGGCTGAGTATGGGCGTATCTAAAGCAAAAGAATTAGGGATTAAGCAAATGGTCATTCCTACAGCAGGTAATGCCGGTGGAGCCATGAGCGCCTATTGCGCAAAGGCCGGAATTGAAGCAACCGTAATCATGCCCAAACATACTGCTGATACTTTAAAAGAAGAGTGCAGATTATATGGTGCCAATCTTATTCAAATAGATGGATTAATTGATGCGTGTGGTAAAAAAGCCAGGGAAATTGCAGCATCAACAGGAGCATTCGATATGTCTACCATGAAAGAACCTTATCGATTAGAAGGGAAGAAAACATTGGGATATGAAATTGCAGAACAATTTAATTGGGAACTCCCCGATATTATTGTTTATCCTGCTGGGGGTGGCACTGGATTAATTGGAATATGGAAAGCATTTAAAGAATTGATTACCATGAATGCCATCAAAGGGCCATTACCCAAAATGGTTTTGGTTCAATCAGTTGAATGTAGCCCGATGGTACATTTATTTAACAATGGACAACTACCTGAAAATTATACTCCCAAATCTTCAGCTGCCTTAGGTTTAGCAGTTCCTTATCCTTTTGCAACTGCAATGATGTTAGATGTTTTAAGGGAAAGCAATGGCATTGCTTTAACTGTTTCTGAAAAAGAAATGGAAGATGGTGTTGAAGAAATTGCTAAAATAGAGGGCTTGTTATTAAGTCCTGAAGGGGCAGCCACTTTTAGAGCCACTCAACAGTTATTGAAAATGGGATGGGCTAAATCAACTGATAAAATACTATTAGTAAATACGGGTTCATGGTATAAGTACAGATGATTATTTGAATACTTATACAGTACCTTTATGTAGCATTTAAATATATAATGATGCATGATGATTCTTTAAGAATAGTATCACTTGTTCCTAGTATTACTGAACTTCTATATCATTTAGAATTATCCAATGATGTGGTAGGAATTACCAAGTTCTGTGTGCATCCGAATGATTGGTTTAAAACCAAAACTAGAATTGGCGGCACCAAAAATATTCATATTGAAAAAATCAGGTCTTTAGCTCCTACCCTTGTAATTGCCAATAAAGAAGAAAATGTAAAAGAGCAGGTTGAGGCTTTGGAAGCTTTTACAAAAGTTCATTTGACTGACGTTTCTAATTTTGAAGATGCTTTAAAAATGATTCAAGATATTGGAGTACTTACCAATTCTCAAACCAAAGCAGCCGAAATAGTTAAGACTATCCAAGATAGCTTTGCAGACTTAAGTGAACTATGCAGTAAACAGCAGCTACAATCCATCCCATGCACTTATCTTATTTGGCAAGACCCATATATGACCATTGGTGGAGATACTTATATAAATGATTTACTCACTAAGATTGGATTTTCAAATGTCTTTGCTAAGTCAGAAAGGTACCCTTCAATTAGCTTATCAGATATAGAACAAACCAATTGTAAAGTCATTTTCTTATCGAGTGAACCTTATCCATTTAAGCAAATGCATATTGAAATATTACAAAAATATTTTCCTGATAAATTGATTTTACTGGTGGATGGAGAAATGTTCAGTTGGTATGGCAGTAGACTATTAGAAGCTCCAGCATACTTTAAATCACTAATTCAAAGGGTAGCGAAAGAACTATAAATGGCTATGGGATTTTGTAGGGTTTTTAGTATCTTAGCTACATGAAAAAATACAGCTCAGGCGTTTTGTTTGGAGACGAATTAGAAGCATTATATAACGATGCTAAAGACAATCAATTTGCTCTTCCTGCCGTAAATACCATTGGTACCAACACCATTAATGCTACTTTAGAAACCGCCGCTAAAGTAAACTCTCCTGTGATCATTCAATTTTCTAATGGAGGGGCACAGTTTGTTGCGGGAAAAGGAATGCCCAATGACGCCCTACAAGGTAATATTTCTGGTGGTGTTTCTGGCGCATTGCATATTCATAATGTAGCTAAATATTATGGCGTGCCGGTAGTATTACATACTGACCATGCAGCCAAAAAATGGTTGCCTTGGGTAAGTGGATTAATTGATGCTGGGGAACAATATTTTAAAGAAAAAGGAAGGCCTTTATTTAGTTCTCATATGTTGGATCTTTCAGAAGAACCATTAGAAGAGAATATTGCTACTTCTGTAGAATTTTACAAGCGCATGGCTCCGTTGGGTATGAGCATTGAAATTGAATTGGGGGTAACAGGTGGTGAAGAAGATGGTGTAGACAACAGCGATGTAGAAAACGATAAATTGTATACCCAACCTCAACACGTTGCGTATTCTTATACAGAATTGAGCAAAGTAGGCAACATGTTTACTGTTGCTGCTGCTTTCGGTAATGTTCATGGTGTGTATAAACCTGGAAATGTTGAATTGAGACCAGAAATTTTAAAAAATAGCCAAGACTTTATTCAAGCTGAATTAAAAACTGGTCCAAAACCAGTCTATTTTGTTTTCCATGGTGGAAGTGGTTCTCCTCAACACCAAATTAGAGAAGCAATTGGATACGGAGCAATTAAAATGAATATTGATACCGATTTACAGTGGGCTTTCTGGGAAGGAATCAAAGACTTTTATCAAAAAAATGAAGCTTATTTACAAGGCCAATTAGGCAATCCCGAAGGTGCCGATAAGCCCAATAAGAAATTTTATGACCCTAGGGTTTGGCTAAGAAAAGCCGAAGAAAGCTTCTCTAAAAGATTAGAAATAGCTTTTGAAGACCTTAATTGTATTAATAGGAACGCTTAAAATTTACTGTTAAGCCAAATTGAACTCCAAATGGTGATTAAACACTGTTTGGAGTTTATATTTTGACCCAATTATTTGATAATTGATTATCTTTCCGCCCCAATTTGATTGCACGATATATGAAAAAAGAGCGTGAAGAAGACATAGAACAGAATTTAACAGGTAGTGAAGAAACAACTCAGCCTACCGAGCCTGCAAAGTCAAGATGGTTTACCCGTAAGAGTAGGAATATTCAAACTTCTACTGCGGATAAAAAAGAAACCCCTGAAGGGCTGTGGAACAAATGTCCTGAGTGTAACTACATTTGTACTACCAATGAATTAAAAGAAAACCTTTTTGTATGTTTAAAATGCAATCACCATCATCGTATTGGTAGTGAAGAATATTTCGACATTATTTTCGACAATAAGGAATATACTGTTCTATACGACGAAATTAAAAGTAAAGACTTCTTAGGATTTACCGACCTAAAGCCTTACCAAAAAAGGCTAGATGATATACATTCAAAAACCAATTTGAAAGACTCTATGAGAGTTGCTGTAGGCAAAGCAAATGGAGAGGGTTTGGTTATTGCTTGTATGGATTTTGAGTTTATTGGTGGATCTTTAGGAAGTGTGATGGGCGAAAAGTTTAGTAGAGCTGTAGATTATTGTATTGAAAACAAACTCCCCTACTTAGTAATTAGTAAAAGCGGTGGTGCTCGTATGATGGAAAGTGCCTTTAGCTTAATGCAATTGGCCAAGACCAGCGGAAAACTATCTCAATTAAGCGACGCCAAATTACCATATATCTCTATGCTTACCGACCCTACATTTGGGGGCATTTCTGCAAGTTTTGGTATGTTAGGAGATTTGAATATTGCTGAACCTGGCGCTTTAATTGGATTTGCAGGTCCAAGGGTTATCAAAGAAACCATTAAGAAAGACCTTCCAGAAGGTTTCCAGCGAAGTGAGTTTTTATTAGAACATGGTTTCCTAGACTTTATAGTTGATAGGAAAAACCTCAAAGACAAACTGGCTCAGCTGGTTCATTTATTCCGAAGCTAATGATGAACAATAGACAGGCTTATTTTAATTACCATATTGAAGATAAATATGTGGCTGGTATTGTTTTACTGGGGACCGAAGTAAAGTCTATTCGAGAAGGAAAACTCAGTTTTAATGATGCATTCTGTCTATTTGATGATGGGGAATTATGGGTTAGAGGATTATACATTGCTGAATACTCCCATGGTACTGCTAACAACCATATTGCGGTTCACGATAGAAAATTATTATTAAATAAGAGAGAACTCAAGAAGCTTCAATTGAAGCTAAAAGACAAGGGTTATACGGTTATTCCTTTAAAAGTATTTTTTTCTGACAAGGGTTTTGTAAAAGTTGAAATTGGTTTGGCCAGGGGTAAAAAATTACACGATAAAAGAGAGACAATCAAGAATAGAGATTTAGATAAAGAAATGAAACGCTTTTTAGGATAATGACTGAATTTTTATCTGCCGATTATTGGAATGAACGTTATTTAAACAACGCTTCACATTGGGATTTGGGGGTGGTTTCACCTCCTTTAAAAACATATATTGATCAGTTAGCTGATAAAAATTTATCCATCTTAATTCCTGGCGCTGGCAATAGCTATGAAGCTGTTTATTTAATGGAGCAAGGATTTACCAATATTACAGTGATTGACATCGCACCAAGTGTAATTCAAGTTCTTCAAGAGAAGTATCCTAATCAAAAAAGCATTCAATTTATTGAGACCGATTTTTTTAAGTGGGAAGGAAAGTATGATTTAATCATAGAGCAAACTTTCTTTTGTGCACTCGACCCAGTTTTGAGGAACAATTATGTAAATCATATGGCAAGCTTATTAAAGCAAAATGGAAAATTAGTTGGCCTTTTATTTAATAGAGCGTTTGAAGGAGGGCCTCCTTTTGGTGGAGACAGAGACAGCTATCTTCAACTATTTAGTTCTCACTTTAATTTTCAAACGCTAACACCCTGTCATAATTCAGTTGCTCCACGAGCAAATACCGAGTTGTTTTTTATAGCCGTACTTAAGTAAGTTATTTAAACTGCTGGTTCTTGTTGACTTAAGCAATGGAAACTACCTAAGCCCCAAATAATATCCGTTGAATCAATACCAACTACTTCTCTATTGGTAAAACAAGATTGAATAATACTTAAAGCCTTATCATCTTTATTACAATTAAAAGTAGGTACAATCACGTGTTGATTACTGATATAAAAATTAGCATAGGAAGCTGGTAATCGTTGGTCTTCATAAATAACCGCGTCTGGCATCGGAATTTCAACAATATTTAATTGTTTACCCGACAACAATCTCATTCTCTTCAATTCTTGTAAATTGGTTTGAAGCAATGAATAATTCTCATCTGATTTGCTTTCTTCTATTACGGTAATGACCGTGTCTTCGTTTACAAAACGAACAGTGTCATCAATATGACCATCGGTATCGTCTCCAACTATGCCTTCAGATACCCAAAGAATTTGTTTTACACCATAAAAGTTCTCTAAATACGCTTCTATTTCCTCTAAAGATAGATGTGGGTTACGATTCTGGTTTAACAAACAGCAGGTAGAAGTGAGCAAAGTACCTGCACCATTAAATTCGACTGAGCCTCCCTCCATTACAATGCCTGGATGATAAACGGGAAGGTTGAAGTGTTTTCCAATTTTGGAAGGTATCACATCATCTAAATCGAAAGGAGGGTATTTGTTACCCCAAGCATTATAATTCCAATCTACTACTACCTTTTTATATTCAGCGTGTTGATTAATTAAAAAAGAAGGTCCATGATCTCTGCACCAAGCATCATTGGTTGGATGATAAAAAAACTCAACAGCAGACATATTCACCCCAGCATTATTTAAATGATGCTTTGCAAAGTTTTCCATGGCTTCGTTAGCAACATTAATTCGAACTGTCTCACTCATTGCTAAGTATTTCACAAACAAACTATAGTTAGGATAAATACTTTCAATTTTACCAGGCCAACTGGCTTCTTTATGAGGCCAACTTAACCAAGTAGCTTCATGTTTTGCAAACTCTGCTGGAAATTCATATCCTAATATGGCGGGAACTTGGTCTAAAGAAATCATAACAATATTAATCTTCGTCAATAAATCTTTTAGTAATGGGCTGGTATGAATCTATTCTTCTGTCTCTTAAAAAAGGCCAATGGGTTCTATACTGATCTGTTTTTGCCAAATCCAATTCTATCACAGTGGTCTCTTCATCCTCATGAGATGCTTTATAAATAAGGCTTCCAAATGGATTAGAAACAAATGATCCACCCCAGAATTTCATTGCTCCGTTTTGTTCTAAACCTACCCTATTTACACTTACTACATGTACTCCATTGGCAACTGCATGGCTTCTCTGAATGGTTTGCCAAGCATTGTATTGTTCATTGTTGGTTACTTCATCTTGAGAAGTAGCCCAACCAATTGCAGTTGGATAAAATAAAATTTCAGCACCCATTAAAGAAGTAATTCTAGCTGCTTCGGGATACCATTGATCCCAACAAATTAAAACCCCTAATGTGGCAAATTTGGTTTTGAATACTTTGTACCCCAAATCTCCAGGAGTGAAATAAAATTTCTCGTAATAAGCGGGATCGTCTGGGATATGCATTTTGCGATATTTCCCTAAATAACTTCCATCTGCATCAATTACTGCAGTGGTATTATGATATAATCCTTGTGTACGCTTTTCAAATAATGAAGCAATAATAACCACATTTAACTCGGCGGCTAATTTCCCCAAAGTATCGGTAGTTGCTCCAGGAATAGCTTCTGCTAATTTGAAATTTTCATAATCCTCTACATCACAAAAATAGAGTGAAGTAAATAGCTCTTGTAAGCAAACAATTTGAGCGCCTTTTGCAGCAGCATCTTTGATCCCTCCAATTGCCTTGGCCAAATTATCTTGTTGAACTCCAGTGCAAGACATTTGCACCATTCCTACTTTTACTTTTGACATATTAGGTAGTTATCTGAATTAAATGGTCTAAATTATTAACACCAATCGTTTTTTCTGTTAAGTAACCCTCAGCATATAAAACGCCAATTCTCTTTCCCATCATTAAATCTCTCCCTTTAACCGTTTCTAAAAATTGTGGAGAAGAAATATAGGTATTGGGTTCGTTTAAATCTGTATTATAAAACTGGGTAGTGTACGCTCTTATTGATTCCATCTTGGTTTCATAAAAGGGCGTAATATCTACTACAAAATGGGGCGTTAACACTCGATCTTGTATATAATGAAAAACATTGGTTGGTCTAAAAGCTTCCTGTGGATTTCCTTTTTCATCTACCGTTTCAATTTTTCTTAAACCTGCTAAAAACGCTGCATCCGCAACCAGTTTTGCACTCCTACCATGATCTGGATGCCGGTCTTCTAAGGCATTGGCTAAAATAATACTGGGCTTATATTGTCTAATTACACGAACGATTTTGAGTATATTTTCTTGAGAATGTTCAAAAAAACCATCGGCCATCCGTAAATTTTCTCGATGATGTACACCCAATATTTTTGCAGCGTTGGCCGCTTCAATATCTCTAATATCAGCAGAACCCCTTGTGCCTAATTCGCCTCGAGTTAAATCGATGATTCCTACTTTTTTCCCTTGAGCTATTGAAGCCAAAATTGTACCAGAACAACTTAGTTCTACATCATCCGGATGAACCCCAAAAGCCAGTATATCTAGTTGCATAAAGTTTAATTATGATAAAGGTAATCAATGATATTGCATAAAAAATCCTGCACCGTTGTTGGAGCAGGATTTAGTTATATGAAAGAGAGAACTAGTCTTTCTTTGCGTAACGCTTTTTGAACTTATCAATTCTACCTGCAGTGTCAACCAATACATTCTTACCAGTGTAAAAAGGGTGAGAAGTATTAGAAATCTCCAATTTGATTACTGGATATTCATTACCATCTTCGTAAACAATGGTTTCTTTGGTAGCTGCTGTAGACTTACTCAAGAAAGATGTACCGTTACTCATGTCTTTGAAAACAACAAAACGGTAATTTTCTGGGTGGATACCTTTTTTCATACTATTTGGTTTAGGTGGTACGGATTTGGCCGTACGATTATTTAAAATTTGGAGTGCAAATGTACTGTATTTATCGTTTTTAACCAAAAAAGCGGCTAAATATTCAGTTTTAGCTCTTCATATTTACAAATTGGAGGGGAACACCAAAATCTCCTGATTTACATTTGGCAATTACATCCTGTAAATCATCTAATTTTTTACCCGTTACCCTAATAATATCGTCCATAATAGCTGCCTGAACTTTGGCACCACTGTCTTTAACCATTTTGACGATTTTTTTGGCATCTTCTTGGCGCAATCCGTTTTTAACTGATACCTCTTTTTTGATGGTTTTACCACTTGGGTAAGCGTCTTTAGAAAAGTCGAACGCATTTCCGTCTATTCCTTGTTTCATAGATCTACTGATTAGAATATCAATCAATTGCTTCATTTGCATTTCGGTATTTACCTCTAGCGCAATGATAAAGTCCTTTTTATTCAAGTCTACTTTAACATCTGTATCTCTGAAATCGTAACGAGTTGCAACTTCTTTTTTAACTGTATTGATGGCATTGTCTAATACCTGAATATCTACAGCGCTGGCAATATCAAAAGATGGCATAATTGTTTTTTTACAAAGGTACAAAAAAAAGGCCCTGGTAGAAACCAAGGCCGGATATACGACATGAGAGAAAATACTTATTTGCCCGAATCTACCCCTACTCTGCTTTGTTCATCATCTGCACCTCCGCGTTTTCTAGGTCCAGCTGCTGCTTTACCCTTACTAAAGCGATAAGTGAAACTGATATTGGCAATTCGGTTATCATTAAATTGTCTAAAATTGGCATCTACTGTTCCGTATTTACTTTCACCTTTTATCTTTTGAGACCAGAATATATCTCTAACGCTAATTCTGATGGTTCCTTTGTTTTTCATCACTTGTTTACTAAGTCCAATATTCACAATTCCAAAAGGTTTAATTCTAAAAACGCCTTCTAATCCTTCAGATCTATAAAAACCACTTAGTTCTGCACTGTATCCTTTGCTTAATTTAAACTGTTGACTAATATTTGCCATAAATGTGGTGGCAGAAATGCTTACCATTTCATTGTTGATGGGTCCAGTTAATTTATTGTTTGCCACATTCAAATATATATTCCCACTCCACCATTTAGTATATTGATTAAATGCATTGATAGATAGACCTATTTGCTGTTGTGTTGCAATGTTTTCCTGTTTAATAAAAGTTTCATTTTTAGCATCATCTTGCATAATCACCTGTTGAATCATATCAGTTGTTTTGGTAAAATTCAATGTAGTAGTTAAGAAGCTTTTATAAGTATGGCTCAACTCAATATTGTGTGCGAATTGAGGCTTTAAATATGGGTTACCCTGCTCGTATGTATATCGATCTAAAAACTCAACGAAAGGATTAAGGCTTTGATAATCAGGTCTTCTTATGCGTTTGCCATAATTTAATACGAAGCTGTTTTTTTCATTTGCAGCATATTGTAGATATGCAGTTGGAAATACTTGAATATAATTTCTATTAAATTGAACATTGGTGGTACGCTGGTCTCCTTTTGCAATGGTTTGCTCCGCTCTCAAACCCAATTGCATATTTAGTTTTGTACTTAAAGGCCTGCTATAATTGATATAGGCTGCATTGATATTTTCTTTGTACACAAAATGGTTGCTTCTATTATAATCTCGCATCATCACCCCATTAAATAACGTATCATATATAGCATTGGCATCGGTTGTTACGAAACTAGTTTTTAAACCAGCTTCAAATTTTGCCTTATTTTTTAGCGGATGAACATAGTCAATCTTTGCAGTGTAGATATTAATAATTTGCGGAAGCTTTCCAAACAAACTATCTGTTTTAGCTACAGTTTGACCAATACTATTTTGATAAGCATTGTTTAAAAATAAATTGGTATTTCCATCATAGGTTAAATAATCTGCATCAAAAGTTAGTTCACGACCTGTAGAATCTAATACATGTCTAAGATTGAAATTAATACTTGAATTTTTCCAAGAATCAACATTGCCATTGTAAGCAATTGTTTTATTAATCAAATTATGTTGTGAATTAAAGATATTTATATCACCAATTGAATTGCCATTTCCTTTATTATTGAATCCGTTATAAACCAATCCCAGTGTGGTTTTACTTGTTGCGTAAAAATCTAGACCAATTTTTCCGTTATAAGAATGATTATACGTAGATCGATCTGTAATCTGCTCAAAAAAAGATACAATTTGTTTAGACCCGCCGTCAATAAATCTTCTGTCTATGGCAATATTTTGAAAACCAATACGCTCGTTCCTACCAATATTTCCAAATACATTGAATTTATTATTGCGATAGTTTAATTGAATATTTTGATTGTTTCTACTATACACACCTTGACCATAACCTGCAGTTACTGAACCATTAAAACCCACTATTTTAGATTTTTTGGTTTTAATATTAATCACCCCTGCATTACCTGCTGCATCGTAACGAGCTGGAGGATTGGTCATGATTTCTATTTGATCCAACTGCGCACCCTGCGTGTTCTTTAATAAATTCACTAAATCAGGTCCAGATAAATATGTGGGCCTGCCATCCATATAAACTACAACACCTTCTTTACCTTTTAAACTAATATTTCCGTCTTTATCAACTGAAATGCCAGGAGATTTTTCTAAAATCTCCATTGCATTTGCTCCACCATTTGTTGGAGATGCATCTACATTTACAATTGTTCTGTCTGCCTTTTGTTCAATTAATGGCTTTTTAGAACTTACAGTAACTTCTGCTAACCCTTTAGCTAAAGGAATTAATTGCCAATTAGGTAACTTTTCCTGATTTGAACCGTTCCAATCAAAGGGTCCTAAATAGGATTTTTCAAATCCAACCATATTGGCTAATAGCAAGTATTTCCCTTTGGTTGTAAGTTGAATTGAATAAGTACCTGTTTTATCGGTTAGGGCTGTTTTTACCTTGGATGAATCCTTGGCATTCAACAAATTAACCATTACCGATTCAAGGGGTTGTTGATTGGAAAATATCTTTCCAGTAACAATTGAAGCATTTTGTTGAGCCTTTGCACCTAGGCTAAAGGCAGTTACGCTGAACAACAAAGCTTTTTTAAGTAGATTTTTCATTTGCACTAGTTTATAATTTAGTTCTTGGTTTTGATTATTACAAAACAAAACTAACTACTGTGCTTTACATAGTACATTGTTTTAGCATAGACGGTCCAATTTAGTGCTAAATGGTGTCGAAAGAATGACTAACGGAAATGAAATAAAACCTTAAATGGACGGTTTTACTTTTTTAAAGTAGTAAAAACCAGTAATTCCAGCAATTACTAAGCCTGCAGAAATTAATTCAGCTTGAGTAGGATTAAATGGGATATCATACTCTGTATTAACCCTGATTTTCTCAATAAAAAAGCGCTCTATTCCATTCAAAACCAGGTAAATACTAAATAATTGGCCGGGCACTTTAATTTTATTTCTGAAAAACCAAAGTACCCCAAATAACACAAAACAAATGATCAGTTCATACAATGGAGTTGGATAGACTGGTATGGCCAATTGATTGCAAAATGGTCCAGTGCAACCTGGAATTGGAACACCTTCCCCTAATACGTTATGGGGGTAAGTATATGACCACATAAAATCTGGAAGCCAAGAATATGGGTTTGGGGTTGGATTAGCGATACCCCAATCTCCATCCCCACTAATCTGACAACCAATTCTTCCAAATGCATAGGCAAACATCATTGTAGGCGCAAATGCATCAAGCATCGGAATCAAACTGATTTTATGCTTCTTAGCATACCAGATGATAGCAGCACCAGCACAAATTAAACCTCCGTAAAAAGTTAAGCCGCTAAACGCAATTAAAGACCCAATAGGATCCGCTGCAAACTCATTCCAGTTCTCTAAATTGTGAAATATTTTTGCTCCCAAAAATCCAAATAATGCTGCATAAATAACAATATCTCCTACTCGATCTTGAGGCCAAATACGAATTATTCTTTCTTCCGGTTTCTCTAATTGTACTTTTTTCTTCTCCCACCATTTAAGTATGCCAAACACCAATGCAGTAAGCATACCTGTTAATAAATTTCCTTCCCCTGATAAAATAAACGATTGGGGATCATCTAAAGCGTTTTTAATAGTAAAAGCCCCTATAATCTTGTATCCGAAAATAAAACCCAATAAACCATTTGTAATTAATTCACTTAAACTAGCGGGTTCCCCTATTTTAATTTTTTCTTCCGTATGCACAAATAAACCAAGTCCTTGCTTCCTCCTAAGTTCTAGTGTTAGTATCCATGCAGATAATATAAACGAAAGCGCAACAAAAAATCCAAAGCTATTTACCAACTTTAGTCCGTTGATTTCAATCCCAAAAAGATCTTTAAATGCGTAGTATAAATTAGGATACATATAAATGAAATAATAATTGAGTGCAATGTTACTCAGAAAATGTCAAAAAAAGCAAGGCCTCACAAAAGTGAGGCCCATACTTACTAACCCATCTAAAAACAAGTTACAAAATTAATTACAATGCTCATTAAAAGCAGCAATTAAATGTTGTGCAATCGCTTGAGCTGGTCTTCCTTCAATTTGATGTCTTTCAACCATCGTAACCAATTCGCCATCTTTAAATAAGGCGATGGCAGGTGATGAAGGAGGATTTGGCAATAAGTGTTCGCGAATTTTATTTACTGCTTCTACATCAAATCCTGCGAAGCTAGTCATCAATCTATCTGGTCTTTTACCTGCATTTTGAACTGCCATCAAAACACCTGGTCTGCATGCACCTGCTGCACAACCGCAAACTGAATTAATTACTACTAAAGTAGTTCCCTCTTGCTTAAGCGTGTTGTCTACTTCAGCAGCAGTGAGTAACTCTCCAAACCCTTCATCTGTTAATTCTGCCTTCATTGGCAGCACAATTTCTGCTGGATACATAATTCTAATTTAGCTTACAAAGTTACAACATTGGACCATATTCTCCAATCTTGATTATAAAAAATGCCACAATGGCGTTATTTTTAAATAAAAGCGCCATTATGTCTTTTTTATCTAGGGTTCTATTGCCAGAATTGGGCTTTTATTCAAATGGAATACCGTTTGTACAAAAGACTTAAAACAATCTAATAACAAATAAATTTTAATTTATGTCAATCTTAAAACAAAACAACATCAGTGTATTTGATGAATTATTCAATGCTTTCCCTTCTAATTTTGGAAGCACAACCCCAAGTGGATATCCTACTGCTGCAGTCAATATTCATGAAACAACAGATGCTTTTCATTTAGAATTAAATGCACCAGGTAGAAACAAAGAAGACTTTGCCATTAATGTAGACAAAGGTTTGTTGACTATTTCGTTTGAAAAGAAAGAAACCAACGAAGAGAAAAATTATAAAACTATTCGCAAAGAATTTACTTACAAGAGTTTTAAAAGAACTTTTTCTATTGATGAAAATATTAATGTGGATGGTATTCAAGCTAGATACGAAAATGGAGTATTGAAATTATTATTACCCAAAAAGGAAGAGGTAAAAAATGCCCCAAAGCAAATTGCAATTGATTAATAGGACATAAGTTTAAAGGTATTTATATGTAAGTATTGTAAATACTGATTTGACTCATATAATGTAGGTCTAAAGAAAAATCCCGGTTATAAAAACAGCCGGGATTTTTGTTGAATATCATTCAAATGCTCAAATTTTACTGTTTATTTGGACAGGTAGAAATTCCAAACAATGTATATAGTGGACAAAAGCTTACTAGACTTGTTAAAACAAATACACCAGCAAGCACCAGTAATACTATTCCTAGTGTTCCTGAAATTGTGCCAGCATAATATAAACCTGCAACAACTGCAGCAATGATAATTCTAATGGTCTTATCTACAGTACCCATGTTCTTTTTCATATTTGAATGATTTAGTATTCTTAAATATACTAAAAATGTTATAAATGGACTAACCTTGTAATATTTTATCATCAACTGATACATATAGAGTATAAATGGATTATAAAGAAAAAGATTTTATCCAATTGCTGAATCAAAATCAGAAAATCATACATAAGGTATGCAATCTGTATATGAATTGGCAAGAAGACAAGGAAGACCTTTTTCAAGAAATCACTTTACAAGCTTGGAAAGCGTATAGCCAATTTAGAGGGGAAGCAAAATTTTCAACTTGGCTGTATCGTGTTGCATTAAACACTGCCATCACTTTTTTTAGGAAAGATAAAAAGAATGCATTTATTGACACTGTTTCTGAAATGCCTGAGCTAACAGTTCCAATGGATCGAGATCCCATAGAAGATAAAACGAAGGCCATGTATGAAGCAATAGCTGCACTATCAAAAATTGATAAGGCAATTGTAATGCTTTATTTAGAAGACTATAGCTATGCAGAAATAAGTGAAATCATAGGAATTACTGCTAACAATATAGCCGTAAAAATGAATAGGATAAAAGTGAAATTAAGAGAAGCAACATTAAAAAACTTTGAAAGGATCTAAATCAATAACTATGGAATTAGATGATTTAAAAGGATTGATTAACCAAAAGTTAATGGAAGGAAGTCCAAATATAACCGAAAACAATTTTACAGATTTACTGAAAGGGAAAGCAAGCTCTGTTATTAGTAAAATTAAAAAAAGTCTTTGGTTTGAAATTGCATGTTGTGCTTTGGTGGTGCCTTTATTTATAGGGATTGCCTTATTTAGCTCTCATTCATCCTTAAAAATTTACTTTGGCTTATTTGGGGCAATATTTATTCCTTTTACTTTAATCTTTTTTTATCTTCTTAAAAAGATCAATGAATTTGACCAATCGGTTTTACCAATAAAAGAGAATCTTCAACAGTTAATAAAAATGCTAGAAGATTTTACTCGCAGGTATTTTCAATTCAATATGGCTTTGTTGCCTATCTGTTTTTTAGTTGCCTTGTTTTTGGGTTACAATGAAAAAGAACCTATTGCTGTTTTAGACAATATATTTGACAAATTAAAAGTCAATAAAAGTATATATATAGGTTTTATTGTAGGATATAGTATTGCGATTGTATTTGGTCTTGTATACTTAACAAAATGGTATATCAGAAAACTTTACGGCAAATACATTGACCAACTTAAATTATTGTTGACTGAGTTAAAAGAAGACTAAGTTTTAATTATTGCAGGCAACCTGTTTTTCTCCTTGTGTCTATGATATATTGAATTCTCCATTTGTCATTGTTTCTGACCAATTGAAAGGAGTTCACTCCACAATGACTAAAATCGGAACGTCTGTAAAATTGATACGGTGTCCAAACAGTTGCCAATGGTCCATCCACTTTTACAACATCAAATACAATTCTTTCATCGGCCAATCCTTTTGGCATATTTGAAACCAGACGTACAAAAGCAGCAACAGAGTCTGTTCTAACAATTAGCTTCCCTTCTCTATTGGTTGTTATGGTTTGCATTATGGCATTCTCAGTAAAGCAATCCTGTAACATTGTTCCGTCTGCCTCCATCATTGCAAAAAACATTTTACGAACAGTTGCTTTCACAGAATCTTCTGCAGATTGAGCTTGAGTATTATTCAAACTAGCAATCACTAAAAAAGATAACAACATTAGTTTTCTCATAAAAATCATTTTGAATGATGAAACCTACTATAGGTAACCTAAAATTTTCAACATGCTTTGTGCGGTTTGTTCCTTAGCATAAACCCAATCAATCATTTTACCAGTTTTATCTAATTCAACTATCACGTGTTTTGGAGAAGGAATTAAGCAATGTTTAATTCCACCGTATCCACTTATTTGATCTTGATAAGCACCTGTATGGAAGAATCCAACATAGAGCGGCTCTTTATTAGACTCAACTTCTTTTTTCTCCGTTGTTGTAAGCTTTGGTAAAAACACTTCGTTAATATGTTCTTCAGAATCGTAGTAATCATGGCTATCACAAGTAATACCCCCTAAAACTACCCGTTGGTATTCATTGTCCCATTTATTTACTGGAAGCATCAAAAACTTTTCTCCAATACCCCAGGTATCAGGCAAAGTGGTAATAAAAGAAGAATCAATCATATACCAACACTCGCGATCATTCTGAATCTTTTCACCAATTACACTATATATATGAGCCATGCTCTCTCCTACTGTAAAGCTTCCAAATTCCGTATAGATATTAGGCATTGGAACTTTCGCTTTTTTACATGCCTTCTTGATATTCCCAACTATTTCATTAATCATGAATTGATAATCATACTCAAACCCTAGAGAATGTTTAATGGGGAATCCACCTCCTATATTGATTGAATCTAATTCTGGGCAAATCTTTTTTAACTGACAATAAAGGTTGATGATTTTATTCAATTCACTCCAATAGTAGATATCATCTTTAATCCCTTTATTCAAAAAGATATGTAACATTTTTAACTGAAACTTATCTTCATAACCTTCAATCTCATCTACATAAAACTCTAAGATATCTTTTGCTCGAATTCCCAATCGAGAAGTATAGAAAGGAAAATTTGGTTCTTCTTCTGCAGCAACCCTAATCCCAACAGAAAATGGCGTTGCAGATCTTACGCTTCTTTTATAAGCTTGTAATTCTTCTTTATTATCTAGAATTGGGACTACATTCTTAAAGCCTGAATTGATTAGCTTTGCTATTCTTGATGTATATTGTTTTTGCTTATACCCATTGCAAATGATAAAAGTATCTTTATTGATTTTTCTTCTTTGATACAATCTATTTACAATTTCAATATCGTAAGCGTATGAAGTTTCTAAATGGATATTATGCTTCAATGCCTCTTCCACTATAAATGAAAAATGGGAACTCTTTGTACAATAACAATAGAAATATTCCCCTTCATATTTATGCTTTTTGAATGCATTGGCGAACATATTTTTCGCCTTATTAATTTGCATTCCAATTTTTGGCAGATACGTCAACTTCAATGGAGTTCCGTGTTTGTCTATCAATTTTTTGATATCAACACCATTGAATTCTAAGTATCCTTCGTCGCTTACATCAAAACCTTCTTGTGGAAAGTGGAAAGTCTGGTTCACCAGAGAGGTGTAGGTATTATTCATCAGGGAAGTTTCCTTTTTAAATTAGGATGTAAAAATAACCCTTGTAATGGATTATGAAAATAAAAAAAGCCGGATGCTAGTTGCAGCCGGCTTAATATGTTGTAAAAGAGTCAATTTACTTAACAGAAACAACCAAAGCTTTAAAAGAAGCTGGTTCGTTCATTGCTAAATCGGCCAATACTTTACGATTTAAGTCGATGCCTTTAACGCTTAACTTATTGATAAATTGGCTGTAAGTCATACCCTCTTCTCTTACAGCTGCGTTAATACGAGCAATCCAAAGTTGGCGATATTCACGCTTCTTTAATTTGCGACCTACATAGCTATAAGTAAGACCTTTTTCTACAATATTTTTGGCAACTGTATAAACGTTTTTACGTTTACCATAGTAACCTTTGGCTTGATCAAGAATTTTCTTTCTCCTTGCTCTAGATGCAACTGCATTTTTTGAACGTGGCATAGTAAATGTTTTGAAGTTAGCGGAGCTAACGGTTAATAATCTGTTTTTTTAAGCGGGCTAATTAGCCTTTCAAGCGTAATAAACGTAAAACGAAATCCTTGTTGGTAGAACCAACAATACCTTTTTGTCTTAAAGCACGCTTGCGCTTTTTAGATTTTTTGGTTAGGATGTGACGCTTGAACGCTTTTTGGAAACTGATTTCTCCGGTACCGGTCACTTTAAAACGCTTCTTAGCGCTGGAGTTTGTTTTAACTTTTGGCATATAATAATCTAATAAAGATTACACCCTGCTGGCGTTCCACCACAGGGTGGAAACTTGTTTTGGCCTTACGGGAAAATTTTGGATTGCAAAAGTACATATTTGGAACGAAATGTCCAATTATTTACTTCTTTTTACCTGTTTTTGGGGTAAAAATGGCAAACATTCGCTTACCCTCTAACTTGGGCATACTTTCTAATGTGCCTGCTTCAGCCAATCTTTCAGCAAATTTCAAGAGCAATAATTGCCCTCTATCTTGGAACATGATGGCTCTACCTTTGAATTGTACATAAGCTTTGACCTTATTTCCATCTTTTAAAAAGCCTTCAGCATGCTTTGCTTTGAAGTTGAAGTCATGGTCATCTGTACTAGGTGTAAATCTAATTTCTTTGATTTCACTTTGCTTGGAGTTGGCTTTCATTTCCTTCTCCTTTTTCTTCTTCTCGTATAAGAACTTCTTATAATCTATTATCTTACAAACAGGAGGATCTGCTGTTGGAGAAATTTCCACTAGGTCTAATTCTTGTTCCTGTGCAATTTTAAGCGCTTCTTGTGTAGAATAAATTCCAACTGTTACATTGTCTCCTACTAATCGTATCTGTAGTGCGCGGATTCTTTCGTTGATACGATGCTCAGGCTCGGGTTGCCTGTTGAACCTGGGATTGAATCTTCCTCTTGGTGCTAATGCCATTAAAACTTGTTTGGTTTAAAATTTTGATAAAGATATACCATATTCCTTACTAATCGCCGGATTTACGTTCTAGGATTTCTTCTTTAATACTTTCGATAAATGAATTCAACGCAACTGTACCCATATCTCCCTTTCCTTGTCTGCGAATGGCTAATTGACCTTCATTCATTTCTTTCTCTCCAATAACCAGCATGTACGGGACTTTCATCAACTCGGTATCCCTAATTTTTTTACCAATCTTTTCGCTTCTATCGTCAATTTCCACTCTTACACCCGCTTTCTTTAGTGCTTTATACACTTCTTGCGCATAGCTCATGAATTTATCACTAATTGGTAAAATTTTAGCTTGCAATGGAGCCAACCAAACCGGGAACTTACCCGCATAATGTTCCAATAAAAATCCAATAAAACGTTCATGTGTTCCTAATGGTGCACGGTGAATAATTAAAGGGATTTCTGTTTCATTGTGCTGATTGGTATATGCCAACTCAAATTTTCTACCCGAGTTGAAATCAACCTGGTTGGTTGCCAATGTAAATTCCTTACCAATGGCACTCCAGATTTGTACATCAATTTTTGGCCCGTAAAAAGCCGCTTCATCTTGTACTTCTACAAATGGGGTATTTGTTTCAATTAACACTTTGCGAACCATATCTTCTGTTTCCTTCCAAAGCTCAGGCTCATTCACATATTTCTGCCCCAATTTGGCGGGATCATGCAAACTTAAACGCATTACGTACTTATCTACTCCAAAAATGCCGAAGTATTTAAGGTACATATCGTTTACAGACTTAAACTCTTGAGCAAACTGTTCCCTATTGCAATAAATATGTGCATCGTTCATATGCAAACACCTTACGCGCATTAATCCAAACAACTCACCACTTTGCTCATATCTATAACAAGTTCCATACTCTGCAATTCGGTATGGCAAATCCTTGTAACTTTTAGGCTCTGCTCCAAAAATTTTATGGTGATGCGGACAGTTCATTGCTTTTAAATAGTACTTAGTTCCATCCAATTCCATTGGGGGAAACATGCTATCGGCATAATAAGGTAAATGTCCACTAGTTAAATACATGCTTTCCTTAGCAATATGTGGAGTTACAACTCGCTTGTATCCAGCAGCTTCTTCAGTTTCTTTTGCTAATTTCTCTAACTCTTCAATGATGACAGTTCCATTTGGCATCCATAAAGGCAAACCAGGACCAACATCATCATCCATAGTGAAAATACTCAATTCTCTACCCAACTTTCGATGATCTCTTTTCTTTGCTTCTTCTAACATAAGCAAATACTCATCCATCTCTTTTTGTGTAGGGAATGTTACACCATAAATTCTAGTCAACATTTTGTTTTTCTCATCACCCTTCCAATAAGCGCCAGCTATACTGGTTAACTTAATTGACTTTATAAATCCTGTATGAGGAATATGTGGTCCTCTACATAAATCGGTAAATTGACCTTGTGTATAAAAACTGATTTCTCCGTCAGTTAAATTAGCCAACAAGTCTAATTTATATTCATCCCCTTTTTCGGTAAAATAAGCAATGGCTTCTGCTTTTGCTTTTTGCGCTCGAATATATTGGCTATTTTTTTTAGCCAATTCAACCATTTTTTTCTCAATAGCTACTAAATCGTCTTCAGTAATTTTTTTATCCGCTAAGTCAATATCGTAGTAAAAACCTTTGTCTAAAGCTGGCCCTACCCAAAATTTTACACCAGGAAAAATAGATTCAACAGCCTCTGCCATTAAGTGCGCAGAAGAATGCCAAAAAGTATTTTTACCTGCATCATCATCCCATGTCAAAAACTTAACCGCTGCGTCTTCCGTTATTGGCAGGCTGGCATCTACCACTTTATTATTTACACTTGCAACCAATACTTTTCTGGCCAACCCTTCGCTGATTGATTTTGCAATATCCATTGCCGACACTCCTTGTTCGTACTGGCGTATTGCTCCATCCGGAAAACTAATACTAATCATAATTTGTTTCGATCTTTAATTTCTAATGGCAAATGTAGCAAATAGGCAGCCGTATTGAACAAAACCTTAACTGTTTTTTATCATGTGTACCTTGTAAATTTGCAAAATGAGGTTGGTTTTTACCCTGTCTGCTTTTTTAATGCTTTCCCTTTGCTCATCTGCTCAAAAAATTACGGGCATTTGGAGAGGTTATTTTAGTTCTAGTAATGGACTATATAGAGAAGGTATTCAAGAAGAAATGTACAAATATGAAATTCAAATTGACCAGCAGCCTAATAATGGCATAAAGGGCGTCACCTATTCTTATAAGAGTACTGTATTCTACGGCAAAGCTTCTTTTCAGGGTATTTATAACGTAAAATCAAAAACAATTATTCTAAAAGAGAACAGCTTAATTGATCTTAAAATTGGAGATAAGAGCGAACCCTGTTTAATGACCTGCTATTTAGATTATTCTAAAATGGGCAAATTGGAAGTTTTACAAGGCACATTTATTTCAATTAATATAAAAGACAAGGGTGATTGTGGCAATGGAAAAATTTACTTAGAAAGAGTACCTGATTCGGATTTTGAAAAGGAAGCTTTTTTAACAAAGAAAAATAGTTCTCCTAAAAAACCACTTTATAATAAATCAGTTGCCCCGTCTTTAAAATCAACTAACCCTAATACTGCTGAAAAGTCAACAAAGCCCACTGTATCAAAACCATCAACAACTAGTAAAGGAATTGTTATTCCAAATAAAAAACAACCCCTTGCTACTCCTGCCAAACCGAGTATACCCTTAACCAAAGAATCTACAAAAGAACAAAGTAATGCTAATGTAGAAGAATTGCCTATTCAACCTTATATTAAACGTGAACATGAAGAAACACAAGGAAGAGAAAAGAGAGCAACTCCTGTTCCAAAAGTATTACAAGAAAGAGAAAATAAGTTGGTTAAAACCATTGTAGTAGACGAAGAAAATATACAAGTAGATTTATTCGACAATGGAACTATTGATAATGATACCATTAGTGTGTTCCACAATAATAAGCAAATTATTAGACATGGAAGATTGGCATTCAATCCAATTTCTTTAAAAATAAAATGCAGCCCCAACGAAAATATTCATGAATTAGTAATCGTTGCTGAGAACCTTGGCGAGATACCACCCAACACTGCATTGATGGTGATTACAGCTGGTAAAAAAAGATATGAAGTATTCTTAACTTCAAATGAAAGCAGGAATGCTAAAGTAGTTATTGAGTTTATTCCAAAGAATTAAAATTTTAGATTCCACGTCACCGATGGTAAAACCGGGAACAAAGAAACTTGTTTGGCCGACACGTTTAAAGTTCCATTGGCAGCTGATCCTTCTTGATCAAAATATAAAAAGTATGGATTTGCCCTGCTATAAGCATTGTATAAGCTGAATACCCAATTGGTTGTGTACTTTCTCTCTTTCTTTGGCTTAGGAGTGTAAGTTGCTGCAATATCCATTCTATGATATGCGCGCATTCTATATGCATTGATACCACTATATTGTTGCGACAATACACCTCCTATAAAATAGAACCGCTCAGGAACTGATATAGCATTTCCAGTTCCATAAACAAACACACCTGCAATTTTCCATTTATCATTAATAGTATAATTAGCAACAACTGAAAGGTCATGCCTTCTATCGTATCTACTTGGATATTTTTCACCTTGATTTAAATCGGGAAATTTTCGCCAGGTCCAACCCAAGGTATACCCTATCCAACCCGTTAATCTGCCTTTTACTTTATTAATAAATAATTCTGCCCCATAACTCCAACCTCTTCCAAAAACAAATTCTTCCTCCGGATCTTTTAATGAAGGAGTGTACCCTTCTCTATACTCAATCTGGTTTTCCATTGTTTTGTAATACACTTCTAAGGAAGTTTCGAACATGCCATTATTGAAGTTTTTGAAGTACCCTGCTGCATACTGCCAACTTAATTGAGGCTTAACCCGAAGGGTACTTGGCACCCAAAGATCTGTAGGTAATGAAGAACCAGCATTGGTTACTAAATGTATGTATTGAAGATTCCTTGTAATTCCTGCTTTTAATGAACTGGTTTCATCGAGCGTATAACGCAATGTTGCTCGAGGTTCTAATCCTCCATATTGTCTCACTATTTGTCCAGACCCGTAAACAGTACTATCTAATTTATTGCCATTATTGTCTCTTGTATAATTGGTATACTGTCCTGTTTGTTGAAATAAACTGTACCGCAATCCTAGATTCAGTTTGAGCTTACTATTAATTTCCCAATCATCTTGCAAATAAACTGCCCACTCTCTTGCAAATTTCTTACTGGCATTATTGGGAGTAAAAACAACACTATCTTGATTGCCACTCACAATATTTGGCAAGAATGTATGGAAAGTAAATTGAGCGCCAAATTTTAATTTATGTTCAGGACTAGCATAATAATCAAAATCTGTTTTGGCTGTTAAATCTCTTATTCCAGAAGAAAGATTGATATTAAAATCGTTTTGTGCACCATTTAAATTAAAATGATAATCGTTGTATACTAATGTTGTATTAGAAAATAGTTTTTTATTGAATACATGATTCCACCTTACTGTTGATGTAGTATTACCCCAATCAATTAACGTTTTGAAAGATCGAGCAGCATTATTAAAGTTGAATTTATCTCTTCCAAAATAACCACTGATATACAAATGATCTTTCTCTGAAATTTGAAAGTTCATTTTAGCATTTAAATCGTAGAAATAGTATCCTGAACCATAAAAATCACTTGACTTGCTAATCAATGGTTTCGTAATTGCATCTATATAAGTTCTTCTAGCTGAAATAATAAATGAAGACTTTTTACTTTTGATAGGTCCTTGAATGGAGAATCTTGAAGCTATTAAACCAATACCAGCATCTATTTGTGTTTTATTATTATTCCCTTCTTTCATAGCAATATCCACCACAGAAGACAAGCGTCCGCCATATTGGGCTGGCATCCCTCCTTTTATTAAACTTACATTTTTGATTGCGTCTGAATTAAACACCGAAAAGAAACCGAATAGATGTCCTGTATTGTAAACTACTGCATCATCTAATAAAATTAAATTTTGATCTGGACCACCTCCCCTCACATAAAAGCCAGCGTTTCCTTCCCCGGCATTTCTAACACCAGGCATGAGTTGTAATGTTTTGAGAATATCTACTTCCCCCAAAAAAGCAGGCAACGCTTTTGCCGTATTTACAGATAATTCCATTTTGCCCATTTGGGCTGTCTTCACATTATTGTCCCTTCTTCTTGCACTTACGGTTACGTCTTGTAAAACACTTGCTGAGTTGGGTAATAATTGTAATAGTTGTTCGGTATTATTATTTAAATCAAGTTCGAATTCCTTAGTTTGATAACCAATATAACTGCAGGTTAATTGGTATTTGCCTTTTTTTAATGTAATGGAAAAAAAACCGAAATTATTACTTGTAACTGTTTTTCCTGTGCCCTTTACAACAATATTTGCTCCTATAAGCGTTTCTCCAGAAAGCCCATCTTTGATATATCCATTTAGGGTTACTTTTTCTTGTCCTAAACCAAATAATACTCCGTGTAAAAGGATAACAAACAGATACCATTTTCTCATACTAAGTAAACAAATGGATGATTGAATGGTTCGTTACAAACCTATTTAACAAAATAGTTTAATGTGTCTTTTACTTCCCCACATTCTAACATGGTTTTAGGTAAATATGGGTTTTGAATTTCCGCTTTATTACTTAACCAAGTCGCCCCATTATTATCCATGGCCATTGGACAATATTGATTGTATATGATTTGACGATCGTATTGTACTGTTTGAATCAAAACCAATAATTGTTCTCCCAACATTTGGAAAGCTTTTCGCTTTTCCTCTATATCCGTTTCCCCTTTTAATCCAATTAATTCCGCTTTAATGGATTCAATTAGTATTTGAGCTGTTTTTTGTGTACTATCCGCTTTTAACTCTTTTAATGGTATCGCTTTACTCAATTTGGACACACTATCTGCAGCAGCATCTATGGCATTTATTTGCTCCTTAATAAATGCATCTTTTAAATTAAAATAACTATTTAAGAAAAGACTGAATTGGCTATTGAAAACGTCTGAATTGGCACTTACCCTAGTAGTGTTATATACAATTGATACTTTTTCTTCTTTTAGTAGGTTTTCGCCACAAGCAGCAAATAGAACTAGTAAGAGACCTAAACCGAAATTTTTCATTTATGCTTAATTTAAAACAAAATTAAAGCAATTTCATTTGGGAGCCCATTCCAATTACCTTTGCACGCAAAATAAAGACCTGCAATGCTGATTGGATTTCAAAATGTAACATTCGAATTTGGTGCAAGAGTAATTGTAGCTGATGCTACCTGGCATATTCAACCTGGTGATAGAATTGGTTTAGTGGGCTACAATGGTACGGGCAAGTCAACCTTATTAAAGGTGCTGGTGGGTGAATATACCCCATCAAAAGGCACTGTTGAAAAAAGTAAAGAAACTACTATTGGCTATTTGCACCAAGATTTATTGAGTTTTGATACCAATGAAAACATCACTGAAGTAGCTTTAGGGGCTTTTGAGAGGGTTCGTGCTGTAGAAAAAGAGATTGAACAATTGGGAATTGAATTGGAGAAAAATCCCGAAGACGAAGAATTATTAATTAAGTATACAGATAGTTTACATGAATTGGATGTTTTAGATGGGTACAATATTCATCATAAAGCCGAAGAGGTATTGCATGGTTTAGGTTTTTCTAATGAGGATTTGGTGAAACCATACAAGCAGTTTAGTGGAGGTTGGAGAATGAGGGTTTTATTGGCAAAAATGATTCTACAACAACCAGATGTATTGTTGATGGATGAACCTACCAACCACTTAGATCTTCCATCTATTGAATGGTTAGAAAAATACCTAATACATTATAAGGGAAGTGTGGTAATTGTGAGTCACGATAAATTCTTCTTAAATAGAATGGTCAATAAAATAGTAGAATTGTACCAACAAGAACTACATATTTATTCTGGCAACTATGAGTTTTATGAAACAGAGAAGGAAATTAGAATTGAAATGCAACAAAAGGCATTTGAGAATCAACAAGATTACATACGCCAACAAGAACGATTCATAGAAAGATTCAAAGCTAAAGCTAGTAAAGCAGCGCAAGCACAAAGTGTGCAAAAAAGATTAGACAAGCTAGACAAAATTGAAGACGTGCAATTGGAGCGCCCCAATATGCGCATCAATTTCCAATTAGAAAAAGTTCCGGGTAAAATATTGGTAACATTAAAAGAAGTAACCAAAAGTTTTGGGGATCTTACTATTGTAGAAAATGCATCTGCAGAAATTGAAAGAGGCGATAAAATTGCATTGATTGGTGCCAACGGTAAGGGAAAGTCTACTCTTTTAAGAATGATTGCTGGTACAGAAGAATTCAGTGGGGAAAGAGTTTGGGGGCATAATGTAGAAGAAAGTTTTTATGCACAGCACCAGCTAGAAGCACTTACTATGACTAATAATATTCTGGAAGAATTACAAGGTTGTGGCAGCAAGAAAAACGATGTTGAACTAAGAAGCCTATTAGGGTCATTTTTATTTAGTGGCGAAGACGTAGATAAAAAAATAAGGGTTTTGAGTGGAGGTGAAAAAGCCAGAGTAGCTTTGGCTAAAACTATTGTAAGCAGAGGCAACTTTTTAATTTTGGATGAACCGACCAACCACTTAGACATGCATTCAGTTGAATTGTTAGCCGAAGCATTAAATAAGTACGAAGGCTCCTATATTTTAGTAAGTCACGATCGTTATTTTATTTCTAAAACTGCCAATAAAATTTGGGAGATTGTAGACCATCAAATAAAAGAATTTAAAGGCTCTTATCAAGAATGGGTTGATTGGAACGAGCGAATGGAAAAACAACGTAAGGCGAATATTGGGGAGAGTAAAGAAATAATAAAGCCTGCTATAAAAAAAGAGCCTGTAAAAGCAGCAGACCCAGTTGTTAAAAACACTCAACCTATTAATAAAGAATTGCAAAAGGAACTTCAAAAACAACAAAAGAGATTGAGTCAAATTGAAGAATCTTTAAGCAAAGCCCAAGAAGAGCAAAAGAAAATTGAAATAGAAATGGGTAATCCAGCTACTTATACCAATAAGAGTCAATTTGCAGAGTTAGAAATTGCTTATAAGGGAGTAAAGGAAAGAATCAGTTCCCTTAATAAAGAGTACGAACAGCTATTTGAACAAGTAATGGAATTAGAAGCTAAACAATAAATCAAGATTATTTTTCAGAAGGATTGCTTTTGCCTGCTAGTAATTTCTCTAATGCAGTCTCCAACCTTCTTTTTCTAGTCTCCTCTTTTTTAGCACCTTCAATCCAAGTAACATACTCTTTTTGATTGGTAAAAGAAAGTGAAGTGAAAAATTCCTTGGCTTCTTCATGGGTAGTAAATAAGCGATCTAATTCAACTGGCGCTTTAACCAATCTTTTTTCAAAATCTACTCCATTTACTGCCAACTTAGCTTCTGAAAAATTTCTTTCTTTATTGGGTATCTGATCTGTTTTCTTAAAGCGCATTGCACTCCAAACATGATCTAAAGCTACTTGACGAACGCATTCAAAATTTTGTGCAGTTAAACATTCCCAGCTACAGTCTCTATTTAAATCGCTGGCAATTTTACTGGTCTTCTTAGGATATGCAATCCATAACTTGCTTTCATTATGCAAAGCAGGAATCACTTCTTTTAAAAGATTCTTTAATTGTTGTTCACTTAAAGCAAAAACCAATGCAAAATCAACTTTCTTACTCCTTAATAAAGGGGTAATATTCTTCGCATAAGTTAGTTTAGCAAACTGTTTCTCTACTGAAGAAGGTAATCCCTGAATTAGTAGATTCTTCTCGTCCTTTAATTGTAGTTTTTCGAGTAGCGTTTGATTCGACATGCCTTAAAGGAGTTTTATAAATGCAATTAAAGTTGCAAAGTTAAAAAAATGTTATGACTTTTTATAGTAATTCTGAATAGTACTAGGCATGATTTTTTCTAATGCTGCCATTCTTTCTGCATCACTAGGGTGTGTGCTCAAGATAGAATTGGTATTTCCACCACCTGCTGCACCAGACATCCTTTTCCAAAATGATAGCGCTTCTCTTGGATCATACCCTGCCAGAGCTGAAAACATTAAACCAAATCGGTCGGCTTCTAACTCGTTACTTCTACTGAAAGCAGGCATTATAGTGCCCGAAGCAATCCCATAAGATGCATTAAATATGTCTTGAGTTAATTGTGGCTTATTCGATAGCGCAATTGACATGCCGGCTCCTAGCCCTTGTTGAAGTAACCCTTGACTCATTCTTTCGCTTCCATGTCTTGCTAATGCATGAGCTATTTCATGTCCCATTACAACCGCTAAACCCGCTTCGTTTTGTGTAATTGGCAATATTCCTGTATAAACAACAATTTTTCCTCCTGGCATACACCAAGCATTCATTTGTTTGTCGTTTACTAAATTAATATCCCATGTATACCCATCTAGTTCGTTTGATAATCCTTTTTGTTGATAATATTTCTTAATCGCAGTTACAATTCTTTCTCCTACCCGCTTAACCATAACAGCATCTGCTGTTCCGTTAACTACTTTATTGGTATTTAAAAAAGATTTGTATTGACTTACTGCCAATGATTGTGCTTCCGATTCTGGAACCAATGTTAACTGCTTTCTTCCTGTGATGGCATTTCTTTGACAAGCTATAGCTACAACAATGATCGCCAAAAGCGTTACTGATTGAATAATCTTTTTCATGCAAAAATTTAAGTACAACAACAATTACTTTCTTCTTCTTTCCTTATCCCTTGATCTAAATAATGGGATCTTACTTTCTGTACCTTTTAGAATTCTTCCTATATTTTTTTGATGTGTCAAAATCACCATTAATGCAACCAATACTGCAAAAATGCGATACAATGTTTCTTTCTCATTAAAGATGAATAAGATAAAGACCATGAAAGAAACACCAGCTAGAATGGAGCTTAGCGATACGAATCTGGTTAAGTATAATACAATTAAAAATACCCCTACACAACAAAGTGCTACTAAAGGCTGAATGGCAACCGCCATACCTAACAGTGTGGCAACACCTTTTCCTCCCCTAAAGCCAGCCCAAATTGGGAATATATGGCCTAATACAGCTGCCAGCCCTAATCCAATCATAAAATTGGTTCTATCCCATTCGTCAGTTAAATAATAGGGTAATAAAATATATAATGAGGTAGCAATAATCCCTTTTAACACATCAACCATCATTACGAATGTTCCCCATTTAGAGCCAAGCACCCTAAATGTATTAGTCGCTCCTGCATTACCACTACCGTAATCTCTGATATCTATTTTGAAAAAATGCTTGCTAATCCAAACAGCTGTTGGCACAGAACCTATTAAATAAGCCAACAAAATCAATATAACTTCGTTCATGTACGTATTTATTGGGGGCACAAAGATAAACAATTATCTAAGTTAATAATTTCTTAACACAAAAACGAACCTAATTAACCGAAAATTGTATGGCTATCCACCCTTCTTTGGTTAAGGTTTGTTCATGTTTAAACCCGGATTGTTTACACAATTCAATCATTTCTAGTTCATCGCTTAATAATAAACCACTTAATATTAAAATTCCATCTGGGTTGATTATTTGTGGAAACAATAACATATTAGCTTCTAAAATATGTCTATTGATATTGGCAATGACAATATCATATTGTTCATTGGTAGTAATAGTATCAGACAAAGCAATATGAATATTTTTACATTTATTCACATGCACATTTTCTTCGGCATTTTCAATACACCAAGAGTCGTTGTCTACTCCTACAACCAATGCGGCGCCTAGTTTTTCAGCTAAGATTGCTAAAATCCCAGTTCCTGTTCCAAAATCAAAAACCTTTTTACCACTAAAATTGATTGATTCCATCAATTTCATAACTGAATAAGTAGTACCATGATGCCCTGTTCCAAAACTCATTTTAGGCGTAATGATGAGTTCGTGCTGAACGTTTTGAATGGGTTGGTGAAATGAAGCCCTTACACCTACAAATTGGTCTACTTGCATAGGACTAAAATTAGACTCCCATAAAATATTCCAATTCTGTTTTTCAATGCTATTCGTTACTGCAGATAATTGATACGTAGCTAATAAATTGGTGAGTGCTTCTTGGCTGAACAATTCTGAAGAAATATACGCTTTCAGTTCATTGGGTTCTTCTAAAAAACCGTCATAGCCTAATTCTGCTAATTGAGCAATCAACATTTCAGATAGATCATCTACTTGATTAGCTATCGGTATTATTACCTCCTGGTATTGTTGAGTCATGGTCGTTATTTAAAATATCAATGGCCCGAATACGGGCCATTGAGTTGCAAAAAATATGCTGAATTATCCTTGGTTTTCAGGATTATTTTCTCTTGGTTTTTGTTCTGGTCTTGGCATTAAGGCTTTACGGCTTAATTTAAACTTACCGGTCTTTGGATCTAACCCTACCAATTTAACTTTAACCATATCTCCTTCTTTGAACAATCCATCCATAGATTCAAGGCGGCTCCAGCTAATCTCGCTGATATGCAACAAACCTTGTTTGCCAGGCATAAATTCTACAAACGCACCAAACTCTTTGATTCCTTTGATAGGTCCTTCGTATACATCACCTACTTCTGGAACAGCTGTAATGCTTCTTACCCAATTAACTGCTTTATCTAAGCTTTCTTTTGAAGCAGAGAAAATGCTTACTTCGCCAGTGTTGCCAACTTCTTCAATATTAACAGTTGCACCAGTTTCGCGCTGAATTTCCTGAATTACCTTTCCACCTGGTCCAATAACTGCTCCAATGAATTCTTTATCAATAATTAATTTAACCATTCTTGGCGCATGTGGTTTCACTTCGGCTCTATGGGCAGGAATACACTCATACATAGCATCTAGGATATGTAATCTGCCAGCTCTTGCTTGAGTTAATGCTTCCATCATCACTTCCATACTTAGACCATCTACTTTAATGTCCATTTGAACTCCACAGATACCGTCTTTAGTACCAGTAACTTTAAAGTCCATATCTCCTAAATGGTCTTCATCACCTAAGATATCAGTTAAGATTGCATACTTACCATCTTCACGAGTAATTAAACCCATTGCAACCCCACTTACATGCTTTGGAACAGGTACACCAGCATCCATTAAAGCCAATGATCCGGCACAAACAGTTGCCATTGAAGATGAACCATTGCTTTCCAAAATATCACTTACAATTCTAACTGTATATGCAAACTCTGTTGATGAAGGCATCATTTGTTTTAATGAACGTTGAGCCAAGTTACCATGACCAACTTCTCTTCTTCCAACACCACGCATCATTTTAACTTCACCTGTTGAGAATGGTGGAAAATTATAATGCAAGAAGAATTTTGAATATTCTGATTTTGCTGCGGTTTCAGCTAATAACTCATCTAATTTAGTTCCGAAAGTAACCGTTGTAAGGGATTGAGTTTCACCTCTAGTAAATAAAGCAGAGCCGTGTGGAGTTGGAAGTGGTTCTACTTCCATAGCCAATGGTCTTACTTCATCTAATTTACGTCCGTCTAAACGAATACGATCTTCTAAGATCATATTTCTTACGACTTCCCATTTAAGGTCTTCGTAATATTTTTTTGCTAACTTTTTCTGTAAATCTGTAACATCTGCAGGTAAACTAGCCATAATTTCATCTTTCAAAGCACTGTAAGCATCAGAACGCTCATGCTTTGCAGACCCTTTTCTTGAAATTTCGTATACACGGTCTTTCGCAAAGTTGTACACCAATTCCTTGATTTGTTCATCTTGCTCAGGCTTCTTATAGTCCCGCTTTGTAGTAACTCCTGCTTTTGCTCTTAATTCAGCTTGTGCCTTAATTTGAATACGAATAGCATCGTGTGCAATCTCAAGTGCCTTAACTAAATCTGCTTCAGCACACTCTTTTGCTTCCCCTTCTACCATCATCAAATTCTTCTCAGTAGCTGCAATCAAAAATTCAAGGTCAGAATTAGCTAATTCAGATCTTGTAGGGTTGATAATGAATTGTCCATTCACTCTAGCAATTCTAACTTCAGAAATAATTTCTTTAATTGGAATATCTGAAACAGCCAATGCTGCCGATGCAGCTAAGCAAGCCAATGAATCTGGCAAAATATCCGCATCACTTGAAATAAGACTCACCAATACCTGAACATCACATAAATAATCTTCTGGGAATAATGGTCTTAAGGCACGATCAATTAATCGGCTGGTTAATATTTCATAGTCATTTAAACGAGCTTCTCTTTTGAAAAAAGATCCTGGAACACGACCTGCGGATGCAAATTTTTCTTGATAGTCTACGCTTAAAGGGAAGAAATCCTGCCCATCTTTTGGGTCTTTATTAGCTACAACTGTAGCCATAATAATACAGTTTCCTTGTTGAACAGTAACTGCTCCGTCTGCTTGACGAGCCAATTTACCTGTCCCAAGAGTTACCTGACGTTTTTCGTCTAGGTTAAATTGAACACTTATTGGTTGTGATAACATAATCTTTTATATGAATTGATTAGAAGCTATTTGAGCTTCAATCAATGGTTTGAATGGCTGATTGTAAGATACAGGATAAAACAACTATTCCCAACTACAATAAAATGTGAGTTGGGAATGGTTTTATAACATGACTGAAGAATTATTTTCTCAGACCTAATTTCTCAATTAGCGCACGGTATCCGCTTAAGTTATGCTTTTGCATGTAAGCCAATAAACGCTTACGCTGACCAACCATCATCATTAACCCACGTTGAGTTGAATGATCGTGTTTGTTTGCTTGTAAGTGCTTTGAAATATGGGCAATACGCTCAGTTAAAATAGCAACTTGCGCTTCAATTGAACCTGTGTTGCTTGCTTTTCCACCAAATTCAGCAAAAATGCTGGCTTTTCTTTCTGTAGTTAAATAAGGCATCTCTAAGTTTTTAAATAGACTCCGGAATTAGACTCTTTCTTTTTTTTCGGTGCAAAAGTACCATTTTTCCTTAAAAAATACAAATTATATGCTTTTTTTTAGTTTACCCTAAATAAATAGGGCTAAATCTCTCATCTACTATGATAAATGATATAAAATAGGATAGTTATGCAGCATAAAAAATATTAATTTGTCTTATCTTCATCAATTATAAATTAATCATTATTAAGTCCTTATGTTTGCTGTAACTATTTTAGGAAACAATTCAGCATTACCAGCCTATGACAGGCATCCTAGTGCACAGATAGTTACCATTAACGACCAACTCTTATTAATTGATTGTGGAGAAGGTACTCAAATGCAGCTCTCAAGGTATAAAATACGGCGGGGGAAATTAAACCATATTTTCATTTCGCACTTACACGGAGACCATTATTTTGGACTAATAGGTTTAATAAGTAGTATGGCTTTGTTAAACAGAGAGCAGCCACTCCATTTATTTGCTCCCCCAGGGTTAGAAGAAATTATATCGCTGCAATTAAAAGTTGCTTCTACTACCCTACCTTATGAATTGGTTTTCCATCCATTAAATGATGAGGAAGTTATTTTAGATACCCCCAAATTTTCAGTAGAGGCTTTCCATACTCAACACCGTATTCCTTGTTGGGGGTTTTTAATAAAAGAAAAAAAGCATCCAAGAAAATTGGACAAAGAAAAAGCAATCAACTTTGATATTCCAGCTGCCTTTTACCCCTCATTAAAAATGGGGTATGATTATACCGCAAAAGATGGCTCCGTAGTATATAACGAGCAAGTTACTATACCCAATTCACCTGCAAAAAGCTATGCTTATTGCGCCGATACCATTTATGATGAAAGGCTAATCAATATAGCAAAAGATGTAACAATGATTTATCATGAAGCTACTTATTTGAACGGCATGGAAGAAAGAGCTGCTGCAAGATTTCATTCAACAACATCTCAAGCTGCAACAATTGCAATGAATGCCAATGCCGGAGGCTTATTGCTTGGCCATTTTAGTAGCAAATTTGAAGAATTACATGACTACTTAAAAGAAGCTTTAGAAGTATTTCCTAAAACCCAATTAGCCATTGAGGGTGTTACTTTTAGAATATGAAACCAATTCCCATAAGGACATTTGCCTTATTTTTCATTTCAATTTTTTTTTGCGCTAAAAGGAGTTTGGCACAATATCAAAAAGAAATTGATAGTCTAAAAAAAATTACGCCTACAGTTATTAAAGACACTAGTCAATTAAATAATCTTGCACAATTAGCATTCTATTATTCATTTATTGACTCTGCCAATACTTTTAAGTACGCCAATATAGTTACCAACTATTCTAATTCCTTAATGTTTAAACCAGGGATTGCAGCATCACTAAGGGCAAAAGCCAATTATTACATTATCAAAAGGGTTCCACAAAAAGCCATCCCTTTTTTAAATCAAGAAGCCCTGATTTGGCAACAAATCAAAAGATCAAAAGAAATGGCTGCAAATTTTACCATGTTGGGACAAGCATTATCCTTATCTGGAAATTTTGAAGAGTCTGCTAATTATTTTGATAAAGCAGAATCAATCTATAAGAAAATAAATGATCAAAAAGCATTAAGTGTATTGTACCATAATGCTGGAGCAATGTTTACTGAAAAGACAGAACCTAAACTTGCGTTGATTTATCTAATTAAGTCTTTAGAAATACAAGAACTATTAAACGACACTAAAACTATTGGTGCAACCCAAAACAATATTGGAAGATTATTTTATCAAACAAAAAATTTTCCCAAGGCAATTGAATATTTTAATAAATCCATTAAATCAAATTACCTGTCGCAAGATTGGAGAAATTTAGGAATAGCACATGTCAATATTGCGAATGTGTATGTAGACTTAAATGATTATCCAAAGGCAATTGAAGAACTCAACAAAAGCTTGGTTTATTTTAATAAAGTAGATTTTAAAAGAGGAATGCAAGTGGTATACAATAATATGGGTGCCATGAACATTAGACAGCAGAATTATGAAGCAGCTATTCCTCTATTAAAAAAGGGATTAGAATTGGCCAATATCAACCAATCTAAAGCTGGCGTTGCACTTATTGAACAGAATATCGGATTTTCATTGTCTGGGTTAAAGCAATATAAAGAAGCATTGATATGGTTTGAAAAAGCGGAGCAAACCGCTATAGACAATAAGGCGGACGATTATAGTTTTGGAGAAATTTACAATCACCGATCTTCTCTAGATTCTGCAATGGGTAATTACCAAAGCGCATTGGTGTATAGAACCAAGTACATGCGTATCAATGAAAAATTCATGGGTGATAAAGTAATAAAAGAAGTAAATGAATTACAAACCAAATATGAAACGCAGAAAAAAGAATACGCCATATCACTTTTAAACAAATCTGATTCAATTAAATCCTTAGAAATAGCCAACCAGCAATTGGCCATCAATCAAAGTCTATTTAAAATAGCAGAGCAAAAATTAAAATTAGCAGATGCCAATTTGCAAATCATTTCCGACAGTTTATTATTGACTGAGCAAAACCAACTATTATTACAAGCCAAACTAGACTCTAGTTTTAAAGAAGCAAAAATTGTAAGACTTGCTGAACAAAATAGAATTAAAGAATTGGAAGTTAGTAGAAAAAACAACCAAATTGTAATAGTATTGATTAGCGTAGGTTTTTTGTCCCTTGTAATATATTTTGTTTATAGAAGAAATAAGTCCATTCAAGAAAAAGCTTACCAGCAAAAACTATTTGAACAACAAAAAAATGCTGCAATTGCAGTAATTGATTCAGAGGAGAAAGAGCGAAAACGTATTGCCAGCGA
>NCHN01000055.1 GCA_002281875.1 Sphingobacteriia bacterium 24-36-13 | reverse complement strand
ATTTACAAAATGTACAATCAAGTCGTTCTCTTTTTTGGTATCTGTTACTGATATTTTTTCACTACCAAAATCTAACCAACCTGAATCACCCACCTGACCTCCACTTTCTGCATAAAACGGAGTGGTATTAAATACCAATTGAAACTGAGTTTTTCCTTTTGCACTGATTTTTCTGTATTTGGTAATATTGCTGGTGGTAGTTAATTGATTGTATCCAACAAATCCCGATCCTTTTTCTTCTGAAACAATTACCCAATCTTCTGTATCTAGCGTTGCAGCTGCTCTACTTCTACTCTTTTGTTGCTGCATTTCATTTTCAAATCCAGCTTCGTCTATGGTTCTATTATTTTCAGCAGCAATTAATCTGGTAAGGTCTATTGGGAAACCGAAAGTGTCGAACAATTCAAATGCGGCTTTGCCATCAATGATATCGGTGCTGTTCTTAATCATGTCATCCATTCTTTTTAAACCTTTATCTAAGGTTTTTAAGAATGCATCTTCTTCTTCTTTTACTACTTTATTTACAAAATCCAATTGTTGAAGTAATTCAGGAAATACTTTTTCAAATTGTTTTGCCAACACGGGCATCAATTGAAATAGTAATGGTTGCTTATAATTCAAATAAGAATAATAATATCTAACTGCTCTTCTTAAAATCCTTCTGATTACATATCCCGCACCTGTATTGGATGGTAATTGACCATCGGCAATGGTGAAACCAATTGCCCTAATATGATCTGCTATAACTCTGAATGCAATCGCTTCTTTTGAATCGGAGCGGTCGTATTTGTTGCCGGTTAGTTTTTCAATTGCTTCAAATGTTCCAGTAAATACGTCTGTATCGTAGTTGCTTTGTTTTCCTTGAATAACCCTTACCAATCTTTCAAATCCCATTCCAGTATCAACATGTTTGGCTGGTAATTCTACCAGTGAGCCATCTTTTAATCTGTTGTATTGAATAAATACATTGTTCCAGATTTCTATGACTTGGGGGTGGTCTTTATTCACCAGTTGACTGCCCGGAACAAGCGAGCGTTCCTCATCTGAACGGCAATCCACGTGTATTTCAGAGCAGGGGCCACATGGTCCGGTGTCTCCCATCTCCCAGAAATTGTCTTTTTTATTGCCATATATGATGTGGTCTTCTGCCACCAATTTTTTCCATTCCTGTAATGCAAGGGTAGATGCTGGTATGCCTTCAGAAGGATCACCCTCAAATACCGAAACATATAATCGATCTTTGGGAAGCTTGTATATTTCTGTAAGGAGTTCCCAGCTCCAAGCAATCGCTTCTGCTTTAAAATAATCACCAAAACTCCAGTTACCCAACATTTCAAACATGGTATGGTGATAAGTATCAACCCCTACTTCTTCTAAGTCGTTGTGCTTGCCACTTACGCGCAAACATTTTTGGGTATCTGCAATTCTTGGGCTGGCTGGTACAGAATTTCCAAGAAAATAATCTTTGAATTGGTTCATTCCAGCATTGGTGAATAGTAGGGTTGGATCGTTTTTTACTACTATTGGCGCAGAAGGAACGATTTGGTGCTTTTTTGAAGCAAAAAAATCTAAGAATTGTTGGCGAATTTCGGCACTCGTCATGATGAATTACTTTTTATATGCCATTAAGGCTGTAGAAACTATATTTGTTGTTATTTAAAGGGGCAAAGGTACGGATTTAAGGGGCTGAAAACCGATCATGAAAAAGGTAAAATACTACTATAATACACATAATATGCGCTTTGAGAAGCTGACTACCCCGCTTAGGGTTAGGTTGCTTCAGGTATTAGGGTATATAGCAGCATCCATAGTTACTGGAATCCTCATTTTTGCCATTACTTTCCGTTATATAGATTCTCCCAAAGAAAAGTTGCTTCGCCAACAAAATGACGATTTGAAGCAGAATTACAAGGTAATGGATGAGCGAATTAAACAGTTACAGCTCCAAATGGACGAAATAGCCAATAGAGACAATTATGTTTATCGATCCATCTTTGAATCGAACCCCATACCAGATAGTGCCAGGGTAAAGGAAATGGAGAAGAAAAAAGAAGTGCTATTGGTGCAAAGTATGGGGGAGACCGAGTTGGTGACCAGCATGGCTGCTCAGCTTAATAACCTGAGTTTAAGGATGGCTTTTCAGGTGAAATCATTTGGGGCCATTGAGAATATGGTAAAAAACAAAGAAAAATTATTAGCTGCAATCCCATCCATACAACCTATTAGCAACAGAACTTTAAATAGGGTTTCTTCTGGTTTTGGCTATAGGATTGACCCAGTTTATAAAGACCGAAGATTACATCCAGGATTAGATTTTACTGCCCCAATAGGCACCCCAATTTATGCTGCAGCAGACGGAGTGGTAAAGGATGCCGGGTTTAATACAGGTGGATACGGAAATAGGGTGGTGGTAAATCATGGATTTGGATATGAAACCTTATATGCACATATGGTTCGAATAAAAGCTAGGGTAGGCACTAGGGTTAAAAGAGGAGAAGTAATAGGTTATGTAGGAAGCACAGGAAAAAGTACGGGCCCCCATTTGCATTATGAAGTGCATAAAAATGGTACCCAATTAGATCCTATTTACTTTTTTTATAATGATTTAACCCCTGCTCAGTTTGACCGCATACTTAAATTAGCTGCTGCAAGTAACCAAAGCTTTGACTAGATCTGCAACAAAAAAGACAATTACTTGTAATAACAAAAAATTGTATCGTGGAACCAGGCGTACGTGAATACCTTTTACGAATTGTAAATACCCTTTCTGTGGGTTTATTTTGGTTGGCTATTAATTCTACCGCAGGAATCATGTATGACCATGCTTTTTTTCATGATACCATCACCATGGGTAATATCATTTTTTATATCTGGTTTATTACTAGCTTTATCTTTTTCTTGCGCTGGCAAATCAAGCTATGGAGTAAACCCATCGATTTTGAACAATAGGATTTTGATTACCTAAGTTTTATTTTTCTTTTGTATCAAGTATTACAGGGGTATTCCCTTTTCCTAGTACAATCACTTTAGAATTGGGTGAAGTAACCAAGGCTTTCATTACTTGAATTTGTTCATATTGCAATTGTTTGTCTCCTAAACCAGCGCTGATTATTTGCTGGTAATCTGCAATACCTCTTGCTTCTACTCTTTTTCTTTCAGCTTCCTGTTTTTCCTTCTGCAAAACAAATTCCATTTTTTGTGCGTCTTGTTCGGCCTTAATTTTTTCTTCAATAGAGGTTTTTACGTTTGCTGGTAAAGTAATATTCCGCACCAATAATTGTTCTAAAATCAAACCTCTTTTTTTAAAGTCTTCATCAATTGATTTATAAATTCTATTTTTAAATAAATCTCTTTTTAAAGAATACAAATCAATGGCAGTATAATAAACCGCATTGTCTCTAATTTTTGTTCTAGTGAGTGGACGTACTATTTTGTCTCTAAAATCAAGCCCTGTTTCTCTAATTAATCTTGGAGCTTCACTAGCTGTAACCCTATATAATACAGTTAAGTCTATTACCACTTCTAAGCCATCGGCAGTTAATACACGAATGGCATCATCCCCAGAAAGTTCCCCTTCATCATTTACCCCACTCATGGTATAGTTCTGTGTTTTGATATCTACCTCTCTTACTTCAACCAATGGGTTAACAATGTTTAAACCACTGTATAAAATATTGTTAGATATTTTACCAAATAAACTTTGTACTCCAATTTGGCCTGCGTCAATTTGTTTAATGCAGGAACTGAATACCCCAACCAAAGCAATAACGATACCTGCAATTCTTACTCCCTTAGCTAGTTTAATAAACTCTTCTCTTTCTTTATTCATAAAACCAGCGGCAACCAACAAAATGATGCCTAGAATAATTAATATCATACAAGAATTTTTTTAATAAATACAAGGTAAGCTCTTTTAACCAGACCCTACTAACTACTATGATCCATGATAATGACCCATGCACCATTTATTTTTTTGAATAACAGCGTGTAGTGCCCACTCACATTTCCAGCAGTTCTGGTTAACTCCCATTTTCCCAATACCATCCAGAGTTGTTTAGACAATGGCTTTACTTCGAGTAAAGTAAAGTTTAGTTGCCCCAAATAGTCTTTGTTGGGATAGTTTTTTTTATAGTTATTGAGTGTATTGACGAAACCATATGTAGGTCCATTTTTACCTACAAAAAGTAGGCTGTCGTTGTTCCAGTACCCTTTCATAAAAGCATCAATATCACCTCTGTTCCAAGCTTCAGTTTGTTCTTTCAGGATTTTTCTGATTTGTTTCTCCGGACCAGCTTGCCCTAAGCAATTACTGATTCCGAATGCAGTAAGTAATAAAATACAAAAGAGTTGCTTTTTCATAATTGTGTCAATAAGTGTATATTAAAATTAGTTAACTTTCTCTAATGGATTATATGAGTCATTTGCAGAACGATAAAAAATTGGCATCTATTTTAACGCAAGACCCATTTGTATTAAAGCGAAAAAAGAATATACCTATTCGTTTGATGGCTAGTATTATGAGCCAGCAATTAAGTACTAAAGTTGCCGCAGTTATATATAAACGATTTCTAGCTTTATACAATGGGAAGGAACCCAAAGTAGAAGAAGTATTGGAAACACCCAATGAAATACTTAGGTCTATTGGGTTAAGTAATGCCAAAGTGGGTTATGTAAAAAACGTAGCGCTTTTCTGTTTAGAAAATGGAATTACAGATCGAAAGCTTTCTACTATGAATGATGATACTATCATATCATTATTGGTTCAAATTAAAGGGGTAGGTAAATGGACAGTAGAAATGTTATTGATGTTTGGTTTAGGGCGGGAAGATGTTTTTGCAGTAGACGATTTGGGTATACAACAAGCCATGTGTAAGTTGTATAAAATTGATACCACCCATAAGAAAACGATGCAGGAAAAGATGCTAAAAATCTCGCAAAAATGGGCTCCCTATAGAACTTATGCCTGTTTACATCTATGGAATTGGAAAGACAGTTGATTAAGCTGAATTTCTAGCAGCATTGATGATTCCAAACATAGATCGGGTAATTAATTTTTCATAATTCATCTTGAGGTCTTCTGCAATTTGTTCATTCTTTAATTGGTGTAATGCGTATTGCTGAATGGTTAAAAGTGGTAATACAATTTTATCTCTCATCAATATGGAAGCCCTTCCTGGCTGATCATCTTCCATTAAAACGTTATTACCAGATAACTCTAAGACCAGTGAATGGGTTAAATCGTATTCAGCTTTAATCAAATTCCAAACAGGACCGAATAGTGGATCTTCTTGAATATATGCTGTTAAGGGAAAGAATGATTTGAGCATGCTCATCATACTATTATCAATCAATGTTCTAAAAAAAGCCACTTCAGTAAACAAAGATTTTACTTCATTCCACCTGCCTGTATTTTTTAATTGCTGTAATGCAGAGCCAACTCCAAAATATCCGGGAACATTCTGTTTTAATTGACTCCAACTGCCAACAAAGGGTATTGCCCTTAAATCTTCAAATACTAGTTTGTCTGAGTTACCTCTTTTGCCAGGCCTACTTCCAATATTACTTTTGTTGTAGTAATTCAATGGACTAAACTGTTGCATGTACGGGAGAAACTGCGGATGTTTTTTAAATGATTGATAAACTTGGTGACTAATGCCTCCCAATTCTTCCAATAAGTTTCTATGTGTTGGGCTTAATTCAATCCTATTTTCTGCAAATACGGTGTTACTAATTCCAGCACTTAATAATTGCTCTAAATTATATTGAGCCGACTTAAGTGTTCCAAAATTGGAAGTGATGGTTTGTCCTTGAATGGTTAATTGTATTTCTTCGTTTTCAATATTATTACCCAATGAAGCATAAAATTTATTGGTTTTTCCACCACCTCTAGAAGGAGGTCCTCCTCGACCGTCAAAAAATTTTACTTTAATTCCATTTTCTCTTGATATAGCAGTTAGTTTTTCTTTTGCAGTGTAAATACTCCAATTGGCTTGTAAATAACCACCATCTTTAGTGCCATCACTAAATCCTAACATAATCGTTTGCGATTGGGCACGAGCTTGTAAATGCTTTTTATAAATTGGTAATTGATAAAGCCATTGCATGATTTGTTCAGCTTCTTTTAAGTCGTCGATGGTTTCGAACAATGGAACAATATCTACCGAAAGCTGGTCGGTATTCCATCCGCATAATTTAAAAAGGGTAAATACCTCTATCATATTTAATGCAGACTGACAATTACTGATAATATAACGATGACAACCTTGTACTCCATTGATTTGTTGAATACTATTGATGGCAAAAATACTTTCAACCGTGTCTTTGGCTATTTCAGTTGAAGTATCATCTACACCAATCACTTGATCAATATTTAATAAACAATTGATTTTTTCTTCTTGGCCGAATGTATCATAGTTGTTGGGAAGAATGCCCGGCTTATTGTTTTCTTTGAGTGTAGCATCAATATTTTTAATAACAGCTGTATGAATTCTACTGTCTTGTCTTATATCAATTGAAGCAAACCAAGTACCAAAAATCTTTACTTTATTAATCAAGCTGTTTACTCGATTAATGTATAATGAATGATGATTAGCAACCATCAAATCTTTTATTTCTTGTAATTTTCCTAGTAGCTCTTTCTGGTGAATCCTTCTGCTTTCTTCTGGTCTAAACACATTTTCATACAATTGTGCTTCCAATTTTGCGACCAGCATATCAACTCCAGAAAAAGTGAGTCTTCTTTTTAATTTTCTAATATCCCTGTAATAACAAACTACTATGGCACTTCTTAATGATTCTGCAATTTTTAGGGTTGTTGATGCATTTACAAATGGATTCCCATCTCTATCGCCTCCAGGCCAAAACCCCAATTCAATAAATGGATTATGATTTTCCTCTTCTAAAATTTCGTTGCTAATAAAATTATAAATATTTCCAATCGACTGGTATAAAATATTTTCTAGGTACCACATTAAGTTAACGGCCTCATCCAAAGGAGTTGGTTGTTTCTTATTAAAAAACGGGGTAATTCCCAATTGTTGTATATAGAGGTTGATGGTTTCAAAATCGTTTTTAGCGATAGCTTCACCTAAATCATGAATAATCCCCAAAACACTACCTGGATAAAATTGGGTTGGATGGGCTGTTAATACTACCCTTACTTTGAATTGTTTCAGCTTCTCTCTCAACAAAGGGAGTTTCCCTTTAAAATAAGCTTCATTATATAAAGCTTTCAAACTACCCGTTCCGTTTAAGTTGTGAACGGTATCAAAAGCAGCGTCTTCAATTGCATCAAATAGCACCACCTGCCGTTCAATATATTGTACAAATTTGAATAATCGGTCTACCTGTTCTTCTTCATTGCTAACTTGGGCTTGCCTATTAAAGAAATCTTCAATAATTTCTTTTGGCGTTTTACCCGTTTGGTATCCATCAATACATGATTGCAATAAGATGGGCAGTAATGCCCCCACATTGGCTATCCCAGAAAAGGGGAGGGCAGCAAAAAGGCTGTTATAAATGGTATACTTGTCGGCAACATTTTGCCTAAAAGCGAGTATGGGTTTATTTAAATACATAGCAGATACCTAT
>NCHN01000054.1 GCA_002281875.1 Sphingobacteriia bacterium 24-36-13 | reverse complement strand
GGATCTACATTGATATAAGGATCAAATTTTTGGATGGTTACTTTAAGCCCTCTGGCCTGTAATAATTTTGCCAATGAGGCGGCTATAATCCCTTTACCTAAACTGCTTGTTACGCCACCGGTAACAAAAATATACTTGGCCATAAAATGAATACTTTTATTGCAATAAATTAAAAAACAATCTTAGACCTGGAAATTTGAACTGATATAGTTCGGAGGTCAAACAAAGCTAGCTTAAAAAATGAAATAAGAAAAATACCAAAGCAATTTTCAACCAATCTGACGAAAAACTGTTAGTGAAAAGTGAACAAGTCTTTATTTAAACAACCAACATATATGAAACAATTACGATTTTTTGCCCTTTTTGTAGTGGTATTGATTGCCATTCAAGGTTTCCGTTATACCGAAACCAAACAAAACATTCGCTCAGCTGAAGACTATTTGGCTTGTTATTCAGACATACGTGATCAGTTTAGAGATGAAGCAATGACACCTGAATTTGCAGCCATGCATGAAAATCCACTTCCATTTAAATTAACCAATGGCACTGGAGAAACCATCAGTTTTGATGCACCAGACGGAAATAAAGCGTCAGGTTATTTTATCAAGAGCAAGAAAAAAACCAATAATTGGATTTTTGTAATACAAGAATGGTGGGGTTTAAACGACCAAATCAAACAGGAAGCAGAAAAATTAGCTGCGGAATTAGGTAATGTAAATGTTATTGCGTTAGATATGTATGATGGCAAAGTTGCAGCTACCCCAGACAGTGCAATGAAATTAATGAGAGCGGCTACTAATCTAAGATTGGAAGCGATTGTAAAGGGTGCACTATCTTATGCAGGAACAAAAGCAAAAATATTTACAATTGGTTGGTGCTTTGGTGGAATGTGGAGTTTGCAAAGTAGCATTTTAGCTGGCAAACAAGCAGCTGGAACCGTTATGTATTATGGCAGACCTGAAAACAATTTGGAAAAGCTAAAGTCACTTCAATCTGATGTGATTGGATTTTTTGGAAACCAAGATAGAAGCCCTTCTCCTGAAGTAGTAAATACTTTTGAAAAAGATATGGCTGCTGCAGGTAAAAAATTAACATTACACCGTTATGAAGCCAATCATGGTTTTGCTAATCCAAGCAATCCTTCTTTTAATAAGGAAGCTACAGAAGATGCCCACAAAAAGACTATTGAATTTTTAAAAGCTCGTTTGTAAAAAGTACTCAACTTAAGAGGAAAAGAGGCTGCCTGTTAAGGCAACCTCTTTTTTATTTTAACTAATAATATTTGTTGATACTTAAATACTGTCTTACATAATCATCTACACCTTCTTCTAAAGTATAAAAGGACTTTTCATATCCCGCAGCTTGTAACTTCTTCATATTGGCTTCTGTAAAGTATTGGTACTTGTCACTAATGTCTAATGGCATATCAATGAACTCGATATTGGGGACCATATCCATCCCAGCATAAGTAGCATTTACTAAATCAATAAATGACCTTGCTTTACCTGTTCCCAAATTGTATAATCCATTATTTGTGCTGGACCATTTTGATTGTACCATTTCTTCCATCATCCATAAAATCACCGCTACCACGTCTTTAACATATACAAAATCTCGCAGCTGTTCTCCATCTTTGAAAGCTGGTTGATGACTCTTAAATAATTTTACTACTCCAGTGTTTTTGATTTGATTATAGGAATGAAAAATAACAGAAGCCATTCTTTTCTTGTGGGCTTCATTAGGACCATATACATTGAAAAACTTTAATCCTGTCCAATTAGGAGGCTGAGCAATTTGATGTAATGCCCATTTGTCAAATTCATTCTTACTTACACCATATGGGTTCAATGGTACTAGCCGATCTACTATAGTATGATCATCATTGTAACCATATTCTCCTCCGCCATAAGTAGCTGCACTAGATGCATAAATAAGGGGTATTGCATGAATGCAACAATAATTCCAAACATCTTTAGAGTATTCTAAGTTGAGTTCTTCATGTATTGCATAATCGAATTCAGTGGTATCTGTTCTTGCACCTAAGTGAATGATAACATCTAATTTGGGCTGATGCTGGCTTAACCAATCCAATAAATTATAGCGCTCAATTATAGTAACAAATTGTTTGTTTTGCCAATTGTCTCTTTTTTCTTCAACACCAAAATCGTCGACCAAATAAATATTCGAATATCCTTGTTCATTCAAGTATTGAACCATGCAACTGCCAATGAAACCAGCTGCTCCAGTAACCATAATATGCAAGTCTTTACTCATACTATTGTATCAACTTTTCTATGGCTGTATCATATTTATTTTTCCAGTCTTCTATTGATCCCCAATTATTTCCAGCTACTTCAACTTCGTTTGCAGTAACGGTTCCTAATTGAGTAATGGCAATGCCTTCAGCAGTTGCGGCAGCTTGAACAGCACCCCATTCACTTGCTGCAATAGAAACAACTACTCTTCCTTGCGCTTCACCAAACCAATAGGCATCTTGTCTTATATCAATAGTTGGATGTACACTAAACCCTTTACCACCACTGAAACCACTTTCCAATAATGTAATCATTAATCCACCCTCACTAATATCATGGGCGCTCTTAATTTTTTTATTCCTAATTAGTTTACTAACCAATTGCTGTGTATTGTATTCTTCCTCTAAATTAAAATAGGGTGCTGGAGAATATTGTACCCCCTTCAATTTATGCAAGTATTCACTTGAAGCAATATCGTTGTGTTGAGCTCCTATTAATACAATTATATCACCTGCATCTTTAAAATGCATGGTCATTTTTTGATCAATATTATCTAATATACCCACCATGCCAATTGTTGGTGTTGGATAAACTGGACCGTCAGGATTTTGATTATAAAAACTCACATTACCCCCAGTAACTGGCGTGTTGAATTTTTTACATGCATCACCCATTCCAGTAACTGCATGAACAAATTGAAAATAAACTTCAGGGTCATATGGGTTTCCAAAATTTAAACAGTTGGTAACACCAATTGGCTCTCCCCCACTACAAACAATATTTCTTGCAGCTTCAGCCACTGCAATCATTCCACCAATATAAGGATTAGCAAAAACATATTTACTATTACAATCAACAGTAATAGCCAATGCTTTACCTGTTCCTTTTGCCAAAACAACAGATGCATCACTTGGGCTATTGGTACTTGTATTAGCAGCACCAACCATGCTATCATATTGGGTATACACCCATCTTTTGCTGGCTATATTCGGTAAGGTGATCAAGGCCTCCGCTGTAGCTTTAAGGTCTTGTATATCCGCCAATGCTGTAGAATCAAAGGCATTAATTTTTTCAAAATATTTTGGCTCAGTATTTTCTCTAGTATATTGAGGGGCTCCACCACCTAAAACCAATTCATAAGCAGGTATGCTGGCCTCTAAAGTTCCATTCATGTAAAAATTTAATAAGCCATCTTCTGTTACATGTCCAATAGTACTAGCACTTAAATCCCATTTCTCAAAAACGGCAACCACTTCTGCTTCTCTTCCTTTTTCAACCACCATTAACATACGTTCTTGACTCTCACTCAACAAGAGCTCCCAAGCTTTCATATTCTGTTGACGGGTAGGCACTTTTTCTAAATCAATATGCATTCCCACTTCACCTTTCGCACTCATTTCTGCAGTGGAACAAATTATACCAGCTGCACCCATATCTTGCATGCCTACTACAGCACCTGTTTCAAGCACTTCTAAACAGGCTTCTAATAATTTCTTTTCTTGAAAAGGATCCCCTACTTGAACCGCAGGTAATTCCTGAACAGAATCATGGGTAATATCGGCGCTTGCAAAGCTTGCGCCGCCAATTCCATCTTTACCAGTAGCACTACCCACATAAATTACCGGATTGCCTGTACCCTTTGCAGTTGCACTCACCATTTTATTGGCTTGCATGATTCCTACACTCATTGCATTCACCAAAGGATTGGTATGATAACAATCTTCAAAATAAACTTCACCACCAACAGTAGGCACACCAAAGCAATTTCCGTAATGTCCAATTCCTTTGACCACTCCAGCTAAAAGATGCTGGGTTTTTTTATCTTTTAAATTACCAAAACGTAAACTATTTAATGAAGCAATTGGTCTTGCACCCATAGTGAAAATATCACGTTGGATTCCACCAACACCAGTTGCAGCTCCTTGAAATGGCTCAATAGCACTGGGGTGATTATGGCTTTCAATTTTAAATACTACTCCAAAACCATTTCCCATATCCATGAGACCAGCATTTTCCTCACCTGCAGCAACCAACATTCTACCTCCATCTCTTGGCAGTGTCTTTAGCCACTTAATAGAATTTTTATAACTACAATGTTCGCTCCACATACCGCTGAAAGCACAGAGCTCGGTAAAATTGGGGGTGCGACCCATTTTTTGCTTTATCAACTCAAATTCATCTGCAGTTAATCTCAACTGCTGGGCTGTTTTTACGGTGATTTCCATGATGCTGCGAAGGTACAAAACCAAGGCAATGTGTCCGAATGAAGTTTTCCATAAAAAATATATACAAATTAGTTGGTATTTAATACGTTTTTAGGCCTTTGGAACGTTATTAGGATAGCATATCCTACGATATACAGTAATTTTACATTAAACTCATTAGCTATGAACCGCCCTATCCTATCCTTATTATTTGCTTTGTTCCTGTTTACAGGTGCCCAGCAGGTTCAGGCACAGAACTATACCTATATGGGAACCTACAATTCAAGGGGTGTCCCAAACTATTTAGTTACGCCTAGAGATAGTGTAAGTCCATTCTTTAGAACATTAATTGAAATTACTTTACCAGAATACAGACCAGTCCCTGTTTATAACCCATTATTAATTTCACAAGAAAGAGTAAAAACCATTGGTGTAAACTGTCCTTCTGATGTATGGATTACTTTTATAGATGAAGGTGCCTCTTATAGAAACGCATTAGGATATTATACATTTCCTAAAGGAAACCCGCCAACTACCGCTCCCAAGAATAAAGATATTACCATCATTTTCCCAAATGCCTCTAAAGCCGATTTTGGTGGATCATTGGTTGCTGGCGACAAAGTCTATTTAGGTAATTTTCCTGCCAATACCGAAATAGGATTTGTTTTAATTTCAGATGGATGGGATGGTACTGATGTAAAGCAAGGGAATTGGAAAGTATATTCTAATCCTGCATTTAACCCTGAAAACAATGACTCATTAAAACAACATACGGTTATTGTTAGAGATACAATGACAAATCGATTAGTCATAGGTTTTGAAGATATCTTAAGAGATAGAAATGATTGTGATCAAGACTTTAACGACTTACTATTTTATGCTACAGTGAATCCAATTTTATGTACAGAAAAATTAGACTCTATTCCCATTTTTACAGAAGATGGTGGGGTCTCTTTTTCAGGTAATACAGGTGGCTTAGAAAGTAAAGGCCTTGGAAATAAAATTGCCAAGCGTGTAATGAATAAATTAAAAGAAGGCACGAACGGCCCTGTTAATTATGCACGAATGGAGAAACTCGATTTACAACACAATCAAATTCGGAGCACTTCTCTAAGCAGAGAACTTACACTAGCCGATGTAATGCCAGATAGAATTCCAGAGGGAGCATATACCGCATTCGTTAGTACACCTTCAGATATTCCAGGTATTACCAACGCCGTAGAAGTTAGGGCAATTGACTTTACTGAAAATGATACATGTAAAGCAGTAGCTTTCGCAACTAAAACTTTAGGAGACGTTTACGATCATACTAAACCAATTTGTGATAGGCTCAAAGGAGCAGTATTACTTAATATGGACCAATTCAAATTGAGAAACTTAGTATTTACTAGATACGAATTAAAGCAAGAGAATGGGAATATTGAATATTCAATGAGTTTTTCAATAGGTAAAAAAGCAGGTAGAAATACCTTCTCTTTCCAAAGTAATTGGTTAAATGCAGATTTTGTAGGAGAAGACACCATGTACAACTACCAAGTATGGGGCGTTGCACCTTATTTGTGTATTGATATGGCATTAAACGTTTTAGACAAACTAACGACGATTATGCCAGTAGAACCTATTGCGCCTCCAACTGCTTTACCAAGCACTTATATCCGCTATGGTAATAGGGACGGACTTAAGGTGAATTTATTGGTGGAAAATGAAACCAGTGCTACTACTGCATATTTTGAAGTGGAGGAAAAATACAATGAACTTTCTCAACTAGAAACCAAACGTATTATTCCATTAACATTAAATCCAAATGGCAAAACAAATGTATCATTCCCAATGAATGATACCCATGAAAGCCTTATTTCAATGTACATTAATGGCAAACTCCAAGATGTGGTGTACATGAGTGATGGTAGTTGGGATTTAGATTATGACTCTACTAAAACAGTTGTTGAATCCTATTCAATTACAAACGATACTGCTAGAAATTTCGCAGATACTTATCCAGTTTTTAGAGATGTTCAGTTTAAAGCAAAAACAGACAGTTATATTTCTGCATACAAACTACTGAGAGGGGCTGCTGCAATGCAAGACCTTACAGCATACAAAACGATGAGCTTTAAAGCTAAAGGAGAAGGTGCCAGTCTTAAGATTACATTGGTTAAATATTCCATTACAAATTTTGCAAAGCAATTCAGTTATGTTTTGCCTATTGGTAAGGATTTAAAAGACTATACTATTAATCTATCGGATTTTACAGGCGAAGACCCGCTAGAAAAAATTAATGCGAACGATATTACTACTGTTGTATTTGCTTTTGAAAATACGACCGGCATTAGTACTACTATTGATGCTGCAATTGCAGACATATTCTTCTCAAAAAAGCCCAAAGAATATCTTGAAAACCTAAAACAGGAAAAAATACATATTTTCCCTAACCCTACCACAGGAGGTAAATTCAGTGCAACATTCCGTTCTGATATTGACGCATCACTTACGTTAAGGATTATTGATGCAGCAACAGGAAAAACCGTTTATAGCAAAATTGTACAAGCAATAAAGGGAGATAATGTAGTACCAGTTCAGTTTAACTCTAAACCAGCTGCGGGAGTATATATGATTTCAGTAGAGGGGGCTGGTGTTAAGTACGGCACCAATAGAATAATTATGAATTAATCTTAGATATTAAATTCAACTAAAAATTTTACTAAAGCTGCAGGTGAACTCAACTGCAGCTTTTGCATTATATTCTTTCGATGTGTTTCAACTGTATAAATACTCAAGTGCAATGTATCTGCTATTTGTTGGTTGGTATAAGTCTGCTTCAAATACAACAAAATTTCTTTTTCTCTTTTCGTTAAATTGTATTTGCGTAAAAAAATATCCATTTTCTTAAACGCATCTTCTTGATTAGGTTCATTTTGTAGATCAAAATGAGTCTTCCCGCTCACAACATCCATAATTGCTTTCATCAATTCATCCTTACTGCTATTCTTTAAAATATACCCATCAGCTCCAGCCTTTTTAGCCTGTTCAACCACTTTTTCATCACTATAAGCAGAAAGCATTAATACTTTTGAAGAGCCAAAAGACTGTTTGATATATTTAATGGTATCTAACCCATTCAAGTTGGGCATATTTACATCTAACAATATGAGGTCAATATTGGGTTGCTGAGTAAGTAAATACAAAAGCTGCTTACCATCATTTGCAATACCTGCAATCTGCAAAAGATCGTT
>NCHN01000053.1 GCA_002281875.1 Sphingobacteriia bacterium 24-36-13 | reverse complement strand
TTCAATAAAAGCAATTTTATTCATGGTTTGTTCAACCACTTCAGTAATATCTAAAAATCCAATTCTGTTTCTAAGGAATGCAAACACAGCCATTTCATTAGCCGCATTCATTACACAAGCCATATTTCCTCCCTTATATAATGCTTCAGTTGCTAAAGCAAGATTTCTAAATGTTTTCATATCTGGCTCTTCAAAAGTTAAAGTGCCAGGTTTTTTAAAATCATACCGAGGAAAATTATTTGCAATTCTTTGAGGAAAGGCCAATGCATATTGAATGGGTAATTTCATATCAGGCAAGCCCATTTGTGCTTTTATACTCCCATCTTCAAATTGAACCATACTATGAATAATACTCTGGGGATGTATTACCACTTGAATTTGGTGAGCTTCTAAATTAAATAGCCACTTCGCTTCAATCATTTCAAGCCCCTTATTCATTAGAGTTGCAGAGTCTATAGTGATTTTTGCCCCCATACTCCAATTTGGATGTTGCAATGCATGATCTCTCTTTACATTAACTAAAAAATTGGGCTTTTTCCCTAAGAAAGGTCCGCCACTAGCAGTCAAAATTATTTTCTCAATTTTGTTTCTACCCTCTCCTACCAAACATTGAAAAATAGCTGAATGCTCACTATCTACAGGTATAACTGCCACTCGTTTTTCTGCTGCTTTTTGCATTACTAAATCTCCTGCAACTACCAATGTCTCTTTATTAGCTAGGGCAATAGGTTTACCCAATTCAATAGCATTTAAAGTAGGTTTTAATCCTGCATACCCAACAATTGCAGCGAGCATCATGTCGTAACAATCAATAGATGCCGCTTCGGCTAATGCATCTTCTCCAGCAAATACTTTAACATTTGTTTGAGCAAGAGCAGCTTTTACAGTTTGGTATTTTTTTTCATCCCCAATTACTACAATGTTTGGATTAAAAAGCATTGCTTGTTTTATTAACAACTCATCATTACTTTGAGCTGTAAGGATTTCTGCGCTAAACAATTCAGGATTTGCTTTTATTACATCCAGGGCTTGGGTCCCAATAGATCCAGTGGAACCAAATATGGCAATGCGTTTTTGACTCATAGGTATATTATCCTTTATAATTGGGCATAGTTACACAATATATGCTAAAATTTTCCTTACTCATTATCGGGTTGCACAAATTGCACCAGCTGATTGGCAATATTTCTATCATTGCTTAATCTAGGCACTTTATTTTGTCCTCCCAATTTTCCAATCAATTTCATATAGTCAATAAACCCATTCTTTTGAACTACTCGAATTTTAAGTGGCAATAGAATATTACCCTTCATTAAATCTTGGTAATACACGTTCTTATTACTTAATGAATCGTTCAAATATTGAGCAAACTCATTAATATTATTGGGTAATGTTTCAAATTCAATAAACCATTCATGATAACTTTTGCCTTCACCCTGCTGTATCATAGGAGCAACAGTGAACTCAGTAACTTTTGCTGGGTAAACAGCTAAAGTTGATTTTAAAGCCGCTTCTACTTCCTCACCAATTACATGCTCCCCAAAAGCAGAGATGAAATGCTTTGTTCTTCCAGATACGATTATTCGGTATGGATTTAAACTGACGAATTTTACAGTGTCTCCTATATTATAGCCCCACAATCCTGCATTACTATTAATGATAAGCGCATAATTCTCGCCTAGCTTTACATCTTTCAAGCTGAGTCTAGTAGGGAATTCATTAAAAATTTCTCCAGCGGGAACAAACTCAAAATAAATACCGCTATTGGTATTTAACAACATTCCTTCTTGATCTTGTGAATCTTGGAAGGCAAAGAACCCTTCACTGGCAGGGAACAGTTCAATAGAATCTATTTTTTTACCAATGCTTTCAAAAAGTCGGGCTTTATAAGGTTCAAAATTGACTCCCCCCTGCACCATTATGCTAAAATGAGGAAATAAAGTAGTAATGTTTTTACCCGTTTTTTCTATCAACCTGTCAAAATACATTTGCATCCATGGAGGAATTCCACTAATCAAAGTCATGTCTTTATTAATGGTTTCAGCAACAATTTTATCAAGCTTAGTTTCCCAATCTTCAATACAATTGGTTTCAAAACTAGGTAATTGATTAGACCTTAAATAAGCAGGAATATGATGATTAACGATTCCACTTAATCTTCCGGTAGGAATATTTCCTGTACGTTCTAAAACAGGTGAGCCGCTCAAAAAAATCATTTTCCCATTAGCAAATGCCGTGTTTCCCGTTTCTGCCATGTAACAAAAAAGTGCATTTCGGGCTGTTTGAATATGATTGGGAATTGAATCTTTGGTAATTGGTATATACTTGACCCCACTAGTTGTTCCACTGGTTTTAGCAAAATAAATGGGCTTTCCTTTCCAAAGTACATTTGCTTTGCCCTGCTTAATTTGTTCAATATAAGGCTTGATTAATTCATAATCCCTTATCGGTACTGCTTGCGTAAAGCCAGCATAATCGGCAACTTGGTTTAATGAATGGTCTTTCCCAAATTGGGTACCTGCACCATGTTTTAATAAAGACTTAAAGATGATTTCCTGGTGTTGAACAGCCTGCATCATCGATTTTCGGGTCTTATTATATATTACATTGGCAAAGGGTTTTGCCAGCAAAGATTTAAAGTTCATAGGCTAAAATTGATACCAGAATAACAAAAATAGGCTTATCAGCGTCGGTTTAGGCTGCTTTAACCCTAAATTTGCAATAATTTATTTCGAAAATCTTTGTGATATATCCCTTGAAAACCCTACCTTTGCCGTCCTAATTTTGGACAGCTATGTTAGCAATAGTAAAAATCGCAGGTCAACAATTTAAAGTACAAGAAGGTCAAAATTTGTACGTTCCCCACCTGCAGGGTAAAACCGGAGACAAAGTAGAGTTTAACGATGTACTGTTCGTAGACAACGGCGGTAACATTTCAACAGGAGCTGCTGTAAAAGCAACTGTGAAAGCGGAAATCGTTAGCGACCTGGTACAAGGCGAAAAAGTGATCGCCTTTAAAATGAAAAGAAGAAAGGGCTTTCGTAAGAAGCACGGACACAGAACTCATTATACCAGAATTAAAATCGAAAGCATCGCTTAGTAATTAACACTTTATCGGTGCATTCCGATAATTTAAAATCATACAATTATGGCACACAAAAAAGGGGAAGGTAGTGTTAAGAACGGTCGTGATTCTCAGAGCAAACGCTTAGGTGTAAAAATCTATGGTGGTCAGCCTGCATTATCTGGCAACATTATCATTCGTCAAAGAGGAACTCAATACCACCCTGGCAAGAACGTTGGAGTTGGTACCGACTTCACATTATTTGCATTAACTGATGGTGTAGTTGAATTCAAAAAAGGAAAATCAGATAGAACAACTGTATCTGTTTTACCAGCAGAAGCTACTGCATAAAAAATATTTTTTGTAGTTCCAAATAAGATTTTTATTTTTAATGTATTATTTACTAACCATTAAATCTAAAAAACATGGCAACTGCAAAAAAAGCTGCTCCTAAAAAAGCTGCAAAAAAAGCTGCACCAAAAAAAGCCGCTGCTCCTAAAAAAGCTGCTGCAAAAAAAGCTGCTCCTAAAAAAGCCGCTAAGAAAGCTGCTCCTAAGAAGGCTGCTGCAAAAAAAGCTGCTCCTAAAAAAGCTGCTAAGAAAGCTGCTCCTAAAAAAGCTGCTAAGAAAGCCGCTCCTAAGAAAGCTGCTAAGAAGAAGTAATTCTCTTCTTATTTCTCAAGCAGAAATAGATTTAATGCCCGTTCCAATTTTGGAACGGGTTTTTTTATTTGCGCAAACGCCCATGAGTACCTAATTTTCCAACATGATAACCAATGATGCTATTTCCGATAATTTTTCTTTGTTAGCCAAACTAATGGATATACATGGAGAAAATTCATTTAAAGCCAAATCCTACGCTGCTGCGGCTTTCAGCGTAGACAAACTAAGCACACCACTTTCAGAAATGCCCTCGAAAGAAATATTTAATATCAAGGGAATTGGAGAAAGTGCAGGCAATAGAATTATTGAAATGTTGCAAACAGGAAAGCTTCAACTATTAGAAGACCTCATTCAAAATACCCCCGCAGGTATTTTAGAAATGCTTAAAATAAAAGGGATTGGCCCAAAGAAAATTGCAACTATTTGGAAAGAACTAGAAATTGAAACACTAGGAGAATTGCTTTATGCATGTAATGAAAATAGATTGACTTTATATAAAGGCTTTGGAGAAAAAACACAACAAAATATTAAGGAGTCCATAGAATTTTATATGGGCACTATGGGCAGATATTTATACCAACAAGTGGAGACTTTTTCAAAAGAATTAGAAAAAATTTTAATCACATCTCTCCCATTTACTTTTCAATTAACAGGGGAAATGAGAAGACAAATGGAAATTATTGACTCTATAGATTGGGTCACAAATGCCAATTCGGAGAGCTTAAAAGTGTTAATGAAAACTTTTTCTTTTCAACTTTTAGATGAGGAGAAGTCAACACTTCGTTTTAAAAATGAACACAATATAACCGTTCAATTTTGGCTAGCTAACCAAGAAAATTTCCAATCAATATTATTCGAAACAAGTTGTAGTGATGAATTTTTAAACGAGTGGATCAAAATCACAGAGTGGGATCAATCAGCAGAATATCCAACAGAAGCTGCTATTTTTTCAGCTTATAATTGTTGCTTTATACCACCCAGTCAAAGAGAATCTGCAACAATCATTCATCAAGCCAAGCAAAATATAATACCCCAATTAATCCAAGCTGATAATATTGCTGGTATCATTCATTCCCATAGTACTTGGAGCGATGGTGGAAATAGTTTAACAGAAATGGCTAAAGCTGCAATTGAAAAAGGAATGCAATATTTAGTGATAAGTGATCACTCAAAATCTGCTTTTTATGCAAATGGATTAAGCATTGAAAGAGTAGCTGCTCAACACAAAGAAATAGATCAAATTAACCAACAATTTGCTCCATTCAAAATATTTAAAAGTATAGAAAGCGATATTTTAAACGATGGAAGCCTAGATTATCCCGATGAAATATTGTCGAGCTTTGACCTTATAATAGCGTCTGTCCATTCAAATTTGAAGATGACTGAAGAAAAAGCAAATGCAAGACTTTTAAAAGCCATTGAAAATAAGTATACCAGCATTTTAGGTCATATGACAGGTAGACTCTTACTCAGTAGGGCTGGATACCCCATTAACCATGAACTAATTATAGATGCCTGTGCTGCTAACAATGTTGTAATAGAACTTAATGCACATCCAAGAAGATTAGACATAGATTGGAGATGGATAGAGAAAGCGCTCAAAAAGAATGTGCTTATTTCAATTAATCCAGACGCACATACAATTGATGGATTCGAAGATTGCAAATACGGGGTATTGGTAGCTCAAAAAGCAGGCCTTAGCAAAAACCAAAATTTAAGTTCGTTTAGTTTAAGTCAATTTGAACAATTTGTTCAAAAACAGCAAAATAAACGCCCCTAATTGCTATTGCAAGTTGGAAGTTGAATCGTGAATATTGTTCCAATTCTATCTAATGATTCATAATGAATAGACCCATTGGCTTGCTCTACTATTCCCTTGCAAATGGCCAATCCTAATCCTGTTCCAGCCGACTTTGTTGTAAAATTGGGCCTGAACATATTCTCTTTCATTGCTTCAGGTATTCCACCTGAATAATCTTTAATAGTAATTACAATAAATTCGTTAAGGTTTTTCAGCTGAATGTCAATTTGTGCTTTACCATTCCAATCCTTACCAGCTTCAACTCCATTCTGAATTAAATTCATAAATAATCTATTTATTTGAACCTTATCCGACTCTATAAACGGGTTGGTAGATTCATCAATTACTTTGAAATGGACTAATGAATCACCAGCATAAAGATTTTGCAGAGATTGAATGGTATTAGCTACAGAAAATTTTTCCAATTTTACAATACCGATATTGGCAAATTGAGAAAAATCCCCCGCAATTTTTGCCAACTGATCAATTTGCTCTATTAAAGTTTTAGCAAGGTTAGCACTTAGAATGTTAACATTGGGAGCCCCCTGTTGTATAGCATGTTGCAAATACTGAATACTTAATTTCATAGGGGTAAGTGGATTTTTAATTTCATGAGCAACCTGCCTAGCCATTTCTCGCCAAGCTCCTTCCCTTTCCGTTTTTGCAAGAGATACAGCACTCAATTCCAACTTACGAACCATATTATTATACTCATTTACCAATACTCCAATTTCATCATCTCTATTCCACTCAATTTGTTGATTTTTTGCCCCAAGATTCATTTTCTTCATAGTAGCACCAATAAGGCTTAAAGAAGCTGTAATCTGATTGGTAATAAAAAATGCAATTGCCCCGGCTAGTAAGAATATAAAGGCATTTAAGTTAATCAAAGTAGCTAGAAAGCCTGATATCTCTTGGTTTAAATCAATTTGTGAATTGAGGTAAGGAATATTTAAATATCCATATGTTTCACCAGTATCAGTCATCAAGGGAATATAAATACTTAAATAACCAAAACTGCCAATAGTTTCAGATTGAATAAATCTGATTCGATTTTCACGATGCATTTCAATGTATGCAATCGGATCCATTTTTTTGCTTAACAGATTTTTATTGTAAATATATGGCTGCGTGGAAATGATTAAGTCCCCTTGTGCATTATAATAGTTAATATCTACATTATGCAAATCTGAAATTTCAGCAATTACTTGCTCCAACTCATTTTTAACACCAGAATTATTGGGTTCATCATCTAAAGCTAAAATACTAACTACTTTGGCATTCAACTCATTTGCCATTACTTGTATAGACTTAGATAACCTCTCTTCATTGGAACGATTGTATCTATATATGAAAAAGGAAATAGTTGCTATGCCAATTACTAAAAAAGAAAAAACACTAACAAAAATGATGGTGGCTTGAATTTGAGTGCGAATATTAAATCTTAATAATTGTTTTAATTCATCTAATTTAAACTTAGCCTTTATAATTAGTGCCCCAATATGAAAAATGAATATGATTAACAAGAAGGAACAAAATAAATAAGCGAATAAAGTAATCGCTTCTATAACCCAGGTATTTCTTTTAACTACAACCACTTGTCGGTCATTTCCAGCGTTGAACCACAACTCAGAAAAATCACCTTCCATTTTATAGATAAATTCAAATTGTGGTAGAGTTGAAGAACTAAGTTGGGTTGGAAAATTATAGTTATTAAAATGATTTATTATTCTTCCTCTATTATAAATAGCATAAGCATAATTATTATTCAAATCTGCTATCACATCTTGTGATTGGTTAAATAATTCAGGATATAGCGCTTCGCTCTTATACCTCTTTGAATTCATAATAATAAACAAGTAACCTATAGGTGAACTATTCCTTTCGACTGTGACTTGATATATATAATTAAACCCTTCAAAACTATTCTCGTAAGTAAATAAATTAGGAACATCTGTACCAGTAGACTGATTAAGTACAATTGTTTTTATTGATGAATAATTAAGAGAATCTTCATTAAATAAAGGATGAAACAAACTATCAAAAGTGTAAATTCTTGTATCATATTTATTCAGGTAACCAGAAAAGTTTTGATTAATCAAACTATCCTTAATGAATTTATTAGCATATTCACTCTCTTGAAATCGATCAAAATTTTCACTTAAAAAATTATTATTAAAATTAGTTGCGGCTATTTTTAATAGATTTTCACCTGAAGGATCAGACTGAATAGCTAATTTTTCAGCAATTCTTTTTCTCTGTTCAAATTCAACTAATCTATTTTGATGAATAACCAATGCAGCAATAGAAAGG
>NCHN01000052.1 GCA_002281875.1 Sphingobacteriia bacterium 24-36-13 | reverse complement strand
CCTTTGTTTTCTTCTCCAAACATAAAGGGTACTTCTGTATATACTATGCCATCAATATCATAGGTCTTAACTTGTGACCAGTTCAGTTGACCCGTTTTTATCTCTCCATTAGCACCTTTAAATTGCAAGACACCATTTTTATAACCCTCTCCATTCTGCTTGAGCCATTCTTTTAATTCAGTGTGTTGTTCAACTTTTAAAATGTCATGCTTTTTACATGCTACCAAAAGAAACACAACAAAAAAAATGAATATATTTTTTATTTTCATTTTGGATGTTTTAATTAAATACTACTTGTTTAGTATGCATTAATAAATGAGCTTAATTTCAAAAAGCTCTTTAAGAGTCTCGTTCTCTACCAACGTCCATTTTTTCTTCTGTGGCCACAGAACTGGGAAGTATGGATTACCAGCGAATATTCAAATTGAAAATAATCTGTCTACATGTAAAACACATTAACCTTATGGTTAATACTTATAAAAACAAGAAAGAAATAACCATATGGTTAATTTTTATCAAAATTGTAAAAATTTAACGTGATTCATCTTTTACCCCCCCCCCCATACATAAGAATAATGTTATATATTCACTTCAAAAAAAGACCTTGTTAAGAATCGCTATAGCGGAAGATGAAGAAAGACATTTAACTCCCATCATTCAGGAAGTATCAGCTTTCAAGAAAGCTCAAATCAATATTATTTCAAAAGATGGTTTTGATCTATTGATGTCCTTAAAAACAGTTAAGCGCTTACCAGATATTTTATTATTGGATATAAAAATGCCGAAAATAGATGGACTTTTACTCACACAATACATCACATTTATACACCCTTCAATAAAAATTATAGGCGTTTCATCACATTCAAATGAAGCCTTAGTAACAGAAGTGCTAAGTGAGGGTGCTTTGGGGTTTATTACAAAATTCTTTTTAAAAAGAGAGTCTGCCGTTTACCAAGGTACCTATGGCAATAGAAATATATTATTTGAAGCAATGGAAGCTGTTTTAGATAACAAAGAATACATAGACAGTTTGCTATTCAATCAGAGAGACTCAATAAAAAAATCAAAATCAACTAAATCCATCATTAGAGAAAATTTTGCAAACATCCCGAATACACATATGGAATATTTAATATTGAATGCAGCAAATCTCTCGCATACAGAAATTGCTAAAGTCATGAACAAAAGCTTAGCATCCGTTAAGAATTATTTCAATTTACTATCAGCTGAATTTATTGTTAGCAATAGGTTAGAACTTGTTTATCATTGCACCACTCATGGCATTGTAAAACATCCAAGGTTCTATGATAAGTCAGCTAATTAATAATGATATTTTCACACTAAATCCTTTAAAATCATTTCATCATGAAATACGAATCTTTCATAAAACCCGCTATTATCAGCGTCGCCATCATTATAACAGCATTGATATTAGGTGGGGCTTTCAAAAATAGAAATATTACACAAGATTCTATTTCAGTGGTAGGTCTTGGTACCAAAGACTTTGAATCTGATGAAATTTTGTGGACAGGTAATTATAGTGCCCGAGCAAAGGAGGCTAAAGATGCATACAATATGATCAATGCCGATAAAGATAAAGTGAAATCATTTTTTCAATCGAAAGGATTTAAAGATGCTGAATTTAGTTTTGGGGGTGTAACATTTGAAAAAATATTTAGGACAATTACCATTGAACAGAAAGGTGAACAAATCAAACAAGAACAAGTTTTTGATGGATATATTGCTACTCAGACTGTTGCATTTAACAGTCGCAAAAACCCACTGTTGATGAAAAAAATTGAATCGGTTGTAGATCAAACCTCTGAATTAATCAATTCCGGGATTGAATTTGAAGGCAGCCGTATTCAATATACCTATTCGGATTTACCAAGTCTCAAGCAAAATTTAATTGAAAAGGGAACACAAGATGCAAGAGAACGTGCTGAAAAAATTGTACTTACAGCAAACGGGAAGCTCGGCAAATTAAAAGATGCTTCGATGGGTGTTTTTCAAATCACTGGAAAAGGGTCAATAGAAGAAGACAGTTACGGTGGTAATTTTGATACGTATAGTAAATTTAAAACAGCTAGAATTACTGTTCGATTAACTTATAATCTTCAGTAATGAAACCTACACTGCAATATATAAATACAGTCTTCTTTAACCATGTACACCAATCGATGTTCTTCATTTATTCTTCTGCTCCAGCAACCAGACAGATTGCCTTTTAGAGGCTCTGGTTTGCCCAAACCACTAAATGGATTTCGTTGCGCATCTTTTATTAAATCATTAATGCGGAACAATATTTTTTTATCGTTGACCTGCCAATACAAATAATCTTCCCATCCTGACTGATCCCATAACAATTGCTTCATTTGTTAATGAGCTTTTTTTGTAATGGCTTTGTGGTTTCAATGCGCGCTATGGCTGATTCTAATCTGGCTCTGTTGGCTGGAGTACTATTTAAATAGATGGTTTCTTGTATACTGTTGTACTCTTCTAAGCTCATTACCACCACATTCTTACCCTTACTGCGGGCAACCACCACAATATCCCCATCATCATTAACTGAATTAAGGCTTTCGGCTAAATTATTCCTGAACTCGGTGTAATTGACCACTTTCATGAGTACTTATTTAAGTACTAAATTAAGGCTTTTTTACAACATCTTAGTAATCGCATCCACCAATTCCCCTTTAGTAATTGGCACACCCATGATTTTATTGTAGCCCTTTGCATCCACCAAATATTGATCGCGAATAATCTTGATCAATTGGCCATTGTTGATTTCTGGAATCAATACCTGATCAAAATTGGCAATGATTTCCCCCAAGTTACTTGGGAATGGACGCAGGTAACGAATATGTGCATGGCTTACTGCATGACCTGCTGCTTGCAATTCTAATACTGCGCTTTTGATGGCGCCATAAGTAGAGCCCCAACCCAATACCAAAACTTTTCCTTTTGAAGGACCACTGTCAATGGTTTGTAGCGGAATATATTTTGCAATCAAATCTACTTTGGCTTGACGCGTTTTAACCATATGCTGGTGGTTATCCGAATCGTAACTAATATTACCTGTAACGTCTTGTTTTTCTAATCCTCCAATGCGATGTTCTAAGCCTGCAGTTCCTGGTACTGCCCATGGTCTTGCTAGTTTTTCATCTCGTTTATACGGCATGAATTTGGGTTCATCTTCTGACAAACCTTTCTTGAAACTCACGGGTATTTCTGGCAAGTCTGCAGTTTGTGGAAATTTCCAAGGCTCTGCTCCATTGGCAATATATCCATCACTTAACAAAATCACCGGGGTCATATGTTGAATAGCAATTCTTACCGATTCAAATGCCACATCAAAACAATCAGATGGTGTGGCTGATGCAATCACTGGCATAGGACATTCCCCATTTCTTCCGTAATAAGCTTGCAACAAATCGCTCTGTTCTGTTTTGGTTGGCAATCCAGTGGATGGGCCACCTCTTTGGATATTGATGATCACCAAAGGAATTTCTAGCATCACGGCCAATCCCATGGCTTCTGTTTTCAATGCCATACCTGGGCCTGATGTAGTAGTGATGCCGATTGATCCACCATAGCTTGCACCAATCGCGGCGGTGATCCCCGCAATCTCATCTTCTGCCTGAAATGTTCTTACACCAAAACTTTTGTACTTACTTAAATCGTGTAAAATATCTGAAGCAGGTGTAATAGGATATGTTCCTAAAAACAAAGGCAGCCCCGATTTTTCGCCAGCCGCAATCAACCCTATGGCCAATGCCTGATTACCCATAATGCTGCGATACAAGCCAGCAGGCATTTTGGCTTTCTCTACGGTATACCTTGATGTAAATGTTTCAGTTGTGTCTCCGTAATTATATCCTGCTTGCAACACTTTAATATTACTCTGCAGAATGTTTTCTTTCTTTCCAAATTTCTCTTGTAAAAAATCGATGGTATTGTCTAGTTTTCTATTGTACATCCAATAGATATAGCCCAATACAAACATATTCTTTGCACGGTCTCTTTCCTTGGTACCTAAATCGGTAAATTCTTTTAATGCTTCACGTGTTAGTTTGGTCACGTCAATTTTGATGACTTCAAATGAATCCAAACTACCATCTTCTAAAGGATTCACGCCTTCTGGATAATTAGCTAAACGTAAATTCTTCGCATCAAAACCATCAATATTTACAATGATTTTACCACCCGACTTAATGGCTTTCAAATTCACTTTTAATGCAGCTGCATTCATAGCCACCAACACATCTGCAATATCTCCTGGTGTAAATACTTTATTAGAAGAAAAATGTAACTGAAATCCACTCACCCCTGGAACCGTTCCGATTGGGGCCCTGATTTCTGCGGGAAAGTCTGGAAAAGTAGCCAGATCTATCCCTAACAATGCCGTATTATTGGTAAACTGTTGACCCGTTAATTGCATCCCATCACCACTATCCCCTGCAAATTTGATTACCACACTTTGTAAAACCGACTCTTTGTTATTCATCTATGCTAATTGAGAGGGCAAAGTTACCAATTTTGGGGGGCATCTAAACTGTCCTTTCGGCATCTTTTGTGCAATTATTGCCATTTTCGTAAACAAAACCTGGTTTAGAACTTGTTAAAGCGCATGATTGACCCCTTGGAATGAAATTTGTTTATAGTAGATTTGAAACAGAAAAAAATTCAATATGGCAATTTTTAAATCGGGTAACCCTACCCTTACAGAAAAGATGTTTGATAAAAGCCACGAAATGGCTGCTGCCAATATGGGCACGATGACTGTTAGAGGCGCTATCAACAAATTTGGTTTTATGATGCTGATGCTGATTGCAGGTGCAGCATACAACTGGAATTTATACGAACAACTAAAGCAAGATACCATGATGACCCTCATGTGGGTAGGTATTATTGGTGGATTAATTTCTGCTTTAGCAATTAGCTTTAAACCCAATTGGGCACCTGTTTTGGCGCCGCTATACGCACTATTAGAAGGCTTATTCATTGGAGCTATTTCTGCTATCATGAACGCAGCATTTGCTGAGTCTTATCCTGGATTAATTATGCAGGCAGTGGGCTTAACATTTGGTGTAGCATTAGCCATGTTCTTATTGTATAATTTCCGTATCATCAGTGCTACTGAACGTTTTAAATCAATGGTGTTTACCGCTACATTAGGTATTGGTATATTTTATTTGATTACTATGGTATTGCGCATGTTTGGCGTGAACGTAAGCTTTATGTACGACAGCAGTTTATTGAGCATCGGCATCAGCTTATTCGTAGTAGCCATTGCAGCGTTAAACTTAATCATGGACTTTGATATGATTGAGCAAGGTGCTGAAAGAGGTGCGCCTAAATTCATGGAATGGTATGGTGCTTTCGGCTTAATGGTAACCATAGTTTGGTTGTACATTGAAATACTTAAATTATTAAGCAAATTGGGCAGCAGAGATTAATTTTTATCCAATTTTATATGGAAAGCCTCGAAGCAATTCGGGGCTTTTTTCATTCGGGAAGCTCCACAAATAGGGTTAACTTTATTGCCTAATAATGTATTATAGCCATGGATTTTAATCGGGAACAGTTCAGCAATGAAGAATTGATTTATCTCTATCGCAATTTGTTGTTGCCAAGAATGATTGAAGAAAAGATGTTGGTGCTCTTGCGTCAGGGAAAAATCAGTAAATGGTTTAGTGGGATCGGGCAGGAAGCCATTGCAGTAGGTGCTACATTAGCTATGGCCAACGATGAATGGATTATGCCGCTGCACAGAAATTTAGGTGTATTCACTTCTAGGCAATTGCCTTTGAATAAATTATTTAGACAATGGCAGGGCAATAAAGATGGGTATAGTAAAGGGAGGGAGCGAAGCTTTCACTTTGGATCGAAGCGGTATCATATTTGCGGAATGATTTCTCATTTAGGTCCGCAGTTAGCCATTGCCGATGGTGTTGCATTGGCTTATGCTTTAAGAAAAGAATCCAAAGCCTCTGTTGCATTTTCAGGAGATGGTGGAACCAGTGAAGGTGATTTTCATGAAGCGTTAAATGTTGCAGCAGTTTGGAATTTGCCGGTCATCTTCATTATTGAGAACAATGGATACGGTTTAAGCACACCCGTAAACGAACAATACAAATGCGGGCAATTGGTAGACAAAGCCAAGGGCTATGGAATGGAAGGCATTCGCATTGATGGCAATAATATTTTAACAGTATTCAATACCATCAAAGGAGTAAGAGACTATTGCATCCAAAACCAAAAGCCTTATTTTATTGAGTGCATGACCTTTAGAATGCGTGGGCATGAAGAAGCTAGTGGCACTAAATATGTACCCAAAGAATTGTTTGAAGAATGGGGACATAAAGACCCTGTAAAAAAATACGAGCAGTTTCTGATTAACGAACAAGTGATTACCGAAATGGGAATTGCAGATATTAGAAACGAGTTCAGGCAATATATAGAAACAGAATTAACGGAAGCATTTAACTCCGATGAAATGGTGGTGGATACTGCAGAAGAAATAGCTGATGTATTTGCACCTAAAAAACAAATAGAAGGCGTTATTGAATTAGACAATAATCAAGCAGCCGCAGCAACTCCTTCAAGAGAAGCCAGATTAGTTGATGCTATTTCCGAAGGCTTAAGCATGAGCATGGAAAAGCACAAGAACCTAGTATTGATGGGGCAAGACATTGCAGAATATGGAGGTGCATTTAAAATCACCGAAGGTTTTGTAGAAAAATTTGGAAAGGAAAGAGTGCGCAACACACCTCTTTGTGAAAGTGCCATTGTGGGTACTTGTTTAGGTATGAGTTTAGAAGGATTTAAAACCGTGATGGAAATGCAGTTCGCTGATTTTGTGACAGTGGGCTTTAATCAAATCGTCAATAACTTAGCTAAGATTCATTATCGTTGGGGACAAAACGCCGATGTGGTTGTTCGCATGCCAACAGGTGGTGGAGTTGGTGCAGGACCATTTCATTCGCAAAGCAATGAAGCTTGGTTTACCCATGTGCCTGGTTTAAAAGTAGTGTATCCATCTAACCCACATGATGCAAAGGGATTAATGATTGCTGCTATTAATGATCCGAATCCGGTTTTATTTTTTGAACACAAAGCACTCTACAGAAGCATTAGTGGAAAATTACCACAAGCTTATTATGAGGTTGCCATAGGAAAAGCCATTACAATAAAAGAAGGAGACGATATCAGCATCATTACTTATGGAGCGGGTGTACATTGGGCATTAGAATACCAAGAAGCCCATCCGGAGATCTCCCTGCATATTATTGATTTAAGAACATTGGCTCCATTAGACTATGTTGCCATTCAAGCAGCTGTTGAACAAACTGGGAAAGTATTGATTCTACACGAAGACAATTTAGTAGGGGGCATCGGTGGAGAAATTAGTGCGTGGATCAGTGAACATTGTTTTGAATTATTGGATGCGCCTGTGTTAAGATGTGCTTCATTAGACACGCCTATTCCTTTTAATATTGAATTGGAAAAAAATTATATGGCCAAGAGCCGCTTAGACGAACAAGTACAGCAATTGCTCAAATATTAATTCCCTCTTATGCAATCAATGGTAAAAAAAATCACTGCATTATTATTCATTTGTTTTAGTGTAACAATCGCGATAGCTCAACAAAATCCGAATGAGCAATACCAAACTCCCTTTTTTGCGGACAAGGACAGAGCAGCAAAAGTGAAAGCCATTGCCCCGGTGATTCAATCCATGTACAGCAATTATGCAAAAGCCAATCATTTCCCCAGCTTTTCATTTGGTGTAGTAGTAGATGGAGAATTGATTGTAACTGGCAGTGAAGGATACAGCAACATTGCTGATCAAACCAAAGCCAATGCAAGAACCATGTATCGCATTGCTTCAATGAGCAAAAGCGTTACAGCCATGGCCATCATTAAATTAAGAGACGAAGGAAAATTAAAATTAGACGACCATGTTTCCAATTTTATTCCTGAATTAAAAAACCAAGCACTGACCAAAGATGCAGCCCCAATAACCATCAGAGAATTGCTCACGCATTCTAGTGGATTACCCGAAGACAACCCATGGGGAGATAGACAATTGGCCGATACAGAGGAAGAATTAATTGAGCTGTTTAAAAAGCAATTGAGTTTCTCCAATGTGAATGGAACTGAATACGAATACAGCAATGTTGGTTTTGCCACATTGGGTTTAATCATCAAAAAAGTAAC
>NCHN01000019.1 GCA_002281875.1 Sphingobacteriia bacterium 24-36-13 | reverse complement strand
ACAAGGCTTTGCAATGGAGCAAATGAAATTGTTTAGAGAAGCAGGGGTTAATCCTTTAGGTGGATGTATTCCAGCTTTATTACAAATTCCTATCTTCTTTGCACTATATAGCTTCTTTAACTCTGAAATTGCACTGCGTGGGCAAGCATTCTTATGGAGTGAAGATTTATCTAGTTTTGATTCAATTGCCAATCTTCCTTTTACTATTCCGGCATTTGGTAATCATATCAGCTTATTTACAATTACTGCAGTAATTACCAGCTTTTTGATTTCCATTTACAATATGAGCATGACACCAACTCAGGATAATCCTGCGTTAAAATACATGCCTTATATTTTCCCTTTCATGTTGTTATTTATATTTAACAGCTTGCCATCGGCATTAACTTGGTATTATACGGTTTCTAACGTAGTAACCCTTTTATTACAATTTGTAATTCAGAATTATATCATAGATCATGATAAAATTTTGGCGAAGATTGAAGCAAAGCGAAAAGCACCTAAAACCAAAAGTAAATGGCAAGAACGCTATGAACAAATGGTTGATAGTCAGAAAAAAGTGCAAGAGCTAAAAAACAAAACCACTAAAAAATAATTTGTCATGCGCTACTTATTGAACATAGTCTTTATTTGTTGTTTGGTAAGTAGCGCATCTGCACAAACACGTGTAGTGGCGGAATGTACAGTTAGTTATGCAATAACCGTGAACAATGAATCTCAGATTGATAAAGATGCTGTAGCATTATTAAAGCAAAGCGTTAAAACGGTTTATATTAAAGGAAATAATAGTCGATCCGATTTAACCAGTCCCTCATTTTCTCAATCCCTTATTTTTAATAAGGCAAATGGGAACGCATTTATTTTAAGGGAAATTGGTGCCAATAAATTTTTAACGAAAATTGATGGCCCTAAATGGTTAAAGCAGAATGAAAAATTTAGTGATATGCTTATTCAATTTACCGAAGAGAAAAAACAAATTCTCGGGTATGAATGCAAGCATGCAATTATGCAGATGAAAGATGGGAGCACATTCTCTGTTTATTACGCCAGTTCAATAATACCATCAGTACGAGAGTTTGAATATCAATTTAAAGATATTCCTGGATTTGTTTTAGAGTATGAAGCTAAAGACGGGTACACACAAAAGATTACTTACACAGCATCTAAAATAAGTTTCAATCCTGTTTCAGCAGCTAAATTTGAAATACCAACTACCGGTTATCGGTTATTGAATGAATAATAATTAATTACGAGATTCTTGAGGTGTCTTGAACTTAGGTACTTTCACTTTAATCTTATAAGGATAAATGTAAGTAGTGTTGCCATTATTGTATTGCAACATGCTGTTCTTATCGTTATTCTGCTGCATTAGACCATTTCCAGTTAAGGTTAATCCTTTGTAGTGTAGGTTAGATTTAATAGCAGATAAAGACAATCCTTTCTTAGAGAAGTTATTGAGACTGCGTAAGGTGAATTTGCTATTCTTAGCTTTGTCATCAACAATTCCAGTGAATGCAAATGCAGCAAAAGCCAAGTGCAAACTCATAACGAGCATCACCATCGGGGCTTTTTTTGCGGATTTAATTTGCGTTAACATATGGCAAAGGTAAGACATATCCTAAATATTTTAACGAATTATTTTTATTAACAAACGTTAATAAGGGGGTAAAAGTTTGGTTTTCGCCGAAAAAAGTTTAATTATTTGCCTAAATTAGGTAAACCATCACCCCATGAGCCAAAATCCGTACCGCGAAGACAAGGAAGAATTAAGGGAGTTGATCATTCAGTATCAACACCTTAAGCATGGAAGAAGCCATCCATTTTTAGATGAAGATGCTTTTGAGCGGATTATAGATTATTATGATGAGAAGGATGATTTGCCAGAAGCAATGATTGCAGCAGAGCTGGGATTAGAGCAGTTTCCCTATTCCGCCAACCTCATGATTAAGAAGGCCGATTTGTTATTGGCCAGTAGAAAATACCAAGAAGCATTAAACTTATTAGAAACTGCTGAATTATTTGACAGCACAGATTTAAATTTATTTATACTAAAAACAGATGCTTATTTGGCATTAGATCAACAGGCTAAAGCGGTTGAATTATTGGAAGCAGCTTTATTACTTTTCGAAGGCGAAGAAAGATTAGACTTGCTTTTTGAGTTAGCCGATGTATATGATGATTATGAAGAATTTGATAAAGTATTTGATTGTTTAAAATTGATTTTAGAAGAGGATCCAAATAATGAAGAAGCTTTATATAAAATTTGTTTTTGGACAGATTTTACTGGACGAAACGAAGAGAGCATTAAGCTTCATCAATCAATCATAGAAGAGCACCCATTTAGTGAATTAGCTTGGTTTAATTTGGCAGCTGCATACCAAGGGCTCAAATTATATGAGAAAGCGATTGATGCTTATCAATATGCAGTAGCCATAGACGAAAAATTTGACTATGCCTATCGGAATATGGGGGATGCTTATTTAAGATTGCGTAAGTATAAAGAAGCTATTGATGTATTAGAAAAAGTGCTTGAGCTCAGTAGACCTGAAGATGTCATTTATGAAGCAATAGGTCATTGTTATCACAGAATGGGTAAATATGCTCAGGCAAGGTTTAATTATAAGAAAGCGGTTCACTTAAATGCCGGTGATAGTAAGTTGCACTATAAGATTGCAGTGACCTATATGTTAGAAGAGCAATGGCAGGCTGCTGCAAAACAGTTGGAAAACTCAATGCGCATTACTCGCTCTGTACCAGAGTATAATTTGGCAATGGGAGAGTGCATGATGAATTTAGATAGGTACAAAGATGCCATCATATACTTTGGAACTGTAGTTAAACATAAGCCCAAATCTGTAGCTGGTTGGGAAGCATTATTGCGTTGTTTAATTAAAGCTGAAATGTTTGAAGAAGCCTATAACCAGTGCCAAGCCGCATTGGTTGCAACGGCAGAAAAGCCCTTATTTTATTTTTATGCAAGTACTATATTATTTGTGTTAGGCAAATCCAAAGAAGCATTGCTTAAGTTAGAAACAGCCATGGATAAAGCACCGAAATTGCTCAAAAAGTTCATGGAATTGAATCCATATATTTTGCAAAATAGCCAGGTAGTGGATATCATTGCCCGTTATAAGAAGGGAAAGAAAATTTAAATATGTACTTTTGCCCCGATAAATAAGATAGGAATGAATTACAGACTTACACAAATACCAGAACGAACAAAGCAACCTAGGGCAAATGGATTAACCATGGTAATGGATAAAGGGTTAAGTATTAATCAGGCAAAAGATTTTCTTAGTGTTGCTGGTCCTCATGTAGATATTGTTAAGTTAGGATTCGGAACCTCTTTTGTAACGCCTAATTTAAGAGAAAAATTAGCTGTTTATAGAGAGGCGAATATGCCAGTTTATTTTGGTGGCACTTTGTTTGAAGCCTTTTTAATTCGAAATCAATTTGATGATTACGTTGAAGTTTGTAAAGATTATGGCGTAAGTTATATTGAAGTATCTGACGGATCTATTACTATTCCACATGCGGAAAAATGCGGCTATATTGAAAAACTAACACAGCATGCAACCGTGTTAAGCGAAGTGGGCAGCAAAGATGCAGCACATATTATTCCTCCATACAAATGGATAGAATTGATGCGAGCTGAATTAGAAGCAGGATCCTCTTATGTAATTGCAGAAGCAAGAGAAGCTGGTAATGTGGGAATTTATAGAGGAAGTGGCGAAGTTAGAGAAGGGTTGGTTCAAGAAATTTTAACCCAAATTCCTGCTGAAAAAATAATTTGGGAAGCTCCTCAAAAAGCGCAACAATTGTATTTCCTCGAGTTAATCGGGTGCAATGTAAATTTGGGTAATATTGCTCCAAATGAAGTTTTACCATTAGAAGCAATGCGAATCGGATTAAGAGGAGATACTTTTCATCTTTACTTAGATAAAGCTTAATATGCGTTTATTTGGTTTGGTGGGTTACCCATTATCGCACTCTTTTTCTCAAAATTATTTTAGCCAAAAATTTTCATCCCTTGGATTGGGTGAGGAGCTCTTTTACGAAAACTTCTCTATTCCTGATATTGATGAATTGCCCTATTTGCTGATACAAAAGAAATTCTTAGAGGGGTTTAATATTACCATACCTTATAAAAAACAAGTACTTCCTTTTCTTCATCAACTAACACCTGAAGTAGCCGAGATGGGTGCTTGTAATTGCGTTCGTATTCAGAATAAAAAATTAATTGGTTACAATACTGATATCATTGGTTTTGAAAATTCATTAAAACCATTTTTAAAAAAGCATCATACTCATGCATTAATTTTAGGTACAGGTGGTGCTGCCGCAGCGGTAGAATTTGTATTGCGGAAACTTAATATTACTTATTTAAATGTTTCAAGAACCACCGCTAATCAATCAATCCAATATGCTGAATTAAATAAAGAAGTACTCGAACAATATCAACTCATCATCAATACCAGTCCTGTTGGTCAATATCCAAATGTTGAAGCGTCACCACTTATTCCTTATGAATTCCTGGGTCCTCAGCATCATTTGTACGATTTGATTTATAATCCAACTGAAACCCAATTTTTGCTAAAGGGTAAATCACAAGGTGCAACAGTACAGAATGGATATGAAATGTTGGTATTGCAAGCAGAAGAAAGTTGGAGAATCTGGAACCTTTAATTAGCTCAGCTGTTGAATAATATTTTCGCTTAAAGAGACTTTCTTTTTAGCTGTGTAATCGTATAACATCATTCCTGTTTTAGCTCGAACAGCTAAATGATGTTCACCATTTTCTAATACTGTAACTCGATAGTAAATATCAAAGCCAAGTTTATCAAAATCGGTAGCAACAACGGCAATTTCGATTGTGTCTTTATGGTTCAATTCTTTTTTGTATTCAATCATTGCATCCGCCATGATTAGCCCAAACGATTCAACACTCAATTCTGCATATCCCCTAGATTGTAAAAATTGTTGCCTAGCTTCTTGTAGTAAAGATAAAATGGTGTCGTTTCCTACATGACCCCCATAATTTAAATCGGTTACCCGAATTTGCATTTGAGTGGTAAAATTAAACTGTTCTGGAAGTTGAATTTTAATTCGGTTCATTGCTATTTATTTACTCAAATTAGCTACAACTAATCTTGTTTTGTTTGTTGTATAAGGAAATCAATGAGCTTACTCATTGCTTTTTTGCGGTGACTGTATTGGTTTTTTTCGTCCATACTCATTTCCGCAAAACATTTATTAGCCCCATCGGGAACAAAAATAGGATCATAACCAAAGCCCTCCGTACCCCTTTGTTCAGATATTATTTTTCCTTTACAAATACCTTCGAATAAAAATTCCTGATCATCCCAAATAAGAGAAATAACTGTTCTAAACTGTGCTGCTTTGTTTTCTTTATTCAATAATTTATAAAGTACCAAGTCTATATTGGCTTGAAAATCTCTTTCATCACCAGCGTAACGGGCACTTTTAACACCAGGTTCTCCATTTAACGCATCTATTTCTAATCCAGTGTCTTCGCTGAAACAATTCTTTTTGGTTAACCTATGTATAACCCTAGATTTCTCGCTAGCATTGGCTTCCAGAGTATCATGTGGCTCAGGAATATCAATATCAATGCCTGCATCGGCAAGTGATAGAACCGTTAATAGATTGCCAGTAACTGCTTTTATTTCTTTTACTTTATTTGCGTTATTAGTAGCAAAAATAATTTCAACTATAGCCATTGTTTAAAGATTAAAAAGTGATTTAAGGCTTACCCAAAGTTTGGTTTTTTCTAATTTAGCATCACCACTATCACCATAATATTGCAATAAAGAAGGCGCCATTAAAAAAGTACATCCACCATATTGTTGAACTTGATAATTTGGAACCGTGAAAGGAAGTTTTACCGTTGCTGCACTTACATTGAACAATAAACAGCTAGAGGGATTTAGTTCTTGTTTAATTTCGCCAAAATTAGCTAGGTACCGTGCTATATTTATAACTGCCACATCTCCCAGATTCAACTTACAAGCGCCTAAAATCTTTGTTAAAAAGTCTAAACTTTCCTCGTTTAAGAATGCTGCTTCCGGCTCATGCACTAATATGACAATATTTTTACCATTATTACCCAAATACCATTTTTCAGGACGTTCTTTTGCGGGTCCAGAATAAGTGGGAGGGTCTATTACCACTGCTTTTGGTGCAGAAATCGGCTTTGTTTTTTCTGCTGATTCAACAATTACCAAATTGCTCGGAAAAAGGTTAGCCAATACAAAATCGGGTAGTTGTTTAGGCATTTTCTGGTCCATTTAAAATATTAACAGTCGTTAGTTTTTATTTTTTTTGTTTCTTTGCGCCAAATATAAAACTATGAACGCAGTACTTGATATAAACATTACAAAGGCTGATAAATCTAAATTAGATATGATTAGCTTAGAAAATATTCCTTTTGGACGAGTATTTACAGATCATATGTTGGTTGCAGAATATAGTAATGGGGTTTGGAAAAATGTGGAGATTAAACCATACCAGCCCTTGAGCATGGATCCATCTTTAGCAGCATTACATTATGGACAATCTATTTTTGAAGGGATTAAAGCCTACAGAAACGAAGAAGGTAAAGCGGCTATATTTAGACCTTACGAAAATTTTAAGCGTTTCAATATCTCTGCTACAAGAATGCAAATGCCCACTGTACCAGAAGAAATATTTATTGATGGAATGCGTGAGTTAATCAGTCTAGATCGCAACTGGATCCCTACCATGCCCGATCATTCATTGTATATTAGACCATTCATGTTTGCTACCGATGCAGTATTAGGTGTTAAGCCTTCAGATACCTACAAATTCATGATTATTCTTAGCCCAACTGGCCCTTATTTTAGCACACCAATGCGCATTTATGTTGAAGAAAAATATACACGTGCAGTAACTGGTGGAGTTGGTTACTCTAAGAATGCTGGAAATTATGGTTCAAGTATGTATCCAACTCAGTTGGCAAAAGAAATGGGGTATGATCAAGTTTTATGGACAGATGCTAATGAACACAAATATTTACAAGAAGTAGGAATGATGAATGTGTTTTTCATCATTGGTAACCAAGCCATCACTCCATCATTAGAAGAAGGAACAATTTTAGCAGGTATAACAAGAATGAGTTCCTTAACCCTATTGGCAGAGATGGGTCTTGAAGTAGTAGAAAAAAAGATTTCGATTGACGAACTAATGGCAGCTCATAAAGCAGGTCAGTTGCGTGAAGTTTTTGGAGCAGGCACAGCAGCAACTATTTCACTAATTAAAGAATTGCGTTATAAAGATGAATCAATGTTTTTTGACACTGATAGTTGGACTGTAGCTCCAGAATTGAAGAAAAGGTTAAATGATATTCGTCAGGGTAAGTCTGAAGATACACATGGTTGGATGCTTTCTATTTAATGCACATATATTGAATCTATTTAAATAGTAAAACCTCGTCCCAAATTTGGAACGAGGTTTTTTATTCAATAACTGTTTACATTTTCTCTTCTACTACTCGAATAGTTTTACTGTTTAATAAAAGGAATATTTTGTTGATTGGATCCACTAATTACTTGAATATAATATTGGCCATTGCTAATATCTCCAATTGGTATACTCACTAACCCTTGTTGCATGCTACCCACTTGTATTGTTTTGATAAGCGTACCTGATAGATGGTACAACCTAATTGTACTATTAGCAGTAACCGCCGATTTGAAAATTACTTTTAATTCAGTTTTTGCAGGATTGGGATAAATTTTAACGGTTAGCAAATTCACTAAAGGGCTGCTGGCTTTGGGAATAAATTTACCAATATAAAAACGATTGGCTGCTTTACTTAAAGTATCACTAGTGATGCTAAATAGATAACTGCTGTCTTTTACCAAACTCAATGTTTTATTGGTGTAATTATCGTATAAAACCAGTTTAAAATTGGTTGGCATGAATGCATCAAATATCTGAAAACGATAGTTGCCTTCTACTGCATTATTTAATTCAATTGGAATAATAGTTTGATCTTGAAAAATTCTACTGTCAATGGCAAGTTGTATACTATCAGCAATTTTACTAAACATATTGATTCCTGGATTCATCAACTTAATGGCATCGAGTGAATCTTTACCATTTCTAGCTCCTGATTGTTCTCTAATGATAAATCGGTCGTGAAGGGTTTGGTTACTCAATAAATCAATGGTAGAAAAGTATCCCGAAAGTTCTTCAAAGTCTTCGAATAAACCTTTGTTCCAATCAGTAGATTTTGATGCTTCCGTAATGGTAATTTCATTTGCAGCGGAACTATCGGTTAATAGAATAAATGCTTCAAATGGATTGAGTATGTGTTTTTGAGTAAATGGAAGTGTCATATAGCCGCCTGAATTTCCTAGTAATGGATTCCAGATATATTTATACAAACTCACTTTTGAGGATCGATTAAAAGTTCCTGTATTAATAGGACTTAAATAAGGGTTAGCTATAACATTAAAACCATTTCCTATTTTATTTAATGCAATTTGGTGGGTTCCAAGTTGAATACTACCGCTAAAATAGTTTGGCCATAAATTACTAACTTGATTAGGCTGAATAGACCATTTGATGCCTTGGTATTTTCTCCATTCATTAGATACACTATCAGCACTAAAATCAACAGATTGCCATCCATTTTCTATGGAATTGCTATTGGTATTCAATAAAGGATTATTATAAAAAATGCTGGGTTTATTTGTCCAATTATTGAATGAAAGCGATTGATTGAATGGGTGACCTACCAAATAATTGCCTGCTGCTTTTTGAATCAACATATTCTTTGCATGAACCTTTCCAATAATTTGGGTTCCATCTGCTGAAGCAGCAATAGAGGCAGTTTCGGCTAAATATAACTGGTCATTGGTTGATAAATTTCCAGCTGCTAATTGCAGACTTCCAACTATTAATAACGGATGAGTAATTTGTGAGCCAGCACTGTTATTTAAGACTAGTTGATGAATGCGATGTTCTTTAAATAAACGACCATCAATCAAGCGATTTTCATTTCCATTCAATTCTAATATTGCGTTGGTTGCATCAATGGATAATGAATCTCCGCGCATGATGCCCATTATTTTTAATGTTCCAGTAATCTTTAATTTAGCGCCAGTTAACAAATGAAGTTGTTTTATTTTTTGTACACCAGAAAGGGTAGGCTGAAATACAGCGTAGGCTGGAATTGTTATAGTAGCACTATCATTAGGTAATGTTGTATTACACCAGTTTTGTGAATTTTGCCAACTGCTATCTGCATTTCCCAACCAGCTTGTAGACTGAAGGAATATTTTTTTATCTGCATACGTTCTCCCATTTGATACTCTAACTAAGATGCTATCTTTTTCTGAAGATTGTAGAGCTTGAACCTTCCATTTTATTGGGCTGGTAATGGCTCCATTTGATACAGTAGTATAGTGCTGGAGATTACTGAACCAATTTGCCGACCCCTGAATTAATTGCCAAGTTAATTCTTCCCCAACAAACGAACTGTCTATGGCCAATAAAGTGCTTATATCAATGCTGTCTCGGTTATTGCATTGTGTTAACAAGGTATCCGCGGGGAATTTAAATTGAATGGTACTGGCATCTACATTTATGTGCTGAATGCTTGTATTAAGCAAATTTATAGTTGCAAGATTTCCTGCTTGATCTTTTATTTTTAATTGAGTGGGATTAAAATTGTTGGTTATACCAATTCCATCTATGTCTCTCTCTCCATTTTGAATAATATAATTGAATATTAATTGATTACTATAATTACCACTTGCATAAGTTGCTTGTTTATTATTGCTGCCAATGGTGATGGGTAAATAGTTGATTGGAGAGCTGGTATCTAAATAAACTGATTCACTAAATTGTAGTTTGAGTTGTAGCGTGTCTCCCTTTTTTAATAGGCTATCATTAAGTGAACTGAAACTGGTTTGTATCGGCTTGATTTTATCGATTAACTGAGTATCTATACTAAAGAAGGGAAGTCCACTTAATCCGGGAATTAAATTATTATTGTTATTAATTCCTAGAATCATTTTTCCTTCGCCACCCCCTGTGTAAACATTAATTAAATATTCATCACCAGTTCCTGAAATACTCGTTATTGCAGCATTACTTAAACCTTCAGTAATTAAAGCAAAATTGCTAGTGCTTAATCCACTGATATCTCCTCCTGCCTTAAAGCTGTATTGAATGCTGTCTGCATTACTTAGTTGAGGCGCTAGGGAATACAAGCTGTCAATTCTGACGGTTTGGTTACTGGTATCAAAGTCGGCACTGAAACTAAAATTATCTATTGCTACTAAGTCGTCACTGCCTGTTTCGTCTACATCATCCCATCTCAATAATAATTGTTCTCCATTTTTCCAATCAATGCCTGTTATGGTGAATTGAATGTTGGTTTGGTTTTCAGGGCTATTCCCATTTAAACTTCCAGCACCAATTGAAAATTGAATAGATGAAAAATTCATTGCACTATGACTCAATAAATTAGGTTGATCAAGGCTGTTAATTGTGCCAGTACCATATTTTCCCACCCAGGTATTGATATTTCCAGATCCCCCTTTTCTCCATTGCTCTGCCGAGAAAGAACCACTGATTTTATTTAGACTTCCGCCTGTTTGGTTGGTTAGTCTAATGCCAAATGCATACACACCCGTGCCTGCTGCTAAAGACCCCAATGCTCTATCTGTACTTCCACTTGCACCTACGCTATATATTCCGCTTGATGTTGCAGTTCCAGCTCCTTGTACAAAAACAGCGTTTGTGCCAGTACCAGACCTGTGCATGAATTCCCAACCGTTTAATCCTGCTATCGAAAAAGGAGATTGACTAAAAGAATGAGGTCCTTTGCCAATTAGCGTAAATGATCCCCCATTGGGTAAATCATTAAAATTTTGTTGGTAAACTGCTTTTTTTTCAGAATAAATTACAGGGTTTCCTGATTGTGCATAAACAGTTGAATCCACTGCTTGAAAAAGCAGCAGTAAAAGGATAATAGATGGCCTCATGGCGGAATAGGGGGGGGGTATGCGGGGCTACTTTGTAAAGCAACAAACTGTTCATGAAATCAACAATAGGGGGACGAAAATTGGGCTAAAACCCTTTATTTTGACCGTAGAAATACTTTTTTTTTGAAAACATTTTGGATTCTCATTTGGAGCCATTATCTTTGCCGTCCGAAATTTTAAATGGTTTATAATGCCTACAATACAACAATTAGTTAGAAAAGGCCGCGAAATAATCAGGGCTAAGAGTAAGTCAAGAGCTTTGGATGCTTGTCCTCAGCGTCGTGGCGTATGTACCCGTGTATATACTACCACTCCAAAAAAACCAAACTCTGCTTTGCGTAAAGTAGCGAAAGTGCGTTTGACCAATAAAGTTGAGGTGATTGCCTATATTCCAGGTGAAGGCCACAACTTACAAGAGCACTCTATCGTATTAATCCGTGGTGGTCGTGTTAAAGACTTACCAGGGGTTCGTTACCATATTGTACGTGGTAGCTTAGATACTGCAGGTGTTAAAGACCGTAAGCAGAGCCGTTCTAAGTATGGTACAAAGAAGGAAAAAGCTAAAAAATAGTTCTATTCATAACTGCGACTGAGTAAAGTTTTAATACTTGAAGAAGATCAGTCTCTTAAAAATTAAATCATGCGTAAAGCACAAGCGAAAAAATTACCCTTAGCACCAGACGGTCGTTTTAACGATAAGTTGGTTACCCGTTTCATCAATAACTTGATGTGGGATGGTAAAAAAAGTACTGCAATCAATATTTTCTATGATGCAGTAGATAAAATAACAAAAGTTACTGGCGAAGATGGTTACGAAGTGTGGAAGAAAGCAATTGCAAACGTAACACCTGCTGTTGAAGTAAGAAGCCGCAGAATTGGTGGTGCTACTTTCCAGATCCCTGCTGAAGTTCGCCCTGATCGTAAAATTTCTTTAAGCATGAAGTGGTTGATCCGCTACAGCCGCGAAAGAAACGGTCGTACAATGGCTGATAAATTATCTAATGAAATCATGTCTGCTGCAAAAGGTGAAGGTGCTGCATTCAAGAAAAAAGAAGATACACACCGTATGGCTGAGGCTAACAAAGCCTTTTCTCACTTTAAAGTGTAATTTCTTACAAATATTTACAAGACCTCTCCAATATTTCGGAGAGGTTTTTTTTTGGAGCAAACTCCTGCAATTCAATTACTTAATAAGGCCCTTTGATAACGATTTTTCCCCATTCTAAATAAAACGGGCCGAACCCTTTGTTGGTTCGGTATTATCTGTACCTTTGCGGCCTCTAAAAAAACAAGAATACTATATGGCTGATTTGAAATTTCAACGAAACTTTGGTATTGCCGCCCACATTGATGCCGGTAAAACCACTACCACCGAGCGTATTTTGCGCTACACTGGTATGATCCATAAGATTGGTGAAGTACATGATGGTGGTGCTACTACCGACTGGATGGAGCAAGAAAAGGAAAGAGGTATTACTATTACTTCTGCGGCAGTTAGCTGTCAGTGGAATTTCCCAACTGTATTGGGTAAAGCCACTCCTGAAACCAAGAATTATTATTTCAACATCATCGATACTCCAGGACACGTAGATTTTACCGTAGAGGTAGAACGTTCTATGCGTGTATTGGATGGTTTGATTGCGTTGTTTTCTGCAGTAGATGGTGTAGAACCTCAGTCTGAAACTGTTTGGCGTCAAGCTAACCGTTATAAAGTTCCACGTATTGGATTCGTTAATAAAATGGACCGTGCAGGTGCCGATTTCTTAATGGTGGTAACACAGGTTAAAGAAATGTTGGGTGCTAAAGCAGTTCCATTGCAATTACCAATTGGTGCAGAAGATAATTTCAAGGGCGTTGTAGACTTGATTAAAATGAAAGGTATTGTATGGCATGCTGAAACAGAAGGAATGACTTTCGATGAAATTCCTGTGCCTGCAGATATGATGGAAGACGTATTGCATTGGAGACAAAACTTAATTGAAGCGGTAGCTGAATACGACGATAAGTTAATGGAGAAATTCTTTGATAACCCAGATTCAATTTCTGAAGATGAGGTTCACGAAGCTATCCGTAAAGCTTGTATCGATTTAAGTATCGTTCCAATGATGTGTGGTTCTTCATTCAAAAATAAAGGAGTACAAACAGCACTAGATGCGGTTTGTCGTTACTTACCTTCTCCAGTTGATGTAGAAGATACAGTAGGTACAGATCCTGATTCTGGTGAGCAAATTACCAGAAAGCCAAATGCTAAAGAACCTTTTGCTGCATTGGCATTCAAAATCATGACCGATCCTTTCGTAGGTCGTTTGGCATTCTTCCGTTGTTACTCTGGTCGTTTAGATGCTGGTTCTTATGTATTGAATGTAAGAAGTGGTAAGAAAGAGCGTATCAGCCGTATCATGAAGATGTTTGCCAACAAGCAAAATCCAATTGACTTTATTGAAGCGGGTGATATTGCTGCTGCTGTAGGTTTCAAAGAAATCAAAACAGGAGATACCCTTTGCGATGAAAACCATCCAATTACTTTGGAGAATATGTTTATTCCAGAACCAGTTATCGCTATTGCTGTTGAGCCAAAAACTCAAGCAGACGTAGATAAAATGGGTATGGCTATTGCAAAGTTGGTAGAAGAAGATCCTACTTTACGTGTAAATACCGATGAAGATACTGGCCAAACCATATTACGTGGAATGGGTGAATTACATCTTGAAATCATCATCGATCGTATGCGTCGTGAGTTTAAGGTTGAAGTAAACCAAGGTGCTCCTCAGGTTGCTTACAAAGAGTCTTTCGGAACTACTATTACTCATAGAGAAGTGTTGAAAAAGCAGTCTGGTGGTCGTGGTAAGTTTGCCGATATTCAATTTGAAATTGGACCAGCTGATGCAGAATGGTTGAAAGAAAATGAAGGAAAGAGCTTCCAATTTGTAAACGATTTATTTGGTGGATCTATTCCTAAAGAATTTGTTCCAGCAATCCTTAAAGGGTTTGAAACATCAATGACTTCTGGTGTATTGGCAGGATATCCTGTAAACAATATGAAAGTGCGTGTATTTGATGGTAGCTACCACGATGTGGATTCTGATGCAATGAGCTTTGAATTGTGTGCTAAAGCTGGTTTCCGCGAAGCTGGACGTAAAGCAAAGCCTACTTTATTAGAGCCAATCATGAAGGTAGAAGTACTTACTCCAGATCAATACATGGGAGATGTTACCGGAGACTTAAACCGTCGTCGTGGTATGCTAGAGGGAATGGATAGCCGCGCTAACTTACAAGTTATTAAAGCTAAAGTTCCATTGAGCGAAATGTTTGGTTATGTAACTCAACTTCGTTCTTTAAGTTCTGGACGTGCAACTTCTACTATGGAGTTCTCTCATTACAATCCTGCTCCAAATAACGTTGCAGAAGAAGTAATGGCTAAGAACAAGGGTAAGGTTAAATCTGATGATTAATTATCCATTTAATTGATATACCGCGCCCCGAGTTTACTCGGGGCGTTTTGTTTTATTAGTGGTGGGAGTGTAGCTGCCGCTTAAATTTGTAAAGACTGAATATTGGAACCAAAAATGCAAAGAGGATCAGTTATATTAGCTTTTAGTTTAATTCAAAAGCTGTTTTTGGGGAAAAACAGGGTGTTTTTGCAAAAAATAAAAAATAAATCCACAAAAACACCTAAAAAAAAGATAAAAAACTTGTCTATTCAATTACAGCTCCTTACCTTTGCAACCCCAACGTAAAAATTGGTTTTTGACTATGTCTCAGCGAATCAGAATCAAATTACAATCATACGATCACAATCTAGTAGATAAATCTGCAGAGAAGATCGTTAAGACAGTACGTAGTACAGGTGCAGTAGTAACAGGACCAATTCCTTTGCCTACTCATAAGAAAATCTTTACTGTATTGCGTTCACCACACGTTAATAAGAAAAGCCGTGAGCAGTTCCAATTAGCAACGCACAAGCGTCTAATGGATATCTACACTTCTTCTTCTAGAACAGTAGATGCGTTGAGCAAACTAGACTTGCCGTCTGGTGTTGAGGTTGAAATTAAAGCTTGATAAAGCCAATTCTCTAGAAAGAGAGAAACTAGTTCTTATATACCCAATTATCTGCCAATCGGCTCCGGCCTGAAAAAGCAGCTCTGATAAAGAAATTATAAATCATTTAGTTCACAATGAATTAAATGAGTAACATATAAACAGGCCCTTCGAGGTTTGTTTACTACCGGTACTTCCCCTTCAAAATGTAAATTTTGAAAACAAAGGAAAAGGTCGGTAGCAAACTAGGATTGAATCCCGCTTCATCGGTGGGATGTCCTCATAACCGAGCGGGGCATAAACCGCAAAACGATGAAAGGAATTATTGGAAAAAAAATCGGGATGACCAGCATCTTCGCTGCTGATGGAAAGCAAACAGCTTGTACCATCGTAGAAGTTGCTCCAAATACCGTTACACAAATCAAAACACAGGAAACCGATGGTTATTCTGCTGTTCAATTAGCAATCGGCGACAAGAAAGAAAAGCACGCTACAAAAGCCGAAATCAATCACTTTGCTAAGGCTCAAACTCCAGCCAAAAAATTCGTAAAAGAATTTCGTAATTACTCAATAGAGAAAAACTTAGGGGAAACCGTAACTATTGACATCTTCTCTGAAGGAGACAGTGTTGAGGTTGTTGGTACTACTAAGGGTAAAGGTTTTCAGGGTGTTGTAAAGCGCCATGGATTCTCTGGTGTGGGTGAAGCATCTCATGGCCAGCACGATCGTCAACGTGCTCCAGGTTCTATTGGTGGATCATCATACCCTGCAAGAGTATTTAAAGGAATGAGAATGGCCGGTCGTATGGGTGGTGACCGTGTTAAAATGAAAGGTTTGAAAGTAGTTAAAATATTTTCAGAAAAGAACTATATCCTGATCAGCGGTTCTGTACCAGGTCATAACGGTTCTATCGTTTTAATTCAGAAATAATCACCCTGTTTAATTGACAGATTAATTGAAAGATCATGCAAGTAGATGTATTAGATATAAAAGGACAGAAAACCGGTAGAACGGTTGAATTACCACAGGAAATCTTTGGTATTGAACCAAACAACCACGTTATCTATCTAGCTGTTAAGCAATACTTAGCCGCACGTCGTTCTGGAACGCACAAAGTTAAAACTCGCGCTGAAGTACAAGGTGCTAGCCGCAAGTTACACAAGCAAAAAGGAACCGGTGGTTCTCGTAAAGGTAATATCCGTAACCCTTTATACAAGGGTGGTGGTACTATCTTCGGACCAAAACCTCACGCTTACGATTTCAAGTTGAATCGTAAAGTAAAAGATTTGGCTAAGATTTCTGCTTTAAGTCATAAAGCAAAAGAAAGTGCAATCATCGTAGTAGAAGAAATAAAGATGGATGCACCAAAAACCAAACAATTGGTTGATATTATGGGTAACCTTAAAGTTGCTGACAAGAAAGCGCTTATCGTTTTACCAGAATACAACGACAATCTGTATTTAAGCACTCGTAACGTACCAAATGTTGCTAGCACATTGTTGGCCGACATCAATACTTACGAAATCATGAACGCAGATGTATTAGTAATAACAGAGAACACTGTGAATATCTTTAACGAAGAAGAAGAAGCAGTAGCTTAATTTAAGTAACGTTTCAATCATACAAAATGAGACAGTCAGAAATTTTAATAAAGCCAATCTTAACTGAGAAAGCAAACGCACAACAGGATACGTTGAGAAGATATGCTTTTAAAGTAAACCGTAAGGCTAACAAGTTAGAGATTAAGAAAGCAATTGAAGATTTCTATGGTGTAAATGTAGTAGATGTTAATACTGCAGTTGCTCCTGGAAAAAATAAAGCTCGCTATACAAAAGCTGGTTTTATTCAGGGGATGAAGTCTGCATACAAGAAAGCATTTGTTACTGTAGCAGAAGGTGAAACAATTGATCTTTACGCAAATATTTAATTTATAGCAGCGGAGCTGAAAAATCCGCACAAAAAAAATAAACAATGGCACTAAAAAAGTACAAACCAATCACAGCAGGAACACGTTGGAGAATTGGTAATGCTTATGCTGAGATCACTACTAATAAGCCTGAGAAGAGCTTGTTAGAGCCTCAAAAAAATACTGCTGGTCGTAACTTCCAAGGTCGTAGAGTTATGCGTTACATGGGCGGTGGTAATAAGCAACATTATCGTATCATCGATTTCAAACGTAACAAAAGAGATATCGCTGCAACCGTAGTATCTATTGAATACGATCCAAACCGTACTGCATTTATTGCATTGGTTCAGTATACCGATGGAGAAAAGCGTTACATCATTGCTCCACAAGGAATTCAAGTTGGTCAAACAGTAATTGCAGGTGATGCAGTTGCTCCTGAGTTGGGTAATTCATTGGCTATGAAAAATATGCCATTGGGTACTACTATCCACAACATTGAATTACAACCTGGTCAAGGTGGTAAGATGGTAAGAAGTGCTGGTGCTTCTGCACAATTAGCCAATAAGGAAGAAAAGTACGCTGTACTTAAAATGCCTTCTGGTGAATTGAGAAAAGTGTTGATTAACTGTTATGCAACCGTTGGTGTTGTTTCAAACAGCGATCATAACTTAGAAACAGCAGGTAAAGCGGGTAAAAACCGTTGGAAAGGTATTCGTCCACGTGTAAGAGGTGTTGCCATGAACCCAGTAGATCACCCGATGGGTGGTGGTGAAGGTAGAGCTTCTGGTGGTCACCCACGTAGCAGAACAGGTAAGTATGCAAAAGGTGAGAAGACTCGTACAAAAGGAAAGGGTAGCGATAAGCTAATCATCCAACGCAGAAATGGTAAAAAACTGGCTAAGTAATAACCAACCAGTCAAAATAAATAAATAAACTAATAGACCAGTAAACTCAAATAATTATGGGTCGTTCGATTAAAAAAGGTCCTTACGTAGATGCTAACTTAGAAGGTAAAGTAGTTGCTATTAACGACGGAAAAGTAAAGAGAAACGTTATCAAAACTTGGAGTCGTCGCAGCACAATCACACCTGATTTTGTTGGACACACTTTTGCCGTGCACAACGGAAATAAGTTCATCCCTGTTTACGTAACAGAATTCATGGTAGGTCACAAATTAGGTGAATTTGCCCCTACTAGAAACTTCAGAGGACACGCAGGAACTAAAAAATAACTGTAGGGGATAACACCCATACATCAAACAAAAAAAGAAATGGAAGCAGTAGCTAAACTGAACAATTATCCAACAGGTCCGCGTAAAATGCGCCTGTTAGCCGATGTGATCCGTGGAATGGAAGTGGAGAAAGCCCTGGCTATTCTGGAACATCATCCTCAGCACAATGCCACTCCATTGGCAAAACTGTTGAAGAGTGCTATCAGTAACTGGGAGCAGAAAAACAGCGGATCAAATGCTGCAGACAGCAGTCTGGTTGTAAAGACCGTATTCGTTGATGGCGGTAGAGTATTAAAGCGTATGCGCCCTGCACCACAAGGCCGTGGCTACAAAGTACGTAAGCGCAGCAACCATGTAACATTAATCGTAGATTCTAAAACTAATTAGTAAAACCATTATATGGGTCAGAAAGCAAATCCAATTGGTAACAGGTTAGGCATCATCCGCGGATGGGACAGTAACTGGTATGGTAGTAAAAAAGACTACGCATCCAAACTGATCGAAGATCATAAGATCCGTACCTACCTGAGTGCCCGTATCAACAAAGGTGGAATCGCAAAGATCGTTATTGAGCGTACGCTTGGTAAATTGATCATAACTATTCATACTTCTAAGCCAGGTATTATCATCGGAAAAGGTGGTAACGAGGTAGATCGTATTAAAGAAGAGTTGAAGAAGTTAACTGGTAAAGACGATGTTCAAATTAATATTTTGGAAATCCGTCGTCCGGAACTAGATGCAACTATCGTAGGAGATACCATCGCTCGTCAAATCGAAAATCGTATCAATTTCAAACGTGCAACTAAAATGGCCATTGCCTCTACACTCCGTATGGGTGCTGAAGGTATCAAGGTTAAATTAAGCGGTCGTTTGGGTGGTGCTGAGATTGCTCGTAGCGAAGAATTTAAACAAGGCCGTACTCCATTACATACTTTCCGTATGGACATCGATTATGCCAATGTTTTTGCTCAAACTGTTTACGGTAAAATTGGTATCAAAGTATGGATCTGTAAAGGTGAAGTACTTGGAAAGCGTGAATTGAATCCAAACTTCGTTGGTGGTAAGAATGATATGAGCGATAGAAGAGAAAGATCTGGTGGAGATGAAAGAGGTCGTGGCGGAGACAGAAGAGACGATAGAAGAGGTGGTGGAAGAGGAGAACGCAGAAACTAATATTCAAAAATTAGTAATGCAGAATTACTAAAGTTTTAAATAACTACGAATCAAATTCGTGGACCAAAAAACTAAAAAATGTTACAGCCGAAAAGAAGCAAACATAGGAAACAGCAGAAAGGACGCATTCGCGAAGTAGCTAAGCGTGGAACTGCTATATCATTTGGATCATTTGCCTTAAAAGCATTAGAGCCCATCTGGTTAACTAACCGCCAGATCGAATCTGCCCGTCAGGCCATGACCCGTGCTATGAAGCGTGAGGGAAATGTATGGATCAGAGTATTCCCTGACAAAATTATTACCCATAAGCCTGCTGAAGTGAGAATGGGTAAGGGTAAAGGTAACCCTGAATATTGGGCTGCTGTTGTTGAGCCAGGACGTATCATCTTCGAGTGTGATGGTGTTACTGAAGCTGTAGCAAAAGAAGCGATGGGTCTTGCAGCACAAAAATTACCAATCGCAACCAAGTTCATCGTAAGAAGAGATTTGCAAGCATAACCAAAAAAAGAAATTGCAATGGCTAATAAAAAAACATACGAATTCAACAAAAATCTAAAGGATCTCAGTGTAACAGATCTTAGAGCAAAAATCCAAGAAGACGAACTACGTTTGAAAAAATTGGAGTTTGCTCACGCTATCTCTCCACTAGAAAATCCAATGACTATTCGTGGACTTCGTAGAGACATCGCCCGTATCAAAACGGAATTGAAGAAAAAAGAAATGGGTATTTAAACCATAAATTAAACACAATGGCTGAAAGAAATTTGCGCAAAACAAGGACAGGGATCGTTACCAGCGATAAAATGGATAAAACCATCACTGTTGCGGTTGAAAGAAAAGTAAAACACCCTATCTACGGTAAATTCGTAAAGAAGACTACTAAGTTCCATGCTCATGATGAGAAAGGAGAGTGCACCATCGGTGATGTGGTGAAGATCATGGAAACTCGTCCGCTTAGTAAAACCAAGCGTTGGAGACTAGTTGAAATTGTAGAAAAAGCGAAATAATAATATTGATTTGAGTAACTACCTCATCTTAAAAGATGGTGTTGTACTTAAATTTAAAATTTCAAATTAAATAAAATGATTCAGCAAGAAAGCAGGTTAAATGTAGCTGACAATAGTGGCGCTAAAGAAGTCCTTTGTATTAAGGTACTGGGTAATAGCGGTCAGGATTATGCTAAGATCGGCGATAAAATTGTTGTTACGGTAAAAGACGCAATCCCTGCAGGTGGTGTTAAAAAAGGAACAGTATCTAAAGCAGTTATTGTTCGTACTAAAAACAAACTTCGCAGAAAAGATGGTTCTTATATCCGTTTTGATGACAACGCAGTTGTGTTGTTGAACAATTCAGACGAGCCTCGCGGTACACGTATCTTTGGACCTGTAGCTAGAGAATTGCGTGATAAGGGATATATGAAAATTATTTCTCTTGCTCCTGAAGTATTATAAAAAAAGCTAAAAGCTAAATAAAATGAGTACAAGATTTAAAGCCAAATTCAGCATCAAAAAAGGTGATTCCGTAGTGGTTATTGCCGGAGATGACAAGGATTTGAAAAAGCCTCGCACAGTATTGGAAGTGATTGTAGATAAAGGACGTGTAGTAGTAGAAGGAGTGAATATCGTTACAAAGCACACCAAGCCATCTGCTCAAAATACCAAAGGTGGTATTGTTAAAGTAGAAGCCCCTATCAATATCAGCAATGTAATGTTGTGGGATGCTAAAAAGGGCGAGCCAACCAAAGTGAAGCGTACCCGTGAAAATGGAAAATTAATACGTGTATCTAAAAAATCTGGGGAGGTAATCAAATAATGAGTACAGCAAAATATACACCGAGATTAGCAACGAAGTACAGCAAAGATGTTGTACCTGCGTTGATGAAGAAGTTTGCTTACACTACTGTAATGCAAGCTCCTAAATTAGAAAAAATCTGTATTAACCGTGGTGTTAATGGAGCGGTTACAGATAAGAAATTAGTGGATATAGCAGTAGACGAATTGAATATGATCACTGGTCAGAAAGCAGTTCCTACTATGTCTAAAAAAGACATTTCTAACTTTAAGTTACGTAAGGGTATGCCAATTGGTGCTCGCGTTACTTTAAGAGGAGAGAAAATGTATGAGTTCCTTGACAGATTGGTTTCTGTAGCACTGCCTCGTGTACGTGACTTTAAAGGAATCAGCGATAAAGCTTTTGACGGAAGAGGTAACTATACTTTAGGTGTAACTGAACAAATCATTTTCCCTGAAATTGATATTGATAAAGTAAATAAAATCACCGGTTTAGATATCACTTTTGTAACAACTGCAAATACCAATGAAGAAGCTTACGAGCTTTTGAAAGAATTGGGTATGCCGTTTAAAGGAACCAAGAAAGATTAATTAAACACAGAACAAAAACATTATGGCAAAAGAATCAATCAAAGCCAGACAAAGAAAGCGCGAGAAAATGGTAGCTCAATATGCTGAAAAGCGTGCAGCTCTTAAAGCAGCAGGTGACTACGCAGGATTAGATCTACTTCCAAAGAACGCTTCTCCGGTACGTTTAAAGAACCGTTGTCAGCTTACAGGAAGACCTAAAGGTTATATGCGTTATTTTGGTTTGTCAAGGATTATGTTCCGTGACATGGCTTTAAACGGTATGATTCCAGGTGTTAAAAAAGCAAGCTGGTAGTAGTCAGTTTGATAAACAAAATTTAGAACTAGTATAATTATAATAATATGGTAACTGATCCTATAGCAGACTTCTTAACTAGAATTCGTAATGCTCAGTTGGCTGGTCATAGACTGGTTGAAATTCCTGCTTCTAATTTGAAGAAGCGTTTAACAGAGATTTTGTATGATCAAGGTTATATCTTGAAATACAAATTCGAAGACGATAACAAGCAAGGCTTAATTAAGATCGCTTTAAAGTATGATCCTAATACAAAAGTTCCAGCAATTCGTTCTTTAGAAAGAGTTAGTCGCCCAGGATTACGTCAATATGCAAAGCCTGCTGAAATCAAAAGAGTAATCAATGGTTTGGGTGTTGCCATCCTTAGTACATCTAAAGGTGTTCTAACCGATAAGCAAGCTAAGGCGCAGAATGTTGGTGGAGAAGTGTTGTGTTATATTTCTTAAAATAAACCGTTCCGACAATTAAGCCTCTTAGTCGTGGCTGAACACGGAGCAATGTTCATAATAAAATAAAAATCGACTATGTCTAGAATTGGTAAACAACCGGTAGTAGTTCCGGCAGGTGTAACAATCACCGTTAGTGCGGAGAATGTTCTTACAGTTAAAGGTCCAAAAGGACAATTAACACAGAATATTGATAGAGATATCACTATCGAGGTGAAAGAAGGTGAAGTTGTTTTCACCAGACCTACAGATCAAATTCGTCATCGCGCTATGCACGGATTATACCGTTCATTAGTGAACAATATGGTTAAAGGTGTAACCGAAGGTTATAAAAAAGAATTAGAGTTAGTAGGGGTAGGTTTTAAAGCCGCTAACACTGGAAATTTATTAGATCTTGCTTTAGGATATTCTCACAATATTATTATTGAGATTCCAAGTGAACTTAAAGTTTCAACTACCACTGAAAAAGGTCAAAACCCAAAAGTATTCTTAGAAGGAATTGATAAGCAGTTGATTGGACAGGTTGCTGCTAAGTTGAGAAGCTTACGTAAGCCTGAGCCATACAAAGGAAAAGGTGTTAAATACGCAGGTGAAATCTTAAGAAGAAAAGCAGGTAAATCAGCAGGTAAATAATTAAACTAACAATCCCCCGGCCGAATCGGAGGTATAAAATAAACAACAATGGGTAAATTAATACAAAGGCAGAAAATCAGGTATCGCATCCGTAAAAAGATTGCTGGTACTGCTGTAAAGCCACGTCTTTCTGTATTCAGAAGCAATGCCGAAATCTATGCACAATTAATTGATGATGATAATGGTGTTACCATTGTTGCCGCATCTTCAAGAGATAAGGATATTGCTGCACAAAAAGTAACTAAAATAGAGAAATCTAAAATGGTTGGCGCTGCAGTAGCAAAAAAAGCATTAGCTCTCGGATTAACTAATTGTGTATTCGACAGAGGTGGAAATCTATATCATGGCCGTGTGAAGTCTGTTGCAGACGGAGCAAGAGAAGGTGGCTTGGTATTCTAAATTACTAACATCAATTTAATCGCTCAATAAATGTCTAAAGTAAGCGTAAATAAAGTAAAAGCGGGTGGCGACATCGAACTGAAAGATAAGGTAGTTGCTATTAACCGTGTGGTAAAAACCACAAAAGGTGGCCGTACATTTAGTTTCTCTGCTCTTGTAGTAGTAGGAAACGAAAATGGTATTGTTGGTCAAGGTCTTGGTAAAGCAAAAGAAGTACAAGAAGCAATTGCTAAAGGTATTGAAGATGCAAAGAAGAACTTGGTAAAAGTACCAGTTATGCACGGAACTATCCCTCACGAACAGTGGGCAAAAGATGGTGCTGCTAAAGTACTAATCAAGCCAGCTGCACACGGAGCGGGTGTAATTGCGGGAGGCAGCATGCGTTCTGTTTTAGAAAGTGCTGGAATTACCGACGTACTTGCTAAGAGCCTTGGTTCTGCTAATCCACATAACGTGGTTAAAGCTACCATTAAAGCTTTAAGCCTTTTAAGAGAACCAGTTCAGGTTGCTAAAGGCCGTAACATCAAATTGAGCAAAGTTTTCAACGGATAATATTTATGAAAAAGATAAAAATCACTCAAATAAAAAGCGGCATCGACAGATCTGAGCGCCAAAAGCAAACGCTTATTGCACTTGGTTTAAAAAAGTTGAATGCTTCTAAAGAAGTAGAAGCTACTCCACAAATACTAGGAATGGTTAACAAAGTTAGCCACTTGGTAAAGGTTGAAGAAGTTGCTTAATTAAGAAATTTTCAAGTCAGTAGTTTGGATATACCACTTCATGCGGATATCTTTACTCCTGACTTTTATTTATTATAAACAATGCGAGGGGTGATACCCCGTAAGTTCAAAATCAAATCAACATGAAACTACACAATTTAAAACCTGCTGAAGGTTCTGTAAAAAGAGAAAAAAGATTAGGTCGTGGTGAAGCATCTGGTAAAGGTGGTACTTCTACAAAAGGTAACAAAGGTGGACAAAGCCGTGCTGGTTACAAAAGTAAAATGGCTCATGAAGGTGGTCAAATGCCAATTCAGCGTCGTATACCAAAGCGTGGTTTCAAAAATATCAATAGAGTTGAATACAAAGTATTTAATCTTGGTCAATTAGATCAGTTGGTAGAGAAATACGGTTTCACTGAAATCTCTTTAGAGAATTTATATATCAATGGTTTAATTAGCCGTACAGATAATGTTAAAGTATTGGGTAATGGCGAGCTGAAAACAAAACTCAGTTTCAAAATTAACGCCATCAGCGAAAAAGCAAAAGCTGCTATTGAAGCTGCAGGCGGAACTGTTGAGATTATCAAATAATTTTAACGTAATTTGCCAGACGCATCGAGTATGCGTCTTTTGGTTTTAAGTTATAACGCCATTTAATTTAGTGAAGTGAAAAAATTAGTTCAAACTTTTAGGAATATTTGGACCATTGAAGAATTACGAAATAAAATTATCGTAACCCTTGCATTGGTGTTAACTTATCGTTTCGGTACGCACATCGTTTTACCAGGTATTGATCCTAATAAAATTGAAGCTGCTGCCAATTCTGCTAAGAGCAATGGATTGCTAGGTATATTTGATATGTTTGCTGGAGGAGCTTTTTCTCAAGCTTCTATTCTTGCTTTAGGTATCATGCCTTATATCTCTGCTTCTATTTTTATGCAATTGATGACTATTTTAGTTCCTCAATTACAAAAAGTTCAAAAAGAAGGTGAGAGCGGTCGTAAAAAAATTAACCAGTGGACTCGTTACTTAACAGTAATTGTAACACTATTCCAAGCAGGCGCTTATGTTGCTTACTTAAATAGTCCTGGTTATGCAGAAGCTATCTTACCAGCTTATAAACCATTCTTTTGGTTTTCTACTGTTGTTACTTTAACTGCTGGTACTTTATTTGTAATGTGGTTAGGTGAAAGAATTCAAGATAAAGGCTTAGGTAATGGTACTTCTATCATTATCATGGTTGGTATCTTGGCTCGTCTTCCACAAAGCATTATACAAGAGTTTGGTGCCAAAGGTGTAAGCGGTGGTGGTGGTTTATTAATATTCTTGATTGAAATTGCTGTATTGGTTTCCATTATTATGGGGCTAATCATTTTAGTACAAGGTGTTAGAAAAATACCTGTTAACTACGCTAAACAAATTATTGGAAGCAGACAATTTGGTGGTGCACGTCAATTCTTGCCTGTTAAAGTAAATAGTGCAGGGGTTATGCCAATCATCTTTGCGCAGGCCATTATGTTCTTACCAACATTGGTTTCATTCACAAATTTGGATTCTGCTTCTGGAATAGTAAAAATCTTTAATGACCATAGCAATGCATGGTATATGTTGATATACTCTGTAATGGTTATTGGATTCACGTTCCTTTATACCGCATTAATTTTTAATCCTAAACAAATTGCCGAAGATTTAAAACGCAATAATGGTTTTGTTCCAGGTGTAAAACCAGGCCAACCAACTGCAGATTATATTGGTGCAATTATGGATAAGATTACATTGCCAGGTGCTATATTCTTAGCATTAGTAGGTATTCTTCCTGGTTTTGCTCAAAGATTAGGTGTTACACAAGGATTCAGTACATTCTTTGGAGGTACTTCACTTTTAATTATGGTTGGAGTTGTTCTAGATACTTTGCAACAAATTGAAACTTATTTATTAATGCGTCAATACGATGGATTAATGAATAGTGGAAGAGTTCAAGGAAGACAAGGGGTAACTAGTACTACTATCTAATATCAAATAAAACAACGAACTTTGTAAACCTGTTTGGCTATGCTAAACAGGTTTACTTTTTTTATTACAAATGACCAGAAGGAATAAAGATATGATCATCTATAAAACGGAATCGGAAATTGCACTAATGAAGGAAGCTGCCATGTTGGTGAGCAAAACACTTACTGAAGTAGCTAAAGTGCTTAAGCCAGGTATGACTACTTTGCAAATAGATAAACTATGTGCAGATTTTATTAAACAGCACAATGCTATTTCTTCTTTTTTAAATTATAGAGGTTATCCATTTACCATTTGTGCATCGGTGAATGATGTAGTAGTGCATGGATTCCCTAATGATATTCCTTTACAAAATGGAGATATTGTTTCAATTGATATGGGAGTAATACTCAATGGTTGGCATGGAGATCATGCATATACATTTATTTTAGGTGAAGCGGATCCTGCGGCCATCCAACTAGTAAAAATTACTAAAGAGTCTTTATATAAGGGAATTGAAAAAGCAATTGTAAACAATCGTATTGGAGATATTGCTTTTGCCATTCAAGAGCATACTGAAATTAAAAATGGGTATGGAGTTGTTAGAGAGTTGGTAGGTCATGGACTTGGGAGAAGTTTGCACGAAGATCCTCAAATGCCCAACTATGGTAAGAGAGGATCTGGCCCTAAGTTAAAAGAAAATTTAGTGTTGGCAATTGAGCCGATGATTAACTTGGGTTCACGTGAAGTATATACTGATGAAGATGGTTGGACAGTAAGAACAAGAGATGGTAAGCCTTCTGTTCATTTTGAACATGATGTATGTGTGAAGCGGAATAAAGCCCTTATTTTATCTGATTACAGTATTATTGAAGCAGCTGAAAAAGCCAATCCAAATTTGAATACTAGTTATTATTCTTAGTGAATGAAAAAACTGATTGTGATTGGAGGAGGTGCAGCAGGTTTTTTTTGCGCAGTGAATGCTGCAAGAAAAAATCCACTCCTTAGTGTAACTATTTTAGAAAAGTCTAATAAACTATTATCTAAAGTAAAAATAAGTGGGGGAGGAAGATGCAATACAACACACCAACTTTTTGAAATACCTGCGCTAATAAAAAAATATCCAAGAGGAGAACAGTTTTTAAAAAAAGCTTTTTACCAATTCAACACCCTACACACTATAGAATGGTTTTCGGAACGTGGCGTTCAATTACATGCTGAAGCGGATGGAAGAATGTTTCCGGTAAGTAATAATTCTGCAACTATCATTGAATGTTTATTAAAAGAAGCAGATCAATATCATGTGAAAATTGAAATGCAAACTGAAGTGAGAAAAATCACTAAGCAAGAAACCCAATTTCAGATTGAAACCAATAAATTAGGGATCATTCAAGCAGATTATATTTGTATTGCATGTGGTGGCTTACCCAAAATGGAAATGTTTAATTGGATAAGTAAGCTGGGTCATTCCATTCAATCTCCTGTACCTTCACTTTTTACTTTTAATATGCCCAAACATCCCATTACTGCATTAATGGGTTTATCTGTTAACAATGCAGTAATAAAAATTAGTGGCACCAAATTAAAAGAACAAGGTGCGTTATTGATTACACATTGGGGACTAAGTGGTCCGGTTGTATTAAAATTGTCTGCATGGGGTGCAAGACAATTGGCTGATATGGGCTATCAATTTACAATTCAAGTAAATTGGTTGGGAGAAACTACAGACGCATTACTCAGATTGGATTGGCCATTTTATCGTGAGCAATTTTCAGCCAATAAAATGGGTAGTAAATATCCTTTTACATTACCAACTAGGTTATGGCATTTTTTATTGGGTGAAGCAGGAATTTCAACAGATACCAAATGGGGTGAACTTAAAGCAGTGAATCAAAACAAATTGATTCAACTACTCACGGGTCATGTTTTTGATATCAACGGTAAAACAACATTTAAAGAAGAATTCGTTACTAGTGGTGGAGTACAGCTGTCGACTATTCATCCACAAACCATGGAAAGTAAATTGGTTCCCGGATTGTATTTTGCTGGGGAAGTAATGGATATAGATGGAATAACAGGGGGATTTAATTTTCAACATGCCTGGACCAGCGGGTATAATGCAGCAACAGCCATTGCTCAATCTGCTCTCTAAGTTTTCAAAAGCATACTTTTTTGGAAACAACTATTGCGTATTATTTATAAAAGTCTTAACTTATAGCTAGAAAATTACCCTATGAGTAAAGTAAGTAATATCCTAGCAAGAAAAGGCAATCAAGTTGCCACTGTTAGCCCAGACACTTCTGTAATAGATGCATTGCGTATGATGGCGGAGAAAAATATTGGCTCTGTTGTAGTTGCGGAGAATGATCAATTTTTAGGCATTCTTACAGAAAGAGACTATTCAAGAAAAGTCATATTGCTTGGTCGGAACTCAACCAAAACACCCGTTAGTGAGATCATGAGTTCCGATTTTCCAGCTGTTGCAACAACCGACTCTATTGAACATTGTATGCAATTGATGAGTGCAAGACATATTCGATATTTACCTGTAATGATAGATAATAAATTGGCTGGAATTATTAGTATGAATGACGTGGTTACTGAGACCATTTTAAATCAGAAGGAGACCATCACTCAATTAGAGAATTATCTTCAATCCTGATATCCCATTCGTACAAGCTAATTTACTTGAATTAGCTGTTTTTTACCAATTATCAAACATTCTGTTAATTCATTCTCCGTTATTACTAGAATGCATAATTTGTTTTACCTAAACTAATTATATGAAAAGATATTTCTTGGGCACTGCATTGCTCATGGTAGGAGTTTCTACGTTGGTTCATGCACAACAACCAACAACCCCAGCTGTAAAGCCTGGTGCTGATACAGCCAAAGCAGCTGCGCCTAAAAAGCAAACTGTTGCAGATAAAACTAAAGGGGCTAAAAAAGTGGAAGGCTTATTTACCATTTACCAAGATACGGTAACTGGAAGCTTACAAATGTATATTCGTAAAGATCAATTAGATAAAGAATTTATTTATCAAAGTTTTTCTATTAGTGGTCCTACCACTTTGTTTTTAAATCAAAGTATGCATCGAAATACTGCGGTGTATAAAATTAAAAAGGCATTTGACAAACTAGAATTCTCTGAGGTTAATACGAATTTTTATTACGATCAAAAGAATCCTGTAAGTAAATCGGCAAATGTAGATAAACCGGAAGCCGTTTTCTTTAATGATAAGTTTAGCATTGAAGATGAGAACGGATATTTAGTTAGCGTGGATGGTTTATTTCTTAGTGAAAAAATGGATCCCGTTAAGCCACAAATGGCGCCAAGTCCGTTGACTATGTTTATGTTTAATTTAGGAGGGTTAAATCCTACTAAATCTAAATATGTAGACATTCGATCTTATCCAAACAACACTGATATTGTAGTAGACCTGTCTTATGATAATCCTACTACATTAGCTTCTGGTGGTCCAGATGTTGTTGATCCTAGATATGTTCGCGTTAGAATGCAACATAGTTTTTTGGAAATGCCTAAGAATGATTTTAGGGCAAGAAGAGATGATCCAAGAGTAGGCTACTTTATGCAACAGCGTACCGATATGACTAGTATTGGTGTCACTCCATATAAAGACATGATTAACCGTTGGTTTTTGAAAAAGAAAGACGCAACAGCTGCAATGAGTGAGCCTGTAGATCCAATCATTTTTTGGGTAGAGAATACTACTCCATTAGAATACAGACAAACCATTGTAGATGCGGGACTAAAATGGAATGAAGCATTTGAAAAAGCAGGTTTTAAAAATGCGGTACAAATGAAAATTATGCCTGATGATGCTAAGTGGGATCCAGCAGATATTCGCTATAATGTAATTAGATGGGTATCTTCTGCTCAACCATCTTATGGCGCTATTGGACCAAGTTTTGTGAATCCTAGAACAGGTCAAATTTTGGGTTCAGACATCACTGTTGAGTGGTACTCTGGAAGTGCAACTCCAATAAATGATGAATTGTTTAATGGCCCATCTATGCCACAATTGGTTTTCCCAGGAATGGAGCATCAACACCTTTACAATTGCAATATCGGTGCTGAATTAAAAATGCAATACACTGCAGGTTTAACTACATTGGAAACAATGAATGCAAGTGCTGCAGAAATAAAGGAAATGCACCAGCAATTCCTTATTTATTTGATTATGCACGAAATGGGCCATACCCTTGGATTAAACCACAATATGAAGAGTAGCCAAATGTTGTCTCCAACAGAAGTGCATAACACTGCAATTACTCGTAAGATTGGTTTAATTGGTTCTGTAATGGATTATCCTGCAATTAATATTTCTTTAGATAGATCTAAGCAAGGGGATTATTATACTACTAAAGCGGGTCCTTATGATATTTGGGCTATTGAATTTGGGTATACTCCTTTTAATGAAACGGAGGAAGAAGCCATGTTGAATAAAATATTAGCTCGAAGTACCGATCCTAAATTAGCATTTGGAAACGATGGAGATGATATGCGTGCACCCGGAAAAGCAATTGATCCTAGAATTAATGTTAATGATATGAGTAGCGATGCAGTTGCTTATGCAGAAGAAAGATTTAAGTTGGTCAATAATGTAATGGGAAAATTAATTCAAAAATATACCAAGCCTGGTCAGTCTTACGCAGAACTACGCAATCGCTACTTAATGTTGCAAGGTCAACGTAGTGGACAAATTAATGCAGTTAGCCGTTATATTGGCGGAGTGTATATTGATAGAAGTTTCCCTGAACAAAATTCATCTGCTAAGCCATATACACCCACTCCATTTGCTACTCAAAAGAAAGCGATGGATGTGTTGAATAAATATGTTTTTGCACCCAATGCTTTTGAAGCAGACACTCAATTATTTCCTTACCTACAAATTCAACGCAGAGGCTTTAATCAACCTGGAAACGGAGAAGATTTTAAAGTGTCTACTACATTCTTAGGTTTGCAAGTGAATGGAGCTTTGGCGCATATTTTAAACCCAATCACTTTACAGAGAGTGAATAATACTCGTTTGTATGGAAATGAGTACAGTGTGGTAGATATAATGAGTGATTTAGTAAAAGGAATTTTTGATGCAGATATCAATAGCAATGTAAACGTATATCGTAGATATTTGCAAATCAATTTTGTAAAAGGTGCTGCTGGTTTATTGGCTCCAACAGCTCCTTTAGACGATGTTTCTAAGTCTGCTACTTTGTATACTTTGAAAAAATTGAGAACTAAGTTGGCAGCGGCTGTATCTCCTAATGAAGATACAAAAGCGCATAGAGCTCATTTGTTGTTCATCATAGACAAAGCTTTGAAAGTAGATTAATTATATCGATGTCTTCAAATAAAAATCCCGTCTCGATATATTGAGACGGGATTTTTTTTGGAGCAGAGAATTATTTTGTTTGCCCCAGCTTGTTTTTTTCTTTATTGTTTTTTCTTTTTAGTCTCTTTTTTTATAGCTTTTTGTTTGACCAATTGTTGATTCTCTTTATAACGCATATCTGGTGTTCCATCCGCTTTTCTAGGACCAGGAGCAATTGCATTCATTTTTGCTTTATTGGCTTTATAGCGCATATCCATGGTACCATCCGATTTAGTAGGATGCAAAACGGCTGCATTTTTTCCATTGGGTTGTATCCCCTTTTGGAGCGATTGAATTTTTTTGATGTCTTCAGGCCGTTGACTTTTTTGTTGTGCCTGTACCGGGGAGAAAAACGAGGAGAGAATGAATAAGAATAAGCAATTGCGAAACATAAGTGATTTATTTTATCACCTAAAATACAACATGCTTTTAATTTCGTTTAGGATAAGTTTGAGCTATTCTTGCTTCCTTTCTTTCAACATTATTAGAAGGTGATTTATAACCTGGGGATCCTTCTCTTATAGCAGCCCCTCCGGGCCCTGCTTTGTATTTAGCTTCTGGGTTGGTAGTGCTTGCATTATTTTGAAGAAACTGCATTCGTTTCCGAATTCGGTCCATATTTTCTTTATTTCTCTTTGCTTTTTCGGCATCTGTTAAAACGGGGCCTGTATTTTTAGTTTTTTTACCCATCGACATTGCCTTGGCTCTTTCTGCCTTATTGGCCATTATTCGGGCTTCCATTGCTTTTTTCTGGGCTCGCATGGCTTTTTCAACCCTTGGGTCATAGGATTGTGCATAAGATGAAACACCGATTATACACCCTAATAAAAGGAATAGCGGTTTTATTTTCATAAGAAAATGGTCATTGGAGTACTAATATAGTGAAAAATTGATAAAAATGCAACAGATGACAAGTATTTTAGGGCTTTTATAGGGTAAAATTTCGGAAGATTGATTAGCTTTGCACCCCGATTAAAACCATCGGGTTATTGTATGAATTTATTTAATAAACAACTAAACGCAGATGCTCAGGAGAACGTTGCCGCTTCAGAAGAAGCCGTTACAGTTCCTACTGCGACAACAAATGCACCTGAAGTTGAAACTGCTCACGACGATTTTGATTGGAGTATTGACAAAAGAAATGTTAGTCACTACGCAGAATCAGAGCGTGTAAAGTATGACAAAGTGTATGATAACACTTTTATTCAGATTGAAGATGGCGAAATCATCAACGGTAGCGTTGTTGCCTTAACTAAAACTGATGTTGTAGTAAACATTGGATTTAAGAGTGATGGTTTAGTTTCTTTAAATGAATTCCGTGATTTGCCAGGATTGGCAGTAGGTGATGAAGTAGAAGTAATGGTGGTAGAAAAAGAAGACCGTTCAGGTAATCTTCATTTAAGCCGCAAGTCTGCTCGTATTTACCGTGCTTGGGAAAGAATTGTGGAAGTTCACAAAACTGGAGAAGTTGTAACAGGAACTGTTACCAGCAAAACAAAAGGGGGATTAATTGTAGATGTTTTTGGTATGGAAACATTCTTACCAGGATCTCAAATTGACGTGAAGCCTGTAACTGATTACGATCAGTTTGTTGGTAAAACAATGGAGTTTAAAGTAGTGAAGATTAACGAAACTATTAAGAATGCTGTTGTTTCTCATAAAGCCTTAATTGAAAGTGATATTGAAGCACAGCGTGCAGAAATCATGAGTAAGTTAGAGAAAGGTCAAGTACTAGAAGGTATTGTTAAAAACATTACCGACTTTGGTGCATTCATGGACTTAGGTGGTTTAGATGGTTTATTATACATCACCGATATTTCTTGGGGTAGAATTTCTCACCCAAGTGAAGTGGTTAAGATGGATCAGAAATTACAAGTGGTTGTATTAGACTTTGATGACGACAAAAAGCGTATCAGCCTTGGTCTAAAACAATTGACTCCACATCCATGGGATGTATTACCAGAAGGATTGGCTGAAGGTTCTGTGGTAAAAGGTAAAGTAGTAAATATTGAAGATTACGGTGCATTCTTAGAAATTCAACCAGGTGTTGAGGGCTTAGTACACGTATCTGAAATTACTTGGGCTAATACACCTATCAATGCAAAAGAGTTCTTCAAGTTAGGAGATGAGCATGAAGCTAAAGTGGTTACCCTAGATAAGGATGCTCGTAAAATGAGCTTGAGCATTAAACAAATGACTCAGGATCCTTGGAATACCATTGAAAATAAATTCCCTGAAAACAGCAAGCACAAAGGGTTGGTTAAAAACATTACTCCTTATGGTGTGTTTGTTGAGCTGGAGCCAGGAATTGGTGGAATGATTCATATCAGCGATTTAAGCTGGTTGAAGCGTTTCAATCACCCAACTGACTACACTAAAGTTGCTGATCAAATTGATATTATCATTTTAAGTATTGATAAAGAAAATCGCAAACTTCAGTTAGGTCACAAACAACTAGAAGAAGATCCTTGGAATTCTTTAGAAGAAACATTTGCTATCGGATCTATCCATGAAGGTACTGTTACCCGTAAGGATGATAAAGGCGCATTGGTTCAATTACAGTATGGTTTAGAAGGTTTTGCACCTAACCGTCACTTAAACAAAGAAGATGGTACTCAGGTTAAAGCTGATGAAACTGCACAATTCGTAGTAATTGAGTTCGATCGCAACGAGAAGCGCATTGTTTTAAGCCACGCTCGTATTTGGGAGCAGCATATTGCTGAAGAAAAAGAAGCAGCGAAGAAAGAAGCGAAAGCTGAATCTGATAACACCAAGAAAGCAGTTAAAAATATCCAAGCTAAAGTTGAAAAAGCTACCCTTGGAGATTTAGGTGCTCTTGCTGAAATCAAGGCTAAATTGCAGGAAGGAGAGGGTGATACTAAGTAATATCACCTGAAGTTGTAATAGAAAAGGCTGTCCGGTTGTAAAACGCTGGACGGCCTTTTTAGCTATTAATTAACGCCCTGTTCTGTCAACTTGAGAAAAACCCTTCTTAAATTGCTATTTTATACGTAATTTCGCCAACTTCTATGGGTAGAATTGTAACTATTTTATTGTTGACCGTTTTCTTGGCTTCGTCTTGCACTACAAAGTTTGCGAAAATAATGAAGAGCAAGGATTATGAGTATAAGTACAAAATGGCTGAGCAGTACTATGCAAACAAAAAATACCAAGAAGCATTAAGGCTCTTTGAAGATATATTTCCGTACTTAAAAGGTAGCCAGCGATATGAAGATTTGTATTACAAGTACGCTTATTCATATTACTATATAAAGGATTACCTGAATGCGGAAAATATGTTTAAAAGCTTCGTAGAAAATTTTCCTGCAAGCACCAAAAGTCAAGACTGCGAATACATGCGGGCTTACTGTTATTTTAAACAATCTCCTAAGGTAGAATTAGATCAAACGAATACGACCAAAACGATGGGTTTAATGCAGGCATTTATTAGCACGCACCCAACATCTAATAGAGTTAAAGAGGCAACAGATATTATTGATTTGTGCAGAGAGAAATTGGAACGAAAAGAATTTTTAAGTGCTGAGTTGTATTATAATCTGGGATTTTATAAAGCAGCTGCAATCGCGTTTAGCAATGTAGCAGATAATTTTCCTGATTCTAAAAAGTCTGATGAATATAAGGCGCTCATGATAAAGTCATACTTTAAGTATGCTGAAATGAGCTACGAGGAAAAACAAAAAGAGCGTTACGAAAAAGTGATTTCTGAGTGCAATGAATTTGCAGACAGATTCACCGATAGTAAATTTTTAGAAGAAGTTAGTAAGTATAAAACACAAACCCTTAACATACTTAAAAAAACGGGAAAAAATGAGTAAATTAAGAAGGCAAATGAGTGCCAACACCGCTAGTGTGGTAGAAACCAAAAGCCTAATCTCCATAAAAGAGAAAACAGGTAATCTGTATGAATCAATTGCAATTATTGCAAGAAGAGCTAATCAGATCAACATTTCCCTACGCGAAGAATTACATAATAAGCTAGAAGAGTTTGCAAGCCATACCGATAGCTTAGAAGAAATTCATGAAAATAAGGAGCAAATTGAAATTTCCCGTGCATACGAGAAAATGCCTAATCCAGCAATTTTAGCTACAACAGAATTTATGGAAGGTAAAGTGTACCACAGAAGAAATATCGATACAGACTTATTTAGATAAGCCAATTCTTTCTAAAATGATTTAAACGACAGTATTATACTGTCGTTTTTTGTTACTTTTAGTTTCTGTTCAAAATAATATTGATTATGCGTAAGCACTTGTTTTTATTGATTGTTGCAGTTGTTTCATTATTGAATACATCTGTAAAAGCCCAAGAATTAAAAGCAAAAGTTACCGTAATGGCTGGGCGGGTTGCAACCACTGTAGACAGAAAAATATTTACCACTCTACAAACACAGTTAAATAATTTCATGAATAACCGCAAATGGACTGCGGATGTATTTAGAGAAAATGAAAAAATTGAATGTAGCTTTATCGTGAATATTGAATCTGCGGTTGAACCCAATATTTATAAAGCTTCCTTAACTGTACAAGCTGCAAGACCTGTATTTAATGCATCCTATCAAGCTGCTTTAGTAAATTTTATTGATCCAGAGTTGTTGTTTAAGTATGTTGAATTTCAACCAGTAGAATTTAATGAAAACAGAGTGCAAGGAACTGATGCAGCAGCTGCTAATTTAACGGCGGTATTAGCCTACTATGCATATATGATTATTGGGTTGGATTATGATTCTTTTTCTCCCAAAACAGGAGAACCTTATTTTAGAAAAGCGCAAAACATTGTAAATAATGCTCCGGAAGGACAGCGGATTGCTGGATGGAGAGTGTTTGATGGATTACGAAACAGGTATTGGTTAAATGAGAATTTAATTAATACTAAATTCAATATTATTCATGATGTAGTTCATACTTACTATAGGTCTGGATTGGATAAATTGATAGAGAATGAAAATGAAGCTAGGGCCAATATATTACAAGCATTAATTCAACTAAGTGCTTTTAATAAAGAGAATCCTAATACAATGATTCTTCAATTTTTTATGCAAGGTAAAGTGAATGAATTGATTGGAGTTTTTAAGAAAGGAACTGCTGAGGAAAAGTTGAAAGCAACAGAAATTTTATCTTTGCTAGATATACCCAATGCAAATAAGTATAAAGAGGAATTAAAGTGAGAAAAAGTATTGGTTTAGTTTTTTTTGTATTAGTCATCGCTTGTGCAGGTGAAAAAATTCCTAAGCAGGTTATTCCAATTAATGATATGTCTAAAATAATGTGGGACTTGATGAAAGTAGATGAGTACTTTATTAGAATCACTGCAAAGGATTCTTTGAATAAGTTGGCCAAAGAAAATATTCGTTTATACGATCAAGTTTTTAGAAGTTATGGTATTGAAAGAAAAAAGTTTTATGATAGCTACGCATACTACACTGCACATCCTGAACAGTATAAAGTTTTAATTGATTCAATGGAAGCCATTTCTACTAGACAGAGAGCTTCATTTATACAAAAAACACAACCTACTAAATAATGAATAAGGTTTTTAACAATGCATTAGAAGCAACAGCCGATATTAAAAATGGTGCAACAATTATGCTAGGAGGGTTCGGTTTAAATGGAATTCCTGAAAATTGTATTGCAGCATTGGTTAAACACAATGTTGGTGATTTAACCTGTATTTCTAACAATGCGGGCGTTGACGATTTTGGTTTGGGTTTGTTACTTCAGACCAAACAAATTAAAAAAATGATCAGTAGTTACGTAGGGGAGAACGCCTTATTTGAAAAGCAATTATTGAGTGGTGAATTAGAAGTAGACTTAGTACCTCAAGGCACTTTAGCTACAAGCATTCAAATGGCTGCAATGGGTATTCCAGCTTATTTTACTCCTGCTGGTTATGGAACAGAAATTGCCATTGGAAAAGAGGTAAGAGAATTTGATGGTAAAATGTATTTAATGGAAAAAGCCATACATGCCGACTTTGCTATTGTTAAAGCCTGGAAAGGCGATTCTGCTGGTAATTTAGTTTTTAGAAAAGCAACTCGCAATTTTTCTACTTCAATGGCAAAGGCTGGAAATATCACTATTGCTGAAGTGGAACATTTAGTAAAACCTGGAGAAATTGATCCGGATGAAGTGGATGTAGCAGGTGTTTATGTGCACCGTATTTTTCAAGGTAGCAATTATGAAAAAAGAATTGAAAGAAGAACTACTAAAATCTAATTCATTACAATTATTTAATTAATTCAATTTTATGGCATTAGATAAATTTGGAATTGCAAAACGCATAGCCAAGGAGTTAAAAGATGGGATGTATGTGAATTTAGGAATTGGTATTCCAACTTTAGTAGCTAATTATATTCCAAAAGATATAACGGTGGTTTTTCAAAGTGAAAATGGTATTTTAGGAATGGGTCCTTATCCAGAAGAAGCCGCAATTGATGCAGATTTAATTAATGCTGGAAAAGAAACAGTAACTGTTATCCCGGGAGGTGCATTTTTTGATAGTGCAGAAAGTTTTGGAATGATTAGGGCAGGCAAAATAGATTTAACGGTGCTGGGTGCTATGGAAGTTAGTGAACAAGGAGATATTGCCAATTGGAAAATACCAGGCAAAATGGTAAAAGGAATGGGTGGAGCCATGGATTTAGTAGCTAGTGCTAAAAACATTATTGTTGCAATGATGCATACTAACCCTAAGGGAGAAAGTAAACTGTTGCCTCAGTGCAGTTTGCCATTAACTGGACTGGGATGTGTAAAAAAGGTAGTTACAGAATTGGCAGTCTTATCCATAACACCCAATGGATTTCAATTGCTAGAACGTGCTCCTGGTGTTACAGTGGAAGAAATCATTGCTAAAACTGCAGGTAAACTCATTGTTCCTGAATTTGTTCCAGAAATGGACATTTAATAACAGTAGCGATTCCAAACTATTTGTTGAATACGCTGTTAAAATAGACATTATTATAAACCATAAAACAAATCATAATGAGTATTCAAGTTGGCCAAAAGGCTCCAGCGTTTACCCTGTTTAATACAGAAAAACAAAAAGTAAGTTTAGCAGAACAACAAGGGAAGCCTGTAGTATTGTTATTTTTCCCATTGGCTTTTACCGGCGTTTGTACCGCTGAACTTTGTAATGTAAGAGACAATATTGCTTTGTATAATAATACCAATGCACAAGTTTTTGGTATTTCAGTTGATTCTCTTTTTACATTAGATAAATTTAGCAAAGAGCAGAACCTTAATTTCCCTTTATTAAGTGATTTTAATAAAGAAGCTGCAACAGCCTTCGGTGTGTTATATGAAACCTTCCCTGCATTTGAAATGATGGGCGTGAGCAAGCGTGCAGCATTTGTAGTAGACAAAGACGGAGTGGTACAATATGCAGAAGTTTGCCCTACTCCAGGCGACTTACCTGATTTTAATGCAATTCAAGCAGTATTAGCTGCATTGTAATTTAATTGTATATCTACGGTGTTGTTCCTCAAATTATTGAAAAGCAACACCGTGGGTATTTTTGGTATTTCCCCAAATACTATTTAACTTCATTAGACAATAAGTTGAATGAAGATTCTTTACAGATCAATTTTATGGGTATTTTTTGCTATTGGCTGCAGTTGTTTTGTAGTGAATGGTAATCCTATAGATTTCAATGCATCTGTAAGTTCAGACAATAAAATTCAACGTTTTTATCCCAACCCTGCAACCCAATACATTCATTTTCAAATGGATCCTTCTGTTGACAAATCCTATACCTTAGAAGTATTTAATTTCATGGGTAGAAAAATGAGTTCGCAAAGAGTGACTAATACTAAACTCACTATTTATTTTGATGACAATTATTATAGGGGTTTGTACATTTATCAATTAAAAGATCGCTCTGGCAGAATTATTGAGTCGGGGAAATTTCAAGTAGCCAGATAACTATCTATCACTTTATCTATCTGTCACTTCTACAATTAAGAATTTTAAATAGTTGGTATTTTCCATGCCCCAAATAATTGGATGATCACTTGCTTGTGCTTGAAAAGTAACTTGTTTAATTCGTTTGCGTGCATCTTTAGCTGCAGCATTAATGGTGTGTAAAAACAGTTCTGGATTCACCAAATTAGTACAGCTAGATGTAACGAGGAAGCCCCCGTTGCGTATCAGTTTCATTCCCCTTAAATTAATTTCTTTATAACCTGTAACTGCTTTTTGAATATTCTCTCTGCTCTTAGTAAATGCGGGGGGATCTAACATCACCACATCATACAGCGGTCCATCTTTACCCCAATCTTTTAGCACATCAAAAGCATTCATAGCTTTAAATTCTACTATTTTTTCTAATCCATTTAATGCAGCATTTTTATTGGCTTGTGCAACCGCTTGCTCCGAAATATCAATTCCTAAAACAGATTTAGCACCATAGTGTGCAGCATGAATTTCAAAAGTTCCAGTATAGGTAAAAGCACCCATTACTTCCGCTCCTTTTACAATATGTTGAATGGCTCTTCTATTGTCTTGTTGGTCTAAAAAATAACCAGTCTTTTGGCCATTTTCTATATCTACATAAAATTGTAGTCCATTTTCTTTGATGATTATATTAGTATCGAAAGGAGCGGATAAAAAACCCTTCAGTTGTTCTAATCCTTCTAAAGTTCTAACTGGTACATCATTGCGCTCGTAAATACCTTTAGGCTTAAAAATGGTTTCCAAAGCATTGATAATGGCTGGTTTCCAAAGATCTATACCTAATGCTAATGTTTGAATAACAAAATAGTCGTTGAATTTATCAATGATTAAGGCAGGTAGTTGATCCGCTTCTCCAAATACCAATCTGCAATTCTCTGTATAACCTGTTTTTTGGCGATACTGCCAGGCTTGTAAAATTCGTTGGTAAAAAAATGCTTCGTTTATTTCTTCAATTTTTCGGCTAAGCAAACGGACTACTATTTGCGATTGAGGGTTATAATATCCAACACCAGCCAATTTGCCGTCAGCAAATCGAACTTCTACAATTTCACCAGGTTCTGGGTTACCTGCAACCCTATCCACTTCATTGCCATAAATCCAAGGATGTCCATTCGCAATTCTAGGTGCTATTTTTTTTCTCAGGTATACCTTAATCATTTGGCAAATATAAGCCGGCTAGAACTGTCAATTTTTCCCTTTTCTTTGCGTGGCAAAATTATTGCCTATATAGGCTATCAAATATTTTATACCATGGAAGAGCAAGAATTACCAAATAATAGTGAAACAACCGAAAAAACAGCAGATATGGACATTAATGCTGACGAAACTGCAGCTGGAACTGCCCATTTAAATGAACCAGTAGCGGAAGAAACTGCAATGGCCAAATTAGAAGAAGAATTGGCAGAACAAAAGGATAAATACCTCCGTTTAATGGCCGAATTCGACAATTTTAGAAGAAGAACGGCTAAAGAAAGGTTGGAATTGATTCAAACAGCCGGAAAAGACGTGATTGTTTCTTTGTTAGATGTGTTGGATGATTGTGATAGGGCAGAAAAGCAATTAAATGGCAATGATGATATAGCGGTTCAAAAGGAAGGCATTTTATTGGTCTTTAATAAACTGCGCAGCAACTTACAGCAAAAAGGCGTTAAAGTGATGGAAAGTATTCAAACCGACTTTGATGTAGAAAAACATGAAGCCATTACTGAAATTCCTGCTCCTACTGAAGAATTGAAGGGTAAAGTAATTGATGAAGTAACCAAGGGTTATTTTTTGAACGACAAATTGATTCGCTTTGCTAAAGTGGTTGTAGGAAAATAATCCAATTTAAATTTTATGGCAAAAAGAGATTTTTACGAAATACTAGGGGTATCTAAATCTGCATCAGCGGATGAAATAAAAAAGGCTTACCGCAAAACAGCCATGCAATTTCACCCTGATAGAAATCCAGGAGATAAAACAGCAGAAGAAAAGTTCAAAGAAGCGGCAGAAGCTTATGAAGTATTGAGTGATGCTGATAAGAAAGCCAAATATGATCGTTACGGTCATGCTGCGTTTGGTCCTGGAACTGGTGGTGGTGGAAACTATGGTGGTGGTGCAGGCATGAATATGGACGATATTTTCAGCCAGTTCGGAGATATTTTTGGCGATGATATGTTTGGAAGTTTCTTTGGCGGTGGCGGCAGACAGCGTGGTGGCGGTGGAAGACAACGTGGAACAAGAGGATCTAACTTGCGCATCAAGCTAAAGTTGAACTACGAAGAAATTGCCAAAGGAGTTACGAAGAATGTAAAAGTAAAAAAGCATGTTGTTTGTACTACTTGTACAGGCAGTGGTGCTAAAGATAAAAACAGTACACAGTCTTGTTCTACTTGTGGAGGATCTGGACAAGTAAGAAAAGTTACTAGTACTTTCCTAGGGCAAATGCAAACTGTTTCTACTTGCCCGAGCTGTAATGGGGAGGGTACAACTATTACATCAAAATGTGGTTCTTGTAAAGGTGAAGGACGTGTATATGGAGAAGAGACCATCAGTATTGAAATACCAGCTGGTGTTCAAGAAGGAATGCAATTGAGCATGAGCGGTAAAGGGAACGCGGGCGAAAGAGGTGGATCTAATGGAGACTTGATTATTCAAATTGAAGAAGAATCACATGAAGAGCTTCATAGAGATGGTTTAAATGTTGCTTATGATTTATATATCTCTTTTCCTGACGCAGTATTTGGAACACAAGTAGAAGTTCCAACTATAGACGGCAGGGCAAAAATTAAAATTCCAGCAGGCACACAAAGCGGAAAGATATTCAGGTTAAAAGGAAAGGGATTCCCTGAAGTACAAGGTTATCATAGAGGCGATCAACTAATTAATGTGAATGTTTGGACACCTCAAAGTGTAAGTGCAGAAGAAAAACAAGCTTTGGAGAAATTTAATTCAAGCGGTAACTTTAAACCCAATCCTGCTAAAGGAGAAAAAAGCTTTTTTGATAGAGTTAAGGAAGCTTTTAGTTAGCCTATTGATATTATGATTTGAAATATTATTTTGTAAATACCATCTTGTTATTATTATCATTTGTAAATACAAATGCTCAGTATAGATTTATTAATTACAATGTATCAGATGGCCTTTCTCAAAATAGTGTTCACTGTATCTTTCAAGATAGAGATGGTTTAATATGGATTGGTACACAAGATGGATTAAATAGTTTTGACGGGAAATCATTTAAAAAATATCGAGCAAACTCACTTGATTCAACTACACTGAGTGACCAGTTTGTACTTTCTATTGAAGAGGATAATAAAGGTTTTTTGTGGGTTGGTACTCGAAATGGGCTAAATAAACTTAATAAACAGACCGGTAAGTTTAGCCGTTATTATTTAACAACGGAAGAGAAAAATTTTATTAATAGTCCCTATTCAAAATTAATTAAGGATAATGCGGGCAGAATTTTTTTATCAAAAAATAATCGTAAAGGTTTTATAAATAAAAAAGGTGAAGTTGTTGCTCTAGACACTATAGCAAATCCATTTGTTTTTGCAGTAATAGATGAAAATGAAAACCTATGGGGTTTTAATTTCAAAAAAAAGAAACTCTGTACAATTGAGAAATGTTATTCAAATATTAATACTTCTAAAGTAATATTTTATGATTTTCCCTTTGTAGACTTTAGTATTGACCAACTAAAATTTGAAATTGACTCAAATCAAATACTTTATTGTTATACATCAGAGCAGAACGGTAGAATCGCTTTTTTCAACACAATTACTCGTAAATGGGAAAAACAGATAGTTGAACTACAAGCAGCTATTAATCAAATTTATTTTACTAAGGATGGTAAGGGTTGGGTAAGTACGGATAATGGCTTATATCAAATTAGTCAAACCAAGAATGGGTTTCAATTAATTCGAGTTGAAACAATTGGAGTACAAGGTAGTAGTATTCTCTGCACCTATCAAGACAAACAAAGTAATTTGTGGGTAGGAACGGCTAATGGCGGGTTGTCTTTTCATAATCTATCATTCAATAATTTTAGCATTACTGATTTTAATGAGTTTGGAGCAACGGTTTTAAAGGCTGTTGAAGTAAATAAAAAGAGATGGGTAGCTACTTCAAAGGGTTTATTTTTTTTTAATTTGATAAATGATAAACAAAGCCCTTCTAAGTCTTATTTTGACAATAAAAAAATAAGTGCAATTACTATTGATAATAGTAATAATGTTTGGGTTGCTGTTGATCGAGAAGGAATCTATGTTTTCAATTTACTTGGAAGGCAAATCAACAATTTCTCAAATAGAGGTTCGGATCTAAAATTAGAAGGAGTGCTGAATTTGTTCTGTGACAGTTCCGGTAGGATCTATTTAGCTACTGAATCTGGTTTTTTTGTGTATACAGCTGATAATAGTTGGATACCTTTTGTGGATTTCACAAAAAACAAAGTAAATACTGGAAAATATATTTTATCCTTTTTTGAAGATGTACAAAAGCAAATTTGGGTTTCTAAGAATCTAGGTATTGATGTATATAGTAAAAATTTAGCATTGCTTTTTTCTATTTCAAGCGCTAAAAAAGAAGATAAAATCAGCAGAACAATCATTACAGGATGTGAGGAAGACGCGGAAGGAAATATTTGGATAGCCACATTAAGTAATGGGGTTTATAAATACACTAATACTGGTTTTAAACAGTATACAACTGCCAATGGTTTAAGTGGAAATATTATTACTGGAATTACAAAAGATAAACAAAATAGAATTTGGGTAACGAGTAGTACTGGAATTAATATTTTTAATCGTAAGCAAAACCAATTTTACACTTTATCAACCAATGATGGAATATTAACTGCTGATTATTTTCTTGGTGGGCTTTCGAAAAATGATAAAGGACAAATTTTAGCTGCTAGTTCATTAGGGTTAGTTGTTATTGACGCTGACAATTATTTTATTAATGAAAAAAATGTGTTAGCTAGAATAAATGAAGTAAAAGTAGATGGGCAAAATGTAGAAACGAATTTCTCTAAGCTTCAACTAAATGCGGGATTCAAAACAATCAGTTTTGAATTTGCTTTAAAGGAAGCTTTTCAGCCAGAAAAAATATTTTATCAATATAGAATGGTTGGACTTGATACCAACTGGTATTTATTGTCTGAAGAAAGTAAAATTACTTATTCAAACTTGCCTTCTAAAAACATACGTTTAGAAGTAAGAGCAGCCCAATTGCCGCAAAAATTGGTCAATGCTCCAATAGAGCAACTTTATATAGAGATACATCCGTTTTTTTGGCAGACTACTTGGTTTTGGGTTTTGATGATTATTTTACTGAATGTAGTAACAGCATGGACGATCATTTTTTTAAATAAATATAAACAACAGAAGTTTGCTCAAGTACAACAAAAAATACAAGATGAGCGAACCAGAATAAGCAGAGATTTACACGATAATATCGGGGCTTATACTACAGCATTAATTGCAGGCATTGATCAAATAAAAGGAAAATCAAACGATACAGATGAATTAAATGGGTTAAGTGATTATGCTAAAAGCATTATGGATTACTTAAGAGAGACGATTTGGGTATTGAATCATGAAAAAATTTCTATTGTAGATTTCACCGATCGGTTTAAAAATTACGCAGTAAAAATTGCAAAACATTATCCTCAACTCTCCGTTAATTTTATAACTGATTTGCAAAATGAGCGAGTGCTTACTCCTGAATTATCACTTAATTTATTTAGAATTATGCAAGAAGCTTTGCAAAATGCTTGTAAACATTCTTCTGCAACGGAAATTATAATAGGGTTTATGTCTAATGATATAATTAAATTGTTTGTAAAAGATAATGGCGTAGGCTTTCCGTTTCATATGGAAGCATCGGGTAATGGTATTTTTAATATGAAAAAAAGGGCCGAGGAAATAAAATTTGATTTATCAATAGGTCGGGAATCATTGGGCGGTATCAATATTTGTGTTGCTGAGAAATAAATCAAATGAACTATTTTTTAAGATTGATATAAAATCCATATTTGTAACATGATACGAATTGGTATTGTAGATGATAAGGCAATTAATCGCACCATTGTAAAACAAAAAATAGCTGCATTGGCAGATGCTTGTATTGTTTTAGAGGCCAATAATGGTATAGACTTTCTAGAGAAAATGAGATTACTTGAAGGGGATCAACTTCCACAGATTATTCTAATGGATGTTGATATGCCGCAGATGAATGGAATTGATGCGATAACAATTGGTTCCGTTCAATACCCATCAACCGTTTTTTTAGTCCTAAGTATTTTTGATGATGATGATAAAATATTTGAAGCTATCCAAGCAGGAGCAGTGGGGTATCTATTAAAAGAAGATACCGCAGTAGATTTAGGAGAAGCGATTCAGGAAGCTTTATCGTTTAATGGCGCACCAATGAGCCCTGCTATTGCAAGAAAAACCTTGTTGTGGTTGAAAAATATGCCTGGAATAGCAAAGCAATTAAAAGAGCGAGAGACGGAGATATTAAGTGAGCGTGAAATTGATATTTTAAAATTGATGGTTGAAGGTTTAGACTATAAAAAAATAGCTAAACAACTTTTTATCAGTCCTTTTACTGTAAGGGCTCACACGAGAAAAATTTACGAAAAATTACATGTTCATTCTAAGGCTCAAGCTATTCAACTTGCACACAAGTATAAATGGGTTTAGCTAAGGCTAATATTAGTACAAATGTTCTATTGTTAAGATCTATTGTTTATTTCATTTTTGATAAAAATAAACAATCATGTCTTCCAAAATTTTACTCTTAGCAGTTCTTTTTTTTACTTATCAAGCTAAAGCACAAAATGCTGATATGGAAAAAGCCTTAGCTGATGCAATTGATATTCAGGTAGGTGGAACTTTTGGAAAACCAAGAGTATCTCCAAAAGTAGAAAAACTTGGAATTGCCCAGGTTAGTATAAAATTTAAAACAGTTTCTACTGCAAAACTTAATATTAGTGCAAAGAAACAAGGGTTATTAGGAAAATCTTCTGCTGGATCTAGAACAGCATCTTCAACTGCATTTTTAAATTTTTCTGATCAAGAAATGGGACCTCAAGACTATCAGGAAATCACCAATCATTTTTATTATACACTACAACGGAAACTGAAGGAAAATGGAATTGATACCGTTGCTTGGAGTAATATTGAATCTACTGATTTTTTTAAAAATGCAGGAGACAATGCAAATGAATTTCCTAAGACAGAGTCGAATGACGAAGATGCATCTGTTACATATAATGCATTTAGAGGAGGTCAAATATCAAATGGTATGGGATTTGCTTTTTTGAAAATGAAAAGTAATTCTAAAATGTGTGATGCTATTGGGGCACCTACTTTTTTTGCTAATATTGTTTTAGATTTCGTAGATCTTGACATTCAAGGAGGATCTAGTGTTCGTAGTTCTCAGGGTAATAGTTTTGGAGTTGGTGCAAGTACAACCGCTTCTTTTTCTGCAAAGCACAATGCTTTAGCAGATATTGTTATAACCAATTCTTCCAGTTTATTAAGTAATAATAAAGAACAAGCAGAAACTTGGGTTGTTAAGTCTGATATACCTGCAGGAGTACCTTATGCAACTGCTATGGAAGAAAATGAGGAAAAAGTGAAGAAAAAGACGGTGTTGCAATCATTGTTTCACAAATCTGAAGCTTTGAAAAGAACACCTTTAGTGGTTACTACTACCAAAGAAAACTATAAAAACGCAGCTAAAAAAGCGGCAGAAAATTATGCAACAGCAATTGTAGGAAAATTCAAAGTAATGAAAGCAGGATAACTCAAACTAGTTGTTTCGATTTTTTTTCCTTTTCGTAGAAGGGTTGTATAATTTATCTGCTTTCTGAATCAAATACAGTAATTCATTTTGGACTAGATGCTGCGGATTACATGCAGTTAATGCCAATGAAACTAAGTTACTATAAGTGAAGTCTTTCAGGAATCTGGACTTTCTAAGCATGCCCGCATATGCAGCTATCGCAATTGCTCTCCGGCTGGCAGAATCAACTAGATGAATTGGTTGGTAGTTGTTTTCTAGTGGAAATGTTTGGACTTCTGAAGATGGGGTTATTGCAGATTCATAAGCAATTTTAATTTCTGCTATTTTATGGAGGACCTCTTTATTACCAAGCTCAATTTCAAATAGTGCAAGCGATACATGCCCGCTTCCAATTTCACCACCCAATAGTTTTGCCGAACTATCTGCAATGGCATCTTTTTTATTATCGAAACCAATTAGTCGATAAGATAGTACGGCTTCTTTGTTGAATTCAATTTGTAAAATGGTGTTTTTTGCAACAGAAAAAAGGGTAGAAGTGAATTCTTTAACCAGTATTTTCTCCGCTTCTGCTACTTGATCAATATATGCGAAATTGCCATTGCCTTTTTTAGATAAGGTTTCTAATTTGCTGTCTTTATAATTGCCCATGCCAACGCCTAAACAGGTTAAACTAATTCCATATTCTTTGTAGTTCACTATTAGGTCTTCTAGCTCTTTCTCTGTTCTTTGTCCTACATTAAAATCGCCATCTGTGGCCAAAATGACCCGGTTATTTCCACCTTTAATGAAACTTCCTTTGGCTAAATTGTATGCTACTTTAATGGCGTTTTCACCAGGGGTATCACCATTGGCACTTAATGAATCGATAACGGTATTGATTGCTTGTTTATCTGCACCACTGGTTGGATATAATGCAATGGAAACATTGCCTCCATAAGTTACAATACTAATTGTATCGATATTACGTAAGTTGGCAGTTAGTAGTTTAAATGCAGATTGTAATAGGGGTAATCGATTGGGATGATCCATTGATCCAGATACATCAATTAAAAAAACAAGATTACTTGGAGGAATTTTTTCCAGGTTTAATTTTGGTGCAAATGCTTTTACTAAAACTAATTGGTTATTTGAATTCCAGGGGCAATCGGTAACCATCGACTCCATCGAAAACTGTGGAGTGGTATTTTTGTTTGGATGTTCAAACGAAAAATAGTTCAGCATTTCCTCTGTTCTTACCGCATCTAAAGGAACAAACATTTCATTTGTTAGAAATCTTCGAATATTACTATAAGCTGCTTTATCAATATTTAATGAAAAGCCGGTTTGCGGGTATTGATCAGTTTTAATAAATCCGTTTTCAATTAATCCACTGTAACTTTCGCCCATGCCTACATATTGCATGGTTTCTTCGCGCTTTAAGTTGGTAATATCAGACGACAAATTTTTCTGATACAGTCGAGCAGTACTGGGCAACATTTCTAAAACAATCTGCTGGAATAGGTTGGTATTTGCCAATAAGCGGGCGTTTTCATAACCTGCAAGTGACAAATAAATACTATCTTCTGATTTGTTAAGCGGAATGCCAAAGTCTCCATCTTTCCCGCTGTAGAATGGTATTATTCCTTTTGACTTTATCTGAATAGTGACTCCTTCTAGCTTTTTGCCTCGGTTGTCTTTTATTTCCCCTCTTAAATAATATTGAGCACCAATAGTAGTTGTGTAAAATAGTAAAGACAATATGATAAATAGTCTATTCACTTTCTTTTAGCTGGTAAATTTCTTTTAGGTTTCTACCAAACCCATCGTAGTCTAGTCCGTATCCTAATACGAATCGGTCAGGAATACTAAAACAACAATAGTCAATTTGAACTGGGTAAATGGTTGCATCTGGTTTATGCAATAAAACCGCCATCTTAATGGATGCGGGTTGCTGGTGATACAATTGAGGTATAAACTCATTCATGGTTTTGCCAGTATCAATAATATCTTCTAATAAGATTAAATGCCTATCTCTAATATCTGTATCTAAGCCTATTGCAGTTATTACATTGCCTGTAGATTTGGTTCCTTTATAGGAAGCCAATTTAATAAAACAGATTTCTGCTTCAATACTAATTTGTTTAAATAAATCAGCAGCAAACATGAATGACCCATTTAAAACTCCAATGAATAAGGGCCGCTTTCCTTCGTATTCTTTGCTGATGATTTCTCCTAATTCCTTAATTTTTTCTTGAATTAATGATTCAGGTAAATAGGGCTCAAATGTTTTATTAAACAAAGTGATATTAGACATGCTTATTTTTTGTTTGGATTTGATTTGGCTTCGGTGGGGCTTTTTAAATATACTTTGCTGCCAGGAGTTGGAAGGGTAGATTTATTCCATTTGTTGTACAATAAAATACTTTCTAATCTAACCCCGGTTAATTGTGAAATTTCATTTAGTGTTTCCCCCTTCTTTACAATATGAAAATCCTGCGCTCCTTTTTTTTGTTTTCTTTCAACATAAATGAGCTGATCTTCTTTAAGTATATCTACTTCATTCATTTCGTTATATGAAAGCAACTTGGATAAAGAGATATTGTATTGATTGGCAATAGCAAGCAAAGATGTTCCAGACTTTGCAAGTAATACACCTGTATTGTTAATGGTAAATAAACCTTCCGGGTAATTTAGATGACCATATTTATTGTTTTGCTGCTCATCTTTCTTTTTTGAATTGGGTATATAAGTTTCAGATTCTGTAGTTTCTGCGTCAGCTTCTTTTTCTTGAATAGTAACACTTATTTTTTCGGCCGTTGATGAAATAGTTGGTATGGTTTCGTTGATAGGAGCTACTGGATTTTTTATCCTAGCCAATGCAATCGTGTTATATTGATCTAATTGGTAGTCTTTTATTATTTTAATGAGCTTTTGAGGATAAGTAGGAGCAGTTGCATAGCCCGCTTTCTTTAATCCCTTAGCCCAGGCTTCTGAATCTGTTGGACTCAATAAAAATAAGAATTGGTAATGGGCCCTGGTTCTTAAGAAGTCGGAATGGTCTTTAAATGAAGCTTCGGGATGGTCATATACCCTAAAGCATTCCCCCTTTGCATCGTCATCATGAAAAGTTCGCGCACCGGTCCATTCTGGTTTGCATTTTATGCCAAAATGATTGTTGGATCTTTTTACTAAATCACTTTCTCCTGATTGAGATTCAAGTACAGCTTGAGCAAGTGTAATGGCGGCTGGAACTCCTGAACGAATCATTTCATTGATGGCAATTTCTTTGTATTGATCAATGTATGCAACAGTTTTACTATTCTGTGCATTTAGTTGAAAAAATAGGATTAGCCCAACAATGGTTACAATCAATTTCATTTTACTCATTTCTTTTTGATGATGGTTAATCCATCTCTGATAGATAACATCACTTGTTCTGTTCTTGGATCTTCCTGCACATGCTGGTTGAATGCGTGCACAGCTTTGGCGTTTTTTCCTTTTAAAGGCTCTTCTAATACTTGCCCATGAAACAATACATTGTCCGCTATAATAATCCCATCTTTTGCTAAGAGAGGAACAACCATTTCATAATAATCGATATAGCCTGTTTTGTCGGCATCAATAAATACAAGATCCCATTGGTAGGGGAGTTGATTAATGATTTCCTTAGCGTTGCCTACATGCAAAGTTATTTGCTTATTTGCATTCAATTTGCTAAAATTTTCAGCAGCCGTATCGGCATCTTCGGGCCTAATTTCGATGGTATGTATCATGCCATCTATTGGAAGCGTTCTTTGCATGCATAGGGCACTGTAACCAGTAAATGTGCCTATTTCTAGTACGTACTTCGGTTTAAGCATAGCGCAAATCATGCTTAAAAATTGTCCTTGCACATGTCCACTAATCATATGCGCTAGTGGGTGCTTAGCTGCGGTATCTTTATTTACTTCTGCTAATTCAATTGGCTCAGGACTCGTAAACTGAGCAATATAATTTTCAATAAGGGGGCTAATTAGTTCCATTACCTTTGTTAGATATGAGGATAAGCCCTAAAAAAGTGATGGTACCGTTGATGATTAACAGTTCTAATCCAACCTCATAAGAGCCTAGTAAGGATTTCTGGTATTTATCTATGATAAAACAAATGATTGGTGCTGCAATACATACATAGGGCACCAATGCATCTTTTACAACTCGTTTTGTGATGATTCCAAAAGTGAATAAACCCAAAAGTGGTCCATAGGTATATGCAGCAATTTTTAGCAACAGCCCAATCATGCTAGGGTCATTAACCCATTTGAAAATGAGCACAAATACAAGGAATATTGCTGCAAATGTTAAGTGAACCCTTTGTCTGATTTTTTTCTGAGCTGCTTCAGTTAAGTCTGGTCTTCTTTGTATACCAATAATGTCTATACAAAAAGTAGAAGTTAATGCAGTAATTGCTCCATCTGCACTTGGGAATAAAGCAGAGATTAGTGCAATAATAAAAATCACAGAAACCACGGGAGGCATATGTTCCATAGCTAATACCGGGAAAATTTTATCGCCAGAAACAGCAATATTTAAATTCTCTGCATATAAATAAAGTAATCCTCCTAAGAACAAAAAGATAACAATTACCGTAGCCAATGTAATGGCCATTGACATCACATTTTTTTGAGAATCTTTTAATGTTTTTACGGAGATATTTTTCTGCATCATTTCTTGGTCCATACCAGTCATTGTTACCGTAATGAATGCACCCGCAATGATTTGTTTTAAGAAGAAAAATTTACTATTCGGATCTGTAAAAAATATTTTAGAATAGCCTCTATCATTCATTGCTTGTAAACTATCCCCAAATCCCATATTCAATTGATTGAGGATATAAAACACACATATGACTAAGCCCGCTAACATACAAGTGGTTTGTAGTGTATCGGTGTAAACAATGGTTTTAACTCCCCCCTCAAAAGTGTATAATAAAATCATTACTAAAATGATCAACGTAGTTGCCCAAAAAGGAATATTAAAACTGTTTAAAATGGCTTCTTGTAAAATATTTACTACTAAGTACAATCGAGCCGTAGCGCCGAGGGTTCTAGAAAGTATAAAAAAGGAAGACCCTGTTTTATAAGAGTTAAATCCCATTCTAGAACTTAAATAATTATATATGGAAGTAAGATTTAGTTTATAATAAAGGGGCAGGAGTATATATGCAATCATTAGGTAACCAAACAAATAACCGATGGTAATTTGTAAGTACGCAAAAGATTCTTTGGCAACAGCACCAGGAACGCTTACAAATGTAACTCCACTTAAAGAAGTTCCTACCATCCCAAAAGCCACCAACATCCAGTTGCTATTCTTGTTTCCAATAAAAAAAGAGTGGTTATCACTGTTTCTTCCAGTATACCAAGCAACAACCAATAATATGAGGAAATAACCAATAACAAATGAAAACAACAATAAGGGAGACATATGGGTTTTGTTTCGTTAAAAGAATTTTGTAAAGTAGTAAAAATAATTCAGGTATTTTGTCTGTCCTAATGGTATAATATGAAAATTAAAAATATAGCTGTTTTCTGTGGTTCTAAATCAGGTAATGATCCTGAATTTGTGTTGCAAACCATTGCATTGGGACAATTAATGGCCCAGGAAAAGATCACATTGGTATATGGAGGTGGCAATAAAGGCCTTATGGGTGCAGTAGCTGATGCAGTAATGGAGGGAAATGGAAATGTGATTGGTGTGATACCAGAAGTATTGTTAGAATGGGAGCACCAGCACAAAGGCATTACCGATTTAAGGGTTGTGGCCGATATGCATGTTAGAAAAAAGCTGCTTTATGAACTATGTGATGCAGCCATTATTCTACCTGGCGGAAACGGAACTTTAGATGAGTTGTTCGAAATGCTTACATGGAATACGCTCAAGATTCACAATAAAAAAATTGTGTTATTGAACTGCAATGGATACTATGATCATTTAGTAGCACATATTGATACCATGTTCCAGCAAGGTTTTTTATATGAGGATTGGAAAGACCGATTGCTGGTGGCTTCTACCGCTGCTGAAGCTATCGCTTTCTTGAGTTAAGGTACATGCCAAAACCGCCTCTAAATACAGGTTGTGGGTCGCCGAATTGATCACGATAGGGTGAATTAATTGCTTGATTTAAATCGATCATGATGGTAAAATGAGAAAAGCGATTGCCAATTTCTCTGGTACCATATCCAATACCCGCTAACATGCTAGGCGCTTGTAGTTTGTATTTAAATGTTTGACCCGTATTCACATCAGTTTGAGAAGAACTAATCCAGTTGTATTCGGGTTGTATTTGTAAGTGTAAAAAACTAATTGGCCACACTCTTAAAAATGCGCCTCCTCCGAAGTTGAAGTTTTTGTACTTGATTGTATTGAAACCGGTTGCGCTTTGCGAATAATAATTCAAATTCATTGCCACGCCAATATCCAGCCAATTATTAAGGCTGTAGCCCACTTCGGGATTAAGCCCTAGATTAAAAAAGCGATTAGATAAGCCAAGGTTTAAGCTTGTGCCAATGAATACTCTTGCAGGATCAAACCCTACTGGTTTTTCCGGAGCTTCTAATTGTGCTTTTAATGAACTTAAACTACCGAGCATCAAAATCAATATCCAACATCCCTTTTTCATACAAATCATTTAATTAAAATTACTCAATCCTTGGCATCAAATATTTTTCCAACATTTAAAATATTGTTAGGATCAAATGCCTTTTTAATATCTCTCATGAGTTGAATAGAATTTAAGCTAAACACTGTTTCCATATAAGGTTTCTGAATAAGTCCAATTCCATGTTCTCCACTAATGGTGCCTCCTAAACTTTTGACTAATGCAAATAGGGCTTTTAGAATTTGGGTCATTTCTTCGTTGCCATGACTGTTCTTGATAGAAGGGTGGTTGATGCGAATATGTAAATTGCCATCTCCTGCATGTCCATAACAAACTACTTTAAAGCCATATTGAATTCCCAACTCTTTTACTCCTTTAATCAGTGCCGGTAATTCGGCCCTAGGAACCACTGTATCTTCTTCTATGGTATATCCATCTAATTTTACTGCTTCAGCAGCTCTTCGTCTTAGCTTCCATAATTCTGCTTTCTGTTGTGCATCGTCTGCAAATAAAATATCACCTGCATCAAATTCAACCAATAGTTCTGCAATGGCTTCTACCTCTTGCATCAACACATCCATATTGTTTCCGTCTACTTCTATAATCAAATGTCCTTCTATGGTATCTGTAACTGGTACAACCGAACTGTCTACCATTTTACTTACAATCTGTAAGGCGTTAATTTCAATGAGCTCTAAAGCACTAGGAACAAACCCTGCTCTAAAGATTGCACTAACAGCGGCTCCTGCTTTTTCAAGCGAGTTAAAAGGAACCAACATTAATAAATCATATTTAGGATAGGGGATTAATTTCAAAACTATTTTAGTAACAATGCATAAGGTGCCTTCACTACCTACAATAAGTTGGGTGAGATTATAACCAGTTGCATTTTTTAGCACATTGGCTCCAGTCCACATGATTTCTCCATTGGGTAATACTACTTCTAAATTGAGCACATAGTCTTTTACCACACCATATTTTACAGCTTTAGGTCCACCACTATTCTCTGCAATATTTCCTCCAATAAAACAACTGCCCTTGCTACTTGGATCTGGAGGATAAAACAACCCTTTTTCTTTCACTGCATTTTGTAATACTTCAGTGATAACTCCAGGTTCGGTAATTACTTGTAAGTTTCTTTCATCAATTGACAGAATTTGATTGAGTTTTTCAGTAGATAGTAAAACACCACCTAAATGGGGTAGAGCCCCGCCACTTAAACCAGTACCAGCACCTCTTGGAGTAACCGGAATATAGTGTTGGTTACAAATTTTCATTATGGCTGCAACTTGCTCAGTGTTGGAAGGTTTTAGCACTATTTCGGGCAAGAAAACAAGGCGTTCGGTTTCGTCGTGTCCATAATCGGTAAGGCTGGTTTCATCCATTAACAAATTCACATCCCCTACAATCAGTCTGAATTGCTCTATTATTTCCTTTGTTAAGCGTCCTTGTTGCTTTTGCCCACCCATGAATTAAATTTTGGTAAAAATACGACCCAAAGGGGGTAAAAGTTGTGTAATTAGTACACAAATAATATGTTCAAATAATTAAACAATGTACTTTTGCATACTAACTAACGATTGTTTGTATATGTCATTACCAACTTTAACAGTAGACGCATCAAAATTTTTAGCCTTGGGATTAACCAACGAGCATGGGGTACATTATCAATTATCTCCTGAAACATTAGTGAATCAAGCGTTATTAAAAGGGCAGGGTGTATTAAATGATACCGGTGCACTTTGTATTAATACGGGAGAATTTACTGGAAGAAGTCCTCAAGATAAATTCATTGTAAAAGATGAAATAACCGCAGATACAGTTCATTGGAATAATTTTAATATTCCAATTGATGAAAAATACTTTCATCAATTGAAGAAAAAAGTGTTGGACTATTTAGGACAACAAGATGAAGTATGGGTAAGAGATGCTTACGCTTGTGCAGATGATCATTACCGCTTAAATATTCGAGTAATCAATGAAAATCCTTGGAGCAATTTGTTTGCGTACAATATGTTCTTAAGACCAACAGAAGAAGAGTTAGAAAACTTTACTCCTGAGTGGCATATCATTCAAGCCCCTGGTTTTAAAGCAGATCCTGCTGTTGATGGAACCAGACAGCACAATTTTGCAGTTGTCTCTTTTACCCATAAAACCATTTTAATTGGTGGTACAGGATACACCGGTGAAATGAAGAAAGGTATTTTCACCATCCTCAATTATATTCTTCCACAACAAAAAAATGTCTTGAGCATGCATTGTAGTGCTAATATGGGCAAGGAGGGAGATGTTGCGGTATTTTTTGGATTGAGCGGAACTGGTAAAACAACTTTAAGTGCCGACCCAAATAGAAAGTTAATTGGAGACGACGAACATGGTTGGACCAATAATAGTGTATTTAATTTTGAAGGTGGTTGTTATGCAAAAACCATCGATTTAAGTGAAGAAAAAGAACCAGAGATTTTTCATGCCATTAAGCCAGGAGCTTTAGTAGAAAACGTAGGTTTTGTAAGCGGGACCAATCAAATTGATTTTAGTTTTAAAGGCATAACTGAAAATACAAGAGTAAGTTATCCATTGCATTTTATTTCCAACGCAATGGAACCAAGTATTGGAGGATTACCAAAGAATATATTTTTCTTAACCTGTGATGCATATGGTGTTTTGCCTCCAATCAGTAAGCTAAGTCCTGGTCAAGCAATGTACCAGTTTATTAGTGGATATACTGCTAAAGTAGCTGGAACTGAAGCAGGAGTAACCGAACCAAAGTCAACTTTTAGCGCTTGTTTTGGGGCGCCATTTTTACCTTTACATCCTGGTAAATACGCGGAGATGTTGGGTGCTAAAATGAAAGAGAATCAAGTGAATGTTTGGATGATTAATACCGGATGGAGTGGCGGATCTTATGGTACAGGAAGCAGAATGAAATTAAGCTATACTAGGGCAATGATTACGGCAGCGTTGAATGGCAGTTTAGATAATGTATCTTTTGAGCAACACCCTGTATTTGGTATGATGATTCCTACCAGTTGTCCTGCAGTTCCTGCGGAAATTTTAAATCCAAAATCTACATGGTCAGCTGCTGCTGCATATGATGCAACAGCCAAAAATTTGGCACAACAGTTTATTACAAATTTTGAAAAATATGCAGCCGGTGTTTCGGCAGAGATTCTGGCGGCTGCGCCAATCGTATAACTATTGATTGCTAAAGTTGTTGCGATTGTTTGCCTGAAGAGCCTCCTTCTGAAAAGAGGGAGGCTTTATTATTTTGCAGATAAAAAGTTACCAGGTAGTCGCATCCCTTTCTCGTCGTCTACTACTTTACGCATTACTTTTTTTAAGCCATCGGGTAATTGTTCTAATTCTGTTTCATTTAATACATGCACTATTTCGTGAAACTCATCTTCATCGTCGTAGTAGCCCACAAACAAATCAATTGATTGGTTAGAATGCATTCTGAGTGAAATTTCTAAATCTTCTTCATACTGGTGCATGCTAACGATGGCCCATTGGTCGTTGTCTTCGAAATTGAATAATACTTCAACGGGGTCTTGGCTAACTACATGAGTTACCAATTTTTCAATTAACTCTCCTGAATGATTTTTTACAAGTTCTTCGTAATTCATATTTATAATGTAGTGACCTTTAAAAAAGTCCAAAAAGCATTCCATCAACTTTGCTGATGATTTCACCAAATTGTTCTTCGTTTTCAGCAAATTTATTTTTATCGCAATCTATAATTAGTAGCTGTCCTTCTTTGTAGCCATCAATCCATTTATTGTAATACTCATTTAATTTTTTCAAATAATCTAAACGAATATTTTCTTCATATTCTCTACCTCTTTTTTGAATTTGCGAAACCAAAGTAGGAACAGAGGCTTTTAAATAAATTAATAAATCTGGTGGTTGAACCATGGTTTTTAATGTCTGAAAAAATTGATAGTAATTATCAAAATCTCTTTTACTCATCAATCCCATCTCATGTAAGTTCGGCGCAAATATATTGGCATCTTCATAGATGGTTCTATCTTGAATAACAGTTTCAGTTCCGTGTTGTATATCTAACAACTGATTTAATCTGCTATTTAAAAAATAAATTTGCAAATTAAAACTCCAACGAGGCATGTCTTCATAAAAATCCATTAAATAAGGATTGGTGTCTACATTCTCAAACTGAGGAATCCAGCGATAATGTTTACTCAACATTTCGGTTAAAGTTGTTTTGCCCGCTCCAATATTTCCCGCTATTGCTACGTGCTTTGGTTTTTTAGGTTTTGCCATTGGTAAATGCTGTTAAAGTGTCGCAACTTAAGTAAACTAATCTGATTTTGGTGGTTTGAGTACTAATAATTCAATCCTACTGCATCTCTAACCATTTTTAAGGTTTCAGAAGCCCTTGACCTGCCTTTGTCGGCCCCTTGTTTGATGATTCTATGTAATTCATCTGGATTAGCTAGTAGGTCTGCAGCTTTCTCTCTTATTGGTTTAATGAATGCAACCATATCTTCTGCCAATTGCTTTTTCATATCTCCATATCGAATGATACAGTTTCCATTAGAACTGGCATTAAAATCATCTTCAAATTTTTGTAAAGTATCGTCGGTACTTACTAGCTTCATCATAGTGAAAAGATTTTGAATAAAATCTGGCTTTTCCGAATTCGGTTCAGTAGGTCCCTGATCGGTTTTGGCTTTCATTATTTTTTTTCTAATCAACTCGTCGTCGTCTGCTAAATAAATAGTGGCATTTTGATTTTCACTCTTACTCATTTTACCATTGCCATCTAATCCCATAATTCTGATTAATTCATCTCCATAATTAAATGCATAAGGTAAAGGGAACACATCTCCATAACGATAATTAAAACGGTCTGCAAAATTTCGGGCCATTTCTAAGTGTTGTTCTTGGTCTTTACCTACTGGAACTTTAACTGCTCTTTGAATAATAATATCAGCAGCTTGTAATACAGGGTAGGTAAGCAGTCCAGCATTTACATTTTCTGGTTGTAATCTTACTTTCTCTTTAAAAGTGACTGTTTTTTCTAACTCCCCTTTATAAGAAAGCATATTTAAATACAAATAGAGTTCTGCAATTTCAGGTACATCGCTTTGAACATAAAATGCCACTTTTTGTGGGTCTAATCCACATGCAATATTTTCTGCAATAACCCTATAAACACTATTTTTTAATTCTTTTGTATCGGGGTGGGTGGTTAAACTATGCCAGTTGGCTACAAAAAAATAACAATTAAAATCGTCTTGCATGCGCACATAATTACGCATTGCACCAAAATAATTTCCAAGATGAAGAAATCCGGTAGGCCGAATTCCACTTACTACAACCTCTTTTTCCATGTGGGCGAAGATAAATATAGTGTTTGGTTTTTTATGGTTGGCATCAAAAGAAATCGGAAATTGTAGCCGGAACCATATTATTATCATTATTTCAGCTGTAAATACCATACTCGCTTCGCCTATTGAATACCTTAAGGGGGTTGGACCGCTTAGGGCAGATATGCTTAAAAAAGAGTTGGAGTTATTCACTTTTAACGATTTACTTCAGCACTATCCTATCAGGCATATTGATAAAACCAAGGTTAATAAAATAAGCGATATCAATTTTCAAACGGAATATATTCAAGTTGCAGGGAGATTATTGCAATTCGAAGTAATAGGAGAAAAGCGCGCCCGAAGATTAGTAGCGCAAATAAGAGATGCAACTGGTATACTTGAATTAACTTGGTTTCAAGGGATTAATTGGGTGCAGAAAAGTTTATATATTGGTTCAGATTATTTGGTATTTGGTAAAACCACTTATTTCAATGGAAAACCTCAAATGGTGCATCCTGAAATTGAAGTGTTTATCCCTGCTAAAATGGGAGGTGCTGCATTTTTAGAGCCTGTATATCCTTCAACAGAAAAATTGAAAGCGAGAGGTTTAAATGGAAGGCAGTTGGCAAAGTTCACATATACTTTACTTCAACAA
>NCHN01000018.1:60988-69999 GCA_002281875.1 Sphingobacteriia bacterium 24-36-13 | reverse complement strand
TAACCCCAAACTGCGGTCACTAAAATAAAACCTGTGACACCATCACGGTGCTTTACCTTAAGCCAACCACTGCTTAATTTTGCATCTGCCAATTCCAACACAACATCTTTATCTAAGGTGGCTAGTAGTGGAGATGTGGTGCTTGCTTCTGCGCGGATTTCAGCGTTATTTACCACCACCATCACCGTGCGTTTAGCGCCTAGGTTTTTAGCTTCAATCCAGCTGATTGCACCTTGTGCATCACGCACCTTAATCCAATCACCCAGATTAATATACCGACTATTATTAGTAAGTGGAAAATCAATAGGATAATGACGGTGTCCAAAAATAAAAAAATCAAAATGTTCTTTATCAAGAACTTCTTTACTATAAACAATCAGCCATTCATTATCCGCTCCTAGAAAATGATCATCCGATAATCCTGTTTTTTCTTTACTTTTTCTACTAAAATAATTGGCCAAACCAATACCCCAATCAGGATGAAGAATACTAAATAGCCATTTACAAATAGGATTCGTAAATACCTTTTTCAAGAACTTATACCCTTGATCTCCTGGTCCCAATCCATCCCCATGACCTATCAATACTTTTTTATTATTCCAAACAAAAGTTTTGGGCTCATGATACACAGTAATATTCATTTCAGACTCAAAATACCCACTCATCCACATATCATGGTTACCAGTAAAAACGATGATTGGTATTCCAGCATCGCTTAACTCTGCTAACTTACCTAAAAGTCTAGTATAGCCTTTGGGAACAGATTTTTTGTACTCAAACCAAAAATCAAAAATATCGCCAACAATAAATATGCCTGCTGCATTATTTTTAATGGAATCTAAAAATAGAACCAACTTTTTCTCTCTAATTAAGCTTGCAGCAGAATTAGGAGCTCCTAAATGGAAGTCAGATAGAAAATAGACTTTATGATCTGAACTGATATTGTTGATCATAGCTTTCCTTTTTGTTGCAGATAAGCGAGTAAATCTCCCCCTTCAATTAATACCCCGCCATCAATAGATCCATTGTACCAATAAATCCAAGCCTGATCTTCTACTCCATTTATTTGTACCGGTGTCAAGACCCTTTTATACAATGGAATTTCACCTTCTTCTGCTTGTACTCCTTCGTAATCATCTAATTGAGCAATTGCCCATGAACATTCAGCAGGAACTTTAATAGTATATAATTCCCCTTTAATTAAATGGTTATCGTCGGTAGGAACCCCAGCAGGGAATTCTGGCAATTGATATAATTTACCTTTCACATAAGCAGTACCCAAGAGGGTGAAGTACTTACTTATATAAGTATATGCAGGGTTATTGAAGCCGCTTCTAAGCGAACCATACACAAATAAATTACGGCAAGCTAATTCCATGATATTAATATTAATCAATCATCAGTTAAAAAGCAAAAAACTTCTTTTGGGCCATGAACGCCCACCACCAATGTTTTTTCTATATCGGCTGTTCTGCTTGGTCCCGTTGCCAAACTTATCATTGATGGTATATTCGTTCCATACTTTTCAGTCATGCCCATTAAAGCGTGGTCAATACTATAAACCAATTGATTGGTTTTAGCTAAACAAATATGTATCGGGGCATAAACACTTGTTGTTCTTCCATTAACTGCAGCACTACTCAAAATCATACTGCCTGTTCGAGCCACTAAGTACTCACACCCAGTAATGGATACATCACATGTAGCTATATCATTAGTAAAACCTTTATCAAATCCATTTGCTTCTAGCATTTTGCAAAAAGCAATTTCTTTACAAAAAACCTTTTCCCATTTACGAACTGAAATTAATTGCAATAATTGTGAAGCCAGTTCTTGCTCATTGGCACAAAAAGAAAATTTACCCTGCAATCCAGTAAAATTTTCTGCAAATTCTATTTCCAGCTCCTTTAACGAAGGCTGAAATAAATCGGGCGTATTGGCAATTGTAGAAAAGGGAACAGGCACTTTGGTAACAAGTGCCTGTTTGATTTTTTGTAAAATATGATCTCTTGATGTTGCCATTATGCAGTAGTATCAGGATGCTGATCAGCAGCTAATTTTTCTGCTGCAGCAATATTTTCTGCTTCTATTTCTAATAACTTTTTTTCTTCAAATGGTCTTTTTCCAATTAAGGTTTCTACATCGCTCTTATGAAGTACTTCTTTCTCTAGGAGTTCCTTTGCCAATTTCTCCACTTCCCCCCTTTTCTCTGTCAATAAATTCAGGGTTCTTTGGTATGCTTCATCTATAATCCCCCTAACTTCTTCATCAATAATTTTTCCTGTTTCTTCACTGTACGGTTTAGTGAAAGTATTTTCTTGGGTTGGATCATAAAAACTAACGTTACCCACTTTCTTATTCATACCGTAAGCCGTTACCATACTGTATGCAATTCTAGTAATTTGTTGTAAGTCGTTGGCAGCACCAGTTGAAATTTTACCAAAGAAAATTTCTTCTGCAGCTCTTCCGCCCAAAGTCATACAAATTTGATCCATTAACTGATCGGTATTGTATAAATATTGTTCAGTTGGTGTATACTGTGCATAACCCAATGCAGCTGTTCCTCTTGGAACAATAGTCACTTTTAACAATGGATACGCGTGTTCCAAGAACCATCCGCAAACTGCGTGTCCAGCTTCGTGGTAGGCAATGATTGATTTTTCGTGTGGAGCAATGATTTTATTCTTTTTCTCTAAACCACCAATTACTCTATCGATTGCATCTTGGAAGTCGCTCATATCAACCGCTTCCTTGCCCTTGCGTGCAGCAATTAAAGCAGCTTCATTACAAACATTGGCAATATCTGCACCAGCAAATCCTGGTGTTTGTTCTGCTAGTTTATGTAGGTCTAAGGTTTCAGATACTTTGATTGGGCCTAAGTGTACTTTTAAAATAGCTTCACGACCTTTTACATCTGGCTTATCAATAGAAATTTGACGATCAAAACGACCTGGACGTAATAACGCACTATCTAATACATCTGGTCTGTTGGTAGCTGCTAGAATAATAATTCCAGTATCACCTCCAAATCCATCCATTTCTACTAATAGCTGATTCAACGTATTTTCTCTCTCATCATTACTCATGATGGCATTTCTACCTCTGGCTCTACCAATGGCATCTATTTCGTCAATGAAAATAATACAAGGTGCTTTTTCTCTAGCTTGTTTAAATAAGTCTCTTACTCTACTTGCTCCAACACCCACAAACATCTCAACAAAATCTGATCCACTTAAACTGAAGAAAGGCACTTGTGCTTCTCCAGCCATGGCTTTTGCCAGTAATGTTTTACCTGTACCTGGAGGGCCTACCAATAATGCCCCTTTAGGGATTTTACCACCTAATGAAGTATATTTTTTAGGCTGTTTGAGGAAATCTACAATTTCCATTACTTCTACTTTGGCTTCATCCAATCCTGCAACATCTGCGAATGTGATGTTTACTTTGGCACCTTTATCAAATAAAGTTGCTTTGGATTTTCCAATATTGAAAATTCCGCCAGGACCGCCGCCACCTGGGCCACCACCACCCATTTTACGCATTAGTAGTACCCATGCGCCAATGATGAATAATAAGGATAATATAGTGTTGAAAATTGGTCCAGTCCACTCAGCATCTGTTACCGCCTTTTCTGGTACGCGTGCCAACTCAGGGTGTGCAGCATAAATTTCTTTAAGATCGTCTTTGAAATTCTTGACATCCCCTGTTAACTCAAATTCGAACAAAGGAACATTTTGTACTTTGCCTTTCTCTTTGCTTAAGTCTTTCTTGAATTTAGTTACATAAAAATCTTTAGACAAGCGATCGGGTTTAATGTAAACTCGAACTCTTTCCTTGTTTTTTACAATATCAATTTTTTGAACATCCCCAGGTATCAACATTTGGTCGAAGTATTCTTGCTGACTGGTTGGAGCCAAATCAGGAGACATCCTTAGGAATTGCATGGATAAGAGAACAATTGCGATAATTGCGTAAATCCAATAAATGGTAAATTTTGGGCCTTTCTTCTGACCATCTCCTTTCTCAGAGTTTATTTTCGGTAACGGGTTGTTCTGTGACATAGCTTCTTGCGTGATATATAATAATGTTTGAGTCCCTTAAAAGTTTTGTTAAGTTCAAGACTCATGCATTTGCGAAACGGCATCGCTCCACATTTCTTCTAATTTATAAAAATTTCTAGCTTCAGGGTGCATAACATGAACTACCACATTAATATAATCAATTAATACCCACTGTGCTGCTTGCTTCCCCTCATGTCTATAAGGCGATTCACCACAGATCTTCTTCAACTGATATTCTACGTAATCGGCAATTGCTTTAATTTGAGTAGTGCTGGTTGCTTCACAAACAATAAAAAAATCTGCAGATGCTTCTGGTATTTTTCTGAGGTCTAAGCTGATGATATTTTCGCCTTTTTTATCAAGTATTGCTTGAATAATGGTCTTAAATATCTTTGAGTTTTTGTTCAGTCTTGTGACTGTAGTTTTCTCGCGGGTTTTCAATAGTGAAAGTGGTTCCAAAAATGATAGGTCTTTTAATGAATAATTTTCATGTTAACTTCGTCAAAAATAGTAATTCTTTGGCAGGTTCAGCTGTTAAAACTGTAATTGGAACACCGTTCACCCACCTTAATAGGGTAAACAGTACCAACATTTATGCCATGGAGCAGTTACAAGCTAAAATGGCCGAGCATGGCGCTGCATTTTTTGCCGATTTGCAAACCGCCGGAAAGGGGCAAATGGGTAAAAAATGGGAGTCAGAATTGGGTCAGAATCTGCTTTTATCGGTCATTCTAAATGTTTCCACCCTTAATATAGGACACCAATTTGCTCTAAGTGCTGCAATTGCATTAGCTAGTTGGGACCTTTTATCGCAATATATTCCTTCAGAATTAACCATAAAGTGGCCCAACGATATCTATTGGGGTGACAGAAAGGCAGGGGGAATCTTGATAGAAAACCAGATTAGCGGGGGGATTTGGACCTACGCCATTGCAGGCATCGGAATAAATATTAATCAAACTGAATTTGAAGGGGTTAAACAGAAAGCTGTTTCTTTAAAACAGATTACAGGCAAAACTTACCAACCAGTAGAACTAGCGAAAGAACTTTGCATACATCTTAATAAAAGATACCATCAATTAACTCAACCAACAGGACCCCAAAAATTAATAGACCAATACAATGCTGTTTTGTACAAGCGAGCCCATTTAGTGAAACTTAAAATAGGAAGTATAACTGCAAAATATTGTATTAATGCAGTAAACAGTAACGGGGACTTACTTGCAACTGCAGGCATTCAGCATCAATTTACACATGGTAAAGTAGAATGGATTATATAATTCTTGAAGAAAATCTCTCAATTAATGCAGTCTTTTTATCTTGTGATAAGTGTACTTGAGATTCATTACTCATGATTAACACAAATTCTTTTTTATCAATTTTTTTGATATGATTCAAGTTAACTATGAAGCTTCGATGTGTTCTAAAAAATGGACCATCCATTTCTAAATATTCAAAGTCTAATAATTTTTTTGTTAAGGTTAATACCCCATGTGTTGCTGTAAATATTTTTGTATAACTACCTTCAGCTTGAATAAAAATAATATCTTCTTGATTAACCACATAAATGGTTTCTGCGGTTTGCAATACCACTTTTTTATCATGCTGTTGAGATAAATTATCTCGTAATACCCCGTATTGAATTTGATTAGATGTTTGAAAATTAATTTTCTTAAGCGCTCTTCGCATATGCTCTAGCCTAACTGGCTTTAAAATATAATCTACTGCAGAACTTTCAAATGCTTTTAAAGAATACTCACTATAAGCTGTAACAAAAATAATTTTAAAACCAATTTGCTGTTGGTCAAAGAAATCTAATAATTCAAACCCGCTATAGCCAGGCATATCAATATCTAAAAAAACTAAATCAGGTTTATATTTATTGATTGTTTTAACAGCTTCAGGAACATCACTACAATCTGCAATAATTTCAACTTCTTCAAAATTTTCGGAAAGCAGTCCACGCAATGCTTTCTTTGCATTGGGTTCATCATCTACTATAATAGCTTTTATTGTTTCCATCTTATTCGAAGTTAATCATGAAATGAATGTGTTGAAAAGTAGTTTTCTATAAATTAATTTGTTCCTTATCGTAGTTTGGAATAAATAAATGTATTGCAGTACCCATTGAGTTATTTAATTCGTCATAGCGGTCAACTACATCATGAGTAATTTTTAGTTTATATAAGCGATTAAAAAGTTCAATTCTTTCCGAAATCGCCTTAGTAGCAAAGCTCTGTGGCTTATTCTTGTTTCGTTGATTAATTTGCATAGATTGTTTTCTACCAATCCCATTATCCTCAACGTATATATTGAGCCCATATTCAGATTGAATGAATTTTATCGACAACTCTTTTTTGCCAGCCTTGTGCATTAAACCGTGTTTAACTGCATTTTCAACAAATGGCTGTAATAACATAGAAGGTATAATTAAATCGGAGGAATCATCTTGCAGTTTAACTTCTAAAGTATATTCAAAGTCTTTATCAAACCTTGCTTTCTCTAACTCAAGATAAAGGGTAATATTTTCAATCTCCTCTCTTAACGACTGAAGTTGCTTATCACTTGCCTGAAGTGTCTTACGCATTAAATCACTAAAATTACCTAATAAATTACCTACCTCTGTTTTTCTATTATCATATAATAAACCCTGAACTGTATTTAAAACATTGTAAATAAAATGAGGATTCATTTGTGAACGAATGGCTACTAATTGGCTTTTAAATAGTCTTTCCTTTAATCCTTGTCTTACCATCAATCGTTTAGACCAGAATTTTAGAAAAATATAAGCAACCCCAATAGAAAAACAAGTCATTAGAATAATGAACCACCATTGTTGCCAAAAAGGTTTCAGAACTTTAAAGGGGAAGGATTTCAAGTCACTTTCATAAATTCCGTTTATATCATATGCTTGAATATTTAAATCATATGAACCTGGCGTTAACCTATAAAAATTGAGTGTGCCAATATTATAGCTTAATGCCTTCCATGAAGTATCTAAACCAACTAATTTATAGCGATAGTTTAAATTAGTTGGAGACTTATATTGTATTGCATCAAAATAGAAGCTAATATTATTTTTATCAGCAGGCAAGCTTGAATTCATTGTTAATTCTAATCCATTGGAAATTGCTTTGATTGCAGGAAAATAAATAATTCCATTTACTGGCTTGCCTCTGTAATCATTTATAACCAAACCAGATGTAGTGGCCAATAATAACTTATCTGGGTGCAGTGAAAAATCATTAACGGTTAATCCACCCAAACCATACTCATCCAATAAGTTAGTAATAATGCCAGACTTTATATCGATGATTTGTAATGACTCATCGGTATTTACCCAGATTTTTCCATTTCGTTCATGTACGCCTATTACATTATTACTTTTTAATCCATTTCCAGTATGAAACCGTTTTATTACTTTATCATGCTCAATCACATACAATCCTTCATTGGAAGTGCCTGCTAATAAAAAATAATCACTTGTTTCATAAAGTGTTCTAGCTATTAATTTCTGATTATTCTTTTTTCGTACTACAATCGTACTATCGCTAAAACAATACCTATACAAATCATCATAATATGCAATCCAGAAATACTTTTTTGTTTTTGAAAGTAGAATTTTAGTGCTTCTTGCATTCCTAAATACCGGTATTCTTAGTCCTTGTCTGAAAATATTGTTTTTCATGTAGTGACTATAAAGTGGAATGCCAGTTGTATCTGGGGTTTCTTTTGGCTGATTGCCAAGTGGATTATTCAATACATAAGTTCTATTATAAGAAGCTACAATTAAATTTTTTTTATGGTCTATTATAATGCTTTTACCGTAATCATCTACCTTAACTGGATCCGGCGACTTAAGATTAACAATCCCCCTATTAGTAAAAATATTTTTATTAATAGAGTCGTAAGTAATAAATTGTATTTCAGTAGCAAGAGGCAATTTATAATGTAATCGACTTTCACTTTTAATATTGAAAGTGGTTAACATCCCTTTAGTGCTTCCTACAACTACTGTATCGTTATTTATTGTAGTTACTTTAGAAATATTATCAAATCCAGCGCTTGGATTTATCGTGTACAATTTATTATTTAGAGATGGACATACAAAAAGTCCATTATCTAAAGTGCTAATCCAATAATTCCCTTGATAATCTTTAACAATATCTGTGATACTTTGATTAGGAAAAACCAATCTAGCATTACCCGTTTCAATATTCCATAAGTAAGCCCCAGTTTGAGTACAAATCCATTGTTCTGATTCCGATGTTGAGGCAAAATGAAATACCAACACTTCTTCAGGAATATTAAATGGCTTTGTTAATTTCAGCACCCCATTTTGAACAATAAATGCAGGCAATCGCATTTTACCAATTTGAGCACCATAAATAAATTTGCCAGAAGACATCATTCTTGTGTCGTTGTATTTAAAAGGCGTTTTAATCCACTCTTCTTTTTTAGCTGGGTATTTAAAAATCCAACCTTTTGCACCATAAGCAACTATTTCCTCTCCATTTTTTACAATCGATGAAATTCCTAAGTATTCTGGGGAGTATATTTTTTTAATGGTCTTTCCAGTAGACTTATCTATTTGATACAAGTTTTCTAAAGAAGCTAGCCATATATGCTGCTTGGTTGCTACATAATTAACAATCACAGATTCATTAACTATCCGCTTATCTGTAAAATAATAGTTGCGTAGGGTATCATTTTTTATGGAAAATAATTCTTTGTAAAAGTTCATACACCAGATATTCCCCTCTGAGTCCTGTTGTAAATAGCTTACAGACTGCATACTCGTATTATCAAAAGGAATTTTTACAAAAGCTCTACCATTAAATCTAAATAACCCTTTATCAGTTGCCAGCCATATATATCCTTTGTTATCTGATAACATATCATAAACAACCTGAGTGGGTAATTGAGCAGGATAAGTAAATTTTTGGGTAT
>NCHN01000018.1:0-60973 GCA_002281875.1 Sphingobacteriia bacterium 24-36-13 | reverse complement strand
TGGGTATAAGGAAATTGGGCCTTCACCAGTCCAAATAAAAAAATCATATAAACCGATAAAAAAAGTCGCTTCATCCCAATTATTAATTAAAGAACAATTTAATATAAAAGAAGCATTTAAAAATAAAAGGGGGCTTAACAAAATAAATGGGGTGTTTCGTGAAAGAAATGGGGTGTTTGATGGAATTTTTTAAACTGGCATGAAAATTTAAATCAACTTTATGCTTTATCACACACATGTAACAATTGGGGGTAAGAAAGCTGCGGGGCATAAACGCAGCTTTCTGCATTTTTACCCTTTTCTATTTTTTTGGAGTTAATTTTGGCCAAATTTGATGAATGTCAGCAATACAATTAACCCAATTTTCGCATGGTGCAGGCTGTGGATGCAAAATTGCACCTGCGGTTTTAGACAGTATTCTTCAATCTGAAATTGCTCCTAGTATTTTTAAAGAGTTGTTGGTTGGCAATAGCAGTAAAGATGATGCCGCTGTATACGACTTGGGGAATGGGACTGCTTTAATTAGCACAACCGACTTCTTTGTACCAATTGTTGACGATCCTTATCAATTTGGTAGAATTGCCGCTGCAAACGCAATTAGTGATGTATATGCAATGGGGGGTAAACCAATTATGGCATTGGCCATTTTAGGCTGGCCAGTAGATAAACTTTCTCCTGAAATTGCTCGAAGGGTTATAGAAGGGGGAAGAAGCATTTGCGAAGAAGCCGGAATACCTTTAGCAGGTGGACATAGTGTTGATACAACAGAGCCGATTTTCGGTTTGTCGGTAAATGGCATTGTGACTACTGATCATTTAAAGAAAAATAATACAGCACAAATTGGTGATTTACTTTTCTTAACAAAACCACTTGGCGTAGGCATACTTTCTACTGCACAAAAAAGAGGTCAATTAGAAGCGCCCGATTTAACTATACTCATTCATCAATTAAATCAATTAAATAAAGTAGGTCAACTTTTAGGAGCTATAAAAGGCGTTCATGCTATGACTGATGTTACAGGATTTGGACTAATTGGACACTTAATGGAAATGATGGAAGGTAGTTATACTGGTGCTTTAATTAATTATAGTCAAGTGCCCGTAATAAATTCTGCTAAACAATACCTTGCTAAAAGACTAGTACCCGATGCAACTTATCGCAACTGGAATGCGTATAGTAAACAGGTAGGATTTGAAAAAGGGGTTGATGTGATGGAAGCATTTTCAATTTTACCTGATCCACAAACAAATGGAGGTCTATTGTTTGCAGTTGATCCTTTAGCAGTAGAAGAAGTTGTACACCTTTTATTGATGAATGGCCTAGAGAATCATATTATACCAATTGGCAAAGTAACAGAAGTAACTGAAAAGAGGATTATGGTTGCACCATAAAATACCTAAAAAACCATATTCCCTTTATTTTTAATTTGCTCATTAGTTAACTCTGCAACCAACTGAACACCAGTTAAATTTCGTACAGTTTGTTTAATCCAATTGCATTTATCGTCATCTACCAAATCATACTTCATTAACCATATAAAGTCCATATGCTTAAACTCTGGCAATAAGTACTCGCCATCAAACTGATTCTGATACAAATAATGAGTGAGTGGAGAATTCACTTCTTTGTATTGATAAATAGAGAAATAATAGCTTCTTTCTTTTCTACGTAAGTGTATTTCGATTTCTGGATTCAATCGGAAGTCGTAACCCAAATTCGTATTCAGCTGCATACAAAATTGATAATTTTTTAAAGTAGCGGTTATTCCCAATAACCGCGTTTCTTCAAAAAAATCATCGTTCAATTCATCAACATCTAAGCGCAGCTTCATATTAAAATTTAAAACTCCAGTTCTACGGAAATTTCCTCAGATCCTCTTTTATAAATCAACTTAGTTTTATCCCCTTTTTTAAATTTGGAAAGAGATTGCATATAACTGTTTACGTCTACAAACTTATAGTCTCCTAATTGTAACAATATATCTCCTGCTTTCAATCCAATTTTTTCTGCTAATTTGCCAGCACTAGCTCCATCAATTCGCATTCCTGTACCAGTATATCCATAATCAGGAATTACGCCCAAACTCACTGTAAAACGAGTACTTCTACCCATTTGTTGCTCACGTGTTTTGGTAAAAGCAATTTTTCCTTTATTGTCTGTAGATGCAACAATATTGTAAACTAAATTTACAATATCATTTATGCCTTTGTAATTAATTTTATCCCAATCATCTGTTGCTTTGTGATAGTCTGGATGGCTCCCAGTAAAGAAAAACAAAACTGGAATATCTTTTCTGTAAAAACTTGCATGATCACTAGGACCAGTACCAGCACTATCAATTTTATAGGAAAGATTTTTCGCTAAAGTAGGAATAGCATTTCCCCATTCTGGAGAAGTGCCATAGCCTCCAATAGTTAATTTTCTGGCTGTATCATATCTTCCTACCATATCCATATTAATCATATAATTAGAAGATATGGTTGTAGTGGGATTTTCAAGCCAATATTTACTACCCATTAAGCCAAGTTCTTCACCTGAAAAATGCATTAATAAATAGTTGTTTGATTGAGGTGATTGCTTTTTCAATTTTCTTGCCAACTCAAGTAATGCTGCTGTTCCACTTGCATTATCGTCTGCGCCATTGTGCACTTCGTTTACAGCATCCAAGGCATTTTTATCTTCCCCATAACCTAAATGATCATAATGTGCCCCAAGTATTACCGTGTTTGGTGCATTATTATTAATAAAAGCAACCACATTTCTAGCTTTCCGAACTTTATTACTTAATGAAACGAAAAGTTCTAACTGAATAGTTGCTGCAGCATCAGCAAAGTATTGTTGCATCCCTTTTTTTGATACAAAAATCACTGGTATTGGCAATTGGGTAGACTTATCATTTTTATTGAATTGAACATTATCAACTAAAGCAGAGCTATTAAATAATAGAATTGCTGTTGCCTTTTTTGCTGCCGCCTCTTTGGTAATTTTTTTAATCGTTTCTTCTACATCAAAGTGAGGATTATTTTTATTTTCTTCTAAAATTTCTTTTAAATCTTTAAACCATGGTTGATTGGTTTCTGATAATGCAATTGCTGGCGATCCTTTTATGGAAGCGTTTGCACTAAATGCAACAGGAAAAAAATCCTCATTTAAAGTCAACTGTTTCCCGTTTACTTTTAAAAAAGTACTGGGTTCAATTTGAAGCCCTTCATTAATTTCAAATTCTTGTATATAACCTTCCGCACCTTTAGGTTCTATCCCTAATATTTGGTATTGTTTTACCAAGTACTCCATCGCTAATTTCTCGCCCACTGTACCAGTTCTTCTACCCTCCAATTTATCATCAGCCAAATATTGTACATGCTTCTGTAAGTTGTTCTGAGTAAGCGCCTGCTCTTTTTCTGCAGCAATTCTTAATTTACGCTTACTTTGAGCTTCTACCGTAATTGGCAAGATTAGTAGAGCAATCATCCATTTTTTCATATTTAGCACTTTATAGTGCAAAAGTAAGTAGCAGCAAGTAGATAATTGTAATAGTAGCGTAATCAATTCTAAATTCTGTTCCCAATCTCGTAACCAACTGCGGATTTGCGCACCTACTTTTGCAACCTTGGCAACTAAAACACTTCATATAGCATTGGTTGGTAACCCCAACAGCGGTAAAAGCTCTTTATTCAACGCTTTTACAGGTCTAAATCAGCATGTAGGAAATTTCCCAGGAGTTACAGTTGACAAAAAAACGGGGATTTTTTCTTTAGAAGACAATTTGCAAGCTGAATTAATTGATTTGCCTGGTACTTATAGTTTATATCCAAGAAGAGCAGATGAATGGGTAGCATATAAAGTACTAATGGGAGCTGATGCAGAAATTAAAGCAGACTTAATTATTTTAGTAGCTGATGCAAGCAACCTTAAGAGAAATTTATTATTCTGTTCTCAAATCATCGATTTAAAAATACCGGTTGTCATGGCATTAACCATGAATGACTTAGCCGCTAAAAAAGATATTAAAATTGATATCAGTGGTTTAGAGGCAGACTTAGGTATTCCTGTGGTTGCTGTTAACCCTAGAAAGAATAAGGGCCTAAGCGAATTGAAAAAAGTAATTTCAAAAATGCAGCCCGAAGCAACCACTAAGCTTCGTGACTTTATGGACACTTCAAGTTTAGCACCAGAAGCAGTTGCGAAAGTAAGGCAAGCCTTTCCAGAATGGAGCGATTATGCTTGTATTCACCAATTAATTAATCACGACGAACTTTTAAATAAAAGTCAAGATCATATTGTATTAAACAACATTGTAGCAGAATATAATTTTAATACAACCAAAACTCAGGCCGAAGAAATTATGCAGCGATACACGCGCATTCGGCAAATAATGCAAAAAAATGTTTTAGAAACAGGACCGCTTGAGAAGAAGCTGTTTACTGAAAAACTTGACAATATTCTAATGCATAAAACTTGGGGATACTTAATTTTATTCTCGGTATTGTTTCTTTTATTTCAAAGTATTTTTTGGTTGGCTACTTATCCAATGGACGGCATTGAATGGAGTTTCGCAGCTTTAGCAGGTTGGTTGTCTAGTAATTTGCCTGAAGTTTGGTGGAGTAATTTATTAATCAATGGTTTTGTGGCGGGCTTAAGTGGGATTTTGGTTTTTGTTCCACAAATAATGATTTTATTTGGTTTAATTACCATTTTAGAAGACACGGGTTATATGGCGCGTATTAGTTTTTTGAGCGACAAACTAATGCGAAAAGTAGGATTAAATGGCAAAAGTGTTATGCCCATGATCAGCAGTTTTGCTTGTGCTGTTCCTGCCATTATGGGAGCAAGAAATATTGAAAACAAAAAAGAACGGTTGTTGACTATTTTGGTAACCCCATTAATGAGTTGTAGCGCTCGATTACCAGTTTATACCATTTTAATTGCATTGGTAATTGAAGAAAAATATTACCTCGGTTTTCTAAGTTTACAGGGTTTAGTAATGATGGCATTATACCTTCTTGGTACCATCATGGCTTTATTGGTTAGTTATGTAATGAAATTCTTTATCAACATTAAAGAAAAAAGTTTTTTCATTTTAGAGTTACCCATGTATAGAGCTCCTCGTTGGAAAAACGCAGGCATTACAATGATTGAAAAAGCCCGCATTTTTGTTACCGATGCTGGTAAAGTAATTATGGTAATCAGCTTATTGCTTTGGTTTTTGAGTTCATTTGGACCTGGAAATCGAATAGAAAATACAGAAATAAAATATTCAGCATTAATAGCATCAAACCCTGCTGCTGCTGATTCACTTCAAAAACAATTGTCAACTGAAAAGTTAGCCAACTCTTATGCAGGGTTATTAGGCAAAAGTATTGAGCCAGCAATTTCTCCTTTAGGCTATGATTGGAAAATTGGGATTGCTTTAATTACTTCATTCGCTGCCAGAGAAGTATTTGTTGGTACAATGGCCACTTTATATAGCGTAGATGAAGAAGACGATCAAAGCTTAAGAGAAAAACTGCAGGCTGCAACCCATGCAAATGGAGAGAAAGTATATACCCTAGCTACTGGATTATCACTAATGGTATTTTATGTATTGGCAATGCAATGCATGAGCACTTTAGCTGTTGTAAAAAGGGAAACCAAGTCTTGGAAATGGCCAACCATACAATTGATTTATATGACCGTTTTGGCCTACGGAATGAGTTGGTTGGTTTATACTATTTTTAGCTAATCGTTAAAGTACAAGTAAACAGAAGTGCCTTTGTCGATAGTACTTTCTACTTTTATGGTGCCCCCCAACATATGAATAAAGTCTTTTGTAAGAATTAATCCAAGTCCTGAGCCCTTTTCGTCGCCAGTACCCGTTGTACTTTGATAGTGCTCCCCATCAAATAATTTAGCTTTTACTTCTTCTGTCATGCCAACTCCTGTATCACTAACAGAGAGCATGATTTCTTTATCTTCTTTGTGTGCGTATACAGTAATAACTCCTTCTTTTGTAAACTTATTTGCATTGCTAATAAGATTGCGAAGAATAAATCGCATTGAATTAATTTCTGACTTGATAAATAAATCTTCATCTACCAAATTCACCATTATATTAGACTTTAACGATGCCATTACTTCAAAGCTCTTAAACATATTGCTCACCAAGGTTCGCATATGTACTTTTTCTTTTTCAAAACCTTGGCCACGCATTTGCATAGAACCCCAGTCTACTAAGTTGTTGAGCAATTCAACTGTTCCATCTATTTGTTTACCAGCCATATTCATTAATTCAACAGAATCATGTTGACTAAGAATTTTTCGAGCGTTTAATTCTATAATTGATTTTACTGCACCAATTGGATTTCTAACGTCGTGAGCAATGATAGATAGAATTCTATTCTGCATTTCCATTTGCTGTTGCAGCTTTTCTTGTTGCTGCTCTAATTGCTTATTCAATAAATTTTGATCAAGCAATTTTACCACCTGTCTAGCTAAAGTTTGCAAAGTAAATATTTGCTCTTCGTTTAGCTCACCAGGCTTAGTATCCATTACCGAAATGGTTCCAACTTTAAAGCCATTTGAATTAATCAATGGAACACCTGTATAAAAGCGAATATAGGGCTGCCCAATTACTAAGGGGTTGTCTATAAAGCGTTCATCTTGTGTTGCATCAGTAATTTCAAATATGGCAGTATTGGAAGTAATAGTATGACCACAAAAAGAAATATCTCTAGGAAATTCCTTCATGTCTAAACCATATCTTGCTTTAAACCATTGTCTATTGGCATCAATTAAGGAAATTAATGCAATGGGAGTTTTACAAATAGTTGCTGCCAATTGTACCACGTCATTAAACTCATCTTCATATGAAGTATCTAGTACTTCATATCGATAAAGCTCCTTCAAACGCCTATTGTCGTCTAATGGTATTTGCGGGGGTACCATAAACAAATGTATTTGCTTTAGTGGCTCTTTCTTTTTGGGCATTAAAAATGCATATTTTTCCATGCCTTTAACGCAGAAAAAGCCTTTTTATTGGCTATATTAAAAATATTTTAATTAAATACTATCCCAAGCTGCCAAAACCTCTTCTGTGTGGTTCTTGGTATCGGGTTTAGCAATAATTTTACGAATCACCCCTGTTTCATCAATTAAAAAAGTGGTTCGGGTAGTACCCATGTAGGTACGTCCCATGAATTTTTTCTCTCCCCATAAATTGTATTTATCTACAATTTTCTTTTCTTCATCAGAAATTAATGGAAAAGGCAATTCATATTTTTCTTCGAATTTTTTGTGGCTTTTAACACTATCAACACTTATACCTACCACTTGAAAACCTTTTTTAATTAAAGCACTATAATTTTCTTTTAAATTACATGCTTGAGAAGTACATCCCGGGGTATCGTCTTTAGGATAAAAATATAGAATTAGTTTTTTCCCTTTAAAATCTGACAACGAAACCATATTCCCGTTCTGATCGGGCGCTTTGAATGCTGGAGCCTTACTTCCTTCTTTTAATACTGCCATTACTGTTATTTAAATTTAAATTTGAATTCGCGTTATTTTTTAGCCACTTTTAATGTAGCAGCCTTACATTTGCACAATTTATCTCTACAACTACTATGCCTAAAGATCAATCAATCAAATCGGTACTTATAATAGGTTCAGGGCCTATTATCATTGGACAAGCATGTGAATTTGACTATTCGGGCTCTCAGGCAGCCAGAAGTCTCCGCGAGGAGGGCATAAAAGTAATACTTATTAATAGTAATCCGGCCACCATTATGACAGACCCCATGATGGCAGACCGTGTATACCTACTTCCCCTGAATGTAGAAAGTATTGAACAGATATTACAAGAAAATAATATAGATGCCGTTTTACCTACTATGGGGGGTCAAACAGCACTAAACCTTTGTAAAGAGGCCGACGAATTGGGTATTTGGGAAAAATACAATTGCCGTTTGATTGGAGTTGATGTGGCAGCAATTGATACTGCTGAAGACAGAGAGCAATTTCGTCAATTAATGGTCAAGATTGGAATGGCTGTTGCACCTAGTCGTGTAGCCAATAGTTTTTTAGAGGGAAAAGAATTTGCCCAAGAAATTGGCTTCCCATTGGTAATTCGCCCTTCTTTTACTTTAGGAGGAACTGGTGGAGGATTTGTGCATGGTAAAGAAGACCTAGATGCTGCGCTAGAAAAAGGTTTAAAAGCCTCCCCAATACATGAAGTTTTAGTTGAAAAAGCGGTATTGGGTTGGAAAGAATATGAATTAGAATTGCTCAGAGATTGTAATGACAATGTTGTTATTATTTGTACTGTAGAGAATTTAGACCCAATGGGGGTTCATACTGGAGATTCAATCACAGTTGCCCCTGCAATGACTTTGAGTGATACTGCATTCCAAGAAATGCGCAACAAAGCCATGCTAATGATGCGATCATTAGGAAATTTTGCTGGGGGATGTAATGTGCAGTTTGCCTTAAACCCCGCAACTGAAGAGTTAATAGCGGTTGAAATCAACCCAAGAGTAAGTCGTTCTTCTGCGCTTGCTTCAAAAGCAACTGGTTATCCTATTGCCAAAATAGCAGCAAAACTAGCTATTGGCTATTCTTTAGATGAATTAAAGAATCAAATTACCCAAACAACATCTGCATACTTTGAGCCTGCGCTGGATTATGTAATTGTAAAAGTTCCTCGTTGGAATTTTGATAAATTCAAAGGTGCTAATGATACCTTAGGCCTGCAAATGAAAAGCGTTGGAGAAGTAATGGCAATTGGTAGAAGTTTTCCAGAAGCTTTACAAAAAGCATGTCAAAGTTTAGAGAATGAAGCAGTTGGATTGGGGTACTATGGTAAGAGCTTAATGAAGAGTGAAGAAATTGTAGAATACATTAAGACGCCAAAATGGGATCGCATATTTCGCATAAAAGACGCGCTGATGCAAGGTTCTACAGTTAAATCAATTGCCCAAGCTACTGGTATTGATAGATGGTTTTTATACCAAATACAAGAAATTTGTACGATAGAAAAAGAATTGCTGAAGCACACACTTGAAAGTCTTCCTGAAAGCTTGTTAAAAGAAGCTAAGAAAATGGGATTTGGAGATGCTCAGATTGCTAAAATTCTAAGCGGTAATTGTCATGAAGATGAAGTGTACGAAAAAAGAAAGCAATTAGGAATAACAAGGGTTTACAAGATGGTTGATACTTGTGCGGCTGAATTTGAAGCCAAAACACCTTATTTCTACAGCACATTTGAGGGATAACCATTAATTTCTTGCTTAAAAATTTATACCACCTGGTTGGTAGTGTTGCTGCCATTTAATGGCATTAACTTTGTATATAATATATAAATTTATAAGCAATCAATGGCCAAGGGGTTCAAACAGGTTTTTCAAACAAGCAATCCTACCAGATGGCAACGTTTTAAGTGGACGTTTCGTTTGTTGCTATTCCTATTAATTATTACGGTCATTGCAATTATTATTGCTATTCGAACAGCGTATGTACCTACTGTACCTATACTACAAAGTAGTGTTTTCAAAAAAATTTTAGTATCAGATGAAAACCCTGATTCTCTTGCCAAAAAATACCAAGGGTTTAGAAAATTTATAGATGATAAATGGTCAGCCGGTAATGGATGTGGACAAAATGATAGTGCAATTCGGCTTTCAAACTCTAAACTATTTAGTGATTCATTGGGCATCAGGGCTGCTTTTTATGTTGATTGGGACCCTCAAGCATTCTTTTCTTTAAGAAGAAATATTAACAAGCTCAATTTAATATTACCTGAATGGATGTTTTTTGATCCAAAGGGAGATTCAATGATTATAAGAAAAGACAAACGAGGGTACGACTTAATTAAACAGGCAAAAGGACTTAGGGTAATGCCCATGCTCACCAATAATATTAATGGAAAATGGGATGGCGCAGTGGTGAGCAGAATATTAAACAACCCCACTAAAAGTGAAAAATTAATTAATGATTTATTTAAATGGATTAAGACAGAAGGCTTCGCTGGTATTAATATTGACTTTGAAGAATTAGTTGAAAAAGACAATAGAATACTAACGCAATTCTTAAAAAAATTATCCGATCGGTTTCATGCAGGTGGCCTTCTCACTTCAATTGATGTAATGCCATTTAATGAGGATTATGATTACAAGGCATTGGCAGCTCATACAGATTATATTTTCTTAATGGCCTACGATCAATATACATCTAGCACTAAACCAGGACCTATTAGTGGTCAAAAATGGATTGAGGCCGCCGTTGATCAAATTGTACAAAAAGTTCCAATACCCAAATTGGTTTTATGTATTGCAGGATTTGGATATGATTGGCCCAAAGGAGGTGAGGGCTCTGATGTTACTTATCAGCAAGCATTGAGTATTGCAAAAGAAAACAATAGTAAAATTACCTACGATAATGATTCTTATAATTTATACTTCACATATAAAGACAAAGTAGGTCACGAGCGAGAAGTGCATTTTACAGATGCTGCTACTAACTTTAATTCAATTCGATTTTCAACAGAATATGGTTTTGCAGGAACTGCTTTGTGGCGGATGGGAAGTGAAGACAGCAGGCTTTGGGATTTTTATCATTTGCCTATGAACAAAGCATCTGTTCAAAAATTCAATTTTGAAGAATTTACAAAAGTTGAAACAAGCAACGATGTAGATTTTATGGGTGAAGGAGAAATTTTAGATGTTATTTCTACACCTACGCCTGGTCATATAAGAACAGAGTTAGATACCGAATGGATGTTGATTTCAGAAGAATTCTACGATACACTTCCATCAATGTTTGTAGTAAAACAATTTGGCAAGTCTACAGAGAAAAAAATGGTTTTGACATTCGATGATGGACCTCATCCAGTTTATACACGACAAATTTTAGACATACTTGATAAATATAATGTAGTAGCTAATTTTTTTATTGTTGGAATTGAAGCTGAGAAAAATATTCCTTTAGTAAAAAGAATTTATAACTCAGGACATGAAATAAGCAATCATACATTTACCCATCCAAATATGGCAACCGTTAGTAAGCAAAGGGCTTACTTAGAAATGGATGCAACCAAATTATTGATTGAAGCAATTACTGGTAGAAGTACCATTATGTTTAGGGCTCCTTTTAATGCAGATAGTAGGCCTGAAACTATGGAAGAACTTGTTCCTGTAGCATTAAGCAGGGAAAAAAACTATTTAACTATTGGCGAAAATATAGATCCTTTAGATTGGCAAATTGATGAGGATAAAAATTTTAATGGAGACAGTATTTTTAATAGAGTGGTAAGAATGAAAGATAGGGGAAATATTATTCTGCTGCATGATGCCGGTGGAGACAGAAGTGCTACAGTAGATGCATTACCAAAAATTATTGAATACTTTCATAAGCAGGGATATAAATTTACCACAGTTGCAGACTTAATGGGAAAAACAAGGGATGATGTAATGCCCCCAGTTCCCAACTACCAAGAGAATTATTTATTAAGATTCAATTATTTTCTTGCAGAAGCTGGCTATTATTTGGGTAAAACTTTTAATGCATTATTCCTTTTGTTTTTAACACTAGGTAGTATCCGTTTACTCATTGTTTTGATTTCATCAATACTTGCAAGAAAAAAGGAAAAGAAAAAAGATCTTCAACCATTCAACAACCACCCGCTTGTTTCAATTATAGTTCCAGCATATAATGAAGAAGTAAATGCAGTTAGTTCATTAAACAACTTGCTTCGATGCGATTATCCATCATTCAATATCATATTTGTAAATGATGGAAGTACAGACAATACCTTAGAAGTAGTTAAAGCTGCATTTAAAAATAATCACCTAATAACCATTTTAGATAAATCAAATGGAGGGAAAGCTTCTGCATTAAACTATGGTATTGAAGCAACCAATGCCAATTATGTTGTTTGCATAGATGCAGATACAAAATTAAAAACAGACGCAGTAAGTAAGCTGATGATGCACTTTAATGACTCTTCTATTGGAGCTGTAGCTGGTAATGTAAAAGTGGGAAATGAGGTAAACTTAATTACCCGTTGGCAAAGCATTGAATACACAACCAGTCAGAACATTGATAGAAAAGCATTTGGATATTTTAATGCTATTACTGTAGTGCCTGGAGCTATTGGGGCATTTAGAAAGATTGCAATAGAAGAAGCCGGAGGATTTACATCTGATACCTTAGCTGAAGATTGTGATTTAACCATCCGTATCTTACGCTGTGGATATAGTATTGCAAATGAAAATGGTGCAATAGCGCTAACAGAAGCCCCTGAAACACTTAAACAGTTTATGAGCCAGAGATTCAGGTGGACTTTTGGTGTATTGCAAACTTTTTGGAAAAATAGAGATGCATTATTTAATACTAATTATCCTAAGTTGGGTTTTATTGCTTTACCCGATATTTTGCTTTTCAAATATATTATACCATTATTTGCTCCATTTGCAGACTTTTTAATGTTAATAGGTTTAATTACAGGTAGTGCTAGTGAAATTGGTATTTACTATGCCATTTTTCTAGGAATCGACCTATTATTGGCCTTATTTGCATTTAGCTTTGAAAAGGAATCTGTCTGGAAGATTTTCTGGTTAATTCCTCAACGAGTGATTTATCGTTGGTTATTATTAATTGTACTTTTTAAAACCCTTAGAAAAGCTGTTAAAGGAGAACTCCAACATTGGGGTGTTCTTAAAAGAACAGGAAATGTACAGGAAGCCATATAAAAAAGTGTTTACTTTGCAGCTTTCCAGCAAAATACTCAACTATGAAATTGAAAGATATTCAAGTACTTAATGAAAAGGAAACCCGCGGTGGATTTGGAGAAGGTATTCATGAGATTGGCAAAGAAAATCCGAATGTGGTTGTATTAACAGCTGATTTAGCCGGCTCTTTGAAACTAGGCCCGTTTATTAAAGATTTTCCAGACCGTTTTGTACAGGTGGGTATTGCAGAAGCCAATATGATTGGTATTGCTGCTGGAATGACTATTGGAGGTAAAATACCTTATACTACTACTTTTGCCAATTTCAGCACAGGTAGGGTCTACGATCAAATTCGTCAAAGTGTTGCATATAGCGAAAAGAATGTAAAAATTTGTGCTTCTCATGCAGGATTAACTTTAGGAGAAGATGGCGCAACACATCAAATTTTAGAAGATATTGGCTTGATGAAGATGTTACCTGGAATGACAGTTATTGTTCCTTGCGACTTTAATCAAACTAAAGCAGCAACAAAAGCCATTGCTTCATACAAAGGACCAGTTTATTTAAGATTTGGCAGACCAAAGTGGCCCAATTTCACCAAAGAGGATGGCAGTGATTTTGTAATAGGCAAAGCCCAACAACTAAGCGAAGGAACAGATGTTACTATTTTTGCTTGTGGTCATATGGTTTGGAAAGCTATTGAAGCAGGTAGAATATTAGAAGAAAAGGGGATTAGTGTTGAACTTATCAATATACACACCATTAAACCATTAGACACGGAAGCAGTCATCAATTCAATTGTGAAAACAAAATGTGCTGTTACAGTTGAAGAGCACAATATTATAGGAGGATTAGGTGATGCAATTGCACAAGTTGCTGCAAAAAACTGTCCTATTCCAATTGAACTCATTGGAACGAACGATACATTTGGAGAAAGTGGAAAGCCCACAGAATTACTAACTAAATATGGATTAGATACTCCTTTTATTGTAGCAGCCGTAGAAAAAGTAATGGCTAGAAAATAAAATTTAAATGTCTTGATGAAAAGTCTGTAAGAATCATTTTTACAGACTTTTTTTATAAAGGAAGATATATAATAAAATATAAATAAATCGTACCTTGAAGGATATCTTATAGCATTAATGGATTTAGTATTTAATCAACAACAATCAGACGACTTATTCCCCTTTCACCTTAAGATAAATTTGGATGGTGTAATAGTTGATTGCGGAAAATCTATCCGAAAAATATGCCCCTTAGCGCTAAACGATTTGTTTACTAATCAATTCGAAATTGAAAACTTTTCGAGTGGGCCAATAATTGATTATTTGCTTCAACATTTACATGAAAAAATAGTCATTCAAACTAAAGGAGATAAAGTCATTCATTTGACTGGTCAATTTTTACTAAATGAACAACCCAAACTACTTGTTTTTATAGGCAGCCCATCTTTTTCTTCCATTAAAGAAATGGAAGAAAATGCATTTGGAAGAAATGACTATTCAATTCAAAATGCCCAAATAGATTTATTACAAGCGTTGATTCTTAAAAAAGAAATTGAAGAAGCAAAGAGTGAGAACTACGAGAAAAAATTATTGTTTGCCCTTGAGAAAATGGGAGACAATGTTTGGATGCATGATTACAAAAAGAATCTAACCAGCTTTTCACACCAAAAAAGAGCTTTCATTGAATTAGAGAATACTGATTTATCTATTGCAGAGCAATGGTGGAATGCAGTTCATCCAGATGATATAGCAATTTTACAAAAACAAGATCAGCAATATAGAAGCAAAGAAATAGATCACCATCATACAGAATATAGAATCAAAGATAAGTTTGGTAATTATAAATGGATTTTAGATAGAGGAATTGTAACCGATAAGGATAAAGAAGGCTATCCCCTTAAAATTTTAGGTACCCATATGGATATTACTAAAATTAAAGAGACGGAAGCTGAATTTAATAAACAGAAAAAGTTTTACGAAAGCATATTAAATAGTATCCCAACAGATATTGCTGTATTTGATGCTTCTCATAGATATTTATTTGTGAATCCTATTGGCATTAAAGATGCTGAATTAAGAAAATGGATAATCGGAAAAACAGATGAAGAGTATTGTATATACAGAAATAAAAATGCCGATATAGCTTTAGAGAGGAGAAAAATTTTTAATAAAGTTATAGCTTCTAAAAAGCAATTATCTTGGGAAGAAACGTTAACTCAAGCAGACGGAAAAGTTGAATATCACTTAAGAAACCTATTCCCTGTTTTAAATAAAAAAAATGAAGTAAACCTCGTTATAGGATTTGGGCTAAACATTACTGAGAGAAAACAAATTGAAGACAAGTTACTATTGAACGAAAAGAGATACAGAGATCTCTTTAACTATAGTCAGGCGCTTATTTGTACGCACGATTTAGAAGGAAAACTATTGAGTGTTAATCCTGCAATTTGCAGTATTATAGGTTATTCAAGTGAAGAGTTAATAGGAAGAAATATTAAGGAATTCGTACCGCAAGATAAGATTACTCAGTTTGATGAACAGTACCTACAAAATGTATTAACAACAGGTAAAGCAGAGGGCGTATTCATTATCATTTGCAAAAATGGAGAACATATTTATTTGCTTTACCAAAACTATATGGTTGAAGAAACATCAAGCACACCATATATCATTGGCTTCTCACAAGATATTACCAATAGAATAAAAGCAGAAAGAGAACTAATTAAAGCGAAAGAGGAAACAGAAAGAGCAAGCAGGGTTAAAGAAGTGTTTCTGGCTAATATTAGCCATGAAATTAGAACACCAATGAATGGTATCTTAGGAATTGGAGGGCTATTGTACAAAACAAATCTAAATCCCAAACAAGAAGAATATACCAAACTTATACTTGAATCTGCAGATAATTTACTGCATATAGTAAATGATGTACTTGATTTTACTAAAATTGAATCAGGTAAAATTGAGTTAGAATATATTCCTTTTTTGCTTGAGGAGAAAATTTCAAACACATTAAAAACTTTCATTTTCAAAATAGAAGAAAAGGGCCTTGAATTGATTTTTGACAACCAAGTGCCAATCGAAACAATATTAGTGGGTGACCCTTTTAGACTTGGACAAGTACTAAATAATTTAATTAGTAATGCGCTTAAGTTTACAGAATCTGGTAGAATAACAGTAAGTGCCGTTCAATTGAATGAATTAGGAAATTCACCTGTTTTTGAGTTCAAAGTAAGTGATACTGGTATTGGCATTTCACCTGAAAATTTGGCGAACATATTTGACGAATTTGTTCAGGCTTCTTCAGAAACTAGCAGAAAATATGGGGGTACTGGCCTAGGCTTGACCATTACCAAAAACCTTGTTGAAATGCAGGGTGGTACAATTAAAGCAGAAAGTGTTTTAAACAAAGGAACTAGTTTTACTATACGCATCCCTTATCAAATTGGCGAAAGTTCAATGCTACAAAATAGCAAAGAAGAGGAAGTATTTACACCTATTGATAAAAAAAGAATCTTAGTTGCGGAAGATGTAACCATCAATCAAATTATAGTTAAACAAATACTAGAAGAATGGGGGCACGAAGTAGTATTGGTTGCAAATGGTCAGGAAGCATTTGAAGCACACAAAAAGAGTGATTTCGATTTAATACTGATGGATATTCATATGCCGGAAGTAGATGGTTATGAAGCAACCCAATTAATTAGACATATGGGTGATACCATCAAAGCAGCAGTCCCTATTGTTGCACTTACTGCGAATGCTTTCAAGAAAGAAACCGATCGATTTGCAGAAGCCGGATTTAATGATTATATCACTAAGCCATTTACGGAAGCGGGTTTATATGAATGTATAAAGAAACAATTGCAATTAAACAGTCATATAGACTTTACTAAAAAAATAAAGAAGAATTCCGATTCAATAAATAGTGAAAAACTATACGACCTCTCTGCATTACAAGGTATAGACCAAGACGATATTGCATTTTTAAAAGAGATAGTATTAGTGTTTATAAAAAACACCAACTTAGACATTATTAATTTATTAAAAGCGATAGAATTAAAACAAATAAATGAAGTTTATCTATTGGCACATAAAATGAAATCTTCCATTTATAGTCTAGGAATTAAACAAGCTTATAAAACTGTGGAGAGTATTGAATTCTATGCTAAAACAGGAGAACAGATTGAAAAAATTCCTGATTTAGGAGCGCAGTTAAATCAAACCATACAAGCAGTAATTGTTCAGCTTCAAAATGATTTTTCACTCAAGTAAATAAACTGAACTTTAAGGAGCTAAACGGTCTCTAACCCATTCTCCTGAATCATTTTGAGTGAACCTTAAACGATCGTGGAGTCTGCTACTTCTTCCTTGCCAAAACTCAAAACTCTCAGGTTTTACAATATACCCACCCCAATGTGGTGGACGAGGTACTTGGTTTTCATCAGGGTATTGCAATAGTAGTTTCTGATAATTCTCCTCTAGAAATGAACGACCTGGAATTACTTTACTTTGTGGAGAAACCCAAGCCCCAATTCTACTCCCAGCTGGTCTTGAATGAAAATAAGCATCACTATCGGCTTCGGAGATTTTCTCTACGCTTCCTTCAATCCTGATTTGACGCTCTAACTCTTTCCAAAAAAATAATAATGCAGCATTTGGGTTGGCCTGTAATTCTTGACCTTTAGCACTTTCATAATTAGTAAAAAAAACAAAGCCATCATGCGTATATCCTTTCAATAAAACAATCCTAGCTGAAGGCTTTCCATTTAGATCTACCGTGGCCAGCGTCATTGCATTCACTTCATCAATTTCAACACTAGTTGCTTCTTCCCACCAATCTTTAAACTGGTCAAAAGGATTACTGGCTGCATGAGATTCGTCAAAAGACTTCAACATATAATCGCGCCTGATATCTGAAATAGAGCTTAGCATAATTCTTTAATTAATCTGTTATATCTACTTTTTTTGCATCATGCTTTCCAGAAATAAAAGTGTAGACTGCTGGAATTACAAACAGCGTTAACAATAGCGAAAACATAATACCTCCTACAATCACAATGCCCAGTGGCATACGGCTGGTTGCTGCTGCACCTATACTTAAGGCAATTGGCAATGCTCCTAATGCAGTAGCAAGGCTAGTCATTAAAATAGGGCGCAATCGTTGAGCAGACGCTTCTAAAACAGCATCTTTTTTATTTAAACCAAATTCTCTTTTCTGGTTAGCAAATTCTACAATTAAAATTCCGTTTTTAGTTACCAAACCAATCAACATAATCATACCAATTTGAGAAAAGATATTAATGGTTTGATCAAAAATCCATAAGCTTAATAAAGCACCTGCTAATGCAAGTGGTACGGTAATCATAATGGTTAATGGATCCTTAAAGCTTTCAAATTGAGCTGCCAAAACCAAATAGATTAATATTAATGCAAACCCAAAAGCAAATGTTGTATTGGAGGAACTTTCTTCAAAATCACGAGATGGTCCATTTAAAGCGGTCTTAAAACTTTCATCTAATAATTGATCGCCAATTCTCCTCATCGCTTTTACCCCATCGCCAATGGTCATACCCTCAGCTAAAGAAGCAGAAACGGTTGCGGCTTTAAATCTATTGAAATGATATAATGTTGGGGGATTAGAACTTTCTTCTAATTTAACAACCGCATTTAATGGAATACTTTCACCTCTATTGTTTCGAACATATAGTTTTTCAATGTCTGCAGGCTTTTGACGATCCTTGTAAGCAACCTGAGAAATTACTTCATACTGTTTGCCATTCATGATAAAGTAAGCCAGTCTTCTTCCACTAAACGCACTAGAAACTACATCAGCCACATCTATAATTGATAACCCTAAATCTTTTGCTTTAATACGATCAATAGTTAATTGCAATTCGGGTTTATTAAATTTAAGATTCACATCAACGTTTTGGAAAGTCTTATCTTTTCTAGCTTCTTCTAAAAACTTAGGAATGACCGTTTTAATTTTTTCAAAGTCTAAATTTTGTAGAATAAACTGAACCGGCAGGGATCCTCGAGAGGCAAGTCCTACCGAAATCGTTTGTTCTTCTACTGGGAAAATTCGGGCGTTATTGATACTAGGCAATTTTTTCCCAATTGCTTTGGCAATATCTGATTGCGATCTATTACGTTGATCTGGGTCTACCAATTTAATTCTCAATGTGCCAGAGTTCACACCACTTCCACCAAATCCTGGAACTGCAGCAAACACAAAATCTTTTTCTGGTACAGAGTCAGTTAAATAATCCAACAACTTATCGCCTGTTTCTACCATGTACCCATAGCTAGCCCCCTCAGGACCACTCATTTGAAAACGTATACTACTTCTGTCTTCTAAAGGCGCCAATTCACTTTGCAAACCTGCACCAATAAAATAAATGATACCTGCACAAATAGCAACAATAACCCATGCCATCCAACGAACTTTTAGAAAACCAGCTAGTAAACGCTTGTACCCGTTTTCCATTCCTCTAAAAAATGGTTCAGTCATATCATAAAACTTACCATGACCGGCATCTTTTTTATTGAGATAAACATTTAATACAGGAGTAATAGTTAGCGATACAAATGCTGATATTAAAACAGCTGCTGCAACAACAATTCCAAATTCGCGGAATAAGCTGCCTACAAATCCTTGTAAGAAAATTACTGGTAAAAACACAACCGCCAAAGTGATAGAGGTAGAAACTACTGCAAAGAAAATTTCTTTACTTCCCTCTAATGCAGCTTTTCTAATTGGCAGCCCGCTTTCTAATTTTCTAAAAATATTTTCTGTAACAACAATCCCATCATCTACAACAAGCCCAGTGGCCAAAACAATTCCCAATAAGGTTAATACATTAATAGAGAACCCCGAAATATACATGATAAAGAAAGTGGCCACTAACGATATAGGAATATCTATCAATGGTCTTATAGCAATTAGCCAGTTTCTAAAGAAAAAGAAAATCACTAATACAACCAATGTAAATGAAATCAACAAAGTTTCTTCTACTTCTTTAATGGAGGCACGAACATTTTTTGTTTGATCAATTAAAGGAGTCATAATGAAATCTCCTTTTTCAATTTTCTGAATCTCAGCTAATCGCTTATAAAATTCGTCTGCAATTTTAATATAATTTGCTCCAGGTTGCGGAATAATAGACAACCCTACTGCATTAACCCCATTTAAACGCCAACTATACTCTTCATTTTCAGGCCCAACTTCTACATAAGCAACATCTGATAAACGTATAATTCCGGCCGGGGTTTGACGAATAATTAAATCTCGAAAATCCTTTTCAGTAGTTAACCTTCCCAAAGCTTTTATGGTTATTTCTGTTTTATCACCATAAATTTTACCAGAAGGGATTTCAACATTTTCAGTGTTTAAAGCTGTTCTAATATCACTAAACGTTACATTAAAAGAGTTTAATTTATCTGGATCAATCCATAATCGCATGGATGGTCTTTTTTGTCCAAATAAATTAACTGCGCTTACTTCAGAAATAGTTTGGAACCTTTCCTGTAATACGTTTTCAGCATATTCACTCAATTCTAATAATCCTTTAGTTTGACTTTGAACAGCAAGTATTATGATAAAGTCGCTATTGGCATCTGACTTACTTACCACAGGTGGTGCATCCACATCTTGGGGCAAATTTCTTACTGCCTGACTTACTTTGTCTCTTACATCATTTGCTGCTGCTTCTAAATCTTCTGAAACATTAAATTCAACAGTAATATTGCTATTGCCATTTGAACTAGAAGAGGAAATACTTCTAATACCTGGAATACCGTTAATGGCTTTTTCAAGGGGTTCTGTAATTTGACTCTCAATAATTTCAGAGTTAGCTCCTGAATAAGAAGTTCGAACGTTAACTACTGGAGGGTCAACCGCAGGATATTCCCTTACTGCCAAAAAACTATATCCAACAATTCCAAACAATACGATGAGGATATTCATCACCGTTGCAAGAATGGGTCTCTTTAATGATAATTCAGAAATATTCATGGGATATGGCTGCTTCTTCTATTTGATAATATCACTCAACTGCTTAACAGATCTTACTTTAATTGGTTGCTTGGGTCTTACAAATAAAACACCAGTAACCACTACACTATCGCCAGGCATAAGTCCTTTTGTTACTTCTACATAGCCTGTACCTCTTAAACCAGTTTCAATGTCTACAAAAACACCTTCACCGCCTTTTACAACAATTATTTTCTTTGCTCTTGCATCTGGAATAATTGCATTGGTAGGAACCAGAATGCTATTCTTGTTTTTGCCTGCCTCTAAAAATACTTTTACAAAAGTTCCTGGAGCAATGGCATTGCCATCTAAAACTGCACGTACGCGTAAATTTCTTGTTGTAGGATTAATTTGTGGATCCGTTGCCACAATGGTTGCTCTTCTTTTTAGATTGGATTCATTCGTTTGAATTTGAACAGATCCTCCTACCCGAATCATATTGGTATAAAATTCTGGAACATTAAAATCTATTTTTACTCGATCTACTTGCTGTAATGTAGTAAGGGTTATTACCGGTGTTACATACGCACCAGGGCTTATTTGTCTCAACCCCAAAACCCCAGTAAATGGTGCTCTAATTATTGTTTTATCTAATTGAGCCTGAGTTACCAGTAAGTCTGCTTTTAAGCTATTCACCTGATTTAAAGCCAAGTCGTACTCAGACTGATTAATTCCATTAATGGCCAATAACTTTCTTAACCGCTCTTCGGTTTTTTGAGCCATATCTAATAACACTTTTGTTTTAGATAAATTAGCTTGTAAATCGGCGTCATTAATCCTCGCCAGAATAGCGCCCTGTGTTACTCTGCCGCCATCTGGAGCATTGAGCATGGTTAATCTACCACTAACCTCAGGATTGATATTGACTGTTTCCATTGGTATAATAGCTCCATTCACTTCCACATTATTGTCAATATTTCCTGCACCCGCAATTAATACGTCTACAATGGTAGCCGAAGGTGGTTTTGCTTTTGAATCGGTATTTTCTTTTTTCGCATCCTTGCATGAAAATAGAAGCAAGGGTAATGTTAGTAACAGACTTATTTTTTTCAAAGGAGTCAATTTTTGGAAGCTGTAAAGATAGAATTAAATACGGTCTTCTAAACCAGCATTTGCTGAATGGCGAATAGCTAAAATAATTCGGTGAAATGCCCATTAAGTGCTATCCTTTTTTTACATTCAAGTAATAAAGCCTGCCCTATGTATACACTCTCGCAAAAATATCCTCATAAAAGAGCATTTATTACGGGCGCAGCGTCTGGATTAGGAAAAGCATTTGCCTTAGAACTGGCCGAAGAAGGCTGGACCATTGGGATGGCCGATAATAATCCAAAAGCTTTGGAAGAAGTGGGGGGATTGGTAACTAAAGCAGGAGGAAAACCGCTCACTTACTTATTAGATGTTGCAGACAAAAACCAATATAAAGAAGTAGCAGAACGTTTTTTATTTGATGCCGAAGGGATTGATTTATTATTTAATAATGCAGGTGTTGGTGATGGGTCAGAATTTGAAATCTATTCTTTAGAAAATTACGAATGGATGGTAAGTATTAATCAGATGGGGGTATTGTATGGATGTTGGTATTTTATTCCTGCAATGAAAAAACAAGGTTATGGTCATATACTCAATACTGCAAGCGCAGCAGCCATCAGCTGTGCACCTACTATGGCTGGATATAATATGACAAAAGCTGCGGTTGTTGCTATTAGTGAAACATTGTACAGTGAACTCTATGATTTTGGTATTCATGTTTCTTGTATACAACCTACTTACTTTAAAACCAATATAGCGCAGTCTGTAAGAGGCGGTGCAGCTACAAAAAAAATCACTCAAACATTTTTAGAACGATCAGGCTTGGAAGCCAACGAAGTGGCTAAAGAAATATTAATAAGAGCAGGAAAACAAGAGCTTTATATTATACTACCAAAAGCAGCCAGAACCATGTGGAAGCTAAAAAGACTTGCCCCAACTTGGTTTAGATTGAAAGTAAAAGACCAGTTCATGAAAGCCATGAATAAAGCATTATCTAGAAAAAATTAATTGTATGAAATTGAATGAAGCATTTAGTTTAAAAGGAAAAGTTGCCTTAATTACAGGCGCTAGCAAAGGAATTGGGGAAGCCATTGCCAGATATTTTGCTGCCAGTGGTGCGGCGGTTGTAATCAACTCACGCAAACAAGAAGAACTAGATAAAGTAGCTGCTTCCATAGAAGAGGCAGGTGGTATATGTACTGGAATAGCAGGCAATGCGGGAGATATAGAATCATGTAAAGTACTAGTTAATAAAACAGTTGATTTATATGGAGGAATTGATATCCTTGTAAATAATGCTGCCACTAACCCTGTCTATGGTCCTGTAGTCACCTGCGAAGAATGGGCGTTTGATAAAATAATGAATGTAAATGTGAAAGCACCTTTTGAGCTCGGCAAATTAGTATACCCGATTATGAAAGAAAGAGGCGGAGGCTCGGTAATCAACATTAGTTCCATTGCAGGAATAACTCCTGACCCAGGGTTGGGTTTGTATTCTGTTTCAAAAGCTGCATTAAATATGCTTACTAAAGTAACTGCAAAGGAATGGGGAGTTGATGGAATAAGAGTGAATGCCATTTGTCCTGGTCTAATAAAAACCAAATTTTCTGAAGCACTTTGGCAAGATGAAAAATGGTTAAATCGATTTGTAAAAATGGCCCCCATTTCAAGAATGGGATCCGTAGATGAAATTGCTGCGCTGGCATTATTTTTAGCTGCCCCTGCATCGGGATATTGCACAGGTACTTTATTTACTGCGGATGGCGGTGTAACTATTTAATGATTATTATGGAAGCCATTTTTATTACCAAGCGCTTAGAAACTTTATTACCCGCCATTCGGGAATTTGTAGAAACTGAGTTAATTCCATTAGAGAGCGAACATACTACTAGGCCATTTAAAGAAACCGAAAAAATACTTTCGCAAAAACGAGTATTAGTAAAACAAAAAGGCTGGTGGAATTTACATTTACCTACTCATGAAGGTGGAATGGGATTAACCTTATGTGAGTTTGGACAAGTAAGTGAAATATTATCCTTATCCCCTTATTATGGGCAGTATACATTTAATGCGCAACCGCCTGATATTGGTAATACAGAAATGATTTCCCGCTTTGCTTCTGATGAAATAAAATCTACCTATCTACAACCATTATTAGAAGGGAAAATTCGCAGCTGTTTTTCTATGACAGAACCAGAATTGGCAGGATCTAACCCCACAAGACTTGCAACCACTGCGGTTAAAGAAGGGAACGAATATATTATTAACGGACACAAATGGTTTACTTCATCCGCCGATGGAGCTTCATTTGCAGTGGTAATGGCAATAACAAATCCGACTGCTCCACCACACGAAAGGGCGAGTATGTTTATCGTTCCTACCGATACTCCGGGCTTTGAATTTATAAGAAATATTCCCGTATTTGGTGAAGCGGGAGAAGGCTGGGCAAGCCATGCAGAAATTCGTTATAATAATTGTAGAATCCCTATTAATAATATCATTGGAACAGAGGGATCAGGATTTAAACTAGCGCAGGAACGCCTTGGACCAGGCAGAATACACCACTGTATGCGATGGGTAGGAATTGCAGAGAAAGCCTTTGACTTGATGTGCCAACGAGCTGCTACCAGAGAAATTAAAGAAGGAGAAATGTTGGGGCATCAACAATTTATACAAGGATTTATTGCAGAAAGTAGGGTTGAAATAGATGCAGCCAGATTATTGGTTTTAAGAACCGCACACAATATTGATTTATATGGTGCTGCTGCCACTCGTGATCAAATTGCAGGCATTAAATTTTTTGTAGCCAATATGGTATTAAAAGTATTAGATAGAGCCATTCAAGTTCATGGAGCAATGGGATTATCGGATGAAACCATGTTGGCCAATTTATTTCAACACGAGCGAGGAGCAAGAATTTGGGATGGTGCAGATGAAGTACATAAGCAAAGTTTGGCTTTGAGTATTCTAAAGAAATATGGAATGAGTAGAAAAAATAAATAGTGGTATTATGGAAAAAACAGTAGCACTTTCAGAGAAAGAATCATTTGATTTAAATCAGTTAAATGATTTACTACTATCATCTTTACCTGGTGTTACTCCTATAAGTTTGATCACTCGATTTGCTGGAGGTTATTCTAATTTAACTTATCAATTAACTACATCAAATAAAAGTTTTGTGATGCGAATGGCGCCGCCAGGTGCCAATATTCAATCTGCACATGATATGGGGCGAGAGTATAAAGTATTGAGTTTATTAAAACCATTTTTTAATAAAATACCCCAACCTATTCTTTATTCTACCAATACGCAAATTACAGGAACACCATTTTATATAATGGAACAACTAGAGGGCATTATTTTAAGAGCGCATAATGCGCCTAAACTGGCCATCACACCAACTCAATTTGAACATTGTGCAAAACAATTAGTTGAAACATTAGCGCAGCTTCATGCTATTGACATTGAATCAACTCAATTGGTTCAACTAGGTAAACCAGATGGATATGTAAATAGACAAGTAGAGGGTTGGATCAAAAGATATTACAACGCTGAAACGGATTTGATTGCATCAATGAATCGGGTTGCAGAATGGTTACAAAATAATCATCCTAAAGAACAAGCACCAAGCCTATTACACAATGATTTTAAATACGACAATATTATTTTCAATAACGATTTAACTGAAGTGATAGGGGTATTAGATTGGGAAATGGCTACTGTAGGAGATCCTTTAATGGATTTGGGGGCCATGCTTGCGTATTGGTTTGAGCAAAATGAGGAACCTATTTTTAAACAGTACAACTGTACTTGGTTACCCGGAAATTTATCTAGAGCAGATTTAATTGCTTATTATGCTTTGATAACAAAAAGAGATTTAACAGATATCAACTATTACTATGTATTTGGATTATTTAAGAATGCTGTGATTGCACAACAAATTTATCATAGATACAAACAAGGATTTAGTAATGATGAAAGATTTGGTGCTTTATTACCTTTAATTCAATTATTGGGAGAAAAAGCATTGAAAGCTAGTCTTTAAATGATATTATTGATCTTCCCTTCTTCTATATAATCCTCCACGCCAATTGTACTTGGTAGATTTATACTCTTCATATTGTTGACCAATATAATAACCCAACTCTAAGTCGTTTAAGAGTTTTACTAATCCATAAGCAGGGCGATATCTTCTCATGAATGTATCTAATTCTGGAGATTGCAAACCAGTAATTTTTCTTACAAATAATTTAGAAAATCTACTGTTCACATATTTTTCCTCTTCCTCTTCTATTAATCTTTTTTGCAGAGTCAATATACTTCTGTTTCGTTTTACTCGAAACATATTGATGATTCCCTCTAAGTCAAATCCTACAGTAGCACCCGGATTATAACTAGGACTAGATACTACACCCAAGCCTGGCTTTTTAAAGTTGAAAACTTTAGCATAGTCTTGTCGGTTCATAGCAGAATCATATCGATAATAATTATTGCGAACTTTTACTTCAGGCAAATCAAAAGATCGAACATGAATCATTACATTGAACCGCTCTAGGTTACTAATGGTATCTACCGGGTATTTCATGGTAGATTTTCCTATTAAAGAAAACCAAATAGAATCGGTTTTTAATACGGTTAAAATATAATAACCAGTTGAATCGGTAATAGTACCCCTTCCCGAAGTACTTTGAACGGCTACAGCTTCCAATGGTCTTCTTGCGGAAATATCGTACACATTACCACTCACCGTTGTGTACTGCGCTTGAGCATCAGTAGTAAAAACAGTTAAAAGCAGTAGTATTAAAAATCCAAGTATTCCTGAAAGATGCCTCAATTGCCGTTTATTAATATGTAATATTAATTCAGCTGAGGCAGAGTACCATATATCGAAAGGGAATTAACGAGTTTTTTACAGTTTAAAATTTCTTATCCAAAATATAAGGAAGCATGGAGCGCCAAGTTGGCCAATCGTGGTGAATATCTGGCCCCCAAACGTCTAAATCATACCAAATTCCTTTGGTATAAAGTATTCCAGCAAATTTTTTTGCTGCATCAGGGTCTTCAAAATTGCCACTTCCTGTATAAATATGAATATGATGACTGGCTTTTATTTTGTCTAAATACCAATTATCGTTTAGGCTGGGTATATAGTGTACAGGACTATTATAGAATACTTGATCATCCCAAAACCCTTTGGTGTATTCAGTTAAATCATACACTCCACTCATACTAATGGCACCATTAATAATATCAGGTCTTTTCATGAATAAATTCATCGCATGAAGCGCTCCAAAAGAAGCTCCGCAGGTATATATCATTGTTTCATCACTAGTACAATTACGAATGAAAGGGACTACTTCATTAAATACATACTCATTAAACTGGTTATGTCTAATGGCTTTATGCTCGGGAAGCATCTGATTATTCATCCAGCTTTCCTTGTTCATGCTATCGATACTAAAAACCCTGCACTTACCTGAATTAATAAATGGGGCTATAGCGTCTATCATCTGAAAACGCTCATATTCCAAATAGTCTGCTGCTGCAGTAGGAATCAATAAAATAGCAAATCCAAAATGTCCATATGATGCAATTGGCATCTCTTTGTTTAAGGCCGGACTAAACCATGAAGTTATTTCTCTATCCATATTAATTGATGCAACGCTGTTTAATTTCTTTCCAAAGATCTTTATAACACTGGGCGGCAAAACTACTTGCAGCAAATGTTTCTAAAGGTGATTCGTGAACACCCATTTTTTCTACATCACTTAAATAGGGTATATAACTTTTAAAGAAGAGTTTGTCTTTATAAAATTCATTAATGACTTCATGATGGAGATTTTTTCGATGGTCTACCATACTAAAGAAGCATTTTAATTTTGATGAGTCTAACTCATTTTCTTTAAAATAATTCAATACAGATTCAAAAGAACGAATAGACAATGTAGTAGGTATATTAGGCATTAGTATCCAATCAACTCCAGCAAAAACTGCATCATGCAAAACAGAAATTCCGGGAGGACAATCTAAAAAAACGATATCATATTCGTTTTTAATGGTCGAAAGTATCGAAGAAATTTTTTTCTTGCTTTGCTTCATGTCATTCAATAAGATATCTGCATGCCTTGCAGAAAGATCTGCGGGAATGATGTCTAGGTTTTCGTAGGCAGATGGTTGAATGGCAGTTGCCAAATCCATATCCCCAGTCAATATTTTTTTTGCTTCATTTTTCACACTTGCAATAGCCCCTAAATAAAAAGAAGAAGACCCCTGTGGATCTAAATCCCATATCAGTGTTTTGTATCCTTGTTTTGCACTTAAGTACGCAAGGTTTATTGTAGCTGCAGTTTTTCCTACCCCTCCTTTTAAATTATATAAAGCAATGGTTACCATGAGCAAGGTTTATGATGTAAAGGAAGATACTAAAATTAGGCAATTGCACCTAAAATTAAACAGCTAATTACAATAAAAGGAGCGGGCAATTTATTTAATCGAAGTACTAAAAATGTAGCAATTACAATTGCCAGGTCCCAAAGAATGGACCAGTTTTGAATCCATAAATCTGGCAAAATATGGTCGTTCAATAAATAAACTACTGCACCTGCCATAATACCTACCACCGAAGCCCTAATTCCTTCTAAAGACCTGAATATCACTGCATATTTCTTTAGATTATGCCATACAGGAAAAAAGAACAAAACCAATAAAGCACTGGGTAAAAAGATCGCAATAACGCCTATGGCACACCCAATCAGCTGTTTACTTAATCCTTGATCTTTCAATACCATACCTCCCGTAAATGCACCAATTGAAAATACAGGCCCTGGAATAGCTCTTACAATTCCAGATCCAGTTAAAAAGTCTTCGCGATTAATTTTAAGTACATCTCTTTTATTTTCTAAGATCCGCTTAGATTGAGGTCTTGTTACATATTGTTCATACATCAACGGCATCAATACATCGGCCCCACCAAAAACCAAACTACCAAAACGATAATTATTCTCAAAGAGGTTATATACTTTTCTGTTTTCCCAGTTTTGCTTTGTAGCTATTTCAGATAAATAGCCCGTAACACCAAAGAGAACTAAAAAAATCAACAAATTTCCCCATTTGACCTGCTTGGGAGGAACTCCCTTTTGCGGAATTCGCTTATCACTAAAGTTGGTAGCAATGCCCGCACAAACTATCAAAATGGGAAAGACCCATGGTGTTTTAAAAGCGAAAAAAGTAGCAAAAGTAGCAATGAATAGAATTATCCAAGTAATGGTATTATAAATAGCAACTTTAAATGTTCGTAAAGTAGAATAAGCAATAAAACCAATGGCCATAGGTTGTATAAATCTAAAAATGGCTGCTGGATGAGCAATTTTATCATAATAGTCTAATAAAAATGATAGGCCAGACATTAAAATAGATGCCGGAATTATCCATATCAATAATGTAAAAATGGCCAATGGAATACCGCCTCGTTTATAACCAATTAATGTTAAAACCTGGGTTGAAGAAGCTCCGGGAAGCATTTGGCAGAAGCCATTATAATCTAATAACTCTTCTTCAGAAACATCTTTACGTTGCTGTACAAATGTTTTGATCATCATACCCAAATGACCTTGAGGACCGCCAAAAGCAGTAATACTGTGTATGAACACAGCTTTCATAAAGGGGATATGTCTTAACATATTCAAGTATCATTATTTCTTTAGCCCTATTTCTCTTAATCGCTCATCTAAGTATTCGCCTGCAGTTGCATCTGGGTATGCTTTTGGATTATTGTCATTGATACAGCTTTCTAAACAAGCCAAACTCATCTCACTTCTAGGGTGCAAAAAGAAGGGCATAGAAAAACGGCTGGTATGCCATAACTCTCTGGCAGGATTCACTACTCGGTGTGTAGTACTCCTCAATTTATTATTGGTTAACCGTTGCAACATGTCTCCAACGTTTACCACAATTTGTTCTGGTAATGAAGTAACATTTACCCAATCTCCCTGTTTGGTTAAAATTTGTAAGCCATCTGCTGAAGCCCCAACCAACAAAGTAATTAAATTAATGTCTTCATGCTGTTCTGCTCTTATTGCAGATTTTGGTTCATGGGTAATTGGTGGGTAATGAATGCATCTCAGTATAGAATTTCCATTATGTACATATTGATCAAAATAATGTTCGTCTAATCCTAAATACAATGCAATTGCTTGCAACAATGCTTTACCACTTTTTTCAAAACTTCTATAAGCACTAAAAAGTGTATCGTTTAAGTGAGCAATTTCAGCTACTTGAACATTATCAGGATATTCCGATTTTATTGCATCATGGTCTTCAACGGTTTGGCCATATTGAAAAAACTCTTTTAAATCTGGAGCATCGCTTCCTTTAGCGTGTTCTTTTCCAAAACTAGTATAACCACGTTGGCCAGCTAATCCAGGTATTTCATATTCTTTTTTCTTTTCTAAAGGGAGTGCAAAAAATTGTTGTACATATTCATATTGGTTGGCAATTAATTCGTCTGGAACTCCATGATTTTTGACCGCTACAAATCCTACTTCTTCATAAGCCTTTCCAAGACTTTGTACAAATGCAGCTTTTTGTTCAGGTGTTCCATGAGTAAATTCAGCTAAATCAACAACTGGTATGGCCATAACAATAATTTTTACGAAAATACAGCAAAATCAATAACTGTAGGTTATAGGCAGCAAATCACAAAAAAGCTGGACCTTTAGTATATGAAACAAAGGATGAATTTTTTATTATCGCTAATGGTTTTAGCAATTGCCTGCGGGGTGCCCTATAAACAAATGGAAAAAAATTATGAACGTAGAGATCATATTAACACTCCCGATTACAGTGACTTGCATTATTGGGCAGCACATCCGTATAAGAAAGATCCTGCAGACAGTGTACCTAAACCGTTAAGAGCTAATTACCAACAAGATAGTTCTGTAGATGTTTTTTTTATTCATCCCACTACCTACACAGATGATCAATTACCTTTTGGCTATAATGCACCAATTAACAATATTGAATTAAACACCAAAACAGACTATACTACCATATTATTTCAAGCAAGTATATTTAATGAAGTGGGCCGTGTTTTTGCTCCGAGGTATCGTCAAGCCAACTTACAGGCATACTTTCCCAAAAATACAATAGACAGTTCAGCTGCAATAGCTGCTTTTGAATTGGCATACGCAGATATCAAATCAGCCTTTGAGTACTTTTTAAATAATCATCATTCGGGTAAACCAATTGTAGTTGCAGCACATAGCCAGGGAACCACACATGGTAAAAAATTACTAAAAGAATTTTTTGACAATAAGCTTCTCCAAAATAAATTGGTAGCAGCATATTTAATTGGGCTCCCAGTTGCTGAAAACGAATACAGTCAAATTAAAGCCTGTGTAACTCCAGACCAAACAGGATGTATAGTAAGTTGGCGTACTTATAGAGAAGGCTATACTCCCCCCTTAATTTTAGAAGAAAAATATAAAGCAATTGTAACCAACCCACTTACTTGGAATGAAGCAATGCTTGTTTCCGACAGAAGCTTAAATAAAGGTGGGGTATTATTAAAGTTTAATAAAATTGCCCCTGCCGTTGCTGCTGCAAAAGTTGAAGGCAATGTATTATGGACGCCAAAGCCGAAATTTTTTGGAAATATTTTTTATACTACCAATAACTATCATGTAGCAGACTTAAATCTGTATTACTTAAACATCAGAGAGAATGTAGCCAATAGAGTTAAAATGTATTTCAACAAAAAGCATTAATTCCCATAAACACTTAGGAATTTAATTCGCATAATTTTTAGCTGCTCCCAGTTAAAATCAAATTCCGCCAATTCTTCTCGTGCAACATCCAATGAAGAGGTTTCACAGCTTTTAAAATATTCTAGTATTTCTTCTTGTTCATCTTCACCCAACCATTCATCAATTGCATAATCTAAATTGAGTCTAGTTCCACTTGCGGCAATGGTTTCCATTTCTTCTAACAAACGATCTAGTTTAAGGTCCTTGTTTTTAGCAATGGTTTCTAATGGTATTTTTTTGTCTACATTCTGAATAATATAAATTTTGTTACTGGCTGCGTTAGCTACACTGCGCATTACAAAATCATCTGGTTTCTCTATATCGTTCTCTGCAACATAACTCGCAATTAAATCAACAAAAGGTTTACCGTATTTAAGCGCCTTACCCTTGCTTACCCCTTGGCACTTGCTCATTTCGTCTAAAGTGGTGGGATATAAAGTAGCCATATCTTGTAAAGAACTCTCTAAGAAAATAACAAAAGGAGGAAGACTTTTTTTCTTAGCCTCTTTTTGTCTGAGCTCTTTCAACATTACAAATAATTTTTCATCAGCAGCAGCACCTGTTTGAGCCGCACCTTCACCCTCTTCATCATCAGCATTGGCGTCTTCAAATAAGTTATTGAGTACCATTTTAAAAGCAGTTGGCTTCTTTAAAAATTTCTGCCCTTTATCGCTAGATTTAATTAATCCATATTCTTCAATATCCTTAATTAACAAATTCTCCAATAGCATTTGTCTTATTAAGCTATTCCATAAATGCGGTTCTTTATCTTTTCCTATTCCAAATACAGGAGAAGCATCATGACGGAACATACTGATTTGAGGAGTTAGTTTGCCCAGTAATACATTTACTACATAATCGGTTACAAATCTTCCGTCTAAAGCATTCACCACTTTAAGTACTTTAACTACTTCTTCCTTCGCTTCAAATTTTTCTTTTGGATTTTTACAGTTATCGCAAAGTCCACAATTTTCTGTTTCGGTGTCTTCTCCAAAATAATGCAATAAGATTTTTCTTCTACATACAGCACTCTCAGAATACGCAACCATTTCATCAATTAACTGCGCACCCACTTCACGCTCACTCAAAGGTTTATCGCGCATCAAATGCTCTAGCTTTGAAACATCTTTATGAGAATAATACAACACACAGATTCCTTCTAAACCATCTCTTCCAGCTCTACCAGTTTCCTGATAATAATTTTCAATTGATTTTGGAATATTAAAATGAATTACAAAACGAATATCTGGTTTATCAATACCCATTCCAAATGCAATGGTTGCAACAATTACTTGAACGTCTTCATTTAAAAACTGGTCCTGCCTATCTGCCCTTAATTTTTGATCTAGGCCAGCATGGTATGCTACCGCTTTTATTTTATTAGCGACTAATAACTCAGCCAACTCTTCAGTAGTTTTTCTATTAAGGGTATAAATGATACCGCTCTTACCCTTGTGTTGGCTAATGAATTTTACAATACTTTTTACCGTTTGATCCTTTTGGATTTTTGGTAAAATTTCATAGAAAAGATTGGTTCTATTAAAAGAAGAGATGAAAATATTTGCTTCCCTTAAGCCTAAGTTTTTAACAATATCACTCTGTACTTTAGGAGTTGCGGTAGCGGTTAAGGCAATTACAGGAATATCAGGGTTAATAATATCCATCATTTCTCTTAACCTACGATACTCTGGCCTGAAATCGTGTCCCCATTCCGAAATACAATGCGCCTCATCCACAGCAAAGAAAGAAATTTTGAGATCACTAAAATATTCTAGGTTTTCTTGTTTTGTTAGGGTTTCAGGGGCTACGTAGAGGAGTTTGGTTTTGCCGCTGTTTAAATCGTCTTTAACCGCTTTGATTTGTCCTTTGTTTAAAGAAGAATTTAAAAAATGGGCCACTTCATCATTTTCACTATAGCCACGTACCAAGTCTACTTGGTTTTTCATTAAAGCAATTAGGGGAGAAACGATAATAGCACAACCCTCCAATATTAATGCAGGTAATTGATAACATAAGCTTTTACCTCCACCAGTTGGCATAATTACAAAAGTGTCTTTACCGTCTAATAAACTATTGATGGCAGACTCTTGTGTTCCTTTGAACTCTTTGAATCCAAAATATTGTTCTAAAGCAGAATGAATAGGATATTGATGAGTTGCCTCAGATTTAACCGATACAGCTTTTTTAACTGCAGTTTTTTTAGTGACGGTTTTTGACGGAGCTTTTGGGGTACTGGTTGCCATTGGGGGTATACTATTTTCTATATCTAGAACAGTTGATACTAGTAAAAGTTAAACAATTTTTGTCATTTTTCCCTTGATATTTCAACATATTTGACAAAATCAGGGCATTTTTGCAAAAGGGGAGCGAAGTTAATGAATACCTAATGCATTATCGCTGCTAAGCTGTTAAAGTTTACCTTTGTTAAGCATGAATAATAATATACAAGCACTAGCACAACTAACTATTGAAACAGAAGCTGCAGCCGTGATAGGCTTGAAAGCTTTTATTAATAATGACTTTGAGAAAATCATCCAAGCAATACATGAAGCAAAGGGCAGACTAATTGTTAGTGGTATAGGCAAAAGCGCCATTGTTGCCCAAAAAATAGTTGCAACGCTTAATTCCACGGGCACTCCTTCTTTATTTATGCATGCCGCTGATGCCATTCATGGAGATTTAGGGATGATCACATCTGACGATATTGTGATGTTGATTAGCAAAAGTGGCGAAAGTCCTGAAATAAAAGTCTTAATTCCATTAATTAACAATTTTGGGAACTTATTAATTGGAATGGTTGGAAATACAGAAAGCTTTTTGGCCAAACAAGCCAATTTAGTGTTGAATACCACTGTTGAAAAAGAAGCATGCCCCAATAATTTAGCACCTACCAGCAGCACCACGGCACAAATGGTGATGGGAGATGTATTAGCGGTTTGTTTGATGAAATTGAATCAATTCAATAATAAAGATTTTGCAAAATTTCATCCAGGAGGCAATCTCGGGAAAAGACTTTATTTACGGGTAGCCGACTTAGCAGCTGCAAACGAGCAACCACGGGTACTCCCAAGTGCTACTTTAAAGCAAGTGATAGTAGAAATCACCAAAAACAGAATGGGCGTTACTGCAGTTGTTGATGAAAATCAACAATTAATTGGAATTATTACAGACGGAGACCTGAGAAGAATGCTTGAAAAAACAAGTGATATTAGTACTATTTGTGCATCAGATATATTATCAACTAACCCGATTACTGTTCAGCCAGAAGCATTGGCAGTTGAAGCGCTGGAATTGTTAAAAAAACATGATATCAGTCAACTCATTGTTGCCGAAAATGGCATTTATAAAGGCATCATACATATTCACGATTTAATTAGGGAGGGAATTGTTTAAAATAAGCAATAAGTTTACCTTGACTACGTTTTCTATGCTTGTAACAGCGTATTAATTTTCATCTAGATTTTAAAGACATTCAAATGAATCAACACCATTATGTAGCCATTATGGCCGGGGGGATTGGAAGCCGTTTTTGGCCACAGAGCAGAGCGAGTTATCCAAAGCAGTTCTTAGATATTTTAAATACTGGAAAGTCCTTAATTAGATGGACCTATGAACGTTATGCAGCTTTTATTCCAAATGAAAATATTTTCATAGTAACATCTGATGAATATGTTTCGATTGTACAAGAGCAACTTCCAGAATTAAACCCTGCCAATATTCTTGCAGAACCAAGTAGAAAAAATACTGCACCTTGTGTTGCATATATCTCCTATAAATTATTACAAAAAGATCCTGAAGCTTCTTTAATTGTAGCTCCTAGCGATCATATGATTCTGGATAATGAAAATTTCAGAAAGATTACTTTACAGGCTTTAGATTTTGTATCGCATATTAAGTCATTGGTTACTTTAGGAATTAAACCCACTCATCCAAACACAGGCTATGGATATATTCAGCATGAACCCATGCAGGTAGCTGATGGGATTTATAAAGTAAAGACCTTTACTGAAAAGCCTAATCTTGAATTAGCAAAGACCTTCTTGGCCAGTGGAGATTTCCTATGGAATGCGGGTATTTTTGTTTGGCAAGTAAAAAATGTAATGAAGGCCTTTGAACTTTATCAGCCAGAAATGTATGAATTGTTCGATGCAGAAAAGGCAAACTTCAATACCCCAGCAGAAAAAGATGCTATTAATAGAATTTATCCGCTTTGTACCAATGTTTCCATAGACTTTGCTATCATGGAAAAAGCAGACAATGTATATGTAATCCCTTCTTCATTTGGTTGGAGTGATTTAGGTACATGGAATAGTGCTTATGATAATCTAGAAAAAGATTATTTAGGAAATGCTGTTGCATCAGAAAATGTAATTGTTATTGATGCAACTAAGTGTATGGTTTCTGCACCCAAAGAGAAGCTATTGCTATTGCAAGGATTAGACGACTTTATAGTAGTAGATACTCCTGATGTATTGATGATTTGTAAAAAAGAAAAAGAGCAAGCCATTAAAGAATATGTTGCAGAAGTAAAACGTAATAAAGGCGACCAATACTTATAAACAGTTGTTAGCTTTAAAATTAAATGGGGATGGCTTGCCATCCCTTTTTATTTATGATTACATTTGAGAAGAACATTTAAACAGGGAACGATGGCAATACGAACAGTTATTACAGGAACAGGCAGCTATATTCCTCCACATATTAAAACCAACAAAGATTTTGCAGCCCAAGATTTTTATGGAGAAGATCATGTTAAAATAACTACTGCATCAGCTGAAATTGTAGAGAAATTTAAAGACATAACTGGAATTGAAGAGCGTAGATATGCAGGTAATGAATTTACTGCATGCGATATGGGTGCCATAGCTGCTAAACATGCTATAGAAGATGCTGGAATTGATCATGAAAGCATTGATCAGATTATAGTTGCGCACAACTTTGGTAATGTTTTAAAAAATACGATTCAATCGGATGCTGTTCCTTCATTGGCATCTCATATTAAACATGCATTAGGAATTATCAACCCCAACTGTGTTGCCTACGATGTTTTGTTTGGTTGCCCAGGATGGATTTTGGGCGTTACACAAGCAGATGCATTTATAAAAGCAGGCTTGGCAAAAAGGTGTTTGGTAATAGGAACTGAAACACTTAGCAGAGTGATTGACCACTATGATAGAGACAGCATGATATTTAGTGATGGTGCAGGTGCTACTATTATTGAAGCAGCAGAAGGAGATGAAACCAACTCGGGTATTATTGCTAGTAGTATGCAAAGTCATTGCAATGATGAATTGAAATATATTACCATGGGTAAGTCTTATTTACCCAATGCAGACCCGGCTGTCAGATATATAAAAATGAAGGGCAGAAAAGTATACGAATATGCAATAAAAAATGTGCCGCTTGCAATGAAAGCCTGTTTAGAAAAAAGTGGTGTAGAAGTAACTGAAGTAAAAAAGTTTTTCTTACACCAAGCCAATGAAAAAATGGATGAAGGTTTTATTAAAGCACTCTTTAAATTGTATGGTATAAAAGATGTTCCAAAAGACATCATGCCAATGAGCATACATAAATTGGGTAATAGTTCAGTTGCCACCATTCCAACACTATATGATTTAGTAAAAAGAGGGGAACTCAGCAATCACGAATTAGAACCCGGAGATATTGTAATGTTTGCCTCAGTAGGAGCTGGAATGAATATTAATGCCATCTGTTATAGGGTATAAAAAAGGCCACATACCTTTCGGACTGTGACCTTAAAATTAACTACCCCCCGATAGCTAATTGGTGCAAATTTAGCGCAATAGCCCTCTCCAAACAACTGTGTAATTACTCAGTTTTTAGTATATTGAGGTATGAACAAATCCAATAAGCCGTCTGAAATAGATCCTTCTATTGTAACCGACTTGCCTACTAACCCTGAAAGCAGTTCATATAAACAGTATAAAAGAAGTTTGCTCCGTTTTCCAGATAAAGCCGTATATATTTATTCGTTCAAAGATAAAAAGCTAATTTATGCTGACGGATGGGAAGAAACATTGGGATTTAAAGACGATGAAATTACCCTTCAAACCATAATTAAACAGACCGATCCTAGCTATGCAGCATTTTCCCATGAAATCAATGCTAAAACAATTGATTTCATTTTAAGCAGAAAAACGGGTATAAAGAACTATAGCTTTTCTGTTGAACTAAAGAAAATTCATAAAAATGGAACAATGGTTCCAATGGAAGTAAAAATTGGCATTCTATCTGTTGATGAAAACGGCTTAGTAAACGATATAATTGGCCGATTCAGGGTAAACAGAAATCTACATTTTGGTATAGTGATGCGCTATGACGTACAAGGTCCAGACAAGGAAGAATTTGAGAAAGTAATTAATAAAGCTGTACAAAAGTTTTTAACCATTTCTGGTAAAGAAAAAGAGGCAATCGTATATGTTGCTAAGGGATACTCTTTTAAAGAAATAGCCGATATTTTAGGCGTTTCTGCTTCTGCAATTGAAAAGAGAATACAGCCTTTATACAAAAGATTCAATGTAAAAAATCTTACACACTTAGTTAGCTTCGCCTACGAAAATCATATACTTCCTTAATTAATATCCTCTAACATTTTTACCACTTAAGTAATTCAAGAAAGCTTTATTCACCACTTTATTTCCGCCAGGTGTAGGGTAATTTCCTGTGAAATACCAATCACCCGTATTCGTAGGACAACACTCATGTAAGTCTTCAATTGTTTGATAAATTACTTCTACAGGTACTTTTACACCTTCAGGGGTAATTAACTGTGCAATTTTATCTGAAATTTCCAGTGTAGTAAATGGCTTATATATTTGACGAACCACATTCTCTGTATGCAATTCATTGCTATTTTCAAGGGCAATAATCTGGTCGCGAACCTGATCAAGCACGTCTTCCATATTGCGCTCTTTCAATAAAGCAATAGCTGCTCTAAAAGCAATAAAGTCTCCTAGTTTACTCATATCAATCCCATAACAATCTGGATATCGTATTTGAGGAGCAGAAGAAACAACAATTATTTTTTTAGGGCTCAATCTTGAAAGCATTCTGATAATACTTTCTTTTAAAGTGGTTCCTCTTACAATGCTATCATCAATTACTACTAAAGTATCTTCATTATTCCGAACAGTGCCATAAGTGATATCGTACACATGTTGTACCATTTCATTTCTGTTGGCATCTTCAGTGATGAAAGTTCTTAGCTTAACGTCTTTGATGGCAATTTTTTCTTGGCGAATTTTACGATTCACCATTTCTTCTAATTTATCGGGCGTGAAATCATTGCCCCAACTCAAAATACGTTCAACTTTAATTTTATTGAGGTATTCTTCCATGCCTTTCACCAAGCCATAAAAAGCAACTTCAGCAGTGTTAGGAATATAAGAGAAAATGGTATTTTTTAAATCGTAAGCAATGCGTTCTAAAACCGTTTCACTTAAATGATGACCCAATGCAATTCTTTCTCTATAAATTTTTTCATCGCTTCCTCTAGAAAAATAAATACGTTCGAAAGAGCAGGCTCTTCTTTCTTTAGGCTCTAATATTTTTTCTATTCGATAGTTCCCTAAATCATCCACAATTAAAGCTGTACCAGGCATTAATTCTTGTACTTCATTTTCACCCACATTGAAAGTGGTTCTAATGGCCGCTCTTTCACTTGCAGCAACAATAACTTCATCATTAATATAATAATAGGCAGGTCTAATTCCATGTGCATCACGCATAATAAAACTATGACCATTCCCTAACAAGCCACCAATCGTATATCCACCATCAAAAATGGGAGTTGCGTTTTTTAATACATTCGTAATATTGGCATTATTGGGATTAGCTTCATCTTCTTTTACCAAATAATGGTGTACCACTTCCATCATGGCAGCTAAATCACTCTGCTTTTGGAAGTCGCCTGGATTTACCCCAATTTGCTCAAATAATTCATCGGTATTAACCAGATTAAAATTACCTGCTAACGCAAGATTTTTACCTGGCATCAAGTCTCTCTTAATAAAGGGATGACAAAATTCTACATTGTTTTTTCCTTGGGTTCCATAACGAAGATGGCCTAATAATAACTCACCTAAAAAGGGAAGATGCCCTTTCATTAAACCCGGATGTTGCTTAATATCGGGTTGATATTTCTCCAACTCTTGTATTTCTTGCCCTATTTTAAAAAATAAATCGGCAATAGGTTGAGGGGCATTACTGCGCATTCTATGCAAGTAAGGATTGCCCGGTTCAATATTCAACTTTACCATTGCCAATCCTGCGCCATCCTGGCCACGGTTATGCTGCTTTTCCATTAAAAGGTACAGCTTATTTAAGCCGTAAGTTACCGTTCCATGTTTTTGGAGGTAATAAGAGAAGGGCTTGCGTAAACGAATGTAAGCCAGGCCACATTCGTGTTTTATTTCATCGCTCATGGTGCTATATAAAAAGGAATGGCGAAGTTACAACTCCGCCACCCTTTTAAAAATTAATTATATACAGTCCGTTTTTCGGCAACAGATTCTGGCTGAAGATTACCCGCTAACCATAAAAATTCTTTACTAAAATTATCTATAGCAGGTTTGAAACTTTCATCGATCAAATTGCCTGAAGCGTCGAATTTCTTATCTAAATGAGGAATAATCAGCATATGAGGAGAAGCAATTCCAAAAATTCCTGGTACCAACAATAACATTTGCTGAGAAGCACGCATACCACCCATAGCACCTACAGACGCTGTTACTATTCCAAAAGCCTTTCTAGACTGTTTAGGAAAATGGTCTAATAAGTTTTGTAAGGCGGGAGCATAGCTGCCGTTGTATTCTGGAGTTACTAAAATAAAGGCATTAGCAGCAAACATCCTTTTAGCCAAGGGCTTGTAAAGATCAGGAGCTTGTTCAACAGAAGAAAATACGGTTTGCAAAAGAGGTAGATTCCACTCTCTAACATCTATAATTCCTACCATATGATCGGTATGCTCACGTAAATATTGTTGTAAATGCAACGCAACTCTGTACGTAACACTGTCTTTTCTAGGACTTCCGGTTATTATTTCAATCTGCATATACTTATAACGATTTTTCTGCCATTGGGTTCAAACAAGACTAATTAAGCTTGTTTTACCATTTGAACAGCCATATTTAACTTGATTTCATCACTTACTACTACGCCACCCGCTTCTGTAACAGCACTCCAGGTTAAACCAAATTCACTGCGATTAATTTTTCCAGTGATTTCGAAACCAGCTTTATCTTGGCCATAAAAGTCAGTCATTCTTCCTCCAAAATCAACTCCTAATTCCACAGATTTAGTAGTACCCTTAATGGTTAAATCGCCTTTAAGTGCATATTCAGAACCAGATTTGTGGGTAAATGAAGTAGATACAAAGCTTAATGTAGGATAAGTAGCAGCGGCAAAAAAGTCATCACTTTTAAGGTGCGTATCTCTTTGTTCGTTGTTGGTAGAAATGCTGTCAATTGCAGCTTCAAAGTTAATTTTAGCATCGCTAAAATCTTCTGCTTCTGCTACTAGTGTAGCATCAAATTGTTGAAAGCTACCAGTTACGTTGGTAATCATTAAGTGTTTCACTTTAAAAGTGATTTCACTGTGCATTGGGTCAATTTTAAAAGTTGCCATCTTGTTTTAATTTTTATTTGTTGAAAAATGTTTTGAAAATATTTTTACTGAAACACACTGTTATTCATAAGTTGATGGTGTTTATTCCTCTATCAGAACTCCCATCTTACCCATTTGATAATCTCTAAAAGCTTCTAATAATTGGGTTTGATTATTCATTACAAAAGGGCCATGAGATACTACGGGTTCATTTAAAGGTTCCCCTGTTCCCATCAATAAAATACTGTCTGCTGCTGCAGTTATTTGAACACCTTCTCCATCTTTATTAAAAGATGCCATATAAAATGCAGGCAATTCTTCTTTCTCATTAATAAGAACAGTTCCCTCCAATGCATAAATAAATGCATTATGCGAAGCTTCAAATGGAATAAAGTAAGTACCGCCTTTTTTCATACGAATAGTGAACATATTGATTGGTGTTTGAGGAACAATCGAACCCTTCACCCCATTCAGCTCACCAGCTACTACCTGAATATTGGTTAATCCATCTTCATCATTCACTACAGGCGTATCCTCTTTAGTAACAGGTATATATGCTGGTGTATCCATCTTATTGGCAGCAGGTGTATTAATCCATAGTTGAATCAATTCCTGTGTTCCACCTAGTGCATGAATATCTTCAGGTGGTCTTTCACTGTGAATTACCCCCATACCCGCATTCATCCACTGAGTTCCTCCTTCATATACAATATGACTATTTCCTCTGCTATCGCGATGATGCACACCGCCTTTGAAAATAAAAGTAACAGGAGAAAAACCACGATGCGGATGAGGACCAACGCCCGCATTTTTCACATCTACATTTTCAGCTACTTTAATATTGGCATGATGCAACAATAAAAAGGGGTCTAACATATCTGCTTTAGAGGAAGGCAGCGCCTGACGAATAGGGAATCCGCCCATATCCATTGGCTGCCCGTATGCGATTGTTTCGATGGTTCTTGTTTTCATTTTAATCGGCATTTATATTCATAGGAACTTCAATCAATAAAATCTCCGTATTGGTATTTGCTTCAATACTAAGTTTGTCAGTTTCTGCAATACCCAATCCATCTCGCTCATTCAATGCCACGCCATTGATGGTTGCATCGCCTCCAATTACAAATACATAAACACCATTCTCTGAATTTTTTAATTTGTATTCAGCTATTTTACCTGCATCAAAATTGGCCAATGAAAACCAAGCATCTTGGTTAATCCAAACAGCATCTTTGTTGTCAGGTGCCACTATCGTTAAAATCTGGTTGGTCCTATCTGCAGGCTTAAAAGATTTTTGCTCATATCTTGGTGTGATATTTAATTCTTTAGGCATTACCCATATTTGCAAAAATTTTACTTGCTGGTCTTTATTGGCGTTCATTTCACTATGCGCAATGCCACTGCCTGCACTCATGATTTGTACATCATGTTGACGAATAATTTCATTTCTACCAGTACTGTCCTGATGATGTAAATCACCAGATAAGGGAATAGATACAATTTCCATATTATCATGGGGATGTTTGCCAAAACCCATACCTGCTGCAACTGTATCATCATTCAAAACCCTTAGAGCACCAAAATGCATTCTCTCCGGATTATAGTAATGGCCAAAACTAAAACTATGAAAGCTGTTTAACCAGCCAAAGCTGTTATGACCTCTCGTGTTTGCTTTGTGTAATACTGTTTTCATGATTATTTATTTAAGTGTATATACATCTATTTTTCTAAAAAAATTATACTTCCGTTCCCCTTAAGCGTTCCAGCAATACATTTAATTGCTCCGCCTCCTTGTTTTCCATTTTAACCATTTCATCCATCAACTGATTGATGCTTTCTGTAGAAGCAGCAAGAACTGCTAATCCCGCTTGAGTTAAAGTAGTTACCGTTTCTCTTTTGTCTGTAGGGGAATCGGCTCTTTTAACCAACTTCTTAATAACCAAACGATCAATAATTCTTGGAACATTTGAACTTTTTTCAATCATCCTACAGCTGATATCCTTTACACACAGCTGCTCAGGATACTTCCCTTTTAAAATTCTCAACACATTGTATTGCTCGTGCGTTAACCCAAACTCTTTTAAAACCTTACTCATTTGTGTCTTCAACCACCAAGCAGTATACAAAATATTCAAACTTGCTTTATGCATTTCGTTTTTGAATTTAGTGCTTTGTATGGCTTGTTCTAATTTCACAATGCAAATATACATGTATGTACATGTATTTTCCAAATATATTTTTCCTGCTTTTAAAATTGGCATAAAAAAACCATTAAGATCAGCATCTGCTTTTCTTAATGGCTGATTATCAATGTTTTATGAAATTACTGCTTTTTACCCTCCAACTATTGCTTTCTTCCCTCTGCAGCACTCATAGCAGCTTGCTTCCATTGTGCCAGTTCCGTACATTTAGTGAATTCGTTATCAATCAAAATATAATACGTAGGAATATGCTCTTTAAACCACTTTTCTAATGTTGTGGTCTTTTTTTCTTCCAATGCACGTTGAGCAACTCTGTTATAGTCGTCTTTCAAATTTTCACGATGTGGATCTTTTTTAGATTTATAGTAAATCAATCGTGCCACTTTTCTACCTCTTTCATCTTGATAAATTTGAGGTGAAGAAATATCACCTGGCTTCATATCACTAATAGGTTTAATCATGTCTTTATCTAACATGTCTAAAGAAATAAAAGTAGACCCGTCTCTACCTACTAAAGAGCCAGCGCTAAACTTACTATTATCATCATCAGAATATTTATTAACTGCTTCAGCAAAACTAATTTTACCAGCCTTAATTTGATTTCTAAGAGAATCTAATTTATCGGTGGTTTCTTTAATTTCATCTTCGGTGATTGGAGGAATTCTGAGTATATGCCTTACTATAGCTTCATCCCCAGAACGACTGATCATCATGATAATATGCAATCCAAACTTAGATTTGATTACAGGAGAAATTTGTCCTTCTTTTAATCTAAAAGCGCCTGCTAAAAAAGCTGGATCCCAAAATTTATCATTTCGATTCAATGTGTACTGACCACCATTTTCTTTAACAGCTGGATCTTCAGAGTAATTTTTTGCTAATTGCTCAAACTTCTTTGGACCTTGGGTTTCAGCCTGTTTTTTATAATCGTATAATTGCTTTGCAACATATTCCTCTACGTCTTTATTCGCTTTCGGAATCATTACAATTTGGCTTACTTCAATTTCACTTTCATAAAAAGGCAAACTGTCTTGCGGAGTTTTGCTGTAATATAATTTCACTTCAGTTGGAGTGATTTTGATATTGTCAACAATCTTACGTTGCATTTGATCAGCTAATTTTTGCTCACGAAAAGCTTCTCTAAAATCATCTTTTAATTGGTAAACGGTTTTACCAGCAATCTCTTCTAGAATATCTTTTGATCCGTATTGTTGAATGGTTTGTCTAATACGATTGTCTAATTCTGCTTCAATTTCATCATCTTCTACATTCAAGGAATCCTTTTGTGCTTGTAACAATAAAGCCTTACGAATTAATTGACTTTCTAAAACCTGACACTCATTGGGCAACACCACATTTTCTTGGCCTTGCGTTTGACGCTTGGCATCAGCAATGGTATTAATGATTTCAGAACGAAGAATAATTTTATCTCCAACTTGACCAACAATTTTATCTGCGATCACTTTTTTAGATTGAGCTTCTACTGTGTTACTAAGAAAAGTAAACAGAACAGCGGCAAACACGAACAGTTTTTTCATCCCTTGCATAGTATCAAAAATAATCAAACCAAAGCGGTTTTTCACGCTCTGCAATGCTTTTAACAAAATATAAAAGCCCCAAACACTAGGTTTGAGGCTTTATTAAGGTCAATTTACTATAAAGTACGCTTTACTTCTTCTTCTTCAAATGCTTCTACAATATCCCCAACTTTGAGGTCATTGAAGTTTTTGATGGTCAATCCGCACTCCATATTAGTAGATACATCTTTAACATCATCTTTAAAGCGTTTCAAACTACCCAATTCAGCCGCTTGGCCTTCTCCTTTCGGATATTCCACAATACCATCACGGATAATTCTGATTTTACTATTTCTGGCAATTTTTCCTTCCAATACAAAACATCCAGCAACAGTGGCTTTATCAAACTTATAAACTTCTCTAACTTCTACGTTTGCAGTAATCTTCTCTTGAATCTTCGGCTCCAACATACCTTCCATCGCGCTCTTGATTTCATCAATTGCTTGGTAGATAATAGAGTACAACTTAATCTGAACACCCTCTGTATCAGCTAATTTATTAGCCTGCATAGAAGGACGAACGTTAAATCCAATGATGATGGCATCAGAAGCTGTTGCCAACAATACATCACTTTCAGAGATTTGACCAACTCCTTTCAATACTACTCTTACCGCAATTTCAGCCGTGCTTAGTTTTTGTAAAGAGTCACTTAAGGCTTCTACAGAACCATCCACATCACCTTTGATGATGATATTTAATTCTTTAAAGTTACCCAATGCCAAACGACGACCAATCTCATCTAAGGTAATATGCTTACGAGCGCGTAATCCTTGCTCTCTAGAAATTTGAGCACGCTTAGTAGCTACTTCTTTTGCTTCTGCTTCATCTTCAAATACTTTGAATTTCTCACCTGCTTGAGGAGCACCATTTAATCCAAGAATAACTACAGGAGTAGATGGAGGAGCAACTTCAATGCGCTGATTACGTTCGTTAAACATGGCTTTCACTCTTCCGTAATGCTGGCCAGATACAATCAAGTCACCTTGACGAAGTGTACCATTTTGCACTAAGATGGTAGCTACATAACCTCTACCCTTATCCAAAGAAGCTTCAATAATGGTACCGGTTGCTTCTCTATTCGGATTTGCTTTTAGGTCTAATAACTCTGCTTCTAATAATACTTTTTCTAAAAGTAAATCAACATTCAAGCCTTGTTTAGCAGATAATTCTTGGTTCTGGAATTTACCACCCCAAGCTTCTACTAAAATATTCATTTGAGACAATTGTTCGTAAATCTTTTGAGGATTTGCGCCGTCTTTATCAATCTTGTTTACCGCAAAAATCATTGGAACAGATGCCGCTTGAGAGTGACTGATTGCCTCTCTTGTTTGAGGCATCACCGCATCATCTGCAGCAACTACAATGATAGATATATCCGTTACTTTAGCACCACGTGCACGCATCGCAGTAAAGGCTTCGTGACCAGGTGTATCTAAGAATGTTATGGCTTTACCGTTCGGCAAAGTAACTTCATAAGCACCTATATGCTGGGTAATACCACCGGCTTCACCCGCAACAACGTTTGCATTTCTAATATAATCTAGTAAAGAAGTTTTACCATGGTCAACGTGCCCCATGATCGTAACGATTGGAGGTCTCTCTGATTTTTCTTCTTCATCATCCTCCTCATCATCCATATCCAAATCGTCCGCATCTTCTAAACCAATAAACTCAACTTCAAAACCAAATTCACTGGCAACCAATTCAATTACCTCAGCGTCTAATCGCTGATTAATTGAAACCATGATTCCCAAATTCATACACTTGCCAATTACATCTGCAAAGCTTACATCCATCAAATTAGCCAACTCACTTACTGTTACAAATTCTGTAACCTGCAATTTGTTGTCTTCCATCATGTCATCGCCCTGTGCATCAGCAGCTTCGTCTCTCTTAGCTCTTCTATATTTGGCTTTCAGGCTCTTGCCTCTACCGCCCGTTCCAGCAAGCTTAGCTTGGGTTTCACGGATTTTCTCTTGAATGGCTTTTTGATCAATCTCCTTATCTTCAACCCTTGGTGCGTTGCGATCATTTCTGCCTCTATTTCCACCTTGACCACCGCGGTTAAAACCACCTTGGCCACCACCGCCTCTATTAAATCCACCACCGCCGCCACTTCCAGCATTGGGGTTGTTATTTCTTGCAGGAACAATGGGACGATTAGGACCAGTTAATGGTCTACCTTCTGCATCTTTTGGAGCAGGGGCATTATTGGGTTCCCCCTTTTTATCAACCGGAATACGCTTGCGTTTCCGCTTCTCGTCTCTACCCATTGGCTTAGGACGAGTATCGCTATTTACAGGCAATTCAATTTTACCTAAAATCTTTGGCCCTTCTAATTTTTCAGCACGAATATTCTCTATTGTTGGTGGAGCATCAACCACTGGAGGTGGAGGAGGGGCTACTGGAGCAACAACTGCCGCAGGTACTACTGGTGCTGGTTTTGCAGCAACTGGGTTGGAAGTATTCTTGGCAGCAGGCTTTGGAGCATCTGCTTTCTTTTCTGGAATTGGCTCTGCTTTTTTAGCCGTCTTTTTAGGACGGGTAGAAGAATCAATGGCGGAAAGATCAATTTTATGAATCACTTTAGGTCCTTCAATTGGAGCCACTTCAGTTTTCATTACTTCGGGCGCTGCAACTTGTTCAGGAGCGGCCACTATAACTGGAGGTACCGGTGTTGCTTCAACAATTGGTTCTTGAACTGGAGCAGCTGCTTTAACAGGGTCTTCAACGGGTTCAACAATTACAACTGGAGCTGGCTCCTCTTTTGGTGCAGTTTCAACAACAGTAGGAGTTGCAGCAACAGGTGCTTCTACTTCTACCACAGGTTTTTTCTCGGCAACAGGCTCAGCAGGTTTCTTCTCTTCTTTTCTAAAAGTGATTTCCTCTTCGTCTTTCTTCTTCTTGGCTTCACTCTGGCTACCTTTTGGTATTTCTACTTGATCGGCTTTGTTCTTCGCAACTTTGTCGCCTTGGAACTCTGCCTGAAGGGCACGGTAATGGTCTTCCTGAAGCTTTGCAGTTGGCTTCAGGTCATCTCTGTTAAATCCTTTCTTCACCAAGAATTCGATCAGGGTATCCTGACCAACGTTAAATTCTTTGGCGGCTGCTAACAGTCTCGGTAATTTCAGTTCTGACATTCTTTGTTTTTGGGTCCTAATATGCGTTACAACTAAGCCACGCATACTTGACAAATATACGTGGTTATTGGCTGCTTATTCTTCTCTATCAAATTCTTCTTGTAGTACTTTTCTAACTTCTTCAATTGTTTCACGCTCTAAATCGGTTCTACGCTCTAATTCATCCACAGTTAGCTTTAAAATACTGCGACCTGTATCACAACCGATCTTTTTAAATTCATCAATAATCCAAGTCTCAATTTCATCGCTAAATTCATCTAAGTCAATATCAAATTCATCGGTGATTTCTTCGTCTTCGCGATAAACATCAATTTCATAGCCGGTTAACTCACAAGCTAACTTAATATTTACCCCTCTTCTGCCAATAGCCAAAGAAACCTGATCGGCTTTTAAATAAACATTGGCCTGTTTTTTATCATTGTCCAAGTCCATATAGCTGATCTTAGCAGGAGTTAATGAACGTTGAATTAACAATTGAATATTGGTGGTAAAGTTAATTACGTCTATGTTTTCGTTTTTCAATTCACGAACAATACCATGAATACGGCTTCCTTTCATACCCACACAAGCACCTACTGGATCAATACGATCGTCGTAAGACTCAACTGCCACTTTAGCACGATCTCCTGGTTCGCGAACAATTTTCTTGATGGCAATTAATCCATCAAAAATTTCAGGAACTTCAATCTCGAGTAATTTAGCTAGGAACATTGGGCTGGTTCTAGATAGAATAATAACAGGAGTGTTATTTTTCATATCTACACGAGCAACAACGGCACGAATATTTTCCCCTTTCTTAAAGTAATCTTGTGGAATTTGTTCAGATTTAGGTAAAATCAATTCATTGCCTTCCTCGTCTAATAATAATACCTCTTTTTTCCAAACCTGGTATACTTCTGCACTAATAATATCCCCAACACGATCGCCATATTTTTTTACCAACACATTCTTTTTCAAATCGCTGATACGGCTTGCAAGTGTTTGTTTAGCCGCTAAAATAGCCCTACGACCAAAATCGAGTATGTCTACTTCTTCGTACAATTCTTCACCTACTTCAAAGTCTGGTTCAATTTTAGCAGCCTCAGAATAAGCAATTTCTGCCAAGGGATCATTCACTTCCCCATCTTCTACAATCATTCGGCGGCGGATAATTTCAAGGTCACCTTTTTCAGCATTTACGATAACATCAAAATTATCGTCTGCGCCAAATTTCTTGCGAAGTAAGGTTTTGAATACATCTTCTACCACTTTCATCATCGTGGGACGATCAATATTTTCTGCGTCTTTAAACTCCTGAAACGCCTCAATTAAGTTGATACTGGCCATAACGCTGTTTTTTTATTCTGCTAAAATTTAATTTGTACAGTTGTTGATTTAATATTTGAAAAAGGAATAAGTACTTGTTCAGTTACCGCTTTTTTGCCTTTACCAGTGGTACATTGTATCATGATATCTGCTTCTGCAACTGTTTCTAGCACCCCTTCTTTTATTGTATCGTCGGTAAAAACCACTTGTATGGTTCTACCAATATTTTTTTGGTATTGCCTAATCAATTGGAGCGGCTCATCAATACCAGGAGAGGAAACTTCTAAAGAAAATTCTCCTTCTGGATATATACCCGCTTCTTCAAGGAATTTATAGAGTTTGCGGTTGAAATAAACGCATTTCTCAATAGGTAAGCCATTATCCCCATCCAAAAAAACCTTGATATTATTGGTGGGTTTAATTTTTACAGAAACTAGAAAATACATGGGCTCTTCGGCCATCATATTTTGTAAAAACTGTTCAATTAATTGAATATTGTTGTCTGTTGCCATGGTAAAAAAGGAGAAGGGAACGATAGTCGTTCCCTTCTGTTGATTCTTAGCTTGATGCAAATATACATGAATAAGACCCTAAAATCCAAATTTTTGCCGTTCTTCCGATTTCGGAGGGTTTTAACAGCCCTATAATGGGTTAATTCCTACTTTTATGCTCTTATGTTTAAAGTATTACTTTGGGCCTTAGCCATTTACTTGCTGTACCGTTTCATTTTTGGATTGGTCATCCCCGTAAGCAAAACAGCCAGTCAAATCAAGCAAAAAATGTCTGAAATGCAGCAACAACAAGCTTTTCAACAACAAGAATATGCGCGCCAACAAGAACAGCCTAAGCAAAAAGAAGCAACTGCATCTGCAGTAAAAAAGGACGATTACTTAGATTTTGAAGAAATCAAATAGTTCTTTAAAGCGATAAATCTAACACCGTCAAGGGATGTGCTAAATGAATGGTTTGTAAACCCAATGCTTGGGCAGCTTCCACGTTTTTAATGGTGTCATCTATAAACAATGTCTCTCTAGCTTCGAGTTCTTGCTCATCTAAAATGGCCTGAAAAGATGCTGGATAGGGCTTGCGAAGCCCTAAATTTTGCGAATAATAGGCTTTTATAAAAAGACGATCAAAGTCTACACCTGGATATTGCTTCTTGAACTTTTCAATAAAACAATCGTAATGGATTTGATTGGTGTTGGAAAATAGGAATATTCGATATTTTTTTGAAATCTGTTGGAGCCAATCAATTCTTTCTGCTGGAAAGTCTAATAAAAGTGCATTCCATGCAGTTTTTATTTGCGCATTGGTTAAAGTTGTTTTTGATTCTTGTCTAAATGCTTTATAAAATTCTTCCTCGTTTATTTTACCGGTTTCTAATAGTTCAAATAAAGGATTAGAAAAATGTTGCGTAAACATTTCATTAAACCCATTTACACCTAAATCAATAAATGCCTTATTGGTTAATTGAAAATCAATATTCAAAAAAACACCCCCTAAATCAAATATGATATTCTTAATTGGCTTACTCATCATTAATTAATTAATTAGTTTCATACCATAATGGCCCAAGACAGTAAACAATGCACATCTTGTAATAACACCTGCACAGCACCAAATCAATAATTTTTGAATAGATACATTTAATCCTGTTCCAACCCCAATACTAACAGGAGCGCCCACAGTTAGTGTGCCAAAAAAGCCTAAACCTATTACACCGTATTTTTCCCAAATTTTAAAAATAAAGGCATTTTTATTTTCTTTTTTTACTTTGGGCTTTCTGAATTTGCTGACATACTGTTGAATCTGTTTACCCAAAAATGCAGCAACAAATACTCCGGCTAATCCACCAACAACTGTGGCAAAAAAAATAATCCAAGGAGAAATACCAAATGCAAATCCGGCTGGAATAGCGGCATAAATTTCAAAAGTGGCAAGCCCGGCAACAGTTAATATTTTATATAGCATAATGTGAAACGAAGATACAGTCTTTCAGTGGCCCACAATTAATTGCAATAAATAGTCAACCTTGTTTTGAATAAGATTAACAAAATAATAGAAATGATATATTCACTAACTTTAAAACAATAATCTACAAATTCATTGTTGTATGGAGGATCTTGAGTTTCTAAATGAAAAAATAATTAATAAAATAAATATTGGTATTGTATATTCTGATCCTACCGGGCTGCCCATTTATGCAAATAAAGCAGCAGAAAGAATTTTAGGGTTGAAAGTAGACCAACTAACAAAATTAAGATCACAAGAAGAGGGTTATTTAATATTAGACTATGATGGGAATATTTTTCCAAAAGAAGAGTATCCCTCTGTAATTGCAATACAAACAAAGAAACCAGTTAGAGAAGTAATTGCTGGAATACACGAAATCAAAAGACGACATACCACATGGGTAATGCTAGAGTCTGAACCAGAATTTTTGGAAGACGGTGTAACACTAAAAAGAATTTTTACTACCGTTACAAATATTAGCTCTCAAATATCCATAGAAAAGAAATTGCGTTTTCAAAATAAGCTGCAAAGCTTAATGATGAAAACAGCTAAAACATATTTAGTTGGTTTACATAATGAGCCAGAGGTTGCAGTTCAAGAATCATTAGCAGAACTAGGCCTTTTTTTGGAAGCAGATCGTGTATATATTTTTGATTATGATTTTGAACATTCGCTAAGCAACAACACTTATGAATGGTGCGGCAAGGGAATAAAGCCGCATATAGATGATTTGCAAATGGTGCCGTTTTCTATTATGGAAGATTGGCTAGACCAACATACAAAAGGATTAAGTATTCATATCCCCGATGTTAATGCACTGCCAATTAAAAGTACGCTCAGGAATGCATTAGAAGCCCACTCAATTTTAAGCTTACTGACTGTTCCAATTATGAATGAAGCCAAGTGTGTTGGATTTGTTGGATTGGATATGGTAAAAAAGAAGCATTTTTTTACAGAACAGGAACAGAATCTATTGAAGATTTTTGCGGAAATGCTTTCTAATATGCAAGTTAGAATTGACTACAATAAAAAAATTCAAGAAAGTGAAAGAAAGTATAGAGAAATAACAGAAAATATTGCCGACTTAATCTGGACCACAGATAAGGATTTTAAAATGAACTACTGTAGTCCATCGATTGAAACAATTTTTGGTTACACACCTGATGAATTTCTTTCGGGTTCAATCAATGAAAAATATGCACCAGAAACAATTGAAAAATACTTAGAAATCATTCAATCCTTTAAAGAAAAATTAAAGAACGGAACGTTATCAAATAAAGATCTTTGGCAGTTAGAAGGTCAAGCCATTAAAAAAAATGGCCAAGTATTTTGGTTTCTTACTGTTATGAAACCAAGTTGGAATACCGAAAACCAAGTAACGGGTATTCTTGGAATCACTAGAGATATTACCAAAGAAAAAAGAGCACTTCTAGAATTACAAGAAAGCGAAGAAAGACTACAAAGAATTGTAAATAGCCCAACCCATTATGTATTAAGAACCGATCTAACTGGAATGCATACTTACTGGAACAAAACTTTTGAAAAAGAGTTTGGGTGGATGTATAAAAGTAAGGGACTTGCCAAAGGGGATTCATTAACTTCTATTTGCAGTTATCATCATAAGCGAACCCAAGATGTAGTAATGGAGTGTATCATGAACCCCGGTACAGTTCACCAAATTGAACTAGACAAGCCTTCAAAAGACGGAGGAATCATGACAACGCTTTGGGAGTTTGTTTGCTTAACAGATGCGAATGGAAAACCAAGTGAAATGCAATGCATGGGTATTGACATTTCAGATAAAAAAATAGTTGAAGAACAAGTTAGGAAGTTGTCAAGAGCGGTGGAACAGATCCCCCTAACGGTTGTTATAACCAACTTAGAGGGTAATATAGAATATGCTAATCCTTACACTTTTCATACTACTGGTTACACACAGGAAGAGCTATTAGGAAAAAATCCAAAAGTATTAAAGTCAGGAGAAACAACTTTAGAGGAATACCAGCATTTATGGGGAAATATTACGCATGGAAAAGAATGGAAAGGGATTTTTCATAACAGAAAAAAAGACGGTACGTATTATTGGGAACGGGCAACTATTGGACCAATCATGAACGATGATGGAGTAATTACCCACTATATTGCTATTAAAGAAGACATTACAGAAAGAAAGCGTATACAAGATGAATTAAAAGATTTGAATCTACATTTGGAAGAAAAAATTAAAGAAAGAACATTGGATTTAGAAAATGCAAATGTCTCTTTAATTAATGCTAACAAAGAAGCTCAAGAGGCCAATAAAGCAAAGATTGATTTCTTATCTAAGATGAGTCATGAATTAAGAACACCCATGAATTCTATATTAGGATTTGGTCAGTTATTACAAATGGGTGAATTGACTCCTGTTCAAGAAAAAGGAGTTCAACATATTTTAGACAGTGGGAAACACTTACTCAACTTAATTAATGAAGTGTTAGATATATCTAGAATTGAATCTGGAAGAATTAGCATATCGGTAGAACCTATTGAGGTTTATGAAGTCATCAATGAAATAAAAGACAGTTTATTATTTTCTGCCAATCAAAAAAATATTAGTTTAAATACTCAATTAAATAATACTGTACCAACCTATATTAGAGCAGATAGACAAAGGTTAAAACAGGTACTAATTAACTTAACAAATAATGCCATTAAATATAATAATGAAGGTGGTGAGGTAACTACTTCTGTTGATATTAAGCAAACTTCAGAGGATGGTTATACGCCAATTAGAATCTCAGTTACCGATACAGGATGGGGAATTGATGAAAAAGATTTGGAAAGAATTTTTATTCCTTTCGAAAGGATTGGTGCAGAAAAATCAAATGTAGAAGGTACAGGATTAGGATTAGCCGTTGTAAAACAGTTGGTAGACTTAATGGGGGGCAAAGTGGGTGTTAAAAGTGCTCCTGGAAAAGGAAGTACTTTTTGGATAGAATTACAACAGTGTAAAAGTCAATTAGACTTAATACAAAAAGAAGCAACTTTAAGCCAACATACTGCCATTCATAATCAAGAGGGAGTGGTTTTGTATATTGAAGACAATATGCCTAATATTGAATTGGTTCAGGAAATTATTGATACAAAAAGAAAAGGCATAAAGCTGGTGATTCATATGAGAGGAAGTGGAGCACTTGAAAAAGCCATTGAAGTAAAGCCATCCTTAATTCTCTTAGATTTAAATTTACCAGATAAGCATGGAAACGACATTTTATTAGAGTTAAAAGGAAATGAAGAAACAAAGGAAATTCCTGTTATTGTAATAAGTGCAGATGCGATGCCTAATCAAGTAAGCATATTAAAAGCATCAGGTGCTACTAACTATTTAACAAAACCAATAGAAATAAAATCCTTTTTAGCTGCGGTTGATGAAATTATAAAATAATAACATGAAAGAAGATTTAAAAGACGCTAGAATTTTAATCATAGACGATACATTAGCTAATATTGAAGTATTAGAGAACTTACTCATGATGAAGGGGTATACAAATGTAAAGTCGTTAAGCGACTCAACAATAGCCCTCGCAACAATAAAAGAGTTTGAACCAGAATTGATTTTATTAGACTTGATGATGCCGCAAGTTTCTGGATTTGATATTATGGAGGAATTAAAAAAAGATCCTTCCGGGTTTCCTTTAATGCGTATACTCGTTTTAACTGCAGATATTACTCCAGAATCAAAAAAGAAAGCTTTATCTGGAGGCGCCAGTGATTTTCTCACCAAACCCTTCGATTTAACAGAAGTTGATTTAAGAATCAGGAATCTACTATACACGGTATTTTTATTGTCACAGCTAACCAATCAAAATAGTATTCTAGAAGAAAAAGTAAAAGAAAGAACGCTAGAATTGGAGAAGAATCTTGCAGCCATTGAATTACAAAACAAAGCTTTACGAGAGATCTCTTGGATTCAATCACATGTTGTAAGAGCTCCATTAGCCAGAATGATGGGGGCTATTTCTTTATTAGAAATAAAAGATGACGCTGGGGTTACTCAAGAGGAAATCATGGATATAGTGATTACTTCAGCTAATGAAATTGATAAAACAGTCCGGGAAATTTCTGCCAAAAGTGCTCAGGCTAATATATAAGTAGCCATTTTAACAGTTTTAAGGTTTGGATTAAGCCAGTATTAGCTAATTTTGCAACCCGGCATCCATGATGCTGCTACAATATTCATTAGTACCCCCCTAACTATGAAAAAGCATATCCTATTATTTCTATTTCTAATCAGTTTTACTACTCAGGCATATAATAAAAAGTTGGAGCTTAAGACCAACTCTTTTATATCCAATATTGAGATTCTTTCCGATAAGTTTAATATTAATAAATTAGCCGTTCAACATGCTATTAGAGGGTATGAGAAATTAAAAGAAGCTGGTCAATTAATTAATCAACGGTATCTAACTATTGCAGACTTTAGTAAACCAAGTTCCGCAAAAAGACTTTTTATCATTGATATGCAAAAAATGGAAATAGTAGTCAATACCTTGGTTGCACATGGCCGTAATTCAGGTGTTCTTTTTGCCAAGAATTTTTCAAACAAAAACAATTCCTACCAATCTAGTTTAGGGTTTTATATTACCGGTGAAATATATAAAGGCAAACATGGTATGTCGTTGCAATTAACTGGCATAGAAACAGGTATTAATGATAAAGCCAAACAAAGAGCAATTGTAATGCATGGTGCAGATTATGTAAATGATCAGTTAATACAAAAGCAGGGCTATATAGGTAGAAGTCTAGGATGTCCGGCAGTTCCTCAAAACCAAGTTCGAGATATTATACAAACTATTAAGGGTGCATCTTTACTCTATATTTATGCTCCTAATACTAATTACACTAAACAGTCTAGCTACATTAGTTAAGCAATTTATTTTAATGGTTAGTATATTGATCAATCATTTGTAAAAAAGCAGGGACATCAAAAGGCTTGGTTAAGTATTGCTTAACACCAGCTTCCAATAATTTATTTACCTGAGCAGGCATGGCATCTGCGCTTACTATTATTACGGGAATTTGCCTAGCTATTTCATGTTGCTTTAATAATTCAAATACTTCAGATCCATGAATATCAGGCAGATTTAAATCTAACAATATTAGATTGGGCTGATGTTTAAGTGCCAATTCCAAAGTTTGTTTACCGTAAACTGCAGTTATTAATTTTACGTTGGGACGCTTTGCTAATAAAATTTGGGTTACCAATTCAATATTCGAACTGTTATCTTCAATATATAATACTACTGCCTCTTCGATGGTCTTTTCTTTAAGCGCTACTTGCTCTAATTGAGCACGAACATTTAGGGATTCTACAAAAGAGCTTGTTCTAGGAAGTTCTACCCAGAATGTGCTTCCTTCATTTAACTTGCTCTCTACACCACATGTGCCTCCCATCAAAGATGCATATTGCTGAACTACCGATAACCCCAATCCTGTTCCCTCAACTGTACTATTTTCTGCTCCTAATCTTTCAAATGGGGTAAATAATTTTTTTACATTATTGGCATCAATTCCCGGACCATTATCTGATACACAAATACGAATAATGGTTTTATTATCTCTTATAACTTCGGTTGCGAATAATTTTACCCACCCTCTTTTATCATGGTATTTTATAGCATTATTTAATAAATTAAGTAAAACTTGTTTAATCCGCTGCTTATCAGCACTTATAAAGATATCTGCTTTATCTTCAAGCTCATTAATCAATTTTACTCCATAAGCATCAGCCGTTGGAGTTAATGTTTCTAATACATCTCTAAAAACATTATTTAGTTTTACCGCTTCAACAGTGATAGAAATTTTACCTGCTTCAATTCTTGATATTTCAAGTACTTCATTAATTAAGTTCAACAGGTGTTGTCCACTGTTTAAAATATGGTGTACTGCTTTTTCTTGTTTGGAATCTAATGACCCCATCTCTAGCAACTGTGCAAATCCAAGAATGGCATTCATAGGAGTTCTAAGTTCATGACTCATTCTAGATAAGAACTCACTTTTAGCATGATTGGCTTCTTCTGCTTCAATTTTGGCTTTTGTTAACTCTTCATTACTGTTTTGCAATTCGATGGTCCTTTCTACAATTTTCTTTTCTAGATTGGTATTGAGTTGCTTTATCTCATGCTCAATTTTAATTCGTTCTGTAATATCTTCCTTAATAGCAATGAAACTAGTAATTGCCCCAACTTCGTTAATAATAGGTGTAATTGTAGTAGACTCCCAATACAATGAACCATTTTTCCTTCTATTATTTAAAACCCCTCTCCATACTTTACCATTAGTGATTGTACTCCAAAGCTCGTCATACACTTTAGGATTGGTAAAGCTCGATTTCAAAATTCTTGGATTCTGCCCAATCAACTCTTCTTGTTGATAGCCTGTTGTAGTTATCGTAAATGGATTTACGTATTCAATATTTCCATCAAGGTCTGTAATAAAAATACTGATTGGGCTCTGTTCAACCGCACTACTCAATTTATTAATCAGCTCTTTTGCTTCCCTTTGTGAAGTAATATCTCTCCAAGTAGTAAGAAGAAATTTTTCATCTAATGTGTCAATTGCAGAGAGTTTAATATCTATGTAAACAGGAGTTCCATCAGGCTTTAAATGAACCCACTCAAACTGTGTCGTTTTATTAGCAAAAGCTTCAGCTACTACTTCTTGTACCAACTCATCCGACTTGCGACCATTTGGTTGGTATTCTGGTGAAATATCTTTCGGTTCTTTGCCAATAATGCCTTCTCTATTTGTTCCTAGTATTAATTCACTTGCTTTATTACAATCAATAAAAATTCCATCTTTTACAATTAAATAACCGTCGGGTGAATCGGCAAAAAGAGTTCGATATTTTAATTCACTTTGTAATACACGTTCTTCTGCTAGTTTTTTCTCCGTGATATTGGTAGCGTTTACAAAAACAGCATATATATTACCCTGACTATTTTTTACCGGCTGAATACTACTTCTAAACCAAAACATTTGGCCATTGATCACTCTTGAAGATTCTTTTATCTTACCCTTTCCTGAAAAAAAAACATGTTCTACTTCTGCCATATTTTGACTGGCCAATTCTGGAGAAGATAAATCATAAATAGTGAGTCCATTATTAATGAAAGATTCTTTGGGCAATCCAAATGTTTCTGCTGTTTTATCATTCACATATAAAAACCTTCCTTCTAAATCTAACATGAAAATAGAAGCATCAGAACTCTCAATTAAACTTCTATATTTTTCTTTACTCTCTAGTAATGCTTCCTCGGCTAATTTATTTTCAGTAATATCTAAATTAGTTCCTCTAGTTCCTAAAAAAATACCTTGATCATTAAATATGGGTTGGCATACATGTTCAATAATTCTTGTTTCATTACTTCTATTGATAATTCTGAAAATAACTTTTTCGGATTTCTTTTCTTCAACAACTTTATTTCTATGCTCAATATATTTAGTAAGGTCGTCTGGGTGAATTAGTTTTTGGGTAATTGCTGAATCTGTAAGAAGTTCTTCTGCCGTATAACCAGTAATACGTTCACAAGAAGGAGAGTGATAAATAAAATACCCATCTGGCGCTTCCCAAAATTCCCAGTTATAGGTGTTATTGGCAATAATTCTGAACTTTTCTTCAGAAGCAATAATATCCCGTTTGGTTAGTTTGATTTGCTTATACTTTTCTATTATACCAACAATGGTATTAATCATTACCATTTCTTCATTAAGAAAGTCTAAAGTTCCTGGTATATATATTTTAATACATCCCTGATTTTTGGTAGAAACATGAATATTAAATTCTCGAAAGTTTTCTGTGACTTTAAATTGATTTGAAAAATAATCAATTCCATTATATTCTATATGAACATACGTTTGTATGGTATCTTGAAATCCAGCTACAATAATATTAGCAATCTCATTAAAATATTCTTCCGGTGTTAATTCTTCATTTTGACTTAAGGTAGATACAGCATAAACTACTTTTTGTTCTTTCAATCGCTCTCCTAAATCAAATCTTGACTTTCTTAATTCATCATTTGCCTTTTTTCGAATTGTTTCATCGCGAGTTGTTGCTATAAATCCTTTTAAAATTCCATCTTCTGAAAAATGTGGTTTTATTTCAGTAATAAACCATGCGTAAGTGCCATCTTTTTTAAAAGAGTCCCCTTCAATTGTCCAGGCCTGATTTACATTAATAGAACCATTAACTCGACACTGGTTTATTTCTGTTAAGAGTGTTTCAATTTTTTGAATTGTTTCAGATGTATAGATTTTGTCATAACTAAGTTGAATAAACTCTTGGGATGTGTACCCAAATATCTTGATAATGGAAGCGCTACAAAAAGTAATATTAAAGTCTAAGTCCATGGTCCATACCATATCAGACATATTCTCTGTAATTTCTTTGTACTTTATCTCACTCTCTTTTATTTTCAGCTCATTTGAAATTCGGTTTTTTACATTCACTAGTAACTCTGCAAAAATTCCTAAGAGGTCTTGTTCAACAGTAGTAAAATAGTGTGGCTGATTAACAGACTCTAATCCTATTACACCAATGCAATCGTTACCATCCATTAATGGTATTGCCAATAAGCTGATTACTTTTCCTGCATCTAATAAATTACGAATTGGGCTATTTATTTCTAATTGATCTGAATTGGGGATGTTAATTGGATTTCCTTTTTGTAAGATTTCAATCCAAGACGCAAATTCATTCAAAGGAATTTTAGCCAATTCCTCTTTTTTAGATTCGATTCCATGGGCACACCATTCATGTGTATAATAAGCAAAACCATTTTTATAATCATACTCTAAAATGGCCAATCTATCCGCTTTGGCAAACTCACCTAATTCTTTTATTGCAGCATTAATTTCATTATTCAAATGTTTTAAAGGGATATTAATAAACCGCTGTGAAATGTTTGAAATTAAATGCAACAACTTATTCCGCTGTCTTAGCTTTGATTCTAATTCAATTTGATCGGTAATATCTGTAAATGTGGTAAATACTCGATAAGGCTCTGTTTCTCCCTCCTTAAATTCTGGAACTGCATTTATTAAAATCCATACATATTTATTTTTAACAGCCTGCTTCACGCCCATTACAACATTAAAAACCGGCTTTCCCGTTCTCAATGCTACTATTGCAGGGTGTTCATCGCCCGGGAAAATAGAAAAATCAGGCTTTATTGTAGCCCAACGTGCATCAACAGATTCTATTCCAATTATTTGATTTTCTGATAACCCTAATAAATCTATAGCAGCTGGATTTGCTTCTGCAATTTTGCCGTCTTTATTCAGATAAATAACACCTTGAGCAACATTCTCGAAAAGCAAGATGAAATCCTGTTCAATATCTTTTCTATTGTCACTTTTACTCATCCTAACTTATTTATTTAAAGTTAGGAATTTAAAAAATGCTGAGTTCAACAGATAAGTGCAATTTTTAAACAAAAGGCAAAAAAGCTTTTGAGGGCTTTTTGCCTTTTGACCAAGTAGTGCGACCTTTTGGTTACT
>NCHN01000051.1 GCA_002281875.1 Sphingobacteriia bacterium 24-36-13 | reverse complement strand
GTAGTGGTCTTTGCCCTATTTTTGCGGCATGATCATACCCGCTATTGTCTGGACCATTTGTTTCGGACTTTTCTGTACTGTTATAGCTATACAGGTTTTTTATTACTTGTATTTCTTTAGAAGAATGGCTTATTATCAAGCAACCGAGAAAGAAACTTCTGTTGAACATCCTGTTTCGGTGATTATTTGCGCACGCGACGAAGCACATAATTTGGTAAAAAATTTACCTGGCGTATTGGTACAAGATTATGCCACCACACACGAAGTGGTTTTGGTAAACGACAACTCTACCGACGAAAGTAAATATGTGATTGACGAGTTCAGGCGATCATTTAAGAACCTGAACATGATAGAACTTACCCAGGAAGCTAAAATGATTAGTGGTAAAAAATTTCCATTGTCTATGGGGATTAAAAGCGCTAAATATGAAATAGTCCTATTAACAGATGCAGACTGTGTTCCGGCATCAGAAAACTGGATAAAAAAAATGCAAGGGGCGTATAATGATGAAACAGAAATTGTATTGGGTTATGGAGCTTACCACAAGAAACCAGGTTTACTAAATAAGCTGATTCGTTTTGAAACTTTCCATACTGCTTTACAATATTTCTCATATGCTTTGGCAGGCAAACCCTATATGGGCGTTGGCAGAAACTTAAGTTACAAAAAAGAAGTTTTCTTTAAAAACAAAGGCTTCTCTTCTATTAATCAAATACCTAGTGGAGATGATGATTTGTTCATCAATCAAGTAGCCACTGCAGAGAATACAGCTATTTTACTAGATCATGATACGCACACATTAAGTGATGCCAAAAACAGTTGGGGAGAATGGATGACACAAAAATATCGTCATTACTCAACTGGTAAATACTACAAACCCATTCATCAATTTTTATTGGGATTGTATTCATTCTCTTTATTCTTGGTTTATCCTTTATTGGTATTAAGTATGCTGTTTTTCAACTGGCAATTGGCCGTTGGAGTATTTGCGCTTCGCTTTATTGTTCAAGCAATTGTTTTGTACAAAGGCATGAACAAACTAAATGAAAGGGACTTATATCCATGGTTTTTGTTTTTAGATATTTGGATGTTTTTTTATTACCTATTTACTGTACCTGCTATATGGAAAGCACCCCGCAAAAACTGGAGCTAATTACCAAGTATTTCGACGACTTTACGCCCACACAGCTAGAGCAGTTTAGACTATTGGAAGAATTGTACAAAGATTGGAACGCAAAAATTAATGTAGTTTCTAGAAAAGATATTGAAAGCATTTACTTACACCATGTTTTACATTCCTTAAGTATTGCAGCAATTGCCGACTTTTCTAAAGGAATGAATATCATTGATATTGGCTGTGGGGGCGGATTTCCGGGTGTACCATTGGCCATATTTTTCCCAGACGTACAATTTCATTTGGTAGATAGTATTGCCAAAAAACTAAAAGTAGTAGATGCGGTTTGCGAAGGAGCAGGAATAAAAAATATCACGACGAAACATACCAGAGCTGAAGATATTACCAATCGAAAATTTGATTTTGCAGTTTCTCGTGCCGTTGCGCCATTAAAAGAGTTGTTGAAGTGGAGCATGCCCCTCATTAAAAAACCCACTGCACCTATTACAGATGGAGGATTAAGAAATGGATTAATCTGCTTAAAAGGGGGCGACCTAAATCAAGAAATTTTTGAGAGTGGTGCCCGTCCTAAAATGATGCCGATTTTCAAAATATTTCCTGAAACTTATTTTGAAGAGAAATATATTATTCACGTAGCGAAATAAAAAAACCGCCCCGATGATTCGAGACGGTTCAGGCTTTTTTCAATTCCTTATTCTGGTATGACCAATTTGTTATTGGTCTTGTTGATATCAGCCAATCGCTGACTAGGATCTATTTCGATTGACTTGATTTCTCCCACTGCCCTACTGGTTGTAAAACTATAATCTGGATGCGTCCATTTCCATGGAGCATGCACTGTTGTAGGCGTTTTAGTTTCTGTAGGCTTTGCACCATACATTAAATTCAATGGCATATAATGCATTTCTTGTGTGCCATCTTTATAGGTTACCAAAACATCAATAGGCATTGGCATTTTACCTATGCGCTTAATGGTGATACTGGTTTTATTATCTACCATTGCAATATCTCCTACTGCATAATCAATGGTCTTAGTGCTGTAGATCCAATACTCTTTGTACCAATCCAATTCTAAGCCACTTATTTTTTCGGCTATGCGTATAAAATCGTTTGGATTTGGATGTTTGAATTTCCAAGTATTAAAATAAGCATGTAAAATTTTATCTCGGGTATCAGCTCCAACTATATAGCCCAACTGTTCCATAAAAACAGCTCCCTTACTATACGCAGAAGAAGTAGAAGCAAAATTGGTATTAAAATGATCGGCATGAGTACTAGCAGGTTCTTCGTATCCACTTCTTGCCAAACGATAATAACCTCCGTATGAACCATTGTACCAAAAGCCAGGACTATTTCTTAACATCGCCATCGCTCTAGTACTTGAGTAGTCAGTAAAACCTTCATCCATCCAAGCATACAAAGATTCATTGCTTCCCAAAATCATTTGGTACCAGCTATGCATCCATTCATGCACTGCTGTTCCAATACTCGCACTCTTTATTAATGTAGCCATTGGATATTCCATACCACCATCTCCACCTTGCACAAAAGTGTAAGTTTTGTAAGGATATGCCCCAAATGTTTTAGCTATAATGGGATAAATTAATGCACAAGTATCTGCCATTTTTTGCCAACGATTCTCTAATGAATCTACTTGCTTGTAAACGATTTTTAATAATGGACCTCCAGGTATTGTTCTAGTAATTAATTTATAATTGGGATCTGCTGCCCACATAAAATCATGTACATTGTTAGCCTGCCATTTCCATGTTAAAGTATTTCCTGTAGCAGGTTTTACTTGAACACCTTTTGCCTCGTATCCAAACCCAATTTCATTGGCATTTAATAAATCGCCACCTGCGGTTACTAAATATTTTTTATCGATGGTAATATTTACATCAAAGTCTCCCCAAACACCATAGAACTCGCGAGCTATATATGGATTGGCATGCCATCCTTGGTAATCGTATTCTACCACTTTAGGGTACCATTGCGCCATACTGTAGCGTATACCTTCTGCATTGTCTCTTCCACTTCTTCTTATTTGCACAGGTACTTGTGCTTCAAAAGCCACATCCATGGTAATTTTAGACTTGGGTAAAATAGGTTTAGTCAACACTATTTCTAAAATGGTTTCATGCTCAATTAATTTTTGTGCAACCCCATTGATTAATACAGATTTTACATTTTGGTAGCCTATTTCATCTGGCTTTAATTTGCTGATTCTATCTTTTACTCTGGCATCCCAATCTAATCCATCGTTGTTTCTTCTTGGATCGGCCAATTTGGTTTTCCCTAATTCTCTACTTCTCACATCCATACTGCTATTGGGCTGAAACGCATTCCAATACAAATGCATAAATACCTTAGTCAAGGTGTCGGGTGATTGATTAAAATAATCAATCTTTTCTGTTCCACTAAATTGGTTGGTGGCTACATTCATGTTCACATTAATCGTGTACTTGATTTTTTGCTGCCAGCGATCTGGCTGTGCAATGATTCCGGTGCTCAATAACAAACATCCTACTAGAAAAGAAAAGCTCAATTTTTGCATATTCATTGTATTATCGTTAGGTAGTAAATGGGTATAAATATATTGCAATAAGTGTTAGTCTGCACCTGCAACTACTAATACAATCTCTCCTTTCACCGTTTTTGATTTAAAGTACTCAGCCACTTCTTTAAGGCTACCCCTTTTATTCTCTTCAAATATTTTGGTGAGTTCTCGAGCAACTGAACAGCTGCGATCCTCCCCAAAATATTGGGCCATATCTTCAAGGGTTTTAACCAGTCGCATGGGGCTTTCATAGAAAATCATGGTGCGCTCTTCTGTTGCCAATTGTTTTAATAAGGTTTGTCTCCCTTTTTTTATAGGAATAAATCCTTCAAAAACAAATCGATTCGTAGGTAGACCGCTATTTACCAATGCAGGTACAAATGCAGCAGCACCAGGCAAACACTCTACCCGAATATTTCTTTTGATACATTCTCTTACTAATAAAAAAGCAGGGTCCGAAATACCGGGAGTTCCTGCATCGGTAATTAGCGCAACGATTTTGCCTGCTTCTAGCTGGTCAGCCAAATGCGCTACTATCTTATGTTCGTTGTGCTGGTGATAAGGAGAAAGTGGTTTTTGAATATTGTAATGCTGCAATAATTTAGAAGATGTGCGGGTATCTTCACACAAAATCAAGTCCACTAAATTCAACACTTCTAGTGAACGCAACGTAATATCCTTTAGGTTGCCTAAAGGTGTTGGAACTAAATAAAGCAAATTAACCGTTTATGGTAATCTCAAAATGTTCCATTACTTGATTGGCCAATAATTGCTTGCTGGCACTTTCTGCAATGGTTTTTGCTTCCTCTGCTGAAGCTGCTTCAACCGATAAAGTAATATGTTTACCTACTCTTACATCTTTTACTTCTGTAATACCCAAATTAGCCAATCCACCCAACACGGCTTTTCCTTGTGGATCTAATAAATCTTTTAACGGCATTACATTAATTTCTACTTCAAACTTCATGATTCGGTTGGTTTAAACAACAAAGATAGAATTACATACGCAATAAATCCTGCGGAAATTGCTAGCCATCCAAAAAGTAAGGCTACTGGTAATGCTCCAAAAAGTAAGGCTACTGGTAATGCAATAGCTAAAATGATTAAAAAGGGTAATATTTTCTTAAATGACAATCCACTGAATTTGAGTGCTAACATGGGCACAGTAGAAACCATTCCTACGCATAGTACTATTATTAAACTATACCAAAGCCACTTACTTAATAGTAAGTCTAATACCCAAGCATCGGTTGCATACCAGTTCACTAATGGAAAAGAGGCTATTAAAATTCCTGCTGCTGGAATAGGAATTCCTTTAAATCCAGTTGATTTAGACTGGTCTAAGTTAAAACGAGCTAAACGATATGCCCCAGCACATGGTATCAACAAAGCTGGCAGTAAAAAGGCCATGGATATATCTAAGCCACCTTCGGTACTAGCATAAGAAAATCGAAGAAATTGTAAGACCATTAAACCAGGTGCAACCCCAAAACTAACCACATCGGCCAGAGAGTCCAATTGCTTGCCCATTTCTGAACACTGGTTCATCCATCTAGCCACAAATCCATCCAAAAAATCAACTAAGGCAGCAGCAAAAATAAGCCAACTAGCTACCATCATGTTCTCTGGAATGGTGACCAATCCATCACCATCTGCATGATAGGTCAATCCAGGTTGTAATATGTATAAAATGGCTGTTGCACCTAAAAATAAATTGCTCAGGGTAAAACAGTTGGGAATTTGTTGCTTCATATTATCGCTTCATGTAAGATTCAATCTCTTCTACAGTAATCGGAATATTTTTCATTAAATCGGTATTGCCGTTTTTGGTAATCCAAAAATTGTTCTCAATGCGAACACCCATTTGCTCTTCTTCAATATAAATTCCTGGCTCAATAGTAAACAACATACCTGCTTTGATTGGTGCTGTTCTGGTTCCCAAATCATGCACATCTATCCCTAAATGATGAGAGATACCATGGTACAAATATTTCCGGTAAGCCCTATTTTCTTTGTCTTCATTTTTCACATCCCCCTTTTTCAATAAGCCAATTTTTAGAAATTGTTGGGTGGCTTCTTCTCCTACTTTATCGGTATAATCAAGTATGTTAATGCCAGGTTTCAAAATTGACTTGGCATAATTGTGTAAATGCAAACATGCATTGTACACTGTTTTTTGTCTACGAGTAAATTTTCCATTTACTGGAATGGTTCTGGTTAAATCTGCACAATATCCTCCGTATTCAGCACCAAAATCCATCAAAATCAAATCGCCGTCTTTACACTCCGCATTATTAGAAACATAATGCAGGGTTCTTGCATTATCACCACTGGCAATAATACTTCCATAGGCCGGACCTGTTGCTCGTTGACTTAAAAAGCTATGCCAAATTTCTGCTTCAATTTCACATTCGTTTACACCTGGTTGTATAAACTTCAACAATCGTCTAAAAGTATTATCGGTAATATCAATTGCTTTTTGCACTACCACTATTTCTTCTTTCGATTTAATAGCGCGTAACTCTTTCATGATTTTTGCCGCACGCATAAATTGATGCAATGGATACTGCGCTTTCATTTCATCAATAAAACGATATTCTCTAGACCGAATGGTAGATGCTTTACGATCATTTTCGTTGCTGTCTAAATAAATAGTATCTGCTAAATGAATCCATCCTTGTAACAATGCGTCTAAACTATCTAACCAAACTACTGTTCCTATTCCAGAAATTAGTTTTGCTTCAGCTGCCCTTAATCTTTTACCATCCCATTTTTCTTTTAACTCATTAGGTCGAACCAATACCAATACCTCCCTGAATTTGGGATCTGGATTGTCAGGAAAAAGTACCACCATGGAATCTTCTTGAACAATACCGCTTAACCAATATAGATCACTATTTTGTTTGAAAGAATGCAGTGCATCTCCATTATTGGGCCATTCATCATTACTTACAAAAATAGCAATGCTGTTTGGCAGCATATTGCTAACAAATCTTTTTCTATTGTTGATAAAAATAGCTGGATCTAATGGCTGGTATTTCATGCGTATTCAAATTGAGATACGCAATATATAAAGTTTGTGGCACTTAAAACCGCACTGTAGGACATTTAACCGACCTGCCCTGTGAACTTGGGAATATTCCTTGTTTAATGATAGACAACTCATAAGCCCCTCTGGATCCATTTAAATTACTTAATCCAGAAATGGTAGCATCATAGTTTACTGTAATTTTCAAGTCGTTCACTTGGTAACCAACCATTGGAATAATGGCATCTCCTGTTCTATAATAAAGGCCCAATATCATTTGTTGCATGCCATCCCCACTAATATTTCTATTCGCATTCATCCCCATTACCAATTCATTTTTATTGATAACAGAACTATAATAGATATTTGGATTTAGAATCCACAAATTATCCATTTTCAAACTAGCGTTGGCGAAAAAATTATACCGCATTGGTACCCTTGCATCACTAATACTAGGTGAAAAAAAGCTTTCTTTAGGACCATTCAAATGCATAATGGAAACACCTGCATTAAAATAAAAATTTTCAGATGCAAAATAGGCATAGTTCAAACCCATATTCAAATCTAAATAACCTACTTGACTGAAAGCAAAGGGTTCAAATGTAGGAATAGAAATATCGAAGAATTTTCCGTTCCATTGATTATCAAAATTTAATTTGGACAAATCAACTCTTTTTGTAGTAATCCCTGCACTAAAACCTGCACTCAATAAACTATTGTATCCCAACATTTGATGCCAAGCAATAGATACGGCAGCACCTGTTGCAGTGAGTTGCCCTGCACCTGCTACATCTTTTATAATTGATCCTCCAATACCCATCCAACCATTTTCGAAACGGTTAGCAAATAATTTAGCATCGGCCCATACCCCCATTGTTTTATAAGGGGTACCAACTGATGCCCACTGGGTTCTATAATTCATTCCTGCTCTATAATCGTAATCTGGATTAAAGCCTGTATTTGCTGGATTGGTTAGCAAAGGAGCATTATAATACTGCGAGTAGTTTAATGCTTGTGCACTAGTCTGTTTTTGCACAAACAATGCAATAATAAAGAGACTATATATATATATTCTGTTTATCATTATCTCAATAGTGTTATATCACCTTTTTTAGTTGCCCTTTCCTTATCACTAAACTCCAATTCAAGCGTATAGTGATATACTTCTTGTGGTTGTAATTTTCCATTGTACCTGCCATCCCATCCTTCAGATTGGCTGGTACCTATGTATACCAATTTGCCCCATCGATTGTAAATTTTCCAAGTCATTTTTACAATCCCAAATCCTCTTACAAAAATTTTATCATTAGTGCCATCTCCATTGGGAGAAAATGCATTAGCCACATTAAAGCCAGGGACAATGGTTACAGGCACTGGCACACAACTGGTATCTGCACATCCTGCATCATTATATGCTACTACACAAGCATTGTAAGTGCCACTGGCGTTGTATAAATGACGAACAGTGGTATCACTTCTTAGCGTGTTTAATGTATCTCCATCTCCAAATAGCCATTTATATCGATTGGCCCCAAAGCTACTATTGGTAAAGGTAACAGGAGTATTAGCTTCTGTTGGATCAGGGCTAAAACTAATACCAGCAGTAGGATTATCTCTTACAGCAATCGTAAATACAGTGCTGTCTGAAATATTACAAGTAGAGGAATCGATAGCTACTAATTTTATGGTATAAGTGCCAACGGATGCAAATAAATGCTGTGGTGAAGTTTGTGTAGAAGTAGTACCATCGCCAAAATCCCACAAGAATGTTCTACCCGCCAATGAAGTATTATTAAATACAGCTGTATATGGAACACATCCTAAAGAGGGGGTTTCAAACTGTGCTTTCACTAAAGGAGATATACGCAATTGAACACCTACACTATCAAACTCATTACAAAAACTAGTGTCTATTAAAATTAATCGCACATTATAAGATCCTGCAGTTGCATAAGTATGGGTAACCGGTCCAAAAGAAGCTACTTGACGGGTACCATCTCCAAAATCCCAACGGAAAGCATTGGCACCAAAGGGTTTGGGTGCAATGGAATTATTATCAAATCGATAAGTTAACGATTCGCAAGGCAATAATTTATTCGGAGTAAATGCCAAAATAGCTTCGTCTGCTCTCACTCTCATTCTAACATAAGAGGTATCACTGATATTACATGAAGCAGAATCAATGGCAATCAATCTTACATTATACAATCCCACATTATTAAATGTATGGGTAACAGAAGGATTATTGGTAGTGACTTCTGGTGAACCATCATTGAAATCCCACCGATAGGTTTTAGCTAATTCTAGTGTATCAGAAAAAACAACAGTAAGGGGTACACATCCCGAAGTATCACGCGCTACACCATTGATAGCGGTTTTAATCCCACCGCCAACACCAGCTAAATTAAAAGCAATTTTGATGGCTAATAAATTACAAGAATTACTTCTATTGGTAGTAGACCATGCTCCTCCTGAACCAACGATGGGTCTACTTGGATCCCCTGTTCTTCTGCATGAGCAAATAGATTGATAGATAGTGCCATTCGGGTCGAATCTACTCGTACCACCATCTACGTGATCGGCAAATCCACCTGTTTGACCAAAATAAGAACCGTATAGTTGCCTTTGTGCATCTCGCTCTAAAACAAAGAAATAAAAATCTGCGCCGTCAGTACCAGATTGATAAGCGTCAGGAGTCAATGGCATATTGGCCAGTGGTGCTGTTTGAAAATTATTGATATTACTACCTCCCCAACCCGAGACATATACATTTCCACACCTATCTACTAAAAATGCAGATATAGAAAGATTGGGTATAGTTGCACCACTAGAACCAAAATTAGTCAGATAAATAAAATCGGAAAGATCGGGTTGCATTTTAGCTATAAATTGTTTGCCTGATGCTTGTCCGGGATTATTATTGTTGTAGGGAGAATTAATTGGATTTAAAACCCCGGTTGTTGTGCCCACTATAAAAGGATATCCTTGTCTGTCAAATTGAATACCAAAAATAACGTCCACTCTATCCGTTCCAATAAAACTAGTGCTAATTATATTTGAACCATCTGGAGTAATAATACTGATAAACCCTTCAACAGATCCATTCGAACTCTGAAATTTTGGTGCCGCATTTTGTCTGGCTGGCATATCAATACTAGATGTTGCTCCAGCCACATAAATATTTTGATTAGCAGGATTGATGGCTAATACAAATGCCGCATCATCATCTGCTCCTCCTAAAAAGCTTGAAAAAATAACACGCGATAAATTGGCATCTAATTTTATTACTACCCCATCTTGAAACCTCCCATCTGGCGCAGTTCTACTAGCACCTCGAACTTTTTGAAATGCGTTTGCACTGATTGGAAAGTCGGTAGATTGAGTAACCGAAGCCAATAAAATATTTCCCTGCCCATCAAAAATCACTTCACTTCTTGCATCGTCACCATAATTCCTTCTAGTAGTTTCAGAACCTGTAGGATTTTCATAATTTGGTCTAATATTCACTCCATCTCTTCCTGTTCCACCAATTCTAAGCGAACCAATTAATGCAGTTCCTGTACTATTTAATTTAGTGAGAATAATATCGAAAGTTCCACCTCCATCTCCATATAAAGGGAATGTATTTACTGTAGGATATGCATCACCAGACGAAGTTCTTCCAGCAATTACTAAATTTCCAGCAGCATCTGCTACCAAACTATGTGGTTGTTCATTTCCATTCCCACCCACATAAGTAGCATATATTAAGTTGGTTCCACCTGGTTCAAATTTTAAGATGCCCATGTCGAAACCTGTGATACTTCCCTCATTAATACCACCTGAATAGTTTTGTCTAAAAGCGCCATTAGTAGTAGGAAATCCTGCACTAAACACAATACCACCTGCATAAAAATTTCCTAGTAAATCATAAGTGGCCGTAAATCCCCAGTTATCAGCCCTACTTCCAGAATAACTAATGAATACTGGTTGCGGATCAATCACCAAAGTACTATTGCGATTGTACTGATTACTTAACTTAAACTTGACTAAATTTCCTTTTACCTCATAGCCACATGCTACCTCTTTTCTTTCTCCATCAATTAGTTGGTAAGTATAGGGAACCGTTTCTTGTAATACTCCAACTGAAGTATTTACTTGTAATGCCCCGTTTTTTAATGAAATCCCTTCAGTTCCTTCAAAATATAAAATAACTTTAGAGGGATCACCACCTGGATGTACAATAATATCATATTTCAATACCCCATTATTGGTATAATATCGAATATCAATATTGGGATACATATTTTGATAAGTAACAGATTGATAAGTTTTGCAATTACTAGCCCATTTAGCAGGATCATTCCCTATAAAATAATTGCTCACCCCTGGCAATGGCTTTTCCTTAATTATTGTGGGGTTGGGATTTGCATTTAAAAATTTTACTTCGTAAACATGCGAACGCAAAGTTTTATCTAGTATTGGTTCTTGAGGGCTACCAGGCTCTGTTGAATTTCGAGAGCTGATACCTGCACCAATACTAGTTCCATGTGGGTGAGTTGTTTCGGCAATACTTGCGTAATCACTTACTTGATGTTGCAAAACCCTATAACCAGTTTTGGTAAGTGCAAATGCACTGGCAGGAAGCTCACTTTTAAATTGTATGGTAGATTGCCACTGGCCTTTATTCTCAATAAAGTCTAAATAACCCTGTGCATTTAGGCCCAGCATTCCTATCAAAAAAACCAATATCAATCCAATTTTTTTCAACATCTCTACTTTAAGTTACGATATTTTACTCCAGCCATGCTTCAACTGTTGTGATGACAAGTAGTTTTTTAACATAGCATTCTCAGTTGAATCTAAGTACAAATCTTGTTCCACAATTTGTGCAGCTTTTTCTTTTGCCTTTTCTAACAATGCTTTGTCGTTAACAATACTTGCTAGCTTAAAGTTCAAAGCACCACTTTGCCTGGTTCCTTCAATATCACCTGGACCTCGCATTTCTAAGTCCTTTTCGGCAATTTTAAAGCCATCATTGGTGGCGCACATTATATTGATACGTTCTTTGGCTTCTTTGCTTGCTTTGCTACCCGTTAATAAAATGCAAAAACTTTTTTCACTTCCTCTTCCAACCCTTCCTCTAAGCTGATGTAATTGAGACAAACCAAATTTCTCTGCACTTTCAATTACCATTACTGAAGCATTTGGCACATTCACCCCTACCTCAATTACGGTGGTACTCACCATAATTTGGGTATCCCCTTTTACAAAGCGTTGCATATTAGCTTCCTTTAAATCGGTCGGTTGCCTTCCATGAACCATACTTATTCGATAATTAGGTTCAGGAAAAAAACTTTTGACTTGTTCATAGCCTTGCATCAAATCTTCATAACTCAATTTTTCACTTTCTTCAATCAAAGGATAAATAAAATAAGCTTGTCTTCCTTTGGCAATTTCTTCTTTTACAAAACCCATTACACTTGCCCTAGCCATTTCGTTTCTATGGACTGTTGTAATTGGAATTCTACCAGGAGGCAACTCATCCATGACGCTGTATTCTAAGTCTCCATATGCAGTCATAGCTAAAGTTCTTGGGATAGGCGTTGCGGTCATCACCAAAACATGAGGCGGAATTACTGCTTTGGTCCAAAGCCTTGCTCTTTGAGCAACACCAAATCGATGTTGCTCATCTACAATAACTAATCCTAAATTTTTGAATTGTACTTTATCTTCAATAATGGCGTGTGTTCCAACTACAAAATGAATAGTGTCTTCCTGTAATCCTTTTAAAATTCTTCTTCGTTCTGCAGTTTTGGTACTTCCAGTTAAAAGCGCAATTTCAACAGGCATTTCTTTTAACAAACTGGTTAACCCTTGATAATGTTGTTGTGCTAGAATTTCGGTAGGTGCCATTAATGCACTTTGATATCCATTGTCTGCTGCTAATAACATGCTCAATAAAGCAACAATTGTTTTTCCACTTCCCACATCTCCTTGCAATAATCGATTCATCTGCTTACCGCGAGCTGTATCCTGCCTAATTTCTTTAATAACTCTTTTTTGTGCACCAGTTAATGCAAATGGAAGATAATGCTGGTAAAAGTCATTAAAATTGGACCCCACTTTTTCAAAAACAACTCCTTTACTAATGGTATTTCTTTGTAACCTTACTAATTGCAATCTTATTTGGGCAATAAAAAATTCTTCGAACTTTAAGCGTTCCATTGCTTTTTTAAAATGGAGATCTGAGGTAGGAAAATGGATGCCAGCTATTGCTTCATAGCGTCCCAATAATTTTAATTCTTTTAAAACACTTAATGGAATATTTTCTGGTAAATCATTGGGCGTTAATTGTTGAAGTAAAGTATATGTGAACTTTGCCAACTGCCTTCCATTTAAACCTCTCGCTTTCAATTTTTCTGTTGAAGGATATACAGGCTCTAAAAATGC
>NCHN01000017.1 GCA_002281875.1 Sphingobacteriia bacterium 24-36-13 | reverse complement strand
GTTGGCCAATTAATGTCTGCAGCATGGATGAATTTACAGGCGCTAAAAAATCAAATATCCAAATTAAACTCAGCTGAAGCTGATTTATTAGATAAATCATTGGCGCTAGTAAATGAAAGTTGCAATGAAGTTAGACAAGTAAGCCATAATATGATGCCAAACGCTCTATTACTAAAAGGTTTGGTTAAAGCAGTACAAGAGTTTATTGGACAAATAAACCAACGAAATATAAAAATAAATTTAACTACTGAGGGGCTTTCAGATAATTTACCATCTCATATTGAAACGGTTTTATACAGAGTTATTCAGGAAAGTGTAAATAATGTAATTAAACATTCAAAGGCAAGTAAATTAGATATTTCAATAATTAAGTCTTTAGATGGTATTGATGTGATGATAGAAGATAATGGTATAGGGTTTAACTTAAAAAATGCAAATAAAACTAATGGTATTGGATTGTCGAATATTAAATCTCGAATTCAATACTTAGAAGGTACAGTAGAATGGAACACAAGTGAAAAAAATGGGACATTAGTTGCTATCTTTATTCCATTAACTAAACGAATTTCCCCAAATTTATAATGATATATATAGGCATTGTTGATGACCACCAAATTGTTATTGACGGGCTCTCCGCTTTACTCAATAATCAACAAGATATTTCAATAGTATGCACAGCCAATAATGGCAAAGAAATGTTAGACCACTTAGCAGAAAATAAAATTGATGTATTGTTAACTGATGTAATGATGCCAGAAATGAGCGGTCTGGAATTGGCTGAACTGGTTAGCATCATGTATCCCACCACAAAAATTATTGCATTGAGCATGAATGGGGAAGGCACCATCATTGACCAACTAATTAATAAAGCATCTATCAGTGGATATTTACTAAAACAATCTAATGCCAATGAATTGGTTATTGCTATTAAAAAAATTGCTAGTGGTGGACAATATTTTCCTGACTCAATTCTAGATGCCTTAGAAGTCCATTCGTCTAAAAAAGAAATTATTGAATCTGCCCATTTAACCCAACGTGAAATTGAAGTTATTAACTTAATGGAAAAAGATTTCTCCAATAAACAAATTGCAGATGCACTAAATATTGCAGTCAGGACTGTTGAAACTCACCGAAAAAATATATTTCGTAAAACCGGAACTAATAATTTACTCTCCCTAGTTAAATGGGCATACGAGCACAAACTATTTTCTTAATTAAAATGCCCTAGCTCTTTTTAGTACGGGCAATCCTTTAGCTTCATTAATAACAATAGATAATTCTGTTGCTTGAACAGTATTGGGTAATAAAATAATTCTTTTATTACCAATTGTGGTAATAGTTTCTTGAAATACTTGCTCTCCATTTAAAGACAAGCTAATATTAGCTGATGCAATTTTTTGTCCATATTTTAAATCTTCCTCCAAAATGATTCCTTTAATGGTAGCTGGGGACTTTAACATATAATACCAAGTACTATTCTTTTTTGGATTATTCTTGTCTGGCCCCGCTTCGTTTAATGCAGCATTTTTGAATAGATCTACTTTTTCAATTTGGTCAATTTTAGATTTCAAACCTTTTAATGCATTAATATCATTCTCATGTATTAAGCCTCTAGCATCTGGAGGAACATTCAATAATAAATTGGCGCCTCTCCCAATTGATTCAAGATAAATTTTAAATAATTGCTCGGCCGTTTTTACTTTTTCGTTCTCCCCATTTCTATGAAACCAACCTGGCCGTATACTCACGTCTACTTCCGCAGGTATATAATTTGCCCCCTTATAATTCCCGGTACCTAAACTGTCTTGACTAGGTGCGCCATGTCCTCTTTTGTAACCAGCTGTATCTAATAAATTCCAATTTGTTTTACCTGCATATCCACTTTCATTACCAACCCATCTTGCATCTGGACCAATATCACTAAAAATAATTGTTTGAGGAGACAATTTTCTCACTAGCTGTTCATACCGTTTCCAATCATACACTTGTAATTTGCCATTAGGGCCCTCGCCGTTTGCTCCATCCCACCACAACTCCCATATTGGCCCATATTTCTGAAAAATTTCTTCAAGCATATTTACAAAAACGTCATTGTATTTTTCTGTTCCATATTCTGGGTGGTTTCGATCCCACGGAGATAAATATACCCCAAATAGTAAACCTACTTTTTTACATGAAGCAGCTAATTCAGCCAAAATATCTCTTTTAAAACCACTCTCGCGAACCGTATGTGTAGAGTATTTACTTGGCCATAAACAAAAACCATCATGGTGTTTTGCAGTAATGATGATACCTTTTGCTCCAGACTCTTTGGCTACTTTACACCATTGGTCTGTATTTAACTGGGAAGGATTAAATATTTCTGTCTTTTCATTTCCATCTCCCCATTCTTTTCCAGTGAATGTGTTTGGACCAAAATGCATGAAAAAATAGAAATTATTTTTATGCCATTTCAATTGTGCATTTGTAGGCAACGGGTTGCGATACTGAGCTTGAGTATTGGCAAAAAAAATCAGCAGTAAAATGGTTATACTTAGTTTATTCATTCTTTCCAATTATTAGCCATCCAAATATAGAAAGCTGGAAATTCTTGTCTCCAATACTTCTCATTATGCTGTCCTATAGGATTAACTACGGTTCTAATTTGTGATTGTTTTTTCTTTTGCAATATACTTGCTATCTTCTGCATATCTGAAACTGCTGTAGCTTCTTCTTTAGCACCTGTATAAAAATAAAATCGAAGCATTTCCATGCCATCCCATTTTTCTGCATCCACAGCAATTTGTGGAGAAATCCAAAATGATGGAGAAAAAACTGCAGCACCTCCAAATATAGCTGGGTATTTTAATTGTGCATACCAACTTATTAATCCCCCCATACTACTCCCTGCCAAATAAGTATAATCTCTTCCTTTCCTTGTTCGGTATTTAGTATCGATAAAAGGTTTTAATGTTTGTGCAATAAAATCTACATACTCGTTACCCATCCCCTTCCCATATTGAAAATGATCATATGGGTTGAATTCATTAATTCTCTTTTCTAGCCCATTATCTATACCTACAACAATGCATTCTTTTTGTATTTTTTCTTGCAAGCTATCCAAACACTCATCAACACCCCATTCCCCAGCAAAAGCTGTTTTCTCATTAAACAAGTTTTGGCCATCATGCATATACAAAACAGGATAGTTTTTTCCAGTTGTTTGGTAGTTTTTAGGCAGATAAACCCATATTCTTCTTTTCTTATTCAATTGAGGAATTAGAAAAGCTGTATCCATAATTCGAACCTGTGGGCTTGCTGTGTATGACTTAGGCTTTTCTGGATAATCATCTTTAAATCCAGCAATTGTATATTCATTACTTACATCTCCATTCACTTCTAAAATTCTATCAGACAAATCTCTTCCATCCGCTGTTGACTCCAATTTATTTTCACCCCTTGAAAACTTGAATGCATAAGTACCTGCAGCAAGATTAATCAATACAATGCTTTTCCTTCCTCCACTGAATGGCTTTAATTTATATTGAGGATCTTTGGGGTTCCAATTGTTAAATGTTCCAGTTAAATAAATGTCTTCATTACTTCTAGTTGCAATATTTGTTACAACAAACCTTGCACTAAATTGAGCAAACATGATTCTTGAACCAAACAAGAAAATAAACAATAGTACAGTTCTCATTCCTTAAAAATACGCAAAATAAAAGCCCATCTAAATTATTAGAAGGGCTTTATAAAAAAATTATGAAAGCGAATTAATCTAGTATTTCTACATCTTTTGGATAATTTGACCTATTGAAAACAAATAAAATATCAGCAAGCTTTGCATTCAAATTAATATTACTTACCCCTAACTCTGTAATATTATTGCTTTTATCTAGAATAGAAGCTTTTGATAAAACACTTGTTTTTTTATTGAAAAACAGGGTCACTTTTTGGAAATTTTTTCTTTTGTCTAATGGCACCATTTCAATTACATTGAAATTACCTTTGGTATTGGTTAATTTATAAGAGAAATCCTTATCATAAGAACCTGCTAAGAGTTTCTGTGGGCTCAATGTTTGACTACTTTCCTCTACCGCAGATTTAGTAATGGTTTTAGATCCATCAAAATTGTATACATTTTTACCATCACATATAATTTCTGTTTTACCCTGCTTTAATAGGTATTTATCTCCTCTCATTGAAAGAGATAAAGCTTTTGTACCATTTGTTTTTCCCTTACTATTAAATGATTTTAGTGAGAAGGAGGCTGTGATCCCCTTGGAAGCCTTCACTTTTGATCCAAAAGCATCTATTACTTTCTTTGCAGCGGGGTCATTTTGGGCATTGGAAATGAAAAAAGAACAAAATATAAAAATACTGGCAATGTAAAATTTCTGCATGTTTCCGTATTAGGGTGCAAATATACACTTTCAGCTGATTTTGGGTCATCCAGAGTATTAAAGTTTCGGTAAAATAGCTTTAAACAGCCCTGAATACAATTAACCCATTGTATCGAAAAATGATTGTAATTCTGAATCTGTTTTAAACAGTACTTCTCTTGCTTTACTCCCCTGATTGGGCCCAACAACACCTGCAGCTTCTAACTGATCCATTAGCCTACCTGCCCTATTATATCCTAGTTTCATTCTTCTTTGAATTAAGGAAGTTGAACCCATTTGGCTGCTAACGATTAATCTTGCTGCATCTTCAAATAGTGGGTCTCGATCGTTGGCGTCAAAATCTCTTCCCTCCATTTCTTTTTCATCAACATATTCTGGCAATAAAAATGCTTGAGGGTATCCTTTTTGATTACCAATGAATTCACATACAGCATCCACTTCAGGCGTATCTACAAAAGCACACTGCAAACGAGTTATTTCCCCATTATAACTAACCAGCATATCCCCTTTTCCAATTAATTGTTCTGCACCACCTGCATCTAAAATAGTTCGACTATCTATTTTGCTAGAAACTTTAAACGCGATACGTGCAGGGAAATTTGCTTTTATGGTTCCGGTAATAATATTTACTGACGGTCTTTGAGTAGCAATTATTAAGTGTATCCCGATGGCTCTTGCCAACTGGGCAAGTCGAGCAATGGGCATTTCTACCTCTTTACCTGCTGTCATGATTAAATCGGCAAATTCATCAACTACTAAAACAATAAAAGGTAAATATTGGTGCCCTTTTTCAGGATTTAACTTTCTTGCAGTGAATTTTTCATTGTATTCTTTAATATTTCTACAACCAGCTTCTTTTAATAAATCGTAGCGATTATCCATTTCAATACATAATGCATTTAATGTATATACTACTTTTTTTGTATCGGTTATGATTGACTCTTCTTCTCCTGGAAGTTTAGCTAGAAAATGTTTTTCTATAACCCTATACAAACTCAACTCTACTTTTTTGGGATCAACTAAAACAAATTTTAATTGAGAAGGATGTTTTTTATAAAGTAGGGAAACTAAAATGGCGTTCAAACCTACCGATTTTCCTTGTCCAGTTGCACCGGCCATTAGTAAGTGTGGCATGGTGGCTAGGTCTACAATAAAATTATCATTATCGATTTTTTTACCAATTGCAATTGGGAGCGAAAAATTACTATTCTGAAATTTCTCACTTGCCAACAAGGTTTTCATGCTTACTACTGTTTTACGAACATTGGGAACTTCAATACCAATGGTTCCTTTACCAGGAATGGGTGCAATAATACGAATACCTAGTGCAGCTAAACTTAAGGCAATATCATCTTCCAAGTTTTTAATTCTACTAATTCTAACCCCAGGTGCAGGCACAATTTCATATAAGGTCACAGTTGGCCCTACGGTTGCAGCTATTCGCTGTATTGCAATATCATAGTTCTTTAATGTTGCTATGATTTGATTTTTGTGTGTTTCTACTATTTTTTCACTGCCATGTGTTTCCAATAATTCTGATCCTGGATATTTATAGTTTTTTAAATCTAATGTAACATCGTATTTGCTAGCCAAACTACCTACTGTTGCAGCTATAGTTGCCAATTCTTCCTCTTTTACTTCAGGAGTTTCTTTAATTTCTAATTCCAATTCTGGTTCTCTTTTTTCAATAGCAGCTATTAATTCGGCTTCTGCTTCTTCTAATTCTTCTTCTAATTCTAACGCTTCTTCCTCCTCGAGAATTTCCTCTATTGTTTCCTCATCATCTTCAATGACTTCTTCCTCATCAATAGCCAACTCTTCTTTTTCCACCATATCAAATGCATTCATTGGATTGCTGATTGTTTCTTCAGCTGGCATAATAACCGAAACACCGCTCAAATTCGTTTTTAATTTATTCTTACTAATTGGAAGTCCATCTTCATCCACGTCTACTTGTTGGTCATCTACTTCTACTTCTGTATTATTAATTGACCCATCTAAAGTTACTTCTGGTATATCTGCTGCAAGATTTTTAGACATTGGATCCTCCTTCCCGTCGAATAGGTTAAATTTCCAATTGGGTAATTTAAAAACAGGATTAAATCTCCATATAAAGTAACTAAACAAAGTAAGTAACAATAAAGCACCCGTACCAATTCTACCAATCCATTTTTCGAACCAGTCATTTAAATACTCCCCAACAGCACCACCCCAAGAAAAACTCCCTCCCTTTGCAATAAAAGAAGCTGCCATACTAAATACAACCAATCCAATTAATACATATTTGATGTTACGTAACAGTTTGAATACTTTCTTGCCAAATAGTAGATTAACACCTAGAACAAAAAAGACAGTACAAAATAAATAAGAAGCCAACCCAAAACCGTTGTACCACAATGTATGAGAAACATAAGCACCCAATACGCCTAACAAATTGTTTACCCTAATATCATCGGTTGAAAAAATACGAACGCCGAATTGTTGAACTTTATCCTGATCTTCTTGCCAGGTAAATAAATAAGAAGTAAACGAAATAAACAAGAAAATAGTTAGTAATAAGCAAATTGAACCGATAATCTTTTCGGTTCTTTCGTCTTTAACCACTTCTGCAACCGTGACGTCTGCGTCTTTGTCGGGATTCAGTTCTTCAGGGTCTGGCGGTGGAGGTGTCTTCTTTTTTAAACTATTGGCCATATACCAAATATACTGTTTGAGATAGCCATAAATAGCACTTAGGCATCAATGTGCAAAAATGCCTACTGTCAGCAAAGGTTTTCCACTAAGCTTTATATCTGAACAAAGATATACCCATTAAAATCCAAGCAATAATCAATAAAAGCCCCCCTATTGGCGTAATGGCACCTACCCACTTAAACTGATTTTGGCCTACAATAGAAAATAGGGTTAGTAAATAAAGTGATCCAGAAAAAATAGCTATACCCGCGATGAAAAATTTCCCAGACAGGGCTAATAAAGTAGAGGGGAAATATGCGTAAAGTATACCTGTAATAGACAAGGCAAAAACATGGTAAAATTGATACTTAACTCCTGTTTCAAATGTATTAATCATTGCAGGGGTAGCATAATTTTTTAATCCATGGGCTCCGAATGCACCCAGTGCAACTGCTAATGCCCCAAGAAAAGAAGCAATGATTATGAATCCTTTATGCATGTTATTGAATATTTGCAATTAAGTTTTTTAAATTAATCTCTGAACCAAATAACCTTTTTTTAGCTTGACAATAATATGGTTCCCTTTCTTTAAGTTTATTTTCTAAAAAATTATATAAGTTATCAGGAGTAAGGTCTTTAAGTAATGGTCTATGATCCATTTCAGGCAAAAGTCTTTTAACTAAAACCTCTATTGGCTCATCTAACCAAATGGTTATTCCTTGCTGGTTCATCCATTCCATGTTTTGATGAAAACAGGGTGTTCCACCACCAGTTGCTAGAACAAAAGACTTTTTCTCTCCAAACCATCTTAGCAATTTGGATTCTGTTTTCCGAAAAGAAATTTCCCCGTTTTCCTCAAATAGTTCTGAAATTGACCTTTCTTCAACAGACTCAATAATGCTGTCTAAATCATACCCGCCTATTTTAAATTTTGCAGAAAGACGATGTTTCCAGAAACTCTTACCGCTTCCCATCATTCCAATAAGAAAAATTTTCATTATTTGAATGCATTGTAACCTGTAATATCCATACCGGTAATTAACAAATGTATATCGTGTGTTCCTTCATACGTTATCACACTTTCTAAATTCATCATATGTCTCATGATGCTGTATTCTCCAGTAATTCCCATCCCACCCAGCATTTGTCTGGCATCTCTTGCAATATTGGCTGCGATTTCACAGCTATTCCTTTTTGCCATACTTACTTGTTGAGGGGTAGCTTTACCTTCATTCATCAACACCCCTAAACGCCATACCAATAGCTGCCCTTTTGTGATTTCAGTAATCATTTCAGCAAGCTTTTTTTGCTGTAATTGAAAACCTCCAATTGGCCTTCCAAACTGTTGGCGTTCCATACTATATCTTAATGCTGTATCATAACAATCCATTGCAGCCCCTAAAGCTCCCCATGCAATACCATAGCGAGCTTTGGTTAAACAGCCCAATGGACCTTTTAATCCTTTAACATTGGGTAAAATATTTTCTTTGGGAACTTTTACATTATCAAACACCAATTCCCCCGTTGCACTCGCTCTTAAGCTCCATTTGCCATGGGTTGTTGGTGTAGAAAATCCTTCCATTCCTCTTTCAACTATAATTCCTTGAATTTCGTTTTGCTCATTTCTTGCCCACACTACTGCAACTGTTGCAAAAGGTGCATTACTAATCCACATTTTAGCACCATTTAAAATTACATGATCTCCCGCGTCTTTAATATTGGTAATCATTCCTGCAGGATTGCTTCCATGATCAGGTTCTGTTAATCCAAAACAACCCAACCATTCACCTGATGCAAGCTTAGGTAAGTATTTATTTCTTTGAGCTTCATTACCATAAGCATAAATAGGATGCATGACTAAACTACCTTGAACTGATGCAGTACTTCTAACACCACTATCACCCCTTTCTAATTCCTGCATCATTAAACCATAACTAATATAATCTAATCCACCTCCGCCATATTCTGTTGGAACTGTTGGGCCAAAACAACCTAATTCTCCTAGTTGACGAACAATTTGTTCTGGGAACTCAGCGCGTTGTGCATACTCTTCAATGATGGGAGAAATATCTTTTTTTACATAAGCCCTCACCGATTCACGAATTAATTTATGTTCTTCGGAAAACAAATCATCTAACTGATAATAATCTGGTGATTGAAATAAATCTGTTCTAGCAGCCATCGCACTTTATTTTAAGTCTAAAAGAATGTTGCAAAAATACAATTTTAAATTACCCGAAATAGTTTATCCGATTAATTCCTATGAAATAATACCAATGCTTTATTAAACAAAATCCCCGTCAATAAAATAATTGACGGGGACCTTATTTAAATAGTTGAATAAAAACTATCTCCTACCAAATCCACCACCTACAACTCCAGTTTTGCTATTCTGTGGAATATCTCTATTCATTTCTTCTAAATCTACCGGACGTTCTGTTTTATCCCCAATTAAGTGTTGAGCAAAATAGTCGCTCATTCCCCAAAAGAAATATTCAGTCATATTACCAAATCCATGTCTTTGAGTTGGTAAAATTTTCATGTCAAAGCGCTTATTGGCTTTAATTAAAGCATTGGCTACACGAATGGTATTAGCAGGGTGAACGTTATTATCAATTTCTCCATGAAACAACATTAATTTCCCTTTCAAATTCTTAGCTAATTCAGGGTTCTTATCAATATTATATTGGAATGTAGTATCCCCTTTTTCACTAATAATTTCTTTAACACCATGGTGTTTCTCGCTCCACCATCTATTATAAATAGCATTATCGTGATTACCTGCAGATGATACTGCTACTTTAAAGAAATCAGGATATACTAATATTGCAGCAGTACTCATAAAACCTCCACCAGAATGGCCATGAATACCTACTCTATTAATATCTAAAAAATTATGTCTATCTGCCAATTGCTCAGCAACTACTTTTTTATCAGCCAAACCATAATCGCGCAAATTGCCGTATCCATAATTATGATACCATTTGCTCCTGCTTGGATGCCCACCTCTGTTTCCTAAAGTAATTACAACTACACCTAACTGAGCTAAGCGATCGGTTCTGTCAAATCCTCTCCCAAAGCTGGTATTCATTGCTTCAGTTTGTGGTCCTGGATAAACATACTCAACAATTGGATACTTCTTAGAACTATCAAAGTCGAAAGGTTTGTACATCACACCATATAAATCGGTAATACCATCATCTGCTTTGGCTTTAAATATTTCAGGGAACTTGTATCCAGCGGCCATTAAATTGCTTAAATCGGCTGTTTCCAAGTCTAGAATCTTTCTTCCATCCGCACCTAATAAAACAGATTTAGGAACAGTATTAACCCTTGAATAGGTATTTACTAGATACTTTTTATTATCATCCATTGAAGCATTATTGTCAAAATCGCCTGGGTTTAATAGTTTCAAACCAGTTCCGTCAAAATTGACTCTATAAGCGTGCAAATAGTAGGGATTTTCTCCAGCTTCTTTTCCATTGGCAGAGAAATACAATACCCTTGCTTTTTCATCAATAGCCAAAATATCTTCCGCATGCCAAGCTCCGGATGTAATTTGATTTTTTAACTTACCGTTCTCATCATATAAATAAAAATGTCCCCATCCATCATCTTCACTCCACTGAATTAATTCTTTCCCTTCGTTCACTAGTCCAATTCTACGTATTTCTACGTAAGTATTCATTTTCTCTTCAATCAAGGTTTTAGCAGTAGCTGTTTTAACATCTACTAATCCAATATCAATTCTTTTTAAATCTCTACTGGTTCTACTAAAATAAAATTTATCTGCTGTTCCTAACCAGGTATTTGGACGACCTTCATCATCTCTGCTGCTTACTTTTGCTGGAGTACTCCAAACATTAACTGTTTGGTCTTTATACATTCCCGTTTTGATTTCTTTCATTGTTTTGGTTGCTACTTCAAATATTCTTAGATGTTCAACAGGAGATTCCTTTTCGCCTGGCATCCAATATTTGTAGGTTTCCAAAGTTGGTCTTGGGTCGGCAATACTATTAATTACCCAAAGATCTTTTACCCTTCTATTATCAGTTACGTCTACCACAAAATATTTAGAATCAGGAGACCAAAGAATAAATGCAGGTCTTCTTATCCCTTTGTTCTTTTCTCTGTCTACATTGGTTTCACCATTGCCATTATTGTGGTAACCAAAATTCTCCACTCCATCTTTGGTTAACTGCGTTTCTACAATACTTGAATCTTTATCATTTACTAAAGCCTTTTTGTAGTTTGCCCAATCCATGGAGTATAGATTGTTGTTTTTACCAAATACAACCATTGAACTGTCAGGTGAAATGCTTGCCCACATTGGCTTACGCTTGGTCTTCACAGGATCAGTAATCTGAACCAAGTCTCCATTTAAAATATTGTATTCAAAATAAAATACCTTTTTTTCCATTACTGGAGGGGTTCCTTTTTTTGCAGCAGTATCTTTTTTGGGAACATCTTTGGTTGTTTTCACTTCAAAACTGATCCAATTTTCATCTCTAATGAATTTCATGCTATCAATCTTCAGATGTTGAGCATCCATTGGGTCATCAGTAATACGAGTAAGTTTTGCTGCAAGTAAAGCATTGTCGAATAATTGCTTTTTCTCTCCTTTTGCAGCGTCTACTATGTACCATTTTTTCCCTTCGGTAGTTTCATACATGTACCAAAAACGATCAGACTTTTTTAGCCAATGCGGATCTACATTTAAACTAAAAATCATTTTTTGTACTTTACTGGGCGAAAATCGAGCTGCCAATGCATAGTTCGCTTTGGTTACTGGAGTTTGCTGCGCCATAACTGAACCGCTTAAAAGTAGTAGCAGTAACATTTGGAATAGTCTCATAACAGTATATTGATTTTTTGGATGCTCAAAATAAAGGATTCAAGCTTTAACTGTGCACCATTTATCAAATAATCGGTGGATAGCTTTACTTTGCGGTAAAATAAGATTATGCTGCCCCATTTTGAAGCTTCATTGGATTTTGCCAAACAACTAGACAAGCTAGACCCACTTTCGGATTTTAAAAATCTTTTTCATTTTCCTCAGCATAAAGGCCAGACAGCCATCTATTTTTGTGGTAACTCACTAGGACTACAACCCAAATCGGTAGCAGCTGCTGTTGAAACAGAATTAACCACTTGGAAAGAATTGGCTGTGGGTGGATATTTTAATGGGCCCAATCCTTGGTTGCATTACCAAGAATACTTAAAACCAAGCTTAGCAAAACTAGTTGGAGCAAAAGAACTGGAAGTAAGTGCGATGAATGCTTTAACCGTGAATTTGCATTTATTAATGCTCAGTTTTTATAAGCCCACTAAAGATCGATTTAAAATTATTATGGAAGCGGGCGCATTTCCCTCTGACCAATATGCTGTTGAAACACTGGTAAAACATTTTGGTCTTAATCCTTCCGAAGCAATTATTGAAATTGCTCCTTTAGAGGGCAAAAAGACACTTAGTACAGATCAAATCATCAACACTATAGAAGAAGCAGGAGATATCTTATCAATGGTGCTATTTGGCGGTATTAATTATTATACTGGTCAATTTTTTGATTTAAAAGCCATTACTCATGCTGCACATAAAGTGGGGGCTATTGCAGGATTTGACTTAGCGCATGTTACAGGAAATATTCCACTTTCTTTACACGAGTGGGAGGTGGATTTTGCTGCATGGTGTAGCTATAAATACCTCAATGCAGGACCAGGTGCTGTAGGTGGCTTTTTTATTCATGAAAAACACGCTGTAAATCCTAGTATTCCTAGGCTTGCAGGATGGTGGGGCAACGATGAGAAAGAACGATTTAAAATGGAGAAAGGGTTCATTCCTAAAACCAATGCCAGTGGCTGGAATATCAGTACAGCACAAGTGTTTAACATGGTTGGATTAAAAGCATCGCTTTCAATTATAGAATTGGCAGATATTTATCGTATCAGAGAAAAAAGTATTGTTTTAACAGCCTACTTGGCCTATCTGCTAAATCAATTAGACCGAATTTCGTTTGAAATTATTACCCCTGAAGACAAAGATCAGAGAGGCGCCCAATTATCTTTATACTTTAAAGAAAGAGCCAAAGAAATTCATCAAAAACTAATTGACAATGGTGTGATAGTAGACTATCGGGAACCTGGGGTAATTAGGGTTGCTCCTGCCCCTTTATATTGCAGTTTTGAAGATGTATTTAAGTTTTATGAAATATTGAAAACCAATTTTTAATATGCAACATACCATCAGCTACTTAGCATTAGGCGATTCCTATACTATCGGAGAATCAGTTCCCTTGCATGAGTCATTTCCCTATATTACTACCCAACTCATTCGAAAGCAAAAAATATTGATTCATGCCCCTGAAATTATTGCCCAAACAGGATGGACTAGTACTGAATTAGCAGAACAATTACTTAAAACAGAATTACAACCACAGTATGATTTTGTAAGCTTATTAATTGGTGTGAATAATCAATACAGGCATTTGTCTTTGGATAATTTTAGGAATGATTTTGAGTACTTACTCAAGAAAGCGATTCATTTAACTGGAGGCAAATCAGAACGAGTAATTGTTCTATCTATACCAGATTGGGGATGTACCCCTTACGCTGCAGATAAAAATGGAAAGGAAATAAGCGTTGAAATTGATTCCTATAATCATGTTTGCGATCAGTTTTCAAAAAAATACCATACTAGATTCATCAATATAACTGAAGAAACAAGAGTAGAGAGTAAAAACCCTGCCGCTCTTGCCTCTGATCAGTTACATTATTCTGGAATAACCCACTTGCATTGGGCCACCAAATTGGCAAATCAAATAATTGAAATTCACCAATAAGATTTTATTGATTTTGTTTTGCTTCTGCTTTCATTTTTTCATTTGCAGTAATTACAAAATGAACTCTTCTATTTAAAGCCCTATTTTCATCACTGGTATTTTCTAGTTTAGGCTGACTTTCACCATACCATTTGGTTGTAATTCTGCTAGAAGAAACACCTGTTGCTAGCAATGCATTGGCAACCGCATTTGCCCTACGTTCAGACAAAGACATATTATAACTAGCTGAACCTGTATTATCTGTATGCCCCTCTATCAAAATATTCGTATCAGGATATTCAGTAAAAACATTGTTCAACTTATTTAAAGCCAATTGTGAATTATTATTAATTGAATATTGATTATTGGCAAAATACACGCCTGCTTGAGATCCATCAGGATTCTTTTCATCAAATGTTACATTGATTCCTTCTCCTACTCTTTCTACTGTTGCACCTGGAATGGCATTTTTTATTTCAGCTGCTTGTTTATCCATTTTGTTTCCGATGATTCCACCAGCAACTCCTCCAATTGCCGCACCTAAAATTGCTCCTAATGCAGTATTGTTTTTATTCCCAATATTATTGCCTAACACGCCTCCTATTACAGCGCCACTAGTTGCTCCAACGGCTACTCCTCTTTGTTGATTAGTTGATTGTTTAATTGTTTCACATCCGTTAATAATAAGTGCCACAAATGCAAAAAAGGTAAATTTGACGATTGTAATTTTCATAGTGGTAAAGTTGGCTAACTCCAACCAAACCATTGTTATATAACAATTGAAATTTGTTACATCATTTGCAGATACCCAGCCATCTCCTTTTGGTAACTTTCCGCAACATTAGCAGCCTGAATAGCAAAATCTTCTGCTTCCGATGCAAAAATAATAGCCCTACTCGCATTAACTAATAAACCAATATTTTTATTAAGCCCATACCTGCTTACATCTTTTAAGCTTCCTCCTTGAGCCCCAACACCAGGGACTAATAGAAAATTATCTGGAACAATATTTCTGATTCGTTCTAATTCAGTTGCTTGAGTTGCACCTACAACAAACATCAAATTGTCTTTAGTGCCCCAGGTTGATACGCGTTCTAATACATGTTCATATAATCTTTTTTCAACAGAACCCTGTGTAATATGAGGCACCATAGTTAATGACTCGTCGTATTCTTCTAAAAGTAATTGTTGAAAATCGTTGCTCCCAATATTTGAAGTCAATCCTAAAACAATGGTTACTTTATTATCATATTCTAAAAAAGGTCTGATACTATCTTCTCCCATATAAGGTGCAACCGTTATTGCATCAAAATTAAGTGCTTCAAAAAAAGCCTTGGCATATTGTTTTGAAGTGTTGCCAATATCTCCTCTTTTAGCATCTGCAATAGTAAAATGTGTTTGGGGTATATAATCCAATGTTTCTTTCATTATCTCCCACCCTTTCAAACCCTGAGATTCATAAAAGGCCGTATTGATTTTATAACTAACACAGTAAGGGAGTGTAGCGTCAATAATTGCTTTATTAAACTGAATTACCCCGTCTGGTTTTCCTTTTAGGTGAACTGGTAATTTGGTAATATCTGAATCTAATCCTACACATAAATAAGATTGCTTCAAAACAATTTGATCAGTTAAAGAAGATGCTGTCATGCTACGAAATTAGTGGTTCTTTTGCAATTGAATGAATGAAGCTATATTTGAGGCTTAACGTTGCTTTATGGAAAAAGAACCAATGTATTACGGCACTTATCTACAGTTGGATAAGGTTATTCAAAGCCAACACCCTGTTAGCTTTGAAACTGGGAATGAACCAGCTCATGATGAAATGTTATTCATCATTATTCATCAGGCTTATGAACTTTGGTTTAAACAAATTTTGTTTGAACTAGATTATTGTATGGCTATTTTTCAAAAAGAGGTAATTAATGATAATTCAGAAGATTTAAACCTAGTAAGACATCGATTTAAACGAATTATCAAAATATTAGAGCTTTTAAATCAGCAGGTAAATATTTTAGATACTATGACTCCTATGGATTTCTTAGCATTTAGAAACTTGCTAACTCCATCTTCTGGATTCCAAAGTAAACAGTTTAGATTAATTGAGGCCAAACTGGGGCTTGAACTAGAAAAAAGACATCAAAAAGATTATTATAAAAGAACCAATGAAGGCGGATTTACTCAACCTGATTATCAGCATATAACTCAAACGGAGAATAGCAAAAACTTGTTACAATTAGTAAACGATTGGTTGGAGAGAATGCCATTTTTTGATAAAACATATTGGGATGATCCACTCTCTAACAACCCAATCAATCACCCATTTTGGAAACAATATAAAGCAGTATACACAGCTAGCTTATCTGAAAGAGAACAATCTAAGCAAGCAGATTTTGACGCTGTTTTCTTCCAACATTTTGACCCTGAAATCACTGAAGAACAAAAACAATTATTTAGCTGTAGTTTTAGCCCTGCTGCAATGCGTGCAGCATTATTCATCATGCTTTACAGAGATTTTCCTGTTTTTCAAACTTCCTATCAAATACTAGATTCTTTAATTGAAATGGATCATTTGATGAGTAATTGGAGACATAAACACTTGATTATGGTTAGAAGAATGATTGGGATGCGTGTAGGAACTGGCAATACTTCCGGTGCAGGATATTTAGAAGGGGCTTTAAACAAACATTATATTTACAGAGATTTATCTGGACTTTCAACTTATTTAATAGAACGTAAAAAATTACCTAAACTACCTGAAAGTCTAATTAAATATTTAGGATTTAATTTATATTAACTTCTCCTGCATTTTTTTGGCTACAATAATCATTCTTGGCGAGGTTTTTACATCATAATGACCAAGCTGATAATTGCCAAAAACTTCCTCAATTTGCATATGCTGATAACTGAGCATATCATTGAAATCACCCAGAGAAAACTTGGCAACCCGCTCTGTATAAAGATGCCTAGGTGCGGAATGTTCCTGGTCGGTAATTTGAATTTGTTTAAAGAAATGTGCTTCTGTTTGCCATTTACTAATGTGAAATTTAACTTCTTCCACTTCTGTTGTAACAATTGGCGCTAGTTGGGATTCTACAAAATGAACATTCAGATAGTCAATTACTAAAATACCCCCGGGTTTAATACTATCTGCCATCATTCTAATGGCACTATCGTGTTCCCTTCTAGTTTTGAAATAACCAAAACTGGTGAAAAAATTAAATGCAAAATCAAAATAGTTTATCCTAAACCCTCTTCGCATATCATGCTGATAAAAATGCAAGCGGTCTGATTCATCCAATTTAGCTTCAGCAATGGAAGCCTCGGATAAGTCTATTCCAGTCACATCAAAACCCATTTCTGCTAATGCCATACTGTGCCTCCCCTTTCCACATGCGATATCTAACATGGTGGCACCTTTTTCAGGTTTTAAATAGCTAATTAATGTTTTAATAAACTGCTCCGCTTCATTTTCATCTCTATGTTGATATAATAAATGGTAGTAAGGTGAATTGAACCAATCCTTAAACCATGCTTTGTCTGCCATATTAATGTTTCAACTACGAAGTTACGTTACGGAATCATACAAAAAATTTGAATTATATTCGCCGCCGTTTAAGCACTTAGATATGGCATTAATAAAAAGCATTTCAGGCATTAGGGGTACTATTGGAGGTAAACCAGAAGACAGTTTAAGCCCTTTAGATATAGTAAGATTTACGGCTGCTTATGGCACTTTACTAAAAAAATCTAATGATCAAAATAAAAAAGTAGTCATAGGAAGGGATGGTAGAATCAGTGGAGAAATGGTTCAAGCATTGGTAGTAAACACGCTAATTTCTATGGGGTTAGATGTAATCAATTTAGGATTAAGTACTACTCCTACTGTTGAAATGGCTGTAGTGTCTGAACAAGCCGTAGGGGGCATTATATTAACTGCAAGCCATAATCCCAAAGAATGGAATGCTTTAAAATTACTCAATCAAAAAGGAGAATTCATAAGTGGAGCGGAAGGGACACAACTACTTGAAATTGCGGCAAAAGAAGACTTTCAATTTGTTTCTGTAGACCAATTAGGAAAAGTCATTATTGGTGAAAATTTATTAGAAAAACATATTGAAGCTTGTGTAAATTATCCCTTAGTAGATAAAGAGGCAATTAAGGCTGCCAATTTCTCTATTGTTATCGACGCAATTAATAGCACTGGGGCAATAGCTGTTCCTGCATTGCTAGCTGCTTTAGGGGTAAAAAAATATACCGTTTTAAATGGGGAAGTAAATGGCCAGTTTGCACATAACCCCGAACCGTTACCTGAACACTTAAGAGATTTATGCAAGGAAGTAAATAAACAAAAAGCAAGCATGGGTATTGCTGTTGACCCAGATGTTGATCGTCTTTGCTTTGTATGTGAAGATGGAAGCTTGTTTGGAGAAGAATATACTTTGGTTGCTGTAGCCGATTATATTTTGCAACATCGAAAAGGCAATACCGTAAGCAATATGAGTAGTACTCGTGCATTGAAAGATATTACCATTAAGCATGGTGGCACTTATTCTGCAAGTGCGGTGGGCGAAGTAAATGTGGTTACAAAAATGAAGGAAGTAAATGCAGTAATTGGTGGAGAAGGAAATGGAGGAATCATTGTACCAGATTTACATTATGGAAGAGACGCTTTAATTGGAATAGCATTGTTTTTAACTCATTTAGCAAAAGAAAAAAAATCGATCAAACAACTCAGAAATACGTACCCAGACTATTTTATGAGTAAGAATAAGATTGAGCTTACACCAGGTGTTAATTTAACAAGCATCTTTGATCAAATTAAAAAGAAGTATAAAAAGAACCCAATTAATACCGATGATGGGCTTAAAATTGAATTTGATAATGATTGGGTTCATTTAAGAAGTAGCAATACAGAACCCATTATTCGAATTTACGCTGAAAGCAATAGTGAAACCGTTGCTGCAAATATTGCAAAAAGATTGATGAATGATATTAAGGAAGCAGCAGGATTAAATTAATCAATTTACAACCGATTTTATGGAAAGAATCTATCTAGACAATGCAGCCACTACCTCTTTAGACCCTGCAGTATTAGAAGCCATGATGCCATACTTAACCAAACACTTTGGCAACCCTTCCTCTATTTATTCTTATGGAAGAGAATCTAGAATGGCTATTGAAAATTCCAGAAAATCGGTAGCCAAAATATTGAATGCCCACCCTGCTGAAATTTTCTTTACAAGTGGCGGAACCGAAAGCAGTAATATGGCCATCACTGCATCGGTGAGAGACCTAGGATGCAAACATATCATTAGTTCTTCTATTGAACACCATGCAACAAGTCATACAATTGAATATTTATATCAAAATGGAGAAGCTGCTTTAAGTTATGTAAAGCTTTTACCCAATGGACATATTGACCTTACCGATTTAGAATCTTTGCTAGCAAATAGTGAAGAAAAATGTTTGGTAACACTGATGCATGCCAATAATGAAATCGGTAATATGTTAGATATTCATGCAGTTGGAGATCTTTGCAAAAAATACAATGCCATTTTCCATTCTGATACTGTTCAAACAGTGGGGCATTTCCCATTTAATTTAAGAAATACACCTGTTCACTTTATAACTGGTGCTGGACATAAATTCCACGGCCCTAAAGGTGTTGGAATGTTATACATTAATGAAAATGTAAAGATTAAACCTTACGTACATGGTGGTAGCCAGGAAAGAAATATGCGTGCTGGCACCGAAAATTTGTATGGCATTGTGGGTTTTGCTAAAGCGCTTGAATTAGCAACTACTAACTATGAAAATGATAGTAATTATATTACTGAGTTGAAGCATTATATGATGAATCAACTTAATAAAAATATTAAAGGCATTACTTTTAATGGTGATCCTACAGGTAAATCCTTATATGCTGTTTTAAGTGTTAGCTTCCCTAAAACAGAAAAAAGTGAAATGATTTTATTCAACCTTGACATCAATAATATTTGCGCAAGCGGTGGTAGCGCATGCACCAGTGGCGCGGATCAAGGGTCTCATGTTATTAGAGCTATAAATAATAACCCCAACCAAGTTACAGTTCGATTCAGCTTTAGCAAACACAATACCAAGTCGGAAATTGATGCAGTAGTAGAAAAATTAAAAGAACTGATTTAAATATCTTCCTCTTCTTCTTCTGTTCCTAAATTTTCAAAATTCATCATACTTCCCATCAAATCGTTGAAGCTTAATTTGCCATCAATTGATTTTTTACTAATCATTGAGTAGGCCGCCAATCCGTGTAAAACAAATTCCATGAGCAATGCATTTTCATTTGCATTCGCATGTGGATAGTGCTTTTTAACCAATGCATACAACCCGTCTACCTGATACAGGGTTTCAATTTTTGCAGCATCTTTCATATCTAATAGCAACTCTATATGGTTACCCCCATCGAACCAACGAGTAATCATTTTATATGGATTCTCGTTTACAGCTACTTCTTCCGTAGATTTCTTACCTGTATTTCTTCTTTTTTTAGCTTGTTCAGGATTCGGGAAAAATTGAATAAATAAATTTCTTACCGATTTATCTATCAAGTTCACTGCAACCTGATAAGGCCCTTCTTGCTCCCCTTCATATACCAATTCTATTTTACCAGTAATGGCAGGAATGATACCTGTTAAATCACTAATCCAAACCTGTGTAGATGTTTCATTGTGTATGATGGCTCTGCGTTCAGCACTACTAACCGCATTTTCTAAGGCGGCAATGGTTAGCCTTGCACTTACCCCACTCTTTCTATCTACATATTCATTAGACCTAGCTTCAAAAGCTACTTGCTCAATGATGCGTTTTACTAAATCACTGATATTGACCCTTTCTTTTTGTGCAGGCAATATATTGGCTTCCTGTTCCGTAATAGCCAATGAAGTTTCTATATTTTTGGGATAGTGTGTGAGTATTTGGCTTTCAATTCGGTCCTTCAATGGAGTAACGATACTTCCGCGATTGGTATAATCTTCTGGATTCGCGGTGAACACAAATAAAATATCTAAAGGCATTCTTAATTTGAATCCCCTGATTTGAATATCGCCCTCTTGTAAAATATTGAATAAAGCCACTTGAATTCTAGCTTGCAAATCAGGCAATTCATTAATTACAAAAATACCTCGATTGCTTCTTGGTATAATTCCATAATGGATTACTTTTTCATCTGAGAAACTCAACTTCAAATTGGCTGCTTTAATGGGATCAATGTCTCCAATTAAATCTGCCACACTCACATCTGGCGTAGCCAACTTTTCTCCATAACGTGCTGTGCGATGTACCCATTCGATAGGTGTATCATCTCCTTTTTCCGCAATCAAATCATGGGCATACCTACTCAATGGTTTAAAGGGATCATCATTTACTTCTGAACCAGCAATTACAGGAATATACTCGTCTAACAAATCAATCATTTGTCTCGCCATCCTGGTTTTGGCTTGACCTCTTAAACCTAAAAACAAAATATTATGTTGACTCAATAAAGCCCTTTCTGTATCTGGTATAACCGTATCTTCATATCCCATAATACCAACAAAAGGATTTTCTTTTTCTTGTATGGTTCTAATGAGATTATTTCTCACTTCTACTTTAACCGATTTGGATTGATACCCACTAGCTTTCAGTTGCCCTAAATTATAAATAGAATCGTATTGAGCTATTTTTGCTTTTTTCATTTTTAATAAACTGTTTTTCTTTTTCCGCTTTCAAAATCTTTGAATATAAATGCACCTAACTTATCTAATGAAGCAAAATAAGCTTTGCCATTATTCATTTCGGTGAATTCTTGTACAAACTGCTGCAAATAAGGATCTGAAGCAATCATGAATGTGGTGATAGGAATCTTTAATTTTTTACATTGAGCAGCTAAATTGATGCAACGATTCACCACTTTTCTGTCTAGCCCAAAACTATTTTTATAATACTGCTTGCCAATTTTTAAACAAGTGGGCTTACCATCGGTAATCATGAAAATTTGCTTATTTGGATTTTTCCTTCTTCTAAGTAAGTCCATCGCTAACTCTAATCCGGCAACAGTATTGGTATGATAGGGTCCTACTTTTAAATACGTTAGGTCTTTCATTTCAATGCTCCATGCATCATTTCCAAAAACCACGATGTCTATGGTGTCTTTAGGATATTTAGTAGTGATTAATTCACACAATGCCATAGCCACTTTCTTTGCAGGCGTTATTCTATCTTCTCCATATAATATCATGGAATGAGAGATATCAATCATTAACACAGTAGAAGTTTGTGTTTTGAAATCGGCTTCTCTAATTTGCAAATCATCTTCATGCATCGAGAATGCCTCTACTCCCCTATTAATTTGTGCATTTCTGATACTCTCCGTAAAATCAATCTGCTCTAACATATCACCAAACTGGAATGGTCTAGTATCAGAATTCACTTCATCCCCTTGACCAGGTTTAAATGTCTGGTGATTGCCTTTACCAGCTTTCTTCAATTTCCCGAAAATCTCTTCTAAACTTTTCTTTCTAATTGTTTGTTCCGACTTACCAGTTATGCTAAAATCTCCATTGGATGGGTCTTCTTTTAGGTATCCGTTTTGCTTGAGGTCTTCAATAAAATCGCCCATACCATACTCTTGATCAGTAAAATGGTATTGCTTATCCAATTCATTCATCCAACTCAAAGATTCTGCTGCGTCGCCACTTGTATAAGTGAGCAATTGCATGAAAATATCTAGCAATTGTTCAAATTTTGTTTTGCCGTTTTGATTTGGGTTATAAGAAAAAAATTGGTGGCCAATCATAATATAAGATAACAGTAATAAATCGATTAAGTTCAAAAAAAATCGCCCCGAAATTCGGGACGATTCAATATACTCTTTTTAAAATCTATTTACTACTATCCCTTGGGGCCATCAATTTACCAGGAATTTGAATGGCTGGATTGTACACCGACTTCATTCTTTCCATTCCTTCCATATATCCTTCTGCAATTCGTTTTTCATCTTCCATTAACTCAGCTTTCTTTCCAGTAAGTGAATTATAATATCTAATCTGTTGCTGAAGATCTTTACCAACAGAAGCAGCTACTTTTTCAATTAAGCCCTTATCTTCTGCCATATAACATGCTTCTAAGAACATCAATGTATTTCTATTATGCATATTACCTCGACTTACCATGCCATAAGGGAAATTTTCTTCATCCATTAGTTGGTCTACTTTTTGTAAAACCTTTTTAGCATCATCTTTTCTTCCTTTTGAAGCTAAGTCAATTGCTAATTCGGTATAAGCAGTTCTGATACTATTTAAATGCCTTCTGTTCTCTTCATCGAAATACACGCCTTTTACATTCGCATTTCCGGCCGCAAAAACGTTCATGGCTTTAGACATCATCCAATCGGTATTTACTTTAGAGCTTTGAACAGGAACCAGTCTATGACTTAGCCCGTCTCTTCTTAGGAACTCATCAAAGCCTAAGTCTACTTGAGGATTGGTAAAATAAATAGGACGATTCCACTTGTTCGCTGCAATGATATTTAAAACAGCCATATCATTTTTCATCATTGAACTCTTTGGCAATTCAAATCTTAATTCAGCAACCACGCTATCGTTGGCGTTTACTGTTTTGTTAGCAAACACCTGTGCTTTATCTACTGGAACAGAAAACTTTCTAACAGGGAAAGTGCTTAATGCTTCCCCATTCCCTCTGTCTTCCATATTGATTGGATCGTCACTGCCTACGTAATTCTTCATTAAATCATATAAGTCGTAGTAGCGATCTTCTGGAATATTCGGTTTAGGGCGATACAATGCATAATCTCTTTTACCACCTTCAATTTGTTCTGCCGACCAGATTACGTCAATTGGTGCGCTCTCATTTACTTTGTACCTCATTTCATTGATATACCAATCTATCCCTAATAAGCTGTAATTGATTACGCGAATATCAGGTCTAATACCTTCTACTTCCTGCGCGTACCATAATGGATAAGTATCATTGTCACCAAAAGTAAATAAGATGGCGTTGGGTGCACAACTCTCTAAGTAATCACGTGCTAAATCACGAGCTAAAACCTTCTTGCTCCTATCATGGTCGTCCCATTCTTGCTGCGCCATTAATGCAGGAACAGCAAGCAAACAAATAAAAGTTGCCAAAGAGGCTGCGACTGCTGGTTTCATTTTTTTCTCTAAAAAAGAAATAACTGCCATAACGCCCAATCCTATCCAAACGGCAAATGCATAGAAACTTCCTACATAAGCATAATCTCGCTCACGCGGCTGATTACCTGCTTGATTTAAATATAATACGATTGCAAAACCTGTAAAAAAGAACATCAATAAATTGGCAAATGCATCATCTCCTCTTTTTCTACGGTGGTATACAAAACCTAAAATGCCTAAGATGAATGGTAAGGCAAATAATTTGTTATTCGCCTTATTATTCTTAAGTGAATCAGGTAGTTGAGATTGGTCTCCATAAATTAAATTGTCAACAAATGAAATACCAGTAATCCAGTTACCATCGCGAACATTCCCTGTGTAAACGCCTTGAATATCATTTTGCTTACCAGAAAAATTCCACATAAAATAGCGGAAATACATCCAGTAAACTTGATAACCTACAAAGAATTTAACGTTGTCTACTTGGTTGGGGGCACGTTCGTAAGTGCCATCTTTTAATTTAGGAATATTCAAAAATGCAGAATAGTAGTAAGCATGGTATTGATCATCACTTGCATCCCAAACCCTTGGGAACAACATTTTATCTTCGGGATTATACACATATTTCTTATCCTGACCAACTTCAATATATTTATCACGGGCTTTTTGATAGCGCATTCCCGTATTTTTTAAATCAACAGGTTGAGCAGTGAATTTTTGACCATATAACAATGGGAAATCACCATATTGCTCACGACCCAAGTACCCAACTAAACTCATTGGATTATCTACATTGTACATATCCACGGAAGGATTAGCACTGCTTCTAATCATGGTTGTTAAATAAGTACTGTAGCCAATAAACATAAAGCTGATGCACCAAATAGATAATGTTAAATAAGGCCATGCTTTTTTAGAAGCCAACTTTAATCCATACCATAATAATGCAGCAACCAAAACAAAGAACAGTGTGAATCCACTAAAGAAAGGCATTCCAGCACCGTTTACCATCCATCTATCAAAAGAACCAGCCAATTTGATAGAATATTGTATAACACCAACCTGAACAGCACCTGTAATTACGCAACCTATAACAAAGAAAATATAAACGCCCCCATAATAAGCTTTTTGAGCTGGCTTCCATTTTTCTATAATAAATAATAAACCAACCCCAACAATTGTGGCCAATATCATTAATCCTCCGATGGTTCCATCCATTGGTACATTATCAGTAGCTTCAGCTGCAGCACCTACAAGGGCAGCAATAAAAGCAAGCCCCCCGCCAATAGAGACAATCTTAATAAACCAAGAACGAATTAATTCATAATTAAAGCTTTCTCTCTTTCTAAAATAATAAACCATTACAATTGCTGGAATAGTCAAAAGGTTTAATAAGTGAACTCCAATAGACAATCCCATCATGAAAAATATAAATACAATCCAGCGGTCGGCACCTGGTTCATCCGCATGGTTTTCCCATTTTAGTATAGCCCAAAAAACAATAGCAGTAAAAAAAGAAGACAGTGCATATACTTCACCCTCAACTGCACTATACCAAAATGAATCACTAAATGTATAAGCTAATGCGCCTACAACGCCAGCCCCCATAATACTCCAAACTTGATAACTGTTTGGAGTATCGGTTGTTTTGATATTAATAATTCTGCGGGCAAAATGAGTAATAGTCCAGAATAGAAACAAAATGGTAAATGCACTTGCAATCGCACTCATCATATTCACTGCTTTTGCAGCACTCATTGGATCATCCCCAAATAAAATAATAAATATTCTACCTAAAATAACAAACAAAGGGGCTCCTGGTGGATGAGGTATTTGTAGCTTAAAACAACTACTTACAAATTCACCACAATCCCATAAGCTTCCTCCAGCTTCGGCAGTAAGGGTATACACTGCGCTGGCAACTATGAAAACCAACCAACCCGTAATGTTATTGATCTTATTAAACTGCATATTTGTTTTGGTTTTTAAAGAGGGACAAACATAGTTGATTATAGGTAAAATTTGAAATAGAATGGGCTGTTTCGTGAGATTTAAGAAAGTTTTTACAGCCATATAATGACCATATTTACAGTTAAACGAACTAGAAGACCCTTCATTGAATGATTTTTGGGATTGCTGTATTAACTTTGTGTTTGAATGAATCAGAAACAAACAGTAGCATTTCATACGCTTGGATGTAAACTCAATTTTTCAGAAACCTCTACTATTTCTAGAATTATGGAAAAAGAAGGCTTTGAAAAAAAGGATTTTACCGATTCCGCGGACGTTTATGTTATAAATACTTGCTCTGTTACCGATAATGCAGACAAAGAGTGCAGACAATTAGTTAGAAGAATTCAACGTAAATCTCCCGATAGTTTTGTCATCATTACTGGCTGCTATGCACAATTAAAACCAGCAGAAATTGCTTCAATACCAGGCGTAGATCTTGTTTTAGGTGCTGCGGAAAAATTTAATATTACTGAACATATTAAGGCACTTACCAAAACAAACGACCCTGCAAAAATTTGTAGTTGTGATATTGCCGATGTAACTGGATTTAATGCTTCATTTTCACAAAACGATAGAACCAGAACATTTTTAAAAGTACAAGACGGATGCGATTACAACTGTTCTTTTTGCACCATACCAATGGCCCGAGGGAAAAGCAGAAGTGATACTATTAGCAATGTAGTTGCAAATGCTAATCTTTTGGCTTCAGAAGGCGTTAAAGAAATTGTTTTGACTGGGGTGAATTTAGGTGATTTTGGAAAGGGTGCACATGGCGACAAAGTGAATGGAGAAAATTTCTTAGATCTTGTTAAGGCATTAGATGCTGTTTCTGGTATTAAGAGATATCGTATTTCTTCTATAGAGCCCAATTTAATCACCAATGAATTGATTGAATGGGTTTCAACAAGCGATCAATTTATGCCACATTTTCATATCCCTTTGCAAAGTGGATCCAATAAAATTTTAGGACTCATGCGCAGAAGGTATAAAAGAGAATTATATGCTGAACGTGTTGCATTAATAAAACAGTTAATGCCGCATGCTTCTATTGGGGTTGATGTAATTGTTGGATTCCCTGGTGAAACAGAGGAAGATTTTAAAGAAACATTTGATTTTATTCATTCACTGGATGTGTCTTATTTACATGTATTTACTTATTCTGAAAGAGACCATACTAAAGCGCTAGAAATAACTCCAGTGATACCTATTCATATTAGAAATGAGCGAAATAAAACTTTGCGAAACCTTTCTTATATGAAGCAGCAATTTTTTTCTCATCAACATAGTGGCACAATAAGATCTGTTTTATTTGAAGCCTATAACAAAGAAGGCATGATGGAAGGGTATACTGATAATTATATTAGAATCAGCACACCTTACAGAAATGAATGGGCAAACCAATTGGTTGATTGGACTATTTAGGTGTAAGGAAAACTGCAGGAAATTCCACAATCATTACCTGTCCTAGGCTCTGAAGTTCAACATATACCTTTTTCTTCCCTCCTCTAATTACAGTCCCTTCTTTATCCATGAATACCCCATAATTCACTTTTATTAGGTCACCTGTTGAAAAACCTTTATCAGAAATGATGGTTATTTTTGCATCTTTCTCAGACAAATAGGCTTTTATATTATTGATTTCATCCTCCTTAATAACTGCAGGTTTGCCTAAATAATATACAAAGTTTAAAGCCCCATCAGTCATCAAAACTTTAGATCGTTCTGTATCATCAATGTAAACAAATACGTATGATTTAAAAAGAGGCTCTTCAATTATTTTTTTTCTATCAGTCCATTGTCTTTCTACTTTTTGCAGTGGACACCAACTTTCTATCCCTTTTCGAACAAGAACAGAATCAATCTTCTTTTCCCATCTGGGTTTGGTATAAACTGCATACCATTTCTTCTCTAACTTCTTTTCCATAATGTTCTACTAATCGTTCAATATAAAAAAGACGTTTTAATTTTTCGCAGTATTATACTGCTGTGTTGCCAGCTCTTGTATTATTTTTGCACTAGCATCAATTTGTAAGTCTTGCTTTAACAACTTCAACCACTCCTGGTACCTAATTCCCTTATTTTTATCAGGGTTATTGTAAAACTTGTCCTTATCTGCCTCAAGTGTTTGAACACTCATTTCATTTTTAAGTTTTAACAAGGTATTATTTTGGTTTACCGTGTTAGTGATTTGCTTTTGCAATTGCTTAAACTGATCTATTTGCAAATTGATTGGATTATCATTATTCTTAGACAACCATTTAAGGTTATCTTGAAGTAATATCAGATTTGCATCACTAGATATTCTAGTTTGTTCTTTTTTGATAATTTCTGTTAAATTACCAACACTAATTCCTTGCCAAGGTTGGTAAGGCGTTTGTGGTATAGCATCCCAAGGCAAAGAGTTGGGATTATCCTTTTCGCGAATTTTTAGATATTCATAAGTATCTGGCATTATAATATCTGGCACAACACCTTTTAATTGCGTACTCCCCCCATTAACTCGATAAAATTTTTGAAAGGTTAAGCTTACTGCCCCAAATTCAGTTCTACTACTGTAAAAATCGATAGGTCTTCCAAAAGGTATTGGTCTTTGAACTGTTCCTTTACCATAAGTAGAACTACTACCAATAACAATACCTCTTTTATAATCTTGAATGGCGGCTGCAAATATTTCACTTGCAGATGCACTGAGTTCATTAACCATTACAGTTAGAGGCCCATCGTATAAAACAGATTCATCGTTGTCTCGCCATGTTTGCTGATCAACTCTACCATCTCGTTCTTTCACCTGAACTACTGGTCCTGTTTTTATAAACAGACCTACCATTTTTACAACTTCAAGTAACGAGCCTCCCCCATTATTTCTTAAGTCAATCACAATTCCCTTTACGTTTTCTGCTTTCAATTTTTTAACTTCAGTAGCAACATCTTCGGAACATTTAAACCCATTTTTATCTTCAAAATTTGCGTAAAAATCTGGCAAAGCAATGTAACCGATTTTATCTTTCCCTTGCATAATAACCGCGCTTCTTGCCAATCCTTCATCCTGCTCAATTTTTTCTCTGATTAAAGAAACGGTTTTAGTTGTACCATCTTGTTTTTTAAATGTGATTCTTACTTCCGTTCCCTTATCGCCTCTAATTAATTTAACCGCATCTTCTGTACCATATCCACTTACATCAACTGGCTCATTTGCTCCTTGAGCTACTTTGATAATTATATCTCCGGCTACAATAGCGCCTGATTTCCAAGCCGGTCCACCTGTAACTACACTCGCAATCTTTATTCCATTATCATCTTGTTGTAATTGAGCCCCAATTCCATAAAACTGATTACTCATCCTTTCGTCAAATGCCCTTTTTTCTATCGGAGGATAATAATCGGTATGAGGATCCATGGTATTGGTAATCACATTGATAAATGAATTAAATCGCTGTTCTTCAGTAAATGTAGTTTTGATTCGATTAAAAGTTCTATCCATCATCTTTAATACACTGGTTCTAGCTGCCAACTCTAAACTATCATCTGGCAAAACTTTGAAACTATCGTTCCCTTTATTTTTTTCTCTTTCTTCTTGCAAATCAATAAAACGTTCTAGAGAATAATATTTTAATTTTTTTCTCCAACGATCTTTTCTTTCTGCTTCAGTACTGGTATATCCTAATTGATCTCCATCTAATTGAACAGTTTCGTTAACGCTGTAATCAAAAGGTTTTGATAAAATGTCTTTATAATAAAGCATTGTTTCTGCAACTCTTTTCTCGTAAATAGCACTTACTGCAGGTTGAAATTGGATGGAAGCACCATGAATTTCATCGTCAATGGTTGTTTCGAATTTCTTTACTGCATTCACATCGGCTGCAATAAAAATGCTTTTATCTCCATCTAACTGACTTAAATAAGCTTTAAATATTTTTCTAGAAAAGTCGTCATTGATTTTTTGGGGACTGTAATGTTGCTGTTCTAGTAAGGCACCAACCGTATTCAATAATTTTTGTTGCTGGGCTATTTTCTCATTTGAATCTGTCCCATTGATACTGCGAAATGCAATAAATAATGAACCAAATAATACCAAGGCCGTTAGCACTAATCCTTTTCTACTCTTCATAAATTGCTTGAATTTTTGCATGATCTTTTCAAAAATAATCTAAAAAAAGTTTTCAATGGCAAGTATAAAACCAATTAACAAAGCTTTGGATGAAGTTTTTTTAAAAAATATTTACTACTTTTGCCATCCACAAAAACGGAGGGCGTAGCTCAGTTGGTTAGAGCGTCAGTTTGTGGCACTGAAGGCCGGGGGTTCGAGACCCCTCGTTCTCCCACTCAAAACCTATAAAACGTATGTTTTATAGGTTTTTTAACTTAAGTACATGAAGCTTTTATACCTTATCCCTTTTATCTCTGCTTTTATTGGTTGGTTTACCAATTGGGTAGCCATCAAAATGTTGTTTCACCCTAAAAAACCAATAAAAATTTTAGGCATCACTTTTATTGGCATCTTCCAGAAAAGACAGGTGCAATTTGCCGAAAAATTAGGGAAATTGGTAAGTGATGAATTATTATCCTTTCAAGATATTGAATCAAAAATCACCAATCCAGCCAATATTGATCAATTAATGCCTCAGATTGATGCACATATTGACCATTTTTTAAGAGTAAAATTGGCAGAACAAATGCCAGTTATAAGCATGTTTATTGGAGATAAAACAATTCAACAAATGAAGGCGGTTTTTATGTCCGAATTAAAAGATTTATTCCCAGGCATAATGAAGTCTTATATGGGAAATTTACAAAGAGACCTAGATTTAGAAAAAATAGTCATTGAAAAAGTAAAAGGATTTTCCACAGATAAATTGGAGCAAATATTAAATGATATTATGTCTAAAGAATTCCGATTTATTGAAATCCTTGGTGGCGTATTAGGGTTTTTAATTGGTATAATTCAAGTCCTACTCACCCTTATTTCTTAGTCACCGACGGATTAAACAGCCTATTCGCCGATTTTGTTAAACTTTATCCACTCAGGCTTGTCATATTACCGCTTATAAAATGCAATAACCATTCGAGCATTGCGTAAGCCAACTTTGCACTTATTAATAAAGATGAATATGCGTAAATTTTTAGGATTAATTGGGTTTCTAGCCTTTTTTGTTGCAACAACTTCGGCTCAAATGCCATCAATGGCAGGTGGTCGTGGAGGCGCTGCAGGAGCAGGACAAAACATCAATATTGGCCATTTTTATGGAAAAATAGTAGACAGTAAAACAAACAAGGGTATTGAAGGAGTGACTGTTCAATTAAGAGGTAACAGATTTGATACAGTTAGCAAAAAAATGAAAGAAGCCATTCTTGGCACCATTATCACCAAAGCAAATGGAGATTTCAGTTTTGAAAACCTTTCTTTATTTGGTAATTTTAAACTGAATGCCACAGCACTAGCTTATAAAACAGTAGACCAAACCATTAGTTTTGGAATCAAAATGCCTTCGGGTGGTGCCAATGGCGGAAACATGCAGCAAATGCTTGGCATGGCAGATAAAGATTTAGGTAATATTAAAATGGAAGAAGATGCGACGAATTTGGGTAATGTAACTGTTACAGCATCTACTAAGCCTCAGTTTGAATTAGGAATTGATAGAAAAATATTTAATGTTGATAAAAACTTAATGGGTTCTGGACAAACCGCTACTGAATTAATGCGAAATATTCCTGCATTAAACGTAGATATTGATGGTAACGTTACACTTAGGAATGCAGCACCTACTTTATTTATTGATGGACGTCCTACTACAATCACCTTAGATCAGATTCCTTCAGATATTATAGACAGAGTAGAATTGATTACCAATCCTTCTGCAAAATTTGACGCATCTGGCGGAAATGCAGGAATCTTAAACATTGTACTTAAGAAAAATAAGAAAGTAGGATACAATGGCGGTTTAAGAATGGGGGTTGATTCTCGCGGTAGGTTTAATGGCGGTGGAGATATTAATATCCGTCAAAATAAATTAAACTTTACTGGAAGCGGTGTATTAAATCAACGTAAATCTATTTCAGAAGGAATTACAGACAGAAATAATACTTTAGCTGTTCCAAGTAATATTTACAACCTACAAAATTCCACAAATCAGGGATACTTTGGCTTCTTCAGAGGTGGATTAGATTATTTTGTTGATAATAGAAATACTTTATCTATTACTGCGAATTTCAATAGAGGACAATTTGATAACGATCAAACCCAAAGAGTAGATTCTACCATTAAGGGAATTAAAAGTTCTTACTCTAATATTGGAACCCAGTCTACAAGCAATTTTAGAAATGTTGGTACTCAATTGAGCTACAAGCACAATTTCATGAAGAATGGTCACAATATTTCTTCTGATTATAATTACAACAAAAGCAGCAACGACAACTTATCTAATATCAATAACTATACATACAATATGGACGGAACTCAAAAGGGTACGCCTATTTTACAGAGAGGTATTGGTGAAGGAAGTACTACCAATCATACTTTCCAAATTGATTATGAAAATCCTCTTACTGAGGATAAAAAGTTTGAAGCTGGTGGAAGAGTTGCTATTAGAGATTTCAACAATAAATTGGATCAGTTTAGATTCAATAGTTTAACTGGACAATATCAACTGGTACCATTAATCAGTAGCAGGTATAAATATACAGATGCTGTTTATGCAGCATATAGTACATATAGTTTCAGGGTAAACAAATGGAGCTATCAATTGGGGTTAAGAGCAGAAAGTTCAAACTATACCGGAACATTATTAAATTCAAATGGCGCCGATTCCGCTACTTTCTCTGTAAAATTCCCATTGAGTTTGTTCCCAAGTGCATTCATCACATATAAAATTGATGAAAAACAAGACTTTCAAATCAACTACTCTAGAAGAGTAAACAGACCAAATTTCTTTCAGTTGATGCCTTTCCCTGATTATTCAGATCCACAAAATATCAACGTAGGTAATGCAGGACTAAGTCCTGAATTCACTAATTCATTTGAAATGAGTTGGAACAATGCCTATAAAAAAGGGGCTAATTTTCTTGCTACTGCATTTTATAAGCATTCTACTAACTTAATCACTCGATATGTTTATAGAGATGCAAATGCGTTGATTCCTGGTGACAGTGCCTTCTTTAGCACATATATTAATGCCAATAGTGCTAGATCATTTGGTTTAGAATTAACTAATAAAATGTCTATAACTCCATGGTGGGAAATGACGGTGAACTTAAATATTTTTAATTCAAGAATTAATGCAACTGTTCCTGGCCAACCCGATCTAGTTCAAGAACAATGGAGTTGGTTCACTAAAATGAACAACACATTTAAAGTGGCAAAGGGACTATCCATTCAGTTAAGTGGAGATTATCAAGCAAAAACGGTATTGCCTCAAAGTGGAGGCGGTGGTGGCCGTGGTGGTATGATGTGGGGAGGTGGCCCCCAATCTGGCGCGCAAGGTTTTAATTTACCTAGATATGGATTTGACTTGGCTATTCGTAAAGAGTTTACTTGGAAAAAAGGCAGAACTGGTATAATCACTTTAAGCATGAATGATATATTCAGAACCCAGTTGTTCCAGAGTTATTCTGAAAGCTCTTTCTTTAATCAAACCAGTCAAAGACGTAGAGACCCACAAGTTTTAAGATTGAATTTCAGTTACCGATTTGGTAAATTTGACGCAAGCTTATTCAAGAGAAAAAATACCAAAGCTGACCAAAGTGGTGGAATGGATATGATGCAACAATAGTTTGGTTTTAGTTTAAGAGTTGGGCCTCGATCATCTGATCGGGGCCCTTTTTTTTAAACATTTTTACCTTGAAGCATTGGCACGAATGAGAACTCCTCAAATAATTCTTCATTAAGCGTTCCATCTAAATTTTTAGTAATTCGCATCATTCTCTGAGCATCTCCTTCATCTACTGGAATGACCATTAGTCCACCTGGCTTTAATTGCTCAACCAACAATGGCGGAACAAACGGAGCTGCCGCTGTAATCAAAATTTTATCAAAGGGGGCATAAGTGGGTAGCCCTTTAAATCCATCCCCATAAAAAAATTTGATATTGGGATATTGTTTTCTAAAATGATAATACTCTTTTTGTTCATCAAACAATTTCTTTTGCCTTTCAATCGTATAAACCCACTGAGCCCCCAATGCAGCAAGAATGGTTGTCTGATAAATGCTTCCCGTTCCAATTTCTAAAACCTTATCCCCTTTTTTTATTTGAAGAAGCTGTGTTTGGTAAGCTACCGTATAGGGATGAGAAATAGTTTGGTCAGCAGAAATAGGAAAAGCACGATTTTCATAAGCAATTTTTTCAAATGCCGATTCAAGAAAAAAATGCCTCGGAATGGAATTAATTGCATCCAAAACCATTTCATCAGTAATTCCCTTATCACGCAACGTATCTACCAAAATCTTGCGCATCCCTTTATGGGTAAATCCATCATTGTATTCTCTATCCTTTCGCATATTGCGAATATAGCAATCTATTTTAGGTTCATACTATTGATAATTCCATTTATCCTATTCTCTAATTCCAATTGTTTTGCATCAAATTCAGCCTTACTACTTAAATTGGTTTTTACACTAAAATAAAACTTGATTTTTGGTTCAGTACCAGAAGGTCTTGCAGAAATTTTACTGCCATCCGCAGTAATAAACTGCAAAACATTACTCTTAGGAAGTTGAATAGTCCATGTTTCTCCAGTTTGTAAATTCTTACCAGTTTGTAATTGATAATCTAATAGCGTAACTACTGCAGACCCATTAATTTCTTTTGGCGGGCTGTTTCTATACCCCTCCATCATTGCTGCAATTTCTTTTTGGCCATTCATTCCTTTTTTGGTGATACTGATTAAGTTTTCATAATAGAAACCATACTGAATATATAATTCAATCATCTTATCAAATAAAGTCTTGCCTTTATTCTTTTCGTAAGCAGCCATCTCACACATTAATGCTACAGCACTAACAGCATCTTTATCTCTAATTTGATCCCCAATCATTAATCCAAAACTTTCTTCTCCTCCAATTACATAATTTTCCTTACCCTCTAATTCTTTAATCTTCTCTGCAATCCATTTAAATCCAGTCAATACATTGTAACAAGCAACATTATTTTGCTTTGCAACTTCATTAATCATTTCGGTAGTTACAATTGTAGATATCACCATATCATTAGGCTGCGCTATCCCCTTGGCTTTTCTGGCTTCCATCATATAGGCAAAAGCCAATACCGCAGTTTGGTTACCATTCATTAGTACCCATTCTCCTTTATGGTTTTTAACACCTATGCCAACGCGATCTGCGTCTGGGTCTGTACCTAATAAAATATCTGCATTAAGATCTTGGGCTTTTTTTAACCCAATACTCATGGTTTCACTCTCTTCCGGATTAGGGTATTTAACTGTTGGGAAATTGCCATCAGGGTTAGATTGCTCTTCTACAATATGAACATTATTAAAACCAAATTTTTCTAAAACTTGGGGAACCAAAGTGATTCCAGTTCCATGTATAGGGGTATAAACAATTTTTAAATTATTCTGCGCCGCAATGACATCTGGATAAACGCTTAACCCTTTTACCATTTCTAAATAAGCTTGATCTAAATCTTTACCTAGAATAGTAATATTAGCCTCTCCTCCACTCCATTTTACTTCATCTACGCTTTGAATAGCTTCTACTTCGGTGATTACATTTTTATCATGTGGTGGCACTAATTGTCCTCCATCATTCCAATATGCTTTATACCCATTGTATTCTTTTGGATTGTGAGATGCTGTACATACCACCCCTGCTTTGCATCCTAAATGTCTAATAGCAAAACTGAGTTCAGGTGTTGGTCTTAACGCTTCAAATAAAAAAACTTGCATCCCATTTGCAGCAAAAACATTCGCAGTAGTTTCTGCAAAAAATCGACTATTATTTCTACTATCATGGGCAATTGCCAATTTTATTTCAACACCTGGATAGGTTTTCTTTAAATAATTGGCAAAACCTTGTGTTGCCATTCCGATGGTGTATTTATTAACCCGGTTGGTCCCTACACCCATTAACCCTCTTAATCCACCAGTTCCAAACTCTAGGTTTCGATAAAATGCATCTGCTAATTCTTCTGGACTATTAGCTTGTAATTCTTTAATGATATGCTTGGTTTCTTGGTCATAATTTCCATTTAACCAAACATTTACTCTTTCCTGTATAGATGCTTCCATATGATTTATTCGCTTTTATAATGTTTACAAAATCAATTCAATATAAGAAAAATAGGCGATTTATTTATACAACATATGCACCTACAATTTTCCCATCAATTGTTTCCACTTGAATATGCTCTTCAAGGGTAGTAGAGATAGACAAACCCACAAAATCTGGCTTAACTGGATACAACTTGTGCATTCGTTCTACCAATACTAGGGTTTGTATGGTCCTAGGATGCCAATCTAGTAATGGCTTTAAAGCGTATAATAAGGTTTTTCCACTATTGGTGACATCATCAATCAGTATAATATTAACTCCATTTAATGGAATGCTTTCACTTAATTCTACTTTTTCTGGGAGATGCTTGTTTAATCTTACAGAAATAATATCGATTTTTTTGTCTAAAAAAGGTCTTAACAAGCTTCCGATTGCTTCTGCTATAACTACCCCACTATTCTGAACTCCAATTAATAAAATAGGTCCCTCATGACCACTCAAACTCTCCGCAATTTCCAAACTCATGCGCTTCAATTTTTGTTGGGCCTCAACTGAACTAAGAATATATTTTTTTTCTGACATAAAACGAATTGTACCCCAAATTAACAACAATAAATTGCATTACACAATTGCATTCAGCTGCTATTAAAACTATTATCTTAGCGTATAACTTTGTTTATGGAGTATTTACAACAAGCCCTTTTTGTGCTTATGGCTATTTCAGCCATTTATTTATTTGCCAAAAAAGTTGGTGAAATTAGACGAAACATCTTTTTAGGCAAAGCCCTTGACCTTTCAGACAATGCTGCAATCAGATGGAAAAATTTGCTTTTACTAGCTATGGGGCAGAAAAAAATGTTTAAAAACATTCCAGTTGCATTGATGCATTTTATCATTTATGCTGGTTTCATTATTATTAATATAGAGGTTCTTGAAATAGTGTTAGATGGAATTTTAGGTACCCATCGATTATTTTTACCCTTATTAGGGGGAATTTACAATTGGCTGATTAATATTTTCGAAGTATTGGCATTGGGTGTTTTAGTTGTTTGTGTGCTATTTTTAGCTAGAAGAAATTGGTTGAAATTAAAAAGGTTTGTAAGCAAAGATTTGAATGGATGGCCCAAAACAGATGCGAATTTTATATTAATCACAGAGATTATTTTAATGAGCTTGTTTTTAATAATGAATGCGGCTGACCAGTTGCTTCAACAAAACGGAGCTGAGCATTATGCTGTAACTGGATCATTTAGCATTTCATCTTTCTTGATGCCTTTATTTGAAGGCTTTAGTAACTCCACATTGATTGGCATCGAAAGAACAGCATGGTGGATTCATATAGCAGGCATTTTTGCTTTTTTGAACTACCTCCCCTATTCAAAACATTTGCATATTGCCCTAGCATTTCCAAATGCGTATTACGCAAAATTAGACTCGCCAGGTAAAATCAATAATATGCCTGAAGTACAAAATGAAGTATTATATGCAATGCAGCCTGAATTAGCACCTGCTAATGCAGCACCCCCAGCAAGCTTTGGCGCAAAAGATGTTTTTGATTTAAGTTGGAAAAATTTATTAGATGCCTATAGTTGCACAGAGTGTGGCAGGTGCACAGCTGAATGTCCGGCTAATATTACTGGCAAATTATTGAGCCCTCGAAAAATCATGATGGCTACAAGAGATCGTTTAGAAGAAGTTGGTAAGAATATCAACCAAAACAAATCATTTATTCAAGACGGCAAATCTTTATTGCACGACTATATATCGGTTGAAGAATTAAGAGCTTGCACTACATGTAACGCTTGTGTAGAAGCCTGTCCCGTTAGCATTTCTCCCTTGGATATTATTGTTGAATTAAGGAGGTCTTTAATAATGGAAGAAAGCAATGCCCCACAAGAGTGGAACAGTACATTTAGCAATATTGAAAACAATTTTGCCCCATGGAAATTTTCTCCAGATGATAGAGATAAATGGGCATCAGAAATGGCTTCATAATCACCTTTAAATAAACTACAAAAAATATTGAGATGAAGATTAACACAATGGCTGAAATGATGGCGAATGGAGAGACTCCTGAAATACTTTTTTGGGTTGGTTGTGCAGGAAGTTTTGATCAACGTGCCCAAAAAATCACTAAAGCATTTGCAACTATATTAACTAAAGTAGGATTGAAATTTGCTATTTTAGGAAAGGAAGAAGCATGCACTGGTGACCCAGCAAGAAGAGCCGGTAATGAGTTCTTATTTCAAATGATGGCTTATCAGAATATTCAAGTATTAAACGGGTATAATATTAAAAAGATTGTTACCACTTGCCCACACTGTTTTAATACATTGAAAAATGAATATCCTGAATTAGGTGGCAGGTATGAAGTAATTCATCATACTACTTTATTACAAGAATTGATTAATGAGGGGAAAATTGTAATGAAAGAGGGTGGCAGCTTTAAAGGTAAAAAAATATCTTACCATGATAGTTGTTACTTGGGTAGGGCAAATGATATTTATGAAGCTCCTAGGAAAGTATTAGAAGCGTTGGATGCAGAGTTGGTGGAAATGAAGCGCTGCAGAACCAATGGACTTTGTTGTGGAGCGGGTGGAGCACAAATGTTTAAAGAAGACGAGCCAGGAACTTCAAGGATTAATATGGACAGAGCAGACGAAGCCCTTGAAACAGGTGCAAAATTTATTGCTGCAGCCTGCCCTTTTTGTAACACCATGATGTCTGATGGGGTCAAAAACAGAGAGAAAGAATCAGAAGTGGCCGTTTTAGATATTGCTGAAATGATTGCGGAAAGCATGGTTTAATTTGTAAATTTGCACCATGAACCTATCGGATTATCAATTGCATTGCCCTGCAGACTTTAGTAATCATTCTAAAGTTTGGATATACCAAAGTAATCGTTTATTCAGCATTAGCGAAGCGCTTGAAATCGAGTCGATTTTAAATGATTTTGTAGCCAATTGGAAAAGCCATGGAGCTCCTGTTAAAGGTTTTGCCACTTTGTTTTTTGGACAGTTTATTGTATTAATGGCTGATGAAACCAATACTACTGTAGGTGGTTGCAGTACGGACAGTTCGGTTCATACCATCAAAAAAATAGAGCAGTTATTCAAAGTTGATTTGTTTAACAGACAAAACCTAGCTTTCTATATAAAAGACAAAGTTCAATTGTTGCCGATGGCCCAACTTAATTATGCTTGGGAAAATAATTTTATAAATGAAGACACCGTTTACTTCAATAATACAGTAACTACCAAAGAAGGATTTTTAAATGATTGGTTAACCCCTGTAAAATCAAGTTGGTTAAAATCTAAAATAAAAGGGCTGACAATTGCTTAAGCCTTCTCTTTTTTAACTTGATTCAATAACTTATTTTTTTCTTTCTCACTTAAATTACTCTTTTGAACCATTCGGTTTAATTGGTAACTAATGGAGATTCTATAATTTCTACTTCTAGTAGTACTAAAGCTTTCTAATTGAAATCTTGGCCCATTCGTTACACTACTTAATTCTTGAGGGGTAAATGGATCAATTGCATTAAATGAAAGAATCAATCTTCTATTAAATAGTTTATGCTGAACACCAATATTTGTATTGATATTGGTTCTGCTAATACCTTGTGGATTGGCATATCGATTGTACCGAGCAGTACCTTCAAAAGTCCAAACACTACTCGGAGTAAAGGTATAATTAAGATTAGTATAAAATGAGCCACCATCCTGATATAAATAAAGCTTTTTTTCACTTTGCCCATACTGGTTATAAGTAAAGCCAATACTAGCATTCATTCTAAACTGTTTGCTGAATGTATATCCCCCGAAAGCACTTGCTTCATACTCATTTCGGTCGGCAATATTTAACCAAGTAATATTTGTTTTACCTCCTTCTCCAAGGGTTCTAATGGTATTAAAAACCTGTGAAACTTTATTAAACCCAATAGATGTATTGAAATAATACTTTCCCTTTGTATAATTGAAATTCCAATCGAAGTTATGCGATAAGGTAGGTTGCAAATCAGGATTGCCATACCTCAAATTATATGGGTCAGAATAGTCAATGTTGGGATTTAATTCTCCAATTCCTGGCCTACGAATAGTTGCCCTATAAACCAATGAAGTATTGAAAACTTTTGTGAACTCTTTTCTTAAAGTAAGATTGGGTAATACATTCCAATAATTACTCTTTGTATTTGCTACATTACCTTTTACAAAATCAAATGCCAGAATAGTTTGTTCAGCTTGAGCACCAAAAGAAAGTCTGATGTCTTTTTTAAACCACAAACTAAATCCTGCCCTGAATGTGAGTATTTTTTGCTTAAAATAAAAATCATTACTTAACAATTCATTGGGAATCATTACACCATCCGATTTCCTAAGGAAATTGGTATTTAATGTATTATGAAACCAAGAAGAAAAATAAGTGGCACCAGTAGTAAATTGACTATACTTTAATTTAAGTGGCTTTATATATTCTATTCGAGTTGAGAAGCTTTTATTAAAATTATTAAAGTATTGAGTTTGTGTAGAATCTATCCCCGTAGGCACCATACCAGCACTCAAAAACTGTTGATAGAAATCACGGTCATTATCGTTTTTGCTTGTATTGGCAGATAAAAAAAATCTAAGTTGCTCAGCCAAATTTTTAGGGGCTTTGTAAATATATGAACCTTGAACACTATGTGTAAACCCATCCCCTGCACTCCGATTTTCCCGATTGCTTATTCTATAGGCTTCATTAAATCGATTGAAATTAGTAAAACTATTATTGCTTACATTATTGAAGTAATTCATATTACCTTGGTATACCAAACCAATTAAATGCGATTTTGATAATTCATAATCAATCTGACTCCTAATATTGGGCCTAGTATTAGTATTGGTATAATTAGAAGTGCTGAATAATCGATTACTAGAGTCTGTATATAAATTTGTTCTATTATTATAGCTATTCCCTATTAATTGACTAGCTCCGAGACCAACGGTTTGATTATAGGTGAATTTTTTATTTCGATAACTAATATTGCCTGAGAAATTTCCTTCCCCCCTTGTACCGCCGCTAATATTCAATCTTCCAACCCATCCTATTTTTCCTTTTTTTGTGATGATATTAATAACACCCCCTGTCTCAGTTGCAAATTGAGGCGGGGGATTGGTCATGATTTCAATTTTTTCAATACTACTACCTGGCAAGCTTTCTAATAAATCCTGCAACTGTTGAGCGTTTAAGTCAGTAGGCTTATCATCAATCAGTATTTTAGGTTCCCTGCCTTTTAGTAATAATCTGCCATTGGGATCAGTGTTCACTAATGGAATATTTTTTAACAATTCAGCAGTACTAGATCCGTTGCTAAGCGCACTTTCGCCAATATTATATGTAAGTTTATCATCTTTATTTTCAAACAAAGGTTTTTCTGCATAAACAATTACTTCAGAAAGCGACAAATCCGATGTAGGCTTTAATTTGATATCCCCTAAATTGAAATCGTATCGTTCTTCTCTTAAATAAATACTATCCAATTGGGTTAAAACAAAACCCATTGAACTGATTTTGATTGTGTAATATCCTAAAGGAAGCTTATTGAATTCAAAACTTCCATTCTTGTCTGTTAGTACACTCCTATTTATGGAGTCTAGTGATAAACGCTTAAGGTCTACTCTCGCATAAGGTACCGCATCAGCTTTGGTTGCATCTAATATGCTACCCATTATGATGCCTAAATTAAGTTTATCCTTATTCGGGTTAGTTTGAGCAACTACCCCAATACTGGTAAAAAATAACAATAAGATTGAGGCAACCCTATATATAAGCATGTTGCAATTTAACTATAACCAGATATGTTGAGTTCAAAAGATGGATGATTGGCTATTGAAGCAATTCTTTCAGCTTAACTTGCAATTCGCTTCCCCTTAAGTCTTTTGCAATGATTTTTCCAGAAGGGTCTAACAAGTAGTTGGCAGGTATGCTCTGAATTTTATATAACTGAGCTACTTTATTGTTCCAACTTTGCAAATCACTTACTTGAGTCCAGGTTAATTTGTCTTTGCGAATGGCATTCATCCAGCTTGCTTTGTTGTCGTCTAAAGAAACGCCTAAAACAGTGAAATTTTTATTAGAATATTTATTAAAGGCATTCACTAAATTAGGATTCTCAGCCCTGCAAGGACCACACCAACTAGCCCAAAAGTCTATTAAGACATATTTGCCTCGAAAAGATTTTAACGAAACTAATTTTCCTAATGTGTCTTTTTGACTAAAGTCTAATGCTTCAGTACCAATTTTATTGATATTCGCTTCAGCAATCGTTTGTTCAATCATTCTTGCAAAAGAGCCCTTTTTAGCTGAGGGCTCCAAAGCATTGTAACGATTTTCTAAATCTGTAGTTCCATTTAATAATGGACTTATGGCAAACAAAACAAATGAGCTTACTGGGGAACTAGTTTTTTCTTTTGCAAATTTGGTAGCTTCTTGTAACACAGTACCCTTAGCTTGCTCATAAAGCACAATTAAAGAATCTCTTTTAAATCTGTTTTTTTCTGGATTGATTTGCTGCACTAAATAATTAAGTCTTTCTCTAATAGGATTAAAAGATGATTTAAACTGCTGATAATCCGTTTCAACAGCCGATCCAGTAATAGTTGCAGCGGAAATATTATTAAAATCGGCAGTAATATTCACTTGATCATTATAAAGAAAAATATCTAATGCTTCTTTGTAACCTACAAATCCCAATTGAAAAATATCAGGTTCTGTTATATTGCCTTTTAAAACAAAATTTCCGTCTCTTACTGTATCAGTAGCAATTGTTTTGCCATCTGTTCCGTTCATTAAGAATACCAACATATTGGGTTTTGTATTGCGAATATTCCCAGTTATTTGAAATCCTGTTTGTGCTGAAACGGAAAAAAAAGACAATAATAATAGAAAAAATAAATTGGTTTTCATTGTTATTTAGCGTGACGTAATTGTAAAATGTTCAATACTTCTGCTAAATTATGACCTTTAGCGTTAAGCAAAAGCAAATAATGGAAAAGTAGGTCGGCCGATTCATTTAAAAATAACTCCTTGTTATTGTCTTTGGCTTCAATAACCATTTCAACTGCTTCTTCGCCCACTTTCTGAGCTATTTTATTAAGACCTTTCTCGAACATCTTAGCAACATAAGAATTGCTCGGATCCCCTTGCTTCCTCAATTCAATGATTTGTTCTAAGTACTCTAAAAAGTTACTTGAGTGATTGGTTTCGCTAAAGCAAGTATCAGATCCTGTATGACAAGTAGGTCCTATTGGTTGAACTTTTATCAATAAGGTATCATTGTCACAGTCTAACTGTATTGATTTCAAATTTAAAAAATGGCCACTTTCTTCGCCCTTAGTCCACAATCGCTTTTTTGTTCTACTAAAAAAAGTCACTTTCTGGCTTTCTAAAGTTTTGTCTAACGCTTCTTGATTCATAAAACCAAGCATAAGCACTTTATTCGTTTGATGATCTTGTATTATTGCAGGCACCAATCCATCTTGGTATTTATTGTAATCAATATTCATAATCATTTATTTATATTCTTATTGGAATTCCTTTATTTGCTAAAAATTGTTTTAAATCTGGAACCGCAATTTCCTTAAAATGAAAAATACTTGCTGCTAATGCCGCATCCGCCTTTGCATTTTCAAAAACATCCGCAAAATCTTGCATGGTTCCTGCTCCACCAGAAGCAATCACTGGCACACCCAGTTGAGTAGACAATTGATGGGTTATATCTAATGCAAAACCCTGCTTTGTTCCATCATTGTTCATTGAAGTCAACAGTATTTCCCCTGCTCCTCTAGACACCGCTTCCTTGGCCCATTCAATACAAAGTATATTTGTTTTAACTCGACCACCATTTAGGTAAACATACCAATTGCCATCTGATTCTTTTTTTGTATCAATGGCTAAAACAACGCATTGTGTTCCAAATTCTAATGCCAATTGGTCAATTAAATTGGGATTCTTAAAAGCAGAAGTATTGACAGAAATTTTGTCAGCTCCATTTTTTAGAAGCAATTGTACATCTTCCACTGAGGAAATACCTCCACCCACAGTGAAAGGGATATTGATATGATGTGCGATTTTATTAACTAATTCACTTAAAGTTTTTCTTCGTTCATTGGTAGCTGTGATATCTAAAAAAACCAACTCGTCGGCTCCTTCTTTCGCATAAATTGTTGCCAATTCAACAGGATCACCTGCATCTCTAATCTGCTCAAAATTAACTCCTTTAACTGTTCTACCCTCTTTAATGTCTAAGCAGGGAATGATTCTTTTGGTTAACACAATTCACTAATTTTAATTCTTCCTTCATAAATAGCTTTACCTACAATTACACCACTACACCCTATTATTCTTAACTCATTAATATCCTGCATAGAACTAACGCCACCACTTGCAATAAAATACAATTCAGGAAAATGCTGAATGATTTTTTTATATAATTCTATAGAAGGCCCTTCTAATTTGCCATCCTTACTAATATCGGTGCAGAACAATTGGGTAACTCCCTTTGAAATATATTTCTGAATAAATTCAATGATGTTTTCATTGGTTGTTTCAAGCCAACCTCCAATAGCAATATTTTCACCTTTAACATCTGCGCCAAGTAAAAACCGATTTTCTCCATATTCTTTTAACCATGTTTCAAAAAGGTCGGGGTCTTTTACCGCCATGCTACCAATGGTAGCAAATGCAGCACCTGAATCAAATACTATTTTCAAATCAGATTCTTGCTTGATCCCACCTCCAAAATCAATGACTAATTGGGTGTTTTTTGCAATTGATTCCAATACTTTCCAATTGGTAACCTTACCAGCTTTTGCCCCATCTAAATCTACCAAATGAAGTCGGGTTATTCCAGCATCTTCAAATGACTTTGCTACTTCCAATGGATTATCATTGTAAACTGTTTTCTGTGAGTAATCACCTTCAGTGAGTCTTACACATTTTCCGTCAATAATATCTATCGCTGGAATAATTTCCATATTATAAATCAATAAAGTTTTTTAAAATTTGTTCCCCCACCGTAGCACTTTTTTCTGGATGAAATTGTACTCCATAAAAATTATCCTTCTGCAATGCCGCACTATACGTGATGCCATAATTTGCTGAAGCAATAGTATGCATGCCATTGGCGGCAAAATATCCATGAACAAAATAACAGTAGGCATTATTAGAAATCCCTTTAAACAAGCCAGATTGCAAGTCATAAATATTATTCCATCCAATTTGTGGAATTTTCAACTGCTCTTCTCCTGGATTAAATTTAGCTACCTGCTCGTCAAATATGCCCAAGCATTGGGTATTATTTTCTTCGCTAAACTTACACATCAATTGCATCCCTAAACAAATACCCAAAACAGGCTGTTTCAATTGCAGAATCAATTGATCAAGCTTTCTATGCTTTAAGTACTGCATTGCAGTACTTGCCTCTCCTACACCAGGGAATATCACTTTGTCTGCATGCTGAATTTGTTCTTCATCGTCGGAAACAATTGCCTCCACACCTATTCGCTCTAAAGCAAAAAGTACCGATTGAATATTCCCAGCATTGTATTGTATAATTACTGTTTTCACTTGATTTATATTAAGGCCTTACCAATTTAACAAAAGACGCGACAATATCACTTAAAGCATTGTTTTTAGACAATGCTTTAATAAAAGCGCTCCCAATAATTGCACCCTGTGAATAAGTTGCAACTGCATTAAAACTTTCTTTGTCTTTTATTCCAAAACCAACCATGATCGGATTCTTTAGCTGGTATGACTGAAGTCGTTGAAGGTAAGCTACAACCTCTTCAAAACTAGTTTCACTACCTGTAGTTGCTGAAGAACTTACTGCGTATAAAAAGCCAGTACTCAAACCATCTAATTTTCTAATTCTATCTTCAGAAGTCTCAGGTGTAACTAAAAAAATAAAATCAAGACCAGCTGCTTTAATGATTGCCCCATATTCTTTTTCAAATTCATACTCAGGCAAATCTGGTAAAATTAAACCATCTACCCCAGCTGCTGCTGCATCAGTACAAAATCGTTTAAAACCATATTGCAGTACAGGATTCATATATCCCATCAAAACAATACCAGTTTTAGATAAGGATGGCAAGGATCTACACGACTTCAATTGACTGAATAATACTTCGATACTCATCCCATTGGCAATAGCAATTCCGCTACTTTCTTGTATAACTGGTCCATCGGCTAAAGGATCACTATAAGGCATTCCTATTTCAATAATATCAACACCAGCTTTCGCCAATAAATCCATTATTGTTAATGTACTATCCAAAGTGGGATATCCTGCAGTAAAATAGATATTTAATACGGGTTGCTTAGTATTGGAAAAAACAGATTGAATTCTACTCATAAAATGAAATTAAAGATCGGTTTGAATAGTTTTCATGTAAGTGGCCAAATCTTTATCACCACGCCCGCTTAAACACACTACCACTGTGTCTGATGGAGTTAAATTTAATTTACCCAAAACCGCAAAAGCATGAGCAGTTTCAAGAGCAGGAATAATACCTTCTGTTTTACTCAAATGAAAAGCAGCTTCTAAAGCTTCTTCATCTGTAGCACTTACAAAATGACCTCTTCCACTTGTGTACAAATTAGCATGCATTGGACCTATCCCAGGATAATCTAACCCAGCAGAAATACTATGTGGCTCAACAACTTGTCCATCATCCGTTTGCATAAGTAAACTTTTGCTTCCATGCAAAATTCCTTGTTTTCCCAACTGTGTAGTTGCGGCACTCATTCCTGAATACACTCCCTTTCCTGCTGCTTCAACAGCAACTATTTGTACAGTTGGTTCATTTAAGAAATGATAATAAGCCCCTGCAGCATTACTACCACCCCCAACACATGCAATAATATGAGAAGGCAACTCACTGTTGGTTTTTTCTTTCAATTGAGCTCTAATTTCTTTACTAATAACACTTTGAAATTTGGCAACCATGTCAGGATAAGGATGAGGGCCAACTACACTACCAATAATATAATGCGTATCAATTGGATGATTAATCCAATCTCTGATAGCTTCGTTGGTAGCATCTTTGAGGGTTTTGCTTCCACTTGTAGCAGGTACAACTTTAGCACCTAGCATTTGCATTCTAGCAACATTGGGTGCTTGTCTTTCAATGTCTTTTTCGCCCATATATACAATGCACTCTATTCCTTTAAGTGCACATACCGTTGCGGTTGCAACTCCATGCTGCCCTGCTCCAGTTTCAGCAATAATCCTAGTTTTACCCAACCGTATTGCCAACAAAATTTGACCGATGGTATTATTGATTTTATGTGCACCAGTATGACATAAATCTTCTCGCTTCAAATAGATATTGGTATTAAACTCTGCACTTAATCTTTCCGCTTTAAACAATGGAGTTGGTCTTCCTACATAATCTTTTAACAACAATTCAAATTCTTGAACAAAAGAAGGTTCAGCCATTATTTTCAAATACTGTTCTTTTAGTTCTGTCACATTGCGCTGCAACATTTCTGGAATATAAGCTCCTCCGAATTCCCCATAGTATCCATGCAAATCGGGCACCTGATAATTGACTGCCTCTTTAATCATTTTGTAAAATTTAATTGTAATAAAATAAGGCCCTTACTCTGATCTATTCTAAATACATTGCCACTATAATTATAATAAATTTTATACTGCCCAATTTGATCAATAGTCTTGTTTGAATTGTATGTTATTGTATAACTTCCAATTGATGCAATTTGTTGATTGTAATTGTATCTAAAAACCAGATTTCCTATTCGATCAATTCTCCCAGTATAATCGTACATGATGGTTACATCACCAATTTTACTTAACCAACCCTCATAATTAAATGCCAAACCCATTTCACCTATTTGCTGAGGTAATAGGTTTTTATTAAATACAATTTCACCAGAAGCATCCGTATCAATGGTTTGTATTTTCCCTTGATCGTTTAATAAAATAACTGATTTGCCAGCTAAAATTTTATAAGTTGCTTTCCCATTAGTTGATAACAACATATTCATTAATTGTTGCGAATATGCATTCATTGTTACCACAATAAATAAGCAAAAGAGCAAATATTGTTTTTTCATATTTTGGTTAATTCTTGTATGAAAGGTTTAACTTTTGTCATATCCTTTATGCCTGGTGTTATTTCAAACATACTATTCACATCTACCGCAAATAAGTCTTTCGCAACTGGAGTTGATGAAAATGTTTTTAATGCTTCTATATCTGCTGGTCCAATTCCACCGCTAAGAAAAAAAGGCTTATTGATATTTAATGCTGTTAGTATTTCCCAGTTAAATCTTTTTCCGGTTCCCCCATATTCAGTGCCAGCAGTATCAAACAAAAACATGTCTACTATATCTTGGTAATCTTTAATTTTCCATAAAACATCATCATCATCCCTTAAACGAAAGGCTTTAATTACGGAAATATAATCGGCAATTTTTTCGCAATATCTTGGTGTTTCATCTCCATGTAATTGGGCCAAATACAATCCGCAATCATCTACTAACGATAATAATTGGTCTGGATTTTCATTCACAAAAACTCCCACTTTATTAATATTTGACCCTTTGGCTTTTTTAAGATCAACTTTTGAAATAGTATTTAAAACATATCTTGGAGATTTAGGATAAAAAATAAACCCTGCAAAGTCTACTCCTATTTCATCCAATTGCATCATTTGGCTCACACTGTTTAACCCACATACTTTAGCTCGCATTTTGTTTTAATTTTAATTCATTTACAAAATTGGCAAAAGCAATAGATGGATTCGATTCTTTCATGAAGCGTTCTCCTATTAAAAAGCCAGCGAAACCGGCTTTCTGTAAAGTTACAATGGTATTAGGATTATCTATCCCACTTTCTGCAATTGCAGGAATGGATGTAGGAATTTGTTCAATTAGGTCTAAGGAGACATTGATACTCACTTCAAAATTTTTCAAATTCCGATTGTTTACTCCAACTAAATCAATTTCTTCATTAATATGACCCAATTCTTCGTGATTATGCACTTCAAGCAATACCTCTAATCCTAAACTGTGCGCTAAAAGGGTCATCTCTTTTACTTGTTTTGGAGTTAAACAAGCTGCTATTAACAATATTACAGATGCACCACTTGCTTTAGCTTCAATAATTTGGTACTCATTAATCATAAAATCCTTTCGCAAAAGTGGAATTTGATTAAAAGTAGCTGCTTCCAAATCGGCCAATGAACCACCAAAAAATAGTTCATCAGTCAATACAGAAATTCCAGCTGCACCAAATTGCGTGTATGCCTGTGTTACGTCTTGAAGGGTTGCTGTATTATTAATGATCCCCTTACTAGGCGACTTTCTTTTAAATTCTGCAATAATTCCAGTCTTATTTTTATCTAGTAATGATTCTTTCAAAGACAAACAAGGCAACTTAAAGAAAGGGGATTGTTCAAGCTGGTCAACTGATATTATTACTTTTTTTGCAGCTACTTCTATGTTTTTTTGCGCAACAATAGTATCTAGAATGGTCATAATAATAATAATTTGATAAATCTAAGCCTGCAAGGCAATTAATTTGCTGAACGATTTTAAAGCTGCTCCCGATTCTAAACTTTCTACAGCAGCTTGATAAGCAGATTGGTAATTATTGTATTTCCCCGTAGCATTTAAAGCCATGGCTGCATTGGCTAATACCACTGCATTTTGCGACCAAGTTCCTTCTCCTTTAATAATTTTTAGAAAAATAGCTGCCGATTCTTCTACTGTATTTCCACCATATATTGCTTCTGGCATTACTATTTTTTTCCCTAATTCAATAGCCGAAAAAATAGATTCGCCATCCTTAGTAATTACTTTAGTATCGCTGGTCAAAGAAATTTCGTCATAACCATCTAAACTATGTATGATGGTAAATGACTTGCCGGTTTGCTGCAGTAAGTAATTATAAATCCTTGCCATTTCTAAATTATAAACGCCAACTAATTGATAATTTGGGTTTGCAGGATTAACCATGGGTCCTAGCATATTAAAAAAAGTTCTTACCCCTAGTTGTTTACGAATAGGACCTACCACTTTTAGTGCTGGATGAAAAAGAGGGGCATGCATAAAACAAATATTGGACTCATCAATTTCCTTTTTTAAAGCACTGCTATCTTGTTTGAAACGGTAGCCTAATTGCTCCATCACATTTGACGCACCACTAATTGTAGAAGCCCCGTAATTACCATGTTTTGCCACTTTTTGGCCTGCACCTGCAACAATAAAGCAAGCCAATGTAGAAATATTGAATGAATTCTTTCCGTCGCCACCAGTTCCAACAATATCAACCAAATCGGTTGTTCCCAATTCTGTTTTAATACAAAGTTCTAATAGGGCATCTCTAAAACCATTTAATTCATCTATTGTTACACTTCTCATTAAATAGACTGTTATAAATGAGGCAATTTCTGCATCATTATACTGCCCCTTAGCCATATTTAACATCACTTCATAGGCTTTAGCCCTAGTAAGGGTTTTATATTCAAACAAGTATTGTAATATTTTTTTCATTTTATCTTTTTAGCCAGTTTTTGATAATTGTAGCACCATCTGGAGTTAAAATACTTTCTGGATGAAACTGAACACCTTCTACATCAAATTCGGTGTGTGCCAAACCCATAATAAACCCATTGTCATCTTTAGCTGTTATTTTTAAACAAGTAGGGAATTGGCTATCGCTTACCACCCAACTATGATATCGCCCTACTTCAATTTGATTTGGCAAACCATCATATAACGAAGAGTCTTTGCCATTAATTGAATTTTCAATTTGTATAGGTGTAGCAACACCGTGAAAAACAGTAGAAAGATTAATCAGTTTCGCGCCAAATACTTCACCAATTGCTTGATGTCCTAAGCAAACTCCCAAAATACTTTTGCTTGCAGCATATTCTTTTATTAAAGGCTGCAAGAGTCCCGCTTCGGATGGAATTCCTGGTCCTGGAGAAAGTAATATTTTGTCGTATTGCTTTATCTGAGACAATTCAATTTCATCATTTCTACAAACAACTGGATGATAACCTGTTAATTGGGCAATTAGATGAACCAGGTTATATGTGAACGAGTCATAGTTATCAAAAACCAAAATTTTCATACACTTAATTTAATTAATGAACCTGTGCAGCAAAAGCAGCAGCTTGTTTTAAAGCATTCAATTTATTATTCACTTCTTGTAATTCGTTTTCAGGATTACTTGCAGCAACTACACCTGCACCTGCTTGACAGATTAACTGATTGTTTTTACTTAAAAAAGTTCTTATCATAATTGCATGATTAAAGCTGCCATCAAAACCAACAAACCCTATTGCTCCCCCATAAAAACTTCTTGGGGTGGGCTCGTATTCAGCTATAATTTCTAATGCTTTTACTTTGGGTGCACCACTTAACGTTCCTGCAGGAAAGGTTCCTGCAAATATTTCAAATGGATTATGTGCTGCCCTTAACTTACCTTCCACTTCACTTACTAAATGTATAACATGACTATAGTATTGAACTTGTCTATAATGAACTACATTTACTTCATCGCAAACCCTGCTCAAATCGTTCCTTGCTAAATCTACTAGCATTACATGTTCCGCATTTTCTTTTTTATCTTTTAATAGGTCTTCAGCAGCCAATTGATCCGTAGTATCATCACCTGTTCTTTTAAATGTTCCTGCTATTGGATGAACAATAGCTTTGCCATTTTTAATTACTAATTGCGCTTCAGGAGAAGAACCCATAATTTTATAATCTCCATAATCAAAGAAAAACAGATAAGGTGAAGGATTAATACTTCTCAAAGCCCTATACACATTGAATTCATCTCCTGAGAATGAATGTTCAAACTTCCTACTTAGTACAATTTGAAAAACATCTCCCCTTAAACACCTTTTAATTCCTTTTTTAACCAATTCTATATAAGATTCATTGGTCATATTAGATCTTTCTGTACCTACTAAACTAAATGGATAAACAGGAACGTCTTTACTTCTGATTAAAGTTTCAATCATTTGTAAATCTCCTTCTAAGCCTGCAATTTTATTTTCACAAATGATCAGCTCATCCTTAAAATGATTGAATGCAATTACGTATTGATATAAACGATAACGAATTAATGGAATCAGCGGTTTTGTGGGTTTCGAAGCAATTGCAGTATCAAAAAAAGGAACTGCATCAAAACAAGTATACCCATACAATCCTTGAGCAAATTGGTATTGATTATCTGTTAATTTATCTACTTCGAAATTGCGCATGAAATCCCATAAATATTGGGGCACATTTATTTTTTTATCTAATGACAACTTTACTGGGTCGTTCCCAGGCAATTTATATTCTATTGTATCATTATTTTTAACCTCAATACCTCCAATTGCATTGATGCAAATAAATGAATAACTGTTTTCATTAGCATGATGATCGGTACTCTCTAGCAATATGGTATCTCTAAAACGATCCCTCAACCTTAAATATATTCCAACAGGCGTGTATATATCCCCAAGTATCTTTTTACCTGTAGTAGTTAATTGCATTTTATTCATTTTTTGTCAATTATAATCCATAAAAAAAGCCCCAGATTAATCCGGGGCTTTGAATATATTCAATGAGTATTGGTTACACCATTACTATCCCCGTAAAGAGTTAGAATGCCACCACCAATGCTTATTTATAATAATCATACCACAAAGATGAAGTATCGTAGTGAATTAACAAAAAATAATTACGAAGTCTACAACTAAAAGCGCAATTTTATTAAACAAATGACTATTTGAAACATGAAAAAATTATATACCCTCTTACTAAGCACCATATACTTGTTACCTGTTTTTAGTACTCCCCTTTCAAACAATAACCCAGATGCAATTCTCGGGAACTGGAAAACAGGCGAAGGAACTGCTGTTGTTCAAATATTTAAGCAAGGAAGTAGTTATTTTGGTAAAATAGTTTGGCTAAAAGAGCCCAATAACCCAACTACTGGTAAACCAAGAATAGATGCTAATAATAGTGACCCTTCTAAAAGAAATACACCCTTACTTGGATTGGTTAATTTAAGAAATTTCAGTTTTCATAAAAATAGCCAATGGAAGGATGGTAAAATATACGACCCAAAATCAGGAGACGACTATAGTTGCAAAATAACCATGAAAGACCCTAATACCATTGAGGTACGTGGCTACATAGGTATTTCATTATTAGGCAGAACAGATGTTTGGAAAAGAGAATCTAAATTATAATACCCCTTTGGTGGAAGGCAAATAGTTACTAATAGGATCTCTTTTTACTGCCATACGAATTGCTTTCGCAAAAGCTTTAAATATAGCTTCTATTTTATGGTGCTCATTATCTCCTTTGCATTCAATATTCAAATTGCATTTTGCTCCATCGCTAAAGGATTTGAAAAAATGGTAAAACATTTCAGTTGGCATTTCGCCAATTTTTTCTCTTTTGAATTCGGCATTCCAAACTAACCAGTTTCTCCCACCAAAATCAATTAATACTTTTGCATCTGCTTCATCCATCGGTAATGCAAAACCATATCGCTCCATCCCACGCTTGTCAGACAATGCTTTTGCAAAAGCTTCTCCCAGCGCAATACCGGTATCTTCAATAGTATGGTGCTCATCTATATATAAATCGCCTTTAGTTGAAATTGTTAAATCAATTTTACCGTGTCGAGCAATTTGGTCTAACATATGATCAAAAAAGCCCAAACCAGTTTCAATAACTGCTTTACCAGAGCCGTCCATATTTACGTCTATCGAAATACTGGTTTCATTGGTATTTCGTTCATGATGTATTTTTCTAATACCAAGTTTAAGAAAAGAATAAATTTCTTCCCATGAGTTGGTTTCTAACACAATCACTTCTTTAAAAGCCAATACCTGTTCTGGAGTTAACTCATGCAAACCAGATTTAAAATAAATAGCTTTAGCACCTAAATTGATGGCTAATTGAATATCACTCCATCTATCCCCAATCACAAACGAATTAGGCAAATCAAACAAATCATTACTTATTAAGTGCTTTAGCAAACCTGTGCCTGGCTTACGGGTAGGCAAGTTTTCAGCAGCAAAACTTTTATCTATAATCATTTCATCAAAATGGAACCCAACAGAGTCAAGGGTTCTAATCATTAAGTCATGATAAGGATAAAATTGTTCTTCTGGATAAGACGCTGTTCCCAATCCATCTTGATTGGTCACCATTACTTTATAAAAATCAAAATCTGCTGCAATTCTAGATAAACTATTGAGCGCCCCTTTAACAAAATTGGTTTTAGCTATTGTGTCAATTTGAAAATCAATTGGTGGTTCTTCTAACACTACCCCATCCCTATCTATAAATAAAATTTGTTTCATACTTATTTTTTTGCCCTTTGTTTTTTCACTTCTGCAGTAGTTACTACCCCTGCTTTATTCCCGAAACTATTTCTAATATAAGTTAGTACATCTGCAATTTGTTGATCCGTTAAAAAAGAATGGGCTGCCATTGGGTTATTGTATTCCTCTCCATTAATTTCAAGTGGGTCGGTTAATCCATTTAATACAATGTCAATTAATCTTGTTTTACTACCAGTAACATAAACAGTGCCGGCCAATGGAGGATTTAACCTAGGCACCCCATTCCCATCGGCCTGATGACAAGCTTGACAATACATATCGTACACTTTCTTTCCATTCAACATCAATTTCGATTTGCTTTGTGTAGACTTTTGAGCAAATGCTCCAACTGAAAGAAAAATCAATCCTATTATTATTATGACAACTTTCAACCTCATGATTATTGCAATTATTTATTGTAAGAAATTTTCCAAACATAACCTGCTTTATCATCGGATACGTAAATAGATCCATCTTCTCCTTGTGCCAAACCTGTGGGACGATGTTTTGCTGCAGATAGATTTGTAACAGGAGTCATGCCAGAAAATCCATCTGCAAAAACTTCCCATTTCCCAGTAGGAACTCCATCTTTCATAGGAACAAATACCACATAAAATCCTTCTTGAGGCTCTGGTGTTCTATTCCAACTTCCATGAAAAGCAATAAAAGCACCATGCTTATATTTTGCTGGAAATTGGTTGCCTGAATAAATCAATAAGGCATTCGGCGCCATATGTCCAGGAAAACCTACCAACGGGGAAATAGCATTTGGAGCACCTTCTTTTTTGCCGTCTCCTCCATATTCAGGATTCAATATTTTTTTATTCTGAAAATGATCCCAATGTATATAAGGCCAACCACAATCATCTCCTTTTTTTACTCTGTAAAAAGTTTCAGAGGGCAATTCAGCACCGCGCTTTTGATCATACATTTCAGGGAAATATTGGTACAGCATATCTCTTCCATGAATAGTTACATATAAATCGTTCACTTCATTGTTCCAATCAATTCCTAGTGCATTACGCATTCCTGTTGCATATCTTACACCATCATTTAAAGTTTGATTGGTTTTTGTTGTACTAAATTGCCAAATACCTCCTGCATTTTCCAAAATGGGGCAAGGTGTTAAACCAGGGGATCCCTTTTGTCTGTCTTGTTCTTGACAAACATTTGACGGAGCACCAATATTTACATATAGGTTTCCTTCTTTATCAAAAGTTATTGACTTTGAAGCATGTTGTCTTTTGTTAATTAAACCATCTACTACTATTTCAGGTTGGTCGGGATTTACAATATTTTGATTGGCATCTAGTTTATATCGATAAATAGTTTGATCAGAAGTGGCATATAAATACCCATTATTAATAGCAATTCCCGTACCTGTATAATTACCAAAGGCCAAAGTATCTTCCATAACGCCATCATTGTTCTTATCGCGTAAACGGTAAATACCTTTCCCATTTACCAAGCGATCTAACTTCATATATAAGTCTCCATTACTGTTCACAGCAATATGTCTAACCCTACCTAAATCATTAGCAACAATTTTACTGGAAAAACCGGTGGGCAATTGAATAGGAACTTGTTGCTTTGGTTGAGCAACAACTATATTCAAAACCATTAACATAGCGACTACTAATATTATTTTTTGCATATATATTATATTAAAGTATGAATTTATGAATTCAATTGATACCAGTCTTGCATAGCTTCCACCAAAATGGTATTATCATGCTCTGAACCTACAGTAATTCTTAAGCAATCGTTGCAGAGTTGCACATTACTCCTATCTCTTAATACAATCCCTTTGGTTAATAAAAATTCATACACTTTTCTAGCATCTTTTATTTTAACCAATAAAAAATTGGCATCAGATGGATACACTTCTTGTACTGTTGGCATCAAATTAAAAACATCTGCTAATGCATCTCTCATATCTACCAATAATCGAATCATGTCGTTTACTTGACCCACTTCTTCCAAAGCCTTTAATGCCAACTCTTGTGTTGATTGATTAATATTATATGGAGGTTTAACCCGATTAAGCACTTCAATAATTGCTGTTGATGCAAAAGCCATACCTAATCTTAATCCAGCTAACCCCCAAGCTTTACTGAAAGTTTGCAATACAACAAGATTTGGGTACTCAGTTAATTCTTGAACAAATGATTTTTGCTTTGAGAAATTAATATAAGCCTCGTCTATTATAACTATTCCTTTGAAATTATTTAAAATCGTTTCTATATCTATGCGATTAATTGAATTCCCTGTTGGATTATTGGGGGAGCAAATCCAAATTAGTTTAGTATTACTATCAATAGCTTGTTCTATTTCAACCAAGTTTAACTGAAAACTAGGCAGCAGAGGAATCTTTTTTAGCTCAATATCATTTATATGAGCACTTACTTCGTACATGCCATAGGTTGGTGGGCATATTATAACATTATCTTTTGATGGAATACAAAAACTTCTATACAACAAGTCTATGCATTCATCACTTCCATTACCTAAAAAAATATGTTCTGCAGTAATTCCTTTGACAACAGCAAGCTTATTTTTTACAGCAACCTGATGAGGGTCAGGATAACGATTATACCATTTAGGTAATGGTGAACCTAAGCTATTCTCATTGGCATCTAAAAACACTTTTGCCTCCCCACTATACTCATCTCTTGCAGAAGAATATGGGGTTAATTGAGCAATATTGGGCCTAACAAGGTCATTTAAATTAAACAACATAATATTTATTTTAATCTCACTCTTACGGCTTCTGCATGGGCTCTTAATCCTTCTGCTTCAGCCATTGTTTCAACCGTTTGTGCAATTGCAGTTAACCCTTCTTTGGTTAATTGCTGGAATGTAATTTTTTTTATAAAACTATCAACACTTACCCCACTATACATTCTTGCATAGGCATTAGTGGGTAATGTATGATTCGTTCCGCTGGCATAATCACCTACTGCTTCAGGTGAATAATTACCAATGAAAACAGATCCTGCATTTGAAATTTGTTCGGCAATATCATTGGCATTTACGCAAGCAATAATTAAATGTTCTGCAGCATACTCATTAACTAAATCAACTGCATCCGACAAATTACTCATCAACACAGCACGGCTGTTTTGTAATGCTTTTAATGCTAATTCTTTTCTTGGCAACAGTGCTAGTTGACTAACTAAACATTCATTAACTGTGTTAATTAATTGAGCAGAAGTACTAACCAATAATACTTGGCTATCTGGTCCGTGTTCGGCTTGACTTAATAAATCTGCTGCAACAAAATTGGGCACTGCTGTTTCATCAGCTAATACGCATACTTCACTGGGTCCTGCCGGCATATCAATGGCAACTCCACTCTGCTGAACCACTTGTTTAGCTGCGGTTACATATTGATTACCTGGTCCAAATATTTTATATACAGCCGGAACGGTTTCTGTTCCATATGCCATTGCTGCAATTGCTTGTACACCGCCAATTTTATACAACTGCTTTATTCCAACTAGATTGGCTGCAAAAATGATTGCAGGATGTAATTTGCCGTTTTTATCTGGTGGAGAGCAAAGTACTACTTGCTTACATTTTGCAATTTCAGCGGGTATACCCAACATTAAAATAGTGGAAAACAAGGGAGCCGAACCACCGGGAATATATAAGCCTACTTTATCAATCCCCACCCACTTGCGCCAGCAAGTTATACCAGGCATTGTTTCTATGGGTAATTCTTTATTAATTTGAGCCAAATGAAACCTTCTAATATTAGTAGCTGCAGCTTCAATAGCTTTCTTTAATGTTGGGTCAAGCAAATCAATGGCTTCTTTTATTTCTGCTTCAGAAACAAAGGAATTATTGAGTTGTACCCCATCAAATTCTAATGTATATTGCTGAACAGCTTTATCACCATTCAGTTTCACCGCATTTAAAACATTCGCCACTTTCTCATTTAGCAATAAAGTATCTGCTTCAGGTCTTTTTGTGATTGCAGGCCAACTTGCTCTTTCAGGAAACTCAAGTATTTTCATCATAACTTAAATAATCATTTTTTCAATTGGAACTACTAAAATTCCCTCAGCACCAGCCGCTTTCAGTTGTTCAATAATATTCCAAAAATCATTTTCATTTAAAACACTATGTACGCTGCTCCAGCCTTCTGTTGCCAGTGGCAACACAGTAGGACTTTTCATACCAGGAAGCAATCCTATGATTTCATCTAATTTATTGTTGGGGGCATTTAGAAGTATATATTTATTATTTTTTGCTTTCTTAACCGACTGAATTCTAAAAATAAGTCTTTGCAATAATTGCTGTTGTACTTCATTTAATAGATTATTCTTTATTAATACAGCTTGAGATTCAAAAATAACTTCCACTTCTTTAAGCCCATTCATAAATAAGGTAGATCCACTACTCACTAAATCACAAATGGCATCAGCTAATCCTATCCCGGGGGCAATTTCCACACTTCCGCTGATTTCATGAATTTCTGCTTCAATGCCTTTTGTTTTCAAAAAATTGGAGACAATCACCGGATAACTAGTGGCAATTTTTTTATTCTGCAAAAAATAGGCGTTCTCATATACTTCGTTTCTTTGAACTGCCATACTAAGTCTACACTTACCAAACCCCAGCTTTTCTTCAATTTCTACTTTTTTATTTTTTTCGAAAACAACATTCTCTCCCACAAACCCAATATCTGCAACCCCATCTTCAACATATTGAGGAATATCATCGTCTCTTAAGAAAAACACTTCTATTGGGAAGTTGGTTGCATCTGCTTTCAACTTGTTTACACCATTGCTTATATCTATGCCACATTCCTTCAACAAACGCATAGAATCATCGTGTAATCTTCCACTTTTTTGTATGGCCAATCTCAATTTGTAGTTTTCATTATTATTTTTCATGTTCCGTTATTTATTCTTCCTGTTAAAGCAAAAAAAAAGCCTACCAGTAGGTAAGCTTGAATTCAATATATTGGTACAATACACCGATGCCTACCCTTTCGGATGCATATGATGGTGATGTATATGTAGATTTTGTATCATTAGGTTGCAAAACTAAGCCCCTATTTCAACAAAGACAAATATTTTTTCTAGTTCACCTTATTGCTGCATTTACTAAACTAATTATTGGTAATTTGAGCAGCATTGAATTGCCCAAATAAATTAAGCAAATATGAAAATGATTAAACATTTATTTACTGTATTAACCTTTCTGGTTACCACCACAATGGTTATTGGCCAAGATGCCGCCAGTTATCAAAATCCACCTAAAGTAATTGAAGATTTATTACTTGCAAAACCAACACCTTCCGTAAGTGTAGACGGCAAAGGGGTATGGATGTTGCTTTCTGAACGAAACTCTTACCCTACAGTAGAAGAATTAGGACAACCAGAAATTAGGGTTGCTGGCTTAAGACTAAATCCTAATAACTTTTCTCCAAGCAGACAAACGTATATCAACAATTTTCAACTTAAAAATTTAAAAGAAGATAAAGTCTATTCAGTTATAGGATTGCCTGCTACGCTTTTGGCTGGTGCAGTTAGCTGGAGTCCTTCAGAAACTAAAATAGCTTTTACTCATACAAGTAGTAATAAGGTAGAACTCTATATTATTGATATTGCTACAAAAAAAGCCAGTCTGGTAAGCAAACGACCATTGAATTCAGTGTTGGGCAACCCTTATACATGGGTAGACGATAACACTATTATTTATAAATCAACCATCTCGTCTGCTGCAAATGCCCCTAAAAGACCAATTACTCCAAAGGGTCCAACCATACAGCAGAACTTAGGGAAAGCCGCTCCAAGTCCTACCTATCAAGACTTAATAAAAAGCCCATATGACGAACAATTGTTTCAGTTTTATGCAACAACCCAATTAGTGATTAGTAAAAATGGAGTAGAAACGCTATCTGGCAAACCTTGTATATTAAGTGGTTTCAGCTTATCCCCTGATAAAAAATACCTATTACAAAAACAATTACAGCAACCGTTTTCGTATTTAGTTACGGCAAATGGCTTCCCATCTAAAATGATTATAACCGATTTAGCTGGAAAAACAATCAAAATTGTAGCCGAATTACCTTCAACAGAAGGCACCCCTTCAGGTTATGATAATACACAGAATGTCCCAAGAAGTTTTGATTGGAGAGATGATGAAGCGGCAACTATTACTTGGGCAGAACCTTTAGATAGTGGACTCATTAAAAAACAAGTGGAATTTAGAGACGCTGTATATGCATTGAGTGCCCCTTTTACAGAAAAGGCCTCATTGCTATTCAAAACCAAATTAAGATATGGAGGCACTACTTGGGGCAATGAAAATATTGCATTAGTAAATGAAATTTCAAGAAGCAAGCAGTTAGTTAGAGTAAACCTTTTCAATTCAAGTAAAGGAAGTTTAGAATTATTACTAGAGCGTAACCAAACAGATGCTTATGGCAACCCAGGTTCACCAGTTACTAGTAAAAATAAATATGGTCGCAACGTAATTACCACCATAGAAAATGGAACAAAATTATTGATGAATAACACTACAGGATCTTCTCCAAATGGAGATTTACCATTTTTAGCAAAGTTTGATTTAACTACTAAGCAAAATGAAATTATTTGGAGATCCAATGTAGGCAGTTTTGAATTTATAGTAGAAGTATTGGATGCCAATAATTTGATTTTACTAAGTAGAAAAGAATCACAAAAAGAAGTACCCAATTATTTTATTAAAAATCTACGGCTTAGAATAGCAGACAGAGCTATCACAAATTTCACCAACCCATACCCTGCTTTAGAAGGGGTTACAAAAGAAAAAATAAAATATAAAAGAGCAGACGGGGTAGATTTAACTGGTGATTTATATTTACCAAGTGGATACAGTAAAGACAAAGGCCCTCTTCCTTTAATTATTTGGGCTTACCCAAGAGAATTCAACTCTGCAGCTGATGCTGCACAAATTAGAGGAAGTAAAGACAGATTTACTACCTTAAGTTGGGGTTCCCCAATTTACTATGTAACTCAAGGCTATGCCGTTTTAGACAATGCAGAAATGCCCATTGTTGCTGCAGGAAAAGATAAAAAACCCAATGACAACTTTATTGAACAATTGAAATTGAACGCCGCATCTGCTATAGAACATTTATCAGGATTAGGTATCGCAGACAAAAACAGAGTTGCTGTTGGTGGGCATAGTTATGGGGCATTTATGACTGCAAATTTATTGGCACATACCAATTTGTTTAAAGCAGGTATTGCCAGAAGTGGTGCATACAACAGAACCCTCACGCCATTTGGATTTCAAAATGAAGATAGAACCTATTGGCAAGCCCCAGAATTGTATTACAATATGAGTCCATTTAGTTATGCAGATAAAATCAAAACCCCTATCTTATTAATTCACGGTGAAGCAGACGACAATACGGGTACTTACCCAATTAATAGCGAGCGTCTATTTGCTGCAATAAAAGGAAATGGGGGAACGGTAAGGTTTGTTTACTTGCCGTATGAGGCGCATGGCTACAGAGGAAAAGAAAATGTGTTACATACACTATGGGAGCAATTCCAATGGCTAGAAAAGTATGTAAAGAATTCAAAATAAATTGACAAATTAAAAAATAGTCCCAGTAGCCTTTGGTAGCTGGGACTATTTTTATTTAGCCTGTATTCGTTTACAATGTAAGAGGAGACTAAAAATCAGTGAAAAAACAATTCCACCTAAAGAAAATATTATTGATCTTTTTAAGTAAACTGGATTTCGGAGTTTAACTTGTATAATCCAATCTCCAATAGGCATATATTGTTCATGTACAATTCCGGTAGAAAAATTGGTTACATTTTCATTAAATAATGCTATGTATTTATTTCCTGCCTGTTGCTTTTTAATTTGATAAAAAAAAGATTTATTCATCCCAATACTATCTAATCCAAGAAATCGAATAAACCTTTCTTTTTTAATTACTACGGCTGAATATCCCCATAAAGTATCATGTTGAATAATGGGATACCTACCTACAAAACCCACTCCACCTTGTCTTAGTTTAAAAGGCCCTTCAAAATGAAGGCTATTTAAACTAGATGACAACATTATTTCCCGAATATGTTCATTGTCTGTAGTTAAATCGTATCCAATAGTTTGTTCATTCCCCTTTAAAGGATAGGTATTAATGATAACCATGTCTCGAACCAACTGAATTGCATCTAAATATTCGTTATGTTTCAGAAGCTCTTTTGCAACTTCTTCAAAATGGTCTTTTAATAAATCATGCTCTATCATAATAGCAATAATGCTAGTAGCATTATTGCTTTGGCTTAAAGCCGCTTCAATTCGTTGTTTAACATGCTCCGACTCATTCTGGACTAATTCAATCTCCCTACTTTTTTCAAAAGTATATATAAACCAAGCAACTGTTTGAGTAATTGTAACTACTATTACAAAAACCCAAACAGCTGCATATTTATATTGAAAAAAGCAAAGCATGAACTATTTGTATCTAATCATTTGATAAATGCATTATAAGTTATGCAAAATAGTTCAGATGATTCAACATTTTAGTATCCTAAACCCCAATCTCTACCTTTTAAAACAGCAGGTACTCCTTCCGCTATCCATTTAGCAGGCTTACCTCCTTTTAGTAAATAATCAAAAAATTGCTGTTCGCGTATTTGAATATCTTTTCTATTTCTACGCTCTACTAAATTATGGTCTTCATTGTTATAATTCAACATCCAAACAGGCTTTCCTAATCTTCTAAGAGCTGTAAACATTTCAATGCCTTGGTACCAAGGAACTGCTCCGTCCGCATCATTATGCATGATAACTACAGGTGTTTTTACTTTCGGGAAATGAAATAACGGCGAGTTTTCTATGTACAAATTGGGTTTATCCCATAGCGTAGCTCCTATTCTACTCTGTGTTTTTTCATATTGAAACTGTCTATTTAAACCAGTACCCCAACGGATTCCACCATAAGCACTGGTCATATTTGCCACAGGAGCACCTGCCCAAGCTGCAGCATATAAATTGGTACGAGTAATCAAATGTGCAATTTGATATCCACCCCAACTTTGGCCCTGCAACCCTAATTTGGTACTATCCACATATCCTTTTGCAACCAATGCCCTTGTTCCACTTACAATATAATCATAAGCACCTTGCCCAGGATATCCAGTTTTATACCAAATGTCTGGAACAAATACTATGTATCCTCTGCTTACAAAAAATGGAATATTTAATCTTGAAGGAGTTGGCGCAGGGGCGCTATATCCGAATAATCCATCGCTGCTTCTTTCATAGAAATAAGCAATCATTGGATACTTTTTATTGGGATCAAAATCTTCTGGCTTATAAACAATGCCTTCAGCTGTTTTTCCAGTGTAAGCTTTCCATGTGAATAATTCAGCTGTTCCCCAATTATATTGTGATTGCTGAGGATTAGGTTGATGCAAAGATTGTGCTGTTTGCACATCTTGTAGAATTGAATTTGGCTGCCAATCTATGACAGATATATTTGATGAACGCTGAAATGTTTCTGTTCCAAAACTAATTACTGAGGCATCTTTAGCTTTAGACACAGCAGAAATTCTCAAAGGCAAAGTAGCAGTTGAAGCAGCAATGTCAAACAAAGTTCCCATTATATGCGTCTTTAAGCCACTTCCTTTATTTTTTCTATTGAAAACATTTAGCAATAAAGTCTGATTCTTTTTAATAAATCGAGCTTCTCTATCTAAAGTTATATTTCTTAAAACAAGATTATTTTTTCTCCCTAAACCACCTGTAATATTAATAGAAGGTTTTACTCCAATTGGATCAATTTGCCAAATATCAAATTGATCATAAATCAATAATGATTCATCATTTTCCATCCAACCAACTAATCCGTATGCATTAGGATCATCTGGAACATCATTTTCAATATCATATAAGGGCACTTTAACATCAGTAGCGATCGGAGTCATTTTTTGAGACTCACTATTGAATGAGGTATACTTCTTTTTAACCTCATCATAAACCACTAAGTATTTACCAGTAGAAGATGGATAAGTATTTCCTTTTACATTACTTAGTATAAGTTGTTTACTACCAGTTAAAGGGTTGATGGCATACAAATCAGCAAACGAAGCCCCTTGCCATTGAGAAGCAATTCTTTTTCCCTCGTCTGATACACCATAAAAAACAGCCCCATCTCCTTCATTCGTTTGAATGATACTCCTAAAAGCAGGACTACCAATTTGCACTACTGTACCTTTATCAAAATCAAATCTTGCTAAATAAGCTCGATTGAGTTCTTGCTGTAGGTTACGCAATTGTAAAGGCTGTAAATAATCGTCTTTATAATGCCATACATCAACACTTACTCTTTCAAAGTCAGGCGTGATCGTATCTTTTACAGGCAAAATAGGGCCTGTCCCAAAAAATAAGCGATTCCCCGATTTACTAAAACTAATTGCTTGTGCGTTCTCACTTAAAGTGAAATTAGTAGGCATACCACTGGTATTTTTTTGTACCAATAAAACAGCGCTATCCGTACCTTCTTTGTGGTAATATAATTTGTAAAATTTTTGAAGTGATTTAGTACTACTGTCTCTTTCGGCTATAAATGCCAATTGATTTCCAACCTCATCCATTCTATAAGCTTTGGCATCATTAAAACCAGTTAAAACAATTGCCTTTTTCTTATTCATCAAATCAACTTTAACTACTTGAGGTTTAATTTTGGCGTCGCCGGTCTTTTTGGTAGTTTCAAGTAACAAAATATTCCCTTTTTTATTAAAGAAATATTCACTTACTAAATGGTAAACAATGGTATCGCCTGTTATTAAATTTTGAACTACTAAATCAGTTCCTTCATCAAAAGGCTCTGCAGCAACTCTTGGTGCGGGGGGAGCAACGGGCGCTAATGACTTAGCTGAGCTATCTGTTTGAGCATTCTTTGGTGCAGGAGTGGCCGGCTTTTTTTCTAAATGATAAGCAAGAAACTGAGCTTGCTCATCTGAAATTTTAAAACTTTTAACCTGAGCTACTTTGGTAATTTTACCAGTATTTAAATCTACAATAGCCAATGAATCCTTAGGCATTTCATCAGGACGCTTCTTTTTAATTTTAGCTTCTCTGGTATCTTTAAAAAACGGTTTAATTCTACAAATTAAAAAACGACTATTGTCGGTCATATTAGCGTTGTATCCTCTTGCAATTTCAGCCACATTAGTTCCATCTTTTTTCTTGATGTACAAGTGTCCATCACCTTCTTGAGGCACAACAGTAAACGCAATAAAGTTTCCATTATCGCTAATTAAACGTTCTGCAATATTTTGCCATCCATCATATACAGTATGATCCAATGGTTTTTTTTGAGCCGAACTAGCAATAGCTAGAAATAAGAAAACAATAAATGGGGTAAGTCTCATGTTCATATTAATTTTGGGTATTCCGAAGATAATTAAACAATAGGCAAAACCTATTGTTGAACTTAGGTATTTGATAAATGGACGAATTATGAAGCATTTCTCTTTGTTAGTAGTGATACTGTTTACCCTATTTCAATCAAAAGCTCAAAACACGGGTGTTTTTTCTGGAATAATTATAGATAAACAATTACAAAAGCCCATACAAGGCGCTGTGGTTAAGTTGGTTCAATTAGAGAAATCAGTAATTACAGATAGTGCGGGCAAGTTCCAATTCAATCAAATCAAATCTGGATATTATTCATTCATTTTCAGTGCATTAGGATATTCAACTCAATCAAAATTTAATGTCACAATTGCCAGTGGAAATGAAAATACGATGGTAATTGAATTAGAATCAACTGTTCAAGAATTAACAGCTGTAACCGTAAACAGCACCAATCGAAACAAGTCGGCAAAAGCAGCTACATTAGAAACACCCCTTAGTGTTCAAAGATTAACCAGCGAAGAAATAAAAGCTAACCCAGGAGGAAATTTTGACATATCTAGAGTAATACAAGCATTGCCTGGTGTAGGCGGCTCATCTAGTACTGCTGGTTTCAGAAACGATATCATCATAAGAGGCGGGGCTCCTAATGAAAATGTTTTTTATTTAGATGGAATAGAAATTCCGGTTATCAATCACTTTGCAACACAGGGTAGTGCAGGCGGACCAACTGGAATTTTAAACGTCAGTTTTATTGAAGAAGTCAAACTTTCCTCTTCAGCATTTGATGCAAGATTTGATAACACGCTTTCTTCTGTGTTCGAATTTAAACAGAAGCGAGGCAACAGTAATCGAGTACAAGGAAATATTCGCTTAAGCGGTACAGAGTTAGCTACTACTTTTGATGGGCCTATTGGGAAATCGGGCAAAACCACTTTCTTAGCATCGGCTAGAAGAAGTTATTTACAATTACTTTTCAAAGCCATTGATTTACCCATTAGACCTAATTATTGGGATTTTCAATATAAAATTTCTCATCAGCTAAGTAAAAAAACAACACTAACCCTATTAGGCGTAGGGGCAATTGATGAATTTAATTTTGCTGCACCTAAAGAAGCTACACCAGAAAAATTATATGTTTTGAACAGCAATCCATCAATTCAACAATGGAATTATACAATCGGAGCATCAGTTAGGCATCAATTAACAAATGGTTATTGGAACTTGGCAATTAGTAGAAACGCATTCAATAACCAATTAGAAAAATTTGAAAACAACCTGGGCCCAATAAGAGGTAATAAAACACTTGCGTTAAAGTCTACAGAAGTAGAAAACAAATTAAGATTTGATGTAAACCAAACATTTAATGGATTTAAATTGAGCTATGGGCTAGTAGCCCAATTGGTTTCTTTCAATAACAATACCAATCAATTAATTAGTAACGCCATTGTAGACAACAACAACAATATCATTCAACCTGCAGTTATTTACAATTTTAATAGCAATATTCAATTTGCAAGAATGGGCGCATTCACTCAAGTAGGAAAACGTTTTTGGGATAACAGATTGGGGATAAGTGCAGGTATTCGATTTGACCAAAACACATTTACTCAAACTGGAATGAATCCATTGAAAACCTTATCTCCTAGAGTTGCAGCTAGTTATGTCATCACAGATAAAATCACTTTTAATGCTTCTATAGGAACCTACTTTAAAATGCTTCCATATACTGCCCATGTAGCAGGATTTGAATACTTGCCTTCTTCTGCTACCCGATTTACTTTAGAAGGTTTTTATAAGCAATACAATAATGTACCCGTAAGTGTTAGAAATGGTATAAGCTTATCAAATCAAGGTGCAGACTTCAATGTTTTAGGTAATGAAGCAGTTAATACAACAGGAAAAGGCAAAGCATATGGTTTTGAATTTTTTGCTCAACAAAAATTGACACAACGTTTTTATGGGGTATTAAGCTATACCTGGTTTGTAAGTAAGTATACCAATGCAAATAATACTTATACTTCAAGTTCATGGGATAATCGACATTTATTAAGTGCTGTGATTGGATATAAAATGAAAAGAAACTGGGAAATCGGGCTCAAATTTAGGTACCAAGGTGGAGTTCCTTATACACCCTATGATTTAATTACAAGTAGACAGAACTATCTAGCACTGGGAACAGGCATTCCTAATTATAATAATATTAATACCCAACGATTAAACGCTTTCAATAGCAGTGATATCAGAATAGATAAAAAATGGTATTACAAGAGATTCACCTTAGACTTATTTGTAGATATTACCAATTGGTATTTAGCTAAAAGCCCAGCACAAGCATCCTATACTTTTCAACGAAATGCTACTAACACTGGTTTTCTTACAACTGATGGACAACCTATTCAAAATAATGGCAGCAATGCAATACCGTTCTTGTTAAGTAATAATGATGCCAATGTTACGCCAACTATTGGATTTATTATTGAGTTTTAATTTTGTTCTTGTATACGACTCTTATCATTTGTAATACAACTGATAAAATAATTAATGCAACCCCATAATAAAAACTTGTAGAGAGGTGTTTATTTTCGTCAAATAAAACAAACGCCATAATGATTGCATACACTGGTTCTAAATTTAGACTTAGGTTTTGGGTAAATGCAGATACTTTTTTTAAAGAGTCTAACATGAGCTGCATTGCTACAATGGTACAAAGCCAACTCAATACAATCAACCATCCCCAATCTGATAATGTAGGAATTAAAGTCATTTCAGGAAAAAAATAGCCATAAACGGGCATCAACAAAGTTAGCACCAATAAACCTCCAGTTAACTCATATAACATGATTATTAATGGTTCGGCTTTATTCACTTGTTTTTTATTTAATACAGAAAACAATGCAGCTAAAAATGCGGAAATAATTCCCACTATTATTCCTGTTTGATAACGCTGGTCAAAATGAAAAATTAAATAAATTCCCAACAAACTAATTAAACCCAGCCCTACTTCAAACCATTGAATTTTTTTGGTAACTAGTAGAGGTTCTAATAAAGCAGTAAATAGTCCTGTTGCCGAAAAACAAACTAATCCAATAGAAACATTCGATAATTTAATACTTCCATAAAAAGCGACCCAATGTAATGCAATTAAGCAGCCAATCAATAAAAATCGAATAACAGTACTTTTAGGGAGTTGGGCAGACTTGCCAGTTATTTTAAATAATACCGATAAGCTAACTACGGTAATCATGATTCTATACCAAACCAAACTCATTTCATTCAAACTAATCAAAACACCTAATATACCGGTAAAGCCTGCTAAAAAAACAGAGATATGTAATTTAATTAGTGCTTGCTTCACAATTATATTTTAACTGGCTTTAACTCGTTTCCGATAATTTTTAAACATACTCTGCCACTGAATACTAATCACCCCAAGTACCCCTTCTTTAATAATTCCCTTATTCATTTTACTCACCCCTATCTTTCTATCTCTAAAAATGATGGGGACTTCTTTAATAATAAAACCAAGCTTCCAAGCGGCAAATTTCATTTCAATTTGAAATGCATAGCCAACAAATGAAATCATGTCGAAATTGATGGCTTCTAATACTTCCCGTTTATAGCAAACAAACCCTGCAGTAGGATCTTGCACGGGCATCCATGTAAGCATTTTTGTATAAAGCGCTCCTCCTCTGGAATACAATTGTCTGTTCCAAGGCCAGTTCTCCGTTTGTCCTCCTTTTACATACCTACTTCCTATAGCTACTTGGGCTCCATCATTTTTGCAGGACATATACAATCTTTCTAAATCATTGGGGTCATGCGAAAAATCGGCATCCATTTCAAAAATAAATTGATAGTCTCGATTCAAACACCATTTAAACCCGTGTATATATGCGGTACCAAGCCCGAGCTTACCTTTTCGTTCTTCCAAAAATAATTGCTGTGGATACAACTGAATTAATTGCTTTACAATTGTTGCAGTGCCATCAGGTGACCCATCGTCTATAACTAATATATGATAACCTTGATTCAAGGAAAAAACAGCTTGAATAATGGAAGCAATATTATCCTTCTCATTAAAAGTGGGTATGATTACAATTTTTTCCAATGCCTATTTCTTCAGTAAAGTTCTGTTTAAAATTTCTGTGAGCTTTTGTTTCGTATTCATTGCAAAATCACCCTTCATCATCCAATCATAATATTGAGGCTCTTCTTTTAATACTTGTGTTACAGGCTTCCCTTTATGTTTCCCAAAATTGAATACTTCAATTCCATTTTCTTTTACAAATCTTCTTGCAAAGTCTACAATATCATCTTCGCCAGTAAACTTAACTATACTGTCTACAGTATCCCCTATTTGAGGATATCTTTCAATTTGAGCTTCTAATACTTCCCAAGTAGCTGTTGCATCTACTTCTGCGCTATGAGCTCCATCTAATACTTTATTACAATAAAATTTATACGCGGCTCCAAGAGTTCTCTGTTCCATCATATGAAACACTTTCTGCACATCTACCAATTTTCGCCCATCTGCCGAAAATGAAACGCCTGCTCTTAAAAATTCTTCAATCAACATGGGTACATCAAATCGATTGCTATTATAGCCACCCATATCACAATTGTCCATGAACTGTTTAATTTCATTGGCAACCTGTTTAAAACTAGGTGCGTCTTTAACCATATCATCAGTTATTCCATGAACATCAGATGCACCTGAAGGAATTGGTATAAGTGGGTTAATTAACTTTCGCTTCACTTGTCTTGTTCCATCAGGCAAAATTTTTACGATGGCTATTTCAACAATTCTGTCATTACTGATATTTACACCAGTTGTCTCAAGATCAATAAATGCGATGGGTCTGGTTAAATTTAATTTCATTGTTATCCTTCAGAATGATTATTGATGATTGCTTTGGCCAACGAATTTATGTTTAATCCATCATAATTACCACTACTCATGAATAGAATATTTGCATCATGATTAGGTATGTTTAATAACCATTTTTCTAACTCACTCTTTTCATTCATTACAATAAGACCTGGCTTACCAAATCCTTCTATTGCTTTTTGTGCAGGTAATTCGGGCATTTGCTTGATTTCCAATGCATGTTTAGCATAAAATACAACACTCTCATCTAATGCTTCTAATGCGCCCTTGTATTCATTCATGAAGTTAACATTTAAACTACTATAGGTATGTAACTCAAGTATTCCATATAATCTTCGCTCAGGAAATTGTTGCTTAACTGCTTGAACCGTAGCTTTCACTTTGCTTGGCGCATGTGCAAAATCTCTATAAATACGCATAGTGTCATTCCACTCTAATAACTCTAATCTTTTAGCTGCCCCAGTGAAATCTTTCATTGATTCTAAAAAATCAATGGTACTAACACCAAGTTCAGCACATGCATAATAAGCTGCAAAGCAATTCATTAAATTATGGTTTCCAAAAACACTTAAAGGACCTTTATAAGCACCTATTTCAATTGTAGTAATTCCATTTTCAATTGTAAAAGGGGGAACTTGATAAGGCTGGTATTGAATATCTTCTCGACGATTGTTGGCAACTAAATTCGTTAATACTTCATCTGATTCATTGTAAATAAGTATCCCTCCTTTTTCAATTCGATTAATAAAAATGATGAACTGTTCTAAATAGAACTCAAAAGTGGGGAACACATTAATATGATCCCATGCAATTCCAGTTAGGATGGCAATATGAGGATACAAAAAATGGAATTTTGGTTTTTTCTCAATTGCACTGGCGGGGTATTCATCACCCTCACATACAATAATAGGTGCATCTGTAATATTTACAGACTGCTCAAAACCAGACAGTTTTGCTCCCACCAAATAATCGAAAGCAAGACCTTGTTTATTAAGTACATGCATGATCATGCTGGTAGTGGTGGTTTTACCATGACTCCCACCTACCACTACTCGCTTTTTATGCAAAGACTCTTTATATATATACTCTGGAAATGAGTAAATATTTAACCCTAAAGCCTTGGCTTTCAATAGTTCTGGATTATCGGCACGAGCGTGCATCCCTAATATAACAGCATCCAAATCGGGTTGAATCTTATTTTCACTCCAACCTATTTGTTCAGGAAACAGCCCAGCTTCTTTTAAATTACTTAAAGCTGGTTCAAATATCTCATCATCTGTTCCAGTTACCTGGTAGCCTTTTTTGCTCAATGCAATGGCCAATTGATGCATAACACTTCCACCAATTGAAATAAAATGAACCTTCATACGTTATTATTTATGACAATTTAATTTTTTAACAATCCCAATGGTATTTTCAGGCTGCATATTCATCTGAATCAATATCTTTGTTTCACTGCAAAATACAGCTTCCAACACAAAGCCCAACGTATGAAAAAGATTAGCTTCATTATTTTACTTGCCGCTTTCACAAGTATATTGGTGAGTTCTTGTGCATCTGTTAAGGGCAAAGGTTGCCCAACTACCAACCCACGATATTTCAGGGGATAAGCTATAAAAGAATTAATTTTGCAGAAAGTATTTGCATGAATTGGATTCCTTTAACAGAAATAGCTCAATTAGACCAGATTAGTAAAACTTCGTTTGATACTCCTCAAGTAATTTTTAAACACAGTACTCGTTGCAGTATCAGTTCAATGGCTTTAAATAGATTAGAAAGAGAAACGCCTCCTTCTAATGCTGATTTTCACTTCCTCGACTTAATAAAAAACCGCAATATTTCAAATGCTATAGCGGAAAAGTTTAGTGTATATCATGAGTCTCCACAAATTTTAGTAATCAAAAATGGAGAATGCATTTACGACGAAAGCCATCAAGGTATTAGTATGATGGAGATAGCAGAACAAGTTGCATAATCTATTGTATAAATTATATTCTATGCATATTACTGTTTTTGGCGCAACGGGTCAGGTTGGCAAAAGAATTGTTCAGCAGGCACTAAACAAAGGTTATTTTGTTACTGCATTCGGAAGAAATGTTGAATCACTCATTGATCAAGATAATTTAAACGAAAAACTGACCGCACAAAAAGGATATCTTTTTGATGAAAAAGATGTAGCAAAAGCAATTGATAAAGCTGATGTAATAATTTCAGTATTAGGAGGCGCTTCTGATGGTTCAGATAAAACCAGAAGTTTAGGAATTAAACAGATCATTACCCAGATGCAAAAAAAAGGAAAGAAACGGATTATTGCATTAGGGGGAATGGGGGTATTAAATGCAGAAGACAATACATTATTATTACATGCAGATGATTATCCAGAAGAATATCTTGCTGTAGGTTTGGAACACTTTAAAGCTTTTGAACTTTTGTTAGAAAGCAATTTAGATTGGACATTTTTTTGTCCGGCAGATATTCATGATAAGGATGAAACGGGCATTTTTATAACTAGTATCAACTATGCACCAGACCCCAATCATTTTAGAATAAACGCCGGCGATCTTGCAATGGCTATGCTAAAAGCAGCAACCAATCAAGAGTACGTTCAACAAAGAGTGGGAATCAGTAATTACTAAGCAAGTTCTATTACCATTGCACTTGCGCCTCCGCCCCCATTACAAATACCTGCAGCACCTATTTTTCCGCCCTGTTGTTTCAGTACATTAATTAATGTAACAATAATTCTGGCACCACTGCAACCCAAAGGATGTCCTACAACCCAAAGGATGTCCTATAGAAACAGCACCTCCATGAACATTCACTTTTGCTGGGCTTAATCCTAATTTTTGCGTATTGGCAATACCTACAACGGAGAAAGCTTCATTTAATTCAACGAAGTCTATATCTCCCATAGATAAGCCCGCTTTAGCAACTGCTTTAGGGATTGCTAAAGATGGAGTAGTTGTAAACCATTCTGGGGCTTGCTCTGCATCAGCATAAGATTTAATAATTGCCAAAGGCTTAATTCCCAACTCTTCTGCTTTTTCTTTACTCATTAAAACCACTGCAGCTGCACCATCATTCATAGTACTTGCGTTGGCTGCCGTAACAGTACCATCTTTAATGAAGGCTGATTTTAACTCTGGAATTTTATCGAATTTAACATTAAACGGTTCTTCGTCTTTAGAAAAAAGAATGGGTTCACCTTTTCTTTGAGGAATTTCAACGGGAACAATCTCTTCATTAAACCAACCATTGTTCCAAGCTGTTTGGCTTCTTTGATAACTCTCAATTGCGAAAGCATCCTGATCGGCCCTAGAAATATTACATTCTTTTGCACACAATTCTGCTGAATTCCCCATTGCATAATTATGGTACACATCTGTTAAACCATCTTTTGCCAAACCATCTACTAACTGAACATTACCATATTTATTACCCCATCTCATATTCGGGCTGTAATAAGGAACATTACTCATACTCTCCATCCCTCCTGCAACAACAATATCTGCATCGCCTAATAAAATGGCTTGTGCCCCTTGCGCAATGGCTTTCATTCCACTAGCACAAACTTTATTAACTGTCGTAGCAATCACAGAATCAGGCAATCCTGCAAATTTTGCAGCTTGTCTTGCTGGTGCTTGACCAACATTTGCTTGAATTACACATCCCATCAACACTTCATTCACTAATGCACCGTCTATACCTGCTTTATTTATTGCACCTTTAATTGCAATTGCGCCTAACTGTGTTGCAGAAAAATCTTTTAAACTTCCTCCAAAACTTCCTATAGGAGTTCTTACAGCTGAAACAATATAAACGACTTTAGTAGACATAATAAATGATTTTGAAGCGCAAAGTTAATAATTTAACTAACACACGTTAGTTAAATTATTGTTCAATTAACTGAATACCTGTTTGGGTAAATTGTATCTTTTTTTGTTTGTATAAATTTCCAGTTGTCATTTTGAACGATTTCTTACTCATTCCAAAAAAAGCGTAAATATCGGTTGGATCAGACTTGTCGTTGTAAGGTAAGTAGCCATTATTCTCATTTAATAATCTGATAATTTTGGCACTCTCATCTTCTACTTTGGTATATCCAGGCTTACCCAATATCAGATCAATTTTATTGTCGGGTCTTATTTTTTTGACAAAACCTTTCACTTTGTCGCCAATTTCTAATTGTTGAAATACTTCGTTGCCATGCAAAATCCCAATATGTTTATTATTAATAATCATGACATATCCCAACTCA
>NCHN01000016.1 GCA_002281875.1 Sphingobacteriia bacterium 24-36-13 | reverse complement strand
TTTTTTAAAGGAGCACTAATTTAAACATTCTCACCGATTATATTCATTTAACTCTTATTAATCATTGTTGCAATCTGTTTACCGAATGATTCGGCTTATTGAAGGATTTATAAAATTCCTAGTGTTTTGATGCAAACAAATAATTATATTAGGGTTCTAATTGCTGTATGAAAAATTTGTCCAATAGGCGCTCTGCCATAAAAAACATTATTACTGGTTCTGTTGCTGTTGCATCAGCGCCGTTAGTACCAACTTTAGCATCTTGTGCTTCAGTTTCATCAACTATGAAAGGAAATATCAATCACGCTGTTTGTAGATGGTGCTTCAGTGACTTATCCTTAGATGATCTTTGTATAGAAGCAAAAAAAATAGGGATTACAGGAATAGATTTAGTAGGTCCCAAAGATTGGCCAATACTAAAGAAACATGGCATGATGTCTACTATGTGCAATGGTGCCGAAATTAGTCTGGTAAAGGGATGGAATGATCCTCAATACCATGATACGCTCATTAAAAATTATACTGAGCATATCAATTTAGTAGCCGATGCTGGTTATAAAAACCTGATTTGTTTTAGTGGAAATAGAAATGGAATGGATGATGTTACAGGACTAAAAAACTGTGCAGATGGGTTAAAGAAAATTATGCCACTTGCTGAAAAAAGAGGCGTTACCATCATCATGGAACTATTGAATAGTAAAGTGGATCATAAAGACTATATGTGCGATAAAACGCCTTGGGGTGTTGAATTGTGCAAGCAAATTGGTTCCGAAAATTTCAAGTTATTGTACGATATCTATCATATGCAAATTGATGAAGGGGATGTGATTAGGACCATTAAAACGAGTGCGCCGTATATTGGTCATTATCATACTGCGGGTGTTCCTGGTAGACATGAGATTGATGATTCACAAGAATTATTTTATCCTGCTATCATGAAAGCCATTGCTGCCACTGGATTTACTGGATATGTAGCACAAGAGTTTATTCCTATTGCAAAAGATAAGATAGGCTCACTTAAAAAAGCAATTGACATCTGTAATATTTAAATTTTTATAATCATCTATCAACGCTTAAACCACCAACATGGCTGAACAAAATTTTGACGCGATTGTGATTGGCTCCGGCATCAGCGGAGGCTGGGCTGCAAAAGAGCTAACAGAGAAGGGCTTAAAAGTATTGATGCTCGAGAGGGGTCGCAATATTGAACACGTAAAGGACTACGTGAATGCCAACAAAGAAGCATGGGATTATCCGCACCACGGAAGAAAAACGCAGGAAATGATTGCGCAAAATCAGGTGCTTGATCGTGATTATCCTTTGAATGAACAAACCTATGGCATGTGGGTAAAAGATACTGAAAGCCCTTATGTAGAAGTAAAAAGATATGATTGGTTCAGAGGATACCATGTAGGTGGTCGTTCTTTGTTATGGGGCAGACAGAGCTATCGTTGGAGTGACTTAGATTTTGAAGCCAATGCCAAAGATGGGATTGCAGTTGATTGGCCGGTTCGTTACAAAGAGATTGAACCATGGTACGATTATGTAGAAAAATTTGCAGGTATTAGTGGAAACAGAGATGGGTTAGATGTATTGCCCGATGGTCAATTCATGCCTCCTATGGAAATGACCTGCGTAGAAAAAGACGTAGCAAAACGATTAAAGGAATATTATAAAGGTCAGCGTGCGATGATTATTGGTCGTACTGCAAATATTACACAAGAGCTAGAGGGAAGATCTGCGTGTCAGTTTAGAAACAAATGTTGGTTGGGATGCCCATTTGGTGCATATTTCAGCACACAGAGTTCTACTTTACCTGCAGCTATGAAAACAGGTAATCTTACTTTAAGACCTTGGAGTATTGTTACTAAAATTTTATACGATAAAGATAAAAAGCGTGCAACTGGAGTTGAAATTTTAGACGCGGAAACAAATAAGACTTATGTATACAACGCTAAAATTATTTTCTTAAACGCTTCTACCTTAAACTCTGCTTGGATTCTAATGAATTCTGCAACAGATGTTTGGGAAGGTGGATTAGGAAGTAGTAGTGGTGAGTTGGGACATAATATTATGGATCACCATTTGGGTGTAGGTGCTGGCGGAAGAATGGAGGGGTATGAAGATAAATATACATTCGGTAGAAGAGCGAATGGTATATACATTCCTCGTTACCAAAATATTGGCTCCGATAAACGTGATTATTTAAGAGGCTTTGGTTACCAAGGAAGTGGTAATAGAGGTGGATGGGGTAGCAAAGTTGCTGAATTTACCATTGGTGCAGATTTTAAAGAAGCCATTTCTGAACCAGGTGGTTGGAGCATGGGTATGATGGGATTTGGTGAAGTATTACCAGACCATAAGAATTTTGCAACACTAGATAAAACGGTAAAAGATAAATGGGGTTTAAACGTGTTGAAAATTGACGCTGAATTGAAAGAGAATGAGATGAAGATGCGCAAAGACATGTTGGCCGATGCCATTGAAATGCTTACCAATGCTGGGGTTAAAGACGTTAAAGGATATGATGCCAATGCAGTATTGGGTCGTGGTATTCATGAAATGGGTACAGCAAGAATGGGAGCTGATCCAAAAACATCAGTAGTAAATAAACATAACCAAATTTGGGATGCACCAAACGTGTTTGTTACAGATGGATCTTTCATGACTTCTGCTGCTTGCGTGAATCCATCTCTAACTTATATGGCATTCACCGCTAGAGCTGCAGACTTTGCAGTAAGCGAATTGAAAAAAGGAAATTTATAAATTATTAAATGCATTAATCATGATGAATAGAAGAGAAGCATTATCCAGCGTTGCCCTATTGTTGGGTGGCACTATTTTGGGTTCACAGGCTTTTTTATCTGGCTGTAAATCAACAGCGGGTGATGCAGTAGCATTTACGCCTGAAGACATTGCTTTTTTAAATGAAGTAGCAGAAACTATTTTGCCTAAAACCAATACTCCTGGTGCCAAAGAAGCCAATGTGGGTGAGTTTATGACAGTAATTGTAAAAGATTGCTATAAGCCTGCCGAAGCAAAAGTATTTATGGAGGGTATGGCCGCTTTAAAGTTTAAAGATTCAAAAGCAAAAATTGGCAAAGCCTTTATGGAAGCCAGTGCAGAAGAACGCACCAAATTGTTAACTGAATTAGATGCAGAAGCCAAAGCTTTTCAAGAAAAGAAAAAGCCAGAGGAAATGCCTCATTATTTCAGAATGATGAAGGAGCTTACTTTATGGGGTTTCTTTACTTCTGAAGTAGGTGCAACAAAAGTATTGCGCTATGTTGCTGTTCCAGGCAAGTTCGAAGGATGTGTTGATTATAAAAAAGGAGATAAAGCTTGGGCAACCTAGTTGTATGGCATAGGTTTTGTTTTAATCCTCTTGATTGACTATTTAAAAAAAAGGTATGAGTAATAATAGAAGAGATTTCTTAAAAACAGCAAGCCTTGCTGCTGCAGGTTTAAGTTTACCCTTTGTTGGTAAATCAAATTTCTTGCACACTTTAGGCGAAACAAAAAAGTTATCTGCATTTGGTTTGCAATTGTGGACTGTTAAAGAAGATATGATGAAAGATGCCAAGGGCACTTTAGCAAAACTGTCTTCTTACGGGTATAAGCAAATTGAAAGTTTTGAAGGCCCTAAAGGATTTTTCTGGGGTTGGAAAAATACTGAGTTCAAAAAATATATGGACGATTTAGGGATGAGCTTAGTGTCTGCTCACTCTAATAACACCGTAGATTTTGAACGTAAAGCAGCCGAAGCAGCTGAAGTAGGAGTGAAGTATTTGATTTGTCCTTACAAAGGAGCACAAAAATCGATTGACGATTTCAAACGTTTCAACGACGAGTTTAATAAGAGTGGTGAAATCTGTAAGAAAAACGGAATTCGTTTTGCCTACCATAACCACGATTACTCTTTCAAAGTATTAGACGGTCAAGTTCCTCAAACCGTTATGATGGAAGGAACGGATGCTGGTTTAGTAGATTTTGAAATGGATATTTATTGGGTAGTTGCTGCCAATGAAGATCCAATTGCATGGGCTAAAAAATATCCAAACCGTTTTAGACTTTGTCATGTAAAAGACCAAACTAAAACCGCAAAAGGTATTGAGTCTTGTCATATTGGTAAGGGCAATATCGATTTCAAGAAGATACTCGGTCAGATGAAGAAATACGGTATGCAACACCATATTGTTGAGCAAGAAGCATTCACAGGAACCAATCCTTTGGAAAGCGCAGAAAAGAATGCAGCTTATATGAAGGAATTCTCAATCTAAAAATTCATTCATATTCTAGAATATGAGATGGGTTAGCTAATCGAGCTAGCCCATTTTTGTTTTAGGGGGCTCTACTTTTTTTAAATAAAAACCCGCATAAAAAATTCTTCTATGCGGGTTTGTTTGAAAAAGGTATTTACATTTAGAATGTTCTGTATTCCTTTTTCACAAACTGATTGGCTTCATCAAAGTTGGTGATTTTCATATTAGGACCGTCCCAAAGTAGTTTGATATTTCTGCCAGGATAAGACACTCTTCCATTAGTTGCTTTCTTCTGAATATCGAAACTTCTAATAGCTAAGTTACCCATTAACACACTTTCCGTTAAAGGACCAGCAATATTAAAATTAGAACTTAACTCTTTTTCTTCGGGTGAACCATAACCGGCAATGGCTGCTTCAACCCATGCAGCATAGTGACCTGCGTCACCTTTTGGAACACGCTTAATGGTTTGCGGAACAGCATCATATTCCTTGCTCTTAGATGTTGGCAATAAATTAGGTAAAGCACCATAAGTGCCACAAATCATTTTACCTTTTGTTCCTTCAAAAATGGCTCCATTACCACCGTCTCCCATCATTTCATTTGGGCCTAATTCTTCAGGACGTGCAGGTTGAATTCCTCCATCCATCCAATGAAGTTTTACATCTGGTTTTCCATTTTGTCCTTTGAAGGTTAAGATAATATGTGATGCAGTAGGACAGCTTTCAGGATAATAAGCGCGTGTCCATGGTTGTAAATACCTGGTGGCTACACTACACTCCGCAGAAACAGGATATCCCAATCCTAATACTGCAAAAGCAGGGGCCATGATATGACAAGCCATATCTCCTAATGCACCGGTACCGTAATCCCACCAACCTCTCCAGTTAAATGGCAATAAACCGTCAACATAATCTTTATTTGGCGCAACACCCTGCCATAGATTCCAATCTAAACCTTCTGGAACAGTCCCTTTGGTAGTAGGCCAACCCACTCCCTGTGGCCAAACGGGCCTATCTGTGTAACAGTAAATAGTATGTACATCTCCAATTAGTCCTGCATTGTACCAATCAATTAATTTTCTAACCCCATCTCCACTGGCACCTTGGTTGCCCATTTGTGTAACCACTTTGTATTTGTGTGCCGCTTCTGTTAATTCTCTTGCTTCAGAAATATTGTGTGACAATGGTTTCTGTATGTACACATGTTTTTTCAACTGCATAGCTGCCAAGCCTTGAATGGCGTGCATATGGTCTGGTGTTGAAACTGAAACTGCATCAAAATATTTATGCTCCTTATCGAGCATTTCACGATAGTCTTTATAATACTTGGCTTTTGGATAACGCTCTCTGCTTTTTTTGGATTGTCTGTCGTCTACATCACATAAAAAAGCAATATCTGCTTTGCCACTGTTGTAGAAACTCCACAAATCACTTTCCCCTTTTCCTCCAGCACCTATGCCGGCAATTTGGAGTTTATCACTAGGGGCAACAAACCCTCGTCCTAACACATGACGGGGAACAATGTAAAACCCTGCTGCAGCAAGACCTGCGTTGCGCAGGAACGACCTGCGAGAATTGGTTTGGGCTGTTTGGTTTTCTGTGTTTACAACCCCTTTTTCTTTCTTTTTCATATGGAGCAATTGTGAAGTATGAATATACAGATTTAACTAACTTGTTCGTCTAAATAATTGATGAATGCAAGCCCTTATAGCACAACTTCAACAACAGCGTCAATTTTTTGAATCAGGCGCTACCAGACCTTATGCTTTTAGAAAGCAGCAACTCTTGAATTTGAAGAGAGCAGTGGAAGAACACGAGGAAGCGATTTATGCTGCACTCTATGCAGATTTACATAAAAGCAAAGAAGAATGTTGGGTAACAGAGAATGGATTTTTTATGGCTGAGTTAAAAGATACTTTGGCCAATTTAAAATCTTGGATGGAACCTGAAGCTGTGCCTACTAATTTATTAAATCTTCCTTCTAGCTCTAAAGTGATGCGAGAACCCTTGGGTGTGGTATTGATTATTGGTCCATGGAATTATCCTTTTCAGTTATTATTTACTCCATTAATGGGAGCCCTTGCCGCAGGAAATACAGTGGTATTAAAACCGAGCGAGTTTGCTCCCGCTACTGCGGCAGTAATGGAAAAAATTATTCATGCTGTATTTCCACCTGAGCAAGTATTATACGTGCCTGGTGATGGGGCTACCGTTATTCCTGCAATGATGAATCATTTTGCATTTGATCATGTTTTTTACACGGGAAGTACGGGTGTTGGAAAAATTATCTATAAAATGGCTGCTGAAAATTTAGTGCCAGTAACATTAGAATTAGGGGGCAAGAGTCCGTGTGTAGTAGAGGAAGATGCCAATATAAATGTTGCAGCTAAACGAATTGCCATGCCTAAATTTTCTAATGCTGGACAAATGTGTGTGGCTCCTGATTATGTGTTGGTGCATGAATCTAAAAGAGTAGAATTAATTGAAGCACTTAAAAAAGCGATACCTCAATTTTATGGCAATGACGCTGCAAAAGAAGAAGGTTATGGAAGAATCATTAACGAAAAACAATTCAATCGAATTGTTCAATATTTGTCTGATGGTACTATTGTATATGGTGGTAAATATGATGCTGCTTCTCTTTATATAGAGCCAACTATTTTAGATGGGGTTTTAGTTGATTCAAATATAATGCGGGATGAAATTTTTGGCCCTATTTTACCTATTCTGAGTTTTAATACCATGGAGGAAGCCAAAGCCATTATTGCAAAAAATCCGAATCCATTGGCATTTTATATTTTTACGGGGAGCACAGCTAAAGAGCAGGCATGGTTGCATGCGGTACCAGCTGGCGGTGCTTGTGTAAATACAGCAACGCTTCATTTAACTAATCCCAATTTGCCTTTTGGCGGAAGAGGATTTAGTGGTACGGGTGCCTATCATGGTAAGTATAGTTTTGAAACTTTTAGCCACAAAAAAGCGGTAATGAAAACACCTACCTGGTTTGATCCCGCATTAAAATACCCCCCATTTTCGGGTAAGCTGAAATTATTAAAATGGTTGGTAGGTTAAATTAGTACTCAGGTCTAAACCTTTTTAATTGAATAAACGTATATGAAGCGAGTTCTTATTATTCTTATTGCAGTGCTGGTAGTTGCTGGCCTGCTGTTAAAAAAATCTCAAATGACCTGGAAACAATCTATACTGAAAGCCGCTTATCCCATTATTATGTTTATGGGTAAACTTACTGGACAATCTAAAAATATTTTACTCAATAAAGATCAAGCAAATCCTTCTGATTCTTTTTACGATTTAATAGCCATTAAAAATAATGGGGACACCCTTTATTTTAGTGAGCTCAAAGGAAAAAAAGTTTTATTGGTGAACACAGCTAGTGATTGTGGTTATACTGGCCAGTATGAAGAATTAGAGCAATTGCATAAGCAATATGGAGATCGTTTAGTATTGCTTGGATTCCCTGCAAATGATTTTAAAGACCAAGAGAAAAAATCGGATGCAGATATTGCTGCTTTTTGCAAAGTCAATTATGGCGTTAGTTTTCAGTTAATGAAAAAAGGGCAAGTGATCAAAGGAGCCAATCAACAAAATGTTTATCAATGGTTAACAGACCCATCTAAAAATGGTTGGTGCAGTAAACAACCTGATTGGAATTTTTCTAAATACTTAATAAATGAAAATGGAGTACTTGATAGCTATTACTCGCAATGGGTATCTCCTAAAGAAATTCCCATTAATTAATTGGACATTTTTGGTGATAGTCAATTAACTCAATCGGCATGCGCTCAAACTCGTAACCTTCATAGTTGGCGGTCACTTCATCTAATACTGATTCTATTTCTGCTGGTTCCATTAAAGTAACTAGGCGGGCTCTATAATCCTTTATACCTGGTAATCCCTTTAGGTAATTGGTATAATGCCTGCGCATTTCAAAAATACCCACTTTCGGTCCTTTCCATTCCACCGATTTGCGTAAATGTTTTTTACAAATTGCTACTCTTTCTGCTAAAGTGGGTGCTGGTAAAATTTCTCCTGTTGCTAAATAATGTTTTATTTCTCTGAATATCCAAGGATATCCAATAGCTGCTCGGCCAATCATAATGCCATCAACTCCATAACGCTCTTTGTATAGTTTGGCTTTTTGTGGACTATCTATATCGCCATTACCAAAGATGGGTATTTTAATTCTAGGGTTATTTTTCACCTTGGCTATCAAAGTCCAATCGGCTTCACCCTTGTACATTTGGGCCCTTGTTCTGCCATGAATGGCTAATGCCTTAATGCCTACATCTTGCAATCTTTCAGCAACTTCTTCAATATTTTTATTTTGATCGTCCCAACCCAATCTGGTTTTTACCGTAACAGGTAGTTTGGTGCTTTTAACAGTTGCTTCTGTTAAGCGAACCATTAAATCGATATCTTTTAAAACACCTGCCCCTGCGCCTTTAAGGGCTACTTTTTTTACTGGGCATCCAAAATTGATGTCTAATAAATCGGGGTTAACCGTTTCTACAATCTTTGCGCTCAATGAAAGGGCGTCTTCATCCCCCCCAAATATTTGGATACCAACTGGGCGCTCATATTCGAATATGTCTAATTTCTGGCGGCTTTTTATTGCATCTCTAATAAGTCCTTCACTACTGATAAACTCTGTATACATTAGGTCTGCTCCATTGTCTTTGCACACAGCTCTGAACGGCGGATCACTTACATCTTCCATTGGAGCCAATAAAAGTGGAAAATCAGGCAGTACTATTTGATCTATTTTAACCATATTGCAATACACTACCTTTTATCATTTAATGCTTTGCGGAAGATAAAAGGAAATGCAAATTTACAACCTTATTACTCAATTTGATGAATCAGAAACCTGTTGTTGCCTATTCTAGTCAGTTTGCGATGCTTTTAGGCTTTTTAGGAGTGGGATTAATTTTAAGTGGATTATTGATGAGTTGGCTAACTTCTGTGCTACTTCATGTGCCATTTTTACAAGTTCCCGATGCCTTAATGAAGCCTGAAAACGTTCAATTTTCTCGCTTTGCCAATGCTTTTACCACTTTTATCGCTTTTTTTATCCCCGCCTGGGCGGTTGCTAAAATTGCCCATAAAAATGCATTTCAAACCCTTGGATTTAATAGTCATATTAATATTAAGCAAGTAGTTGCGGTAGGGGTTATTTCTTTTGGCGCACTATTTTTAAGCGGATCCTTATCTGCCATTAACGAAATCATTCCCATGCCTGCGGACTTTTTAGCAAAAGCTAGGAAGTTGGAAAATGAGTATCAACAAACCATGATTACCCTGGCTACTATGAAAAATATGGGCGATCTAATGCTAGGATTATTAGTTATTGCAGTAGCTCCTGCCATTTTTGAAGAAGTATTATTTAGAGCAGGATTTCAACGAGTTTTAGTGGGCCTCACTAAAAATGCTGCAATAGGAATCATTGTTTCTTCTATTTTATTTAGCGCCATACACGCTTCTTATTTTGGATTCTTGCCAAGGGTTGCTTTGGGAGTAGTATTGGGTCTTATTTATTATTTAACCAGTAATTTATGGTTGGCCATTTTAATGCACTTTTTAAATAATGCGGTTGTAGTCATTCAAATTTATGTATATACTCAAATGGGCAAACCCATTAAGGAAGCCATGGACGAAACAATGCCTATTTGGTACGGTGTATTTGGTTTACTCATTGTTATACCCGCACTATTATTTTTAAAAAAGGAAAGAAACCAAATTATAACTAAGCAGGAATTAACTTTAGCCAATGAATCAGTGGACTAAAATTTTTACAACCAAAAGTTTGGCAGAAGCAAGTATAGTAGAAGGAATGTTATTAGAGAATCAAATACCTGTTCAGCAACTGAATAAACAAGATAGTAGTTACCCGGTATTGGGCGAGGCTGAAATTTATGTGCCCGTTCATTTAAAAGATACTGCATTACAATTGATACAACAGACATTTAGCCAGTAGCCACGCTAACCTTATCTTCGCTTTATTATGGCATTAAATCTTCAAACATTAAAAACTAGGGCAATCACTGCGGTGGTATTTGTATTAGTAATGCTGGGTGGTTTATTCTACAATCAGTGGAGTTTTTTAGTACTGTTCTCGATTATCATGGTAGGCTGTTTAGTAGAATACCATCAGTTAATGGGGAAGATAAACGCTACATATGCAGGGGCTCCTTTCATATATAAATCCCAAAATATTTTAGGCAGTTTTTGGGTGATGCTCATCATTGCAGGGAAAGGCACTTTGTACCAGTCTTTACCACTATGGTATTGGGGTTCATTCATCATTTATTTACTCATCATCGTATTGTTGGTCACCATTTTTTTCTACAGGCCTAAGTTGGGCTATCCAGTTAATTTATATTCAGCCTTAGGCGTATTGTACATTACCATTCCATGTGCCATGATGGTAGATTTATACGATCATAGTGTTCAGTTTTTTAAAGGGCCAGATTGGATTTTGCCCATGGTGATCATAGCCTCCATTTGGATCAACGACACTATGGCTTATTTAGTGGGGTCTCTAATTGGTAAAACGCCTTTAAGCCCTATTAGCCCTAAAAAAACCAAGGAAGGTACTTATGGAGGGATGATTTTAGCGGTAATAGTGGTAAGCGTTGCTGGAAATTTTTTCTGGAATCTTCCTTATCAAACACTTATAGCCATATCGTTAACAGCTGCCATAGCAGGTACTTTGGGAGATTTATTAGAAAGTAAGATCAAACGAAAAGCGGGGGTAAAAGACAGTGGAAGTTTTATGCCCGGACATGGTGGTTTCTTAGATCGATTTGACTCCTTATTGATTGCTATACCAGCCGTTTGGATTGTTTTATTTCTTTTTTTCTAAGAGTATCTTATTCCAACCATACATTTGCACTTTAATTATTAATATTTATGACTATACATAGGGAAGGATATAAAACCATTGCTATTACAGCTTTATTATTTGGAGCAATTAACCTAATATCATTTAGCTTTTTAAGTGCTTCATTTCCAACTGTGGCAATGATTATTTTCATCGCAACATTGGCATTGTTTCTTTTTATTATTTCTTTTTTCAGAATACCCAATCGAACTCACACTTTAGACGACAGTAAAATTATTTGTCCTGCAGATGGAAAAGTAGTGGTAATTGAAGAGATAACCGATGTAGAATATTTTAAAGACAAGCGTATTCAAGTAAGTATTTTCATGAGTCCGGCCAATGTGCATGTGAACAGATATCCAATGAATGGTGAAGTAACTTATAACCAATACCATAAGGGAAAGTATTTGGTTGCTTGGCATCCAAAGTCTTCAACTGAAAATGAACGTTGGAGTGTAGCTGTTAAGAATCAATACGGCGAAATATTATTTAAGCAAATTGCTGGGGCTTTGGCAAAAAGAATTTGTAACTATTCTGCTGTTGGCCAAAAAGCCGTTCAATGCAATGAGTATGGCTTTATTAAGTTTGGAAGTAGGGTAGATGTGTTGTTGCCAGTAGGCACCAAAGTGAATGTAGAGCTGAATCAGGTAGTTAAGGGCGGAGTAACTGTGCTTGCTAGTTGGTAATCAATCGCTTAGGACTTTAACAATAAATCTGCTGAAAAATTCAACAAAATCGGTAATTTCACTATCAAATTAAAAACAAATCATATGAAAAAAGCGTTCTTATTTGCAACAGCTGCATTCTTAATGAGTGGTGTAGCATTCGCACATGGTGATGGAAAAAAATGCGCAAAAGGAAAAGATTGTGCAAAAGAAGGTAAAGAAATGAAGTGTGATATGAAAGGAAAAGAAATGAAAGATTGCTGCAAGAAAGATGCCGCTAAGAAAACGACAGCAACTAAAAAAGCATAATCAATCCCCCCAATTGTTACGTACCCGTCCCGATTTTATCGGTACGGGTTTTTTATTGCGTTAAAGAATTTGCTCTAATTCTTTTAAATGAAAAATAGTATAAGTAGGTTGAATATGTGGAGCTGCATTAATATGATTTACAAACACAGTATCCAAGCCTGCATTTATTCCACCTTGAATATCGGCATCTAAATTATCTCCAATCATGATGCTATTTGATGTATTTGCACCAGTTTTATTGAGTGCGTAATCAAAAATTTCTTTATTGGGTTTTAGGCTATTGCTTACTTCCGATGTAATCATTTCGGTAAAGTAATTGGCAATATTACTCTTGGCTAATTTATGTTGTTGCACTTTTTCAAAGCCATTAGTAATTAAATGAAGGATATATCCTTTCTCTTGTAAGTATCCCAAGATTTCATGAGTATAAGGAAAGAGCTTGTTTTTATTTGGAAGTATATCTAAAAAATCAACTCCCATAGAACGAGATAATTTTTCATCGGCAAATTTAAAATCGAGCATCGCTAAATACATTCTTTTCCATCTGAGCTCATCCTGTTTAATTTGACCTTTGGCATATCTTTCCCATAATAAGTGATTGTGGAAACTATAGCGTTCAAAAAAATCATCGAATTGCTCAATCCCTTTTTGGTGTAATTGATTGATATCATATAAATCTTTCAATGCTTCTTTAGAATTGGTGTCGAAGTCCCAAAGTGTATGATCTAAATCAAAAAATAAGTGCCTGTATTGCATAGGGTAAAGTTAGTAACTTTAATAGATGAATATAATAGTAACTGGCGCATCTAAAGGGATTGGAAAAGCTATTGCCGAAAAGTTTGCTCTTGAAGGTAATACTCTATTGCTTTGTAGCAGGGGCGAAAAGAGCTTGTACGATACCGTAAATGAATTGCAAACAGCCTATCCCAATAGTTTTATTAACGGAATGTCATGCGATATGGCCAATAAAGAGGATGTATTGGCATTTGCTGAATGGTGTTTAAAGTTTGGAGCACCAGATATGCTCATTAACAATGCGGGACAATTTATTCCTGGAAGTATTCATAATGAAGCAGAAGGTATTTTAGAACAAATGATTCAAACAAATTTGTATAGTGCCTATTACTTAACAAGAGCACTACTGCCATCAATGATTCAAAATGGTTCGGGTCATATTTTTAATATTTGTTCCATTGCATCTTTAAATGCTTATGCAAATGGGGGTAGTTATAGCATTAGTAAATTTGCTTTGTTAGGGTTTAGCAAGAATCTACGCGAAGAATTAAAGCCAAAAGGCATTAAAGTAACATCCGTAATGCCCGGTGCAACACTAAGTGCAAGCTGGGATGGTTTTGATATTGACCCCAATAGAATCATGGAAGTAAATGATGTAGCCGAAATGATAGTTGCTGCATCTAAACTATCCCCAATGGCTGTGGTGGAAGATATCGTGATGCGACCTCAGTTAGGGGACCTCTAGGATAAAAATGTCGTTTTTTTACCACTGTATATGGCTTAATTCGTTGCAGTTTTAGGTTAAATATCTAAAACATGAAACGAAAAGAATTTTTTGCCAAAACAGCTATGCTCTTGCCTACTGTAGTAGTTATGGGGAACTTAGTAGCACAAACGAAAGCTACTAAAACTAGAAAGCCATTTATAGTGGATGCAGGGAAGTCTAGGTTTGGGGAAGTTGTAAAGTTTTTAGGAGTACATCCTAACGACTTAAAAATATCTTCCAAAGACACCAATGGTCAGTTGTCTGTTTTTGAATATATGGGTACTGCAAAAGTGGGCCCCATGTTACATGTTCATTTGGAACAAGACGAAATATTTACAGTGATTGAAGGCAGTTATCGTTTTGTGGTTGGATCAGAAATCCACGTATTAAATGCAGGTCAAACCATTTTCTTGCCCCGAAATATTCCACATACTTGGATACAATTAACCGATTTCGGTAAGATGATTTATATGTTACAACCAGCGGGTAAGATGGAAGAGTTCTTTAGTTTAATGAATAAAATGACAAGCAAGCCTACTGAAGAAGAAATGAATAAAATTCATGCCGCACACGGCATGAAAGTAGTAGGTCCACCACTTAGCTTATGATTTAGTTGTAAATTAGATTCAACATGATTCTGAAGGATTTTCTTCCAGCACCTGATGTACAAAGGTTTGTACAACTTTTTAGGATTGTTCATTTAGAATTTTCCAAAGGAGAGGCAATTCCTATAAAAGCCTATCCGCCCAGGCCAGAGCAATGTTTGGCTTTTTATCCATACGATAAAGAAAGGGTTCAATATGCTGAGTCTAATAAAGTAGTTCATCAATTACCAGTTGTTTTATATGGACAGTTTACGCAAGTAACCAATCGAATGATTGGTCATCAGTTTTTGGTTTTTCAAATTGTTTTCTTGCCTGGGGCGCTTTATCAATTAACTGGAATACCTTCAAGTGAGTTAATTGATGAGTATTTAGATGGGAGCATTTTTTTTGGTAATCAAGTGCATGAAGTGAATGAGCAACTTTATGAAGCAAAAAACTATGAGGCTATGATTTCTATTGGAAATCAATTTATTCGAAAATTAATTTCCACCATTAAAAAGCCTATCCTTCCAATTGATTGGGCATGTGCTCAACTCTTGAATAAAACCAGTCAGTTGAGTATAGATCAAATTGCAAGACAAGCTTGTTATAGTAGTAGACAGTTAGAAAGAAAATTTAAAGAAAGAACAGGCGTGAATCCTAAACTATTTATGCGAATAATTCGATTTGATAATGCTTTCAGGCAAAAAAATAGTCATCCTACAATGGATTGGTTAAGGATTGCTGTAGAATGTGATTACCACGACTATCAGCATTTAGTAAAGGATTACAAAGATTTTACTAAACTAACGCCTAGTCAATTTCATTTAATAGAAGAAAATGCACCAGAAAGAAAATTCGGATTAAACGAAGGCTTTTATAAGACACATTAAAAGTATAAAGCTAACTTTTAAAGTGTACCTGAAAGCAATATCTGCCAAGCTTCTTGAACCTTTTCTTGATTCAATAATTCAGCAGCATATTTATGTAATTCCTGTTCCATTTCATTGGGATTAATGGAATAGTATTGAATAATATTCTTTAAACGGTCGTCGTGAAATGCAGGATCAATAGAAGGTAATTCGTTAACATTACCCAATTGTCCTAAATGATTGCCGGTTAAAATGGAACTGCTTTTTATGCTTTCCGGAATTGCGTCTATGCCAATCCCCAATGCGGTATTGGGTTTGGCTACTTTGAATAGATTTTGGCTATTTACTTTGCAATACCAATCGCCTCCGAGTCTTGCTACTAATGCTAATTTGGTTTGGTCAATCATGGTCCCTTCTGCATTAAGAATAGCATCGTCTATATGCATGCAAAGGACTTCTGCAATGACCAATTGACCTGCTCCTCCTTGGTCACCTAAACTTTTTACTTCATTTATTTTACACTCTAATTTTATTTTAGCTTCTTTTACCATCGGTGGTTTAACCATCGTTGCAGCTTCTTTGGTAAAACCTGCTTTAATGAATTCATCTACTCCCTTTGGATATTCGCAACTAGATAAACTCATTTGTTGTACCATGCTATAATCTACAATATTGATTACGCATTCTGGCACTGCTAACACATTATCTAAAGTGTGTTTAGTAGTATTATCTCTTCCTTTTCTTGCGGGTGAAAAAACAACAATTGGTGGGTTAGAAGAAAATAAGTTGAAAAAACTAAATGGGCTCAAATTACTATTACCTGCTTCATCAATCGTACTGGCAAAACAAATAGGTCTTGGCGCAATAGCGTGTTGCAACCAAGCTTGTTTTTGCATAATGGGTAACTCAGATAAAACTATTTTCATAAATCAGATTTATATTTTCTTTTTAGCCAAAATAGAAAAATCATCTTCGTCTTTCACAATGGTATTACTCAATTTTCCCAAGCCAGTAATTTCCATTTCAACTATATCTCCTGCTTGTAACCATTGTTCTTGGTAATTAGGGTCATTTAATTTACCAGTACCATTCAATTCTAAAAAGCATCCAGTACCCACGGTTCCACTTCCTATTACATCACCTGCTTGAATAGTTACGCCATAAGAACAACGCTCTATAATTTCAGCAAATGTCCAGTCCATGTCTCCTACATTGCCATTACTGACCTGTATGCCATTTACCCAACATTTCATATTCAGATTCCAGCTTTTACCTACATGACCTTCTTTTGCAGGAATTTCAAATTCTTCTAATTCATCTAGTGTTACTAAACATGGTCCAATCACCGTAGAAAAATCTTTTCCTTTTGCTGGTCCTAAGTTCAATAACATTTCTTCCATTTGCAATCTTCTTGCACTCATATCGTTCATAATCATTAGTCCACCAATATATTGGTCTGCCTGTTCTGCTCTGATATTTCTTCCATTCTTGCATATCACAATAGCAGCTTCTAATTCAAAATCTAGTTTTTCAAAATGATCAGGCATACAAACAATATCTCCAGGCCCTTGCACACTATGATGATTGGTAAAATAAAAAATTGGATACTGATCAAATTCTGGAATCATATCTACTTTTCTATTTCTTCTTGCTGCTGCCACATGTTGTCTAAATGCATATCCATCTCTACATGAAGTAGGAAATGGAACAGGGGCAAGTAAAATCGCTTCTTCAAGTGAAATACCTCTGTCTTTACTTAATCTACCCGATTTAATGGCAGCTTCTGTTTGTTGCGCAATTGGAAACATATCGTCCCAATATTGTAAAAACATATTCATGCTATTGGGGAGTTCTGGATGCATCAAGTCGCAATCAAATAATAAACCATCCACTAAAAACGCCAATTGATCATGACCGTTAGACAAGTAAGAGACAAGCTTCATGCTGAAATATTTTGGCTGCAAAAATAGGTTAAAAAGCCTGTAGGAGACTGTATCTTTAAAGCATAATTGCTGATATGAAAAGATTGTTATTGATTGTTTGTATGATAGTAATCCTAGGATCTAATTTAGTGGCTTCAGATAGTAGTTGGATTAGAATTAATCAATTGGGATACCTACCTAAAGGCAGCAAAGTAGCAGTGTTTGGAAGTAAATCTACTCATGCCATCACAAGCTTTCAACTAATTAATGTAGCTACACAGAAAGTAGTATTACAAGCTGCTGCTGGTAAAAACTTTGGTAGTTACGGTCCATTTAAAACAACCTACCGTTTAAATTTTAGTTCGGTGGTGCAGTCTGGTCAATACTATTTAAAAGCAGGAAAAGTAGTTTCACCTGTTTTCAAGATTGATCCATCTGTATACGATGGAACGGCTGACTTTTGCCTTCAATATATGCGCCAGCAAAGAAGCGGCTTTAATCCATTCCTAAATGATAGTTGCCATACGCATGATGGATATACATTGTACGGAACATCTGCGGGTATTAAAGACAGTACAAAAATTGATGCAAGTGGAGGTTGGCACGATGCCAGTGATTATTTACAATATAGTAGTACAACTGCCAATGCAACTTTTCACTTGCTTGCGGCTTATAGCCATTTTCCTCATGTATTTGCAGACCAATATGAATGGAATGGATTGAAAGGAAAGAACAATCGTTCAGATATTTTAGATGAAGCCAAGTGGGGACTGGATTGGTTGGTTAAAATGCATCCAAGAAAAGATTGGATGTTTAACCAGCTGGCCGATGATCGGGATCATATGAGTATGCGAATACCCAAAGAGGATAATTATTATGGTAGAGGTTTTGAGCGACCTGTTTATTTTATTAATGGACAACCACAACAAAGGGGAAAATTTTTAAACAGTACCACTGGAACAAGTTCAACTGCTGCAAAATTTAGTGCAGCATTTACATTGGCTGCAGCTATTTTTAAAACAACTCCATTTGCAAAATTGTTTGAAGAAAAAGCTAGTTCTGCTTATCAGTTCTCTTTAATTAAAAGGGGTGTTACTCAAACTGCATCGGTACGATCGCCTTATATTTATGCAGAGGAAAATTGGGTGGACGATATGGAATTGGCCACTGCTATGTTGGCTAAAGCAAATAAGCTTTCTATTAATACTGCTTATGAATACGCAAAGCAAGAGCCCCTTACACCTTGGTTAGGAAAAGATACTGCCAGTCATTATCAATGGTATCCCTTTATTAATTTAGGACATTATGAATTGGCTAAACAACTTAAAGGAAAGCAACGTGACACCGTTATTCAATTTTATAAAAATGGTATTGAAGCAGTTTGGCAAAAGGCAAAACAAAATGCTTTTTACAGAGGAGTGCCATTTATTTGGTGTAGTAATAATTTAACTACGTCATTTGCTATTCAATGTAAGTGGTATAAGGAGTTAACAAACGATAATAGTTATGACCAACTAGAACAAGCTAATTTAGATTGGTTATTTGGCTGTAATCCTTGGGGAACAAGCATGGTGTATGGATTGCCTAATTGGGCTGATACGCCTGTTGATCCACATTCAGCATTAACACACTTAAAAAATTACCCTATTAATGGTGGCTTAGTTGACGGACCTGTTTATACAAGTATTTATAAGAGTTTGATTGGCATACAACTAAATGACACTGATGAATATGCAGCATTCCAAAGTGATTTAGCGGTTTACCATGACGATTATGGTGATTATAGTACCAATGAACCCACTATGGATGGAACTGCCAGTTTGGTTTATTTATTGGCAGCCCAACAAAATAGTGCAAAAAATATAGTGAAGTCTACTGCCAACAAAAATGTTTCGGTTGCTATTCCAATAAAGCAAATGGGGGCTATTATTAAATCGGTAAACCCTTCAGAACCTTCTGTATCATTGGTATTCACTGGAGATGAGTATGGCGAGGGATTACCAACTATACAACAAATATTGGCCAAAGAAAAAGTGAAAGCGGGGTTCTTTTTTACAGGACGATTTTATGCAAATAAAAAGTTTACTAAAACAATAAAGACTTTAGAAAAAGAGCAACACTATTTAGGTGCACATAGCAATGATCACTTATTGTATAATGATTGGACCAATAGGAATAAGTTATTAGTGAGCTACGATTCCTTTAGTACCGATTTAGACAAAAATTATGCTGCGATGGAAAATTTGGGAATAAATACGCAGCAACGTAAATTATTTATACCTCCATATGAATGGTGGAACGATAGTGTGGCTAGTTGGTGTAATTGGAAAGGGCTAGAACTATTCAGTTTTACCCCTGGTACTTATACCAATGCAGATTATACTTGGCCTGAAATGGGGAGCAACTATAAAAGTAATGCTACACTTATGACTCAATTGAAAACATTGGTTAGTACTCCTGGAAAGCTAAACGGCAATATTTTATTGGTTCACGTAGGAACCGATCCGAGAAGAAAAGAAAAATTATACAATGAGTTACCTGCTGTCATACAGTTACTAAGAAAAAATGGCTACAGCATCAAAAGAATTGATGAGCTGATTAATTAAAACTACCATTTTTCTTCTTCGGATACGGAAGGGTCTTGCTTGTATTTTTGTCGAGATACTTTTTTTTCTTCAAGTCTTTCTATGATAGCATCTGCAATAACGGGTGCAGCAAAATTGGTGTTCTCCTTATTGAGTAATGTTTTAATTTTTGCTTCGCTTACATCTATTCGGTAGAGAATAAATACCAGTTTTTCAAAATCGTGAATGATGAGCCAATTGATTGCATCAATTAATTGATTCTTACTTAGTTGTTCAATTGTTGTAATATCTAAAATAGGTACAGACATACTTAAAATTAATATTTCTCAATTACTCCCAAGCCAAATAATGCAAAATCGTATTTGGCGGGGTCTTTAGAATCTAGCTTTTTTAAATAATTAGTCAATTCTTCAGCAGCCAACCAATCTGTTTGTTTTCGATCTAACAAATTGAATCTTTTAGCTACCCTGGCAACGTGTACATCAATAGGGCAAATTAGTTGATAAGGTTGGATATTTTCCCAAATTCCAAAGTCTACCCCTGCTTTATCTTTTCTCACCATCCAACGTAAAAACATATTCAGTCTTTTACAACTCGATCCTTTTTCTGGTGTTGAAATATGTTTCTTGGTTCTAAGTGGGGCATCTTCTAAAGAAAAAAAATTATGATGAAAATAACTCAGTGCCTCTTTAACACTGGAAGGAGGTTGATTCGAAGGCATGAATGCATTTTCTAAAGATTCGTTTTGACTATAGTGCTGTTTAAAAAATTCAATACAATACAATAGATCGGTAGCGTTGAAAGTTCTATGCTTAAAGCCTTCTAATTTTTTTAATTCAGTTATTGTTGCATGTAAGCAAAATGAATGTGGTTGCATTTGCATGAGTTGCATCAACTCTTTAGACTTGTTAATGATTGTGGTTCTATTTCCCCATGCAAAAATCGCAGCAAAGAAACCTGCAATTTCAATATCTTGTTTTTTAGTGAATAGATGCGGTATACATACTGGATCAGAAGCAATAAAAGAAGGCTGGTTATATTCTTTTACTTTCTTGTTAAAAAAATCTTGCAGTTTTATTTTGGCTTCCATTTATTCATTTAAGAAATTGGTCATAATGTCTATTCCCAATTTATCTGCAATATCATTTTTGTTGAAAGCATTTATTACTACTACAATGCTGTTTTGTGTAACTGGATTAAAAGCCGAAAATGTAGAGAAGCCATAGGTACCCCCATTATGCCAATACAGTAATGTATTTCCGTCTTTTTCAATAGTATGCCATGCTTTAGCAATAGCCACTTGTTTATTTATTTGGGTGGTTTTTTGAAGAACAGATTCAACTACAGGTAAAGACTGATTGGATGCTATAAAATCTAAATATTGCAAAAGGTCGTTTGCATCCGATTTAATACCACCTGCACCCACTAATACATTCATGTCCCAATAGCTTGCAACTTCATTTCCAAAATATCCAGTGGCTTTGGGCATTTTTTTGGCAGATTCTATTCCTGTATGCTTTAACTGAAATGGCTTATTGATGTATTCAATTAATAATTGCTGATAACTTTTGTTGCTAATATTTTCAGCAATAACGCCTGCTAAACCAACACCCAAATTAGAGTAGGCTATTTTACCAAAAGTTTTGGGCTCTGTTATACTTAAATAGTAATACAAATTGTCTTTATTATAATTGGCGTAGGGTTGTAACCGATCTTGGGGTATGCCAATATTTTCAGGAAGTCTTGGTAATCCTGAAGTATGGTTTAATAGATGTACTATCTGAATAGCTGTGATAGCTTTATTTTTCTTTAGACTATCCGGCAAGAATTGAGTAATTAAACTGGTATCTGCAATATTGTTTTTTAGTAATACCGATTCTAATAAAAAAGCAGTAAAAGTTTTACTAATGCTCCCGATTTCAAATTGTGTTTCAGGAGTAAATGCAAGATTCGATTTTTTATCTGCAACCCCAGCCGTAAAGAATTGATGTTTACCTTTTGCAGAACGAGCAACCAAAATACCTGGTACTGTGTTTAGTTGAATAATACTATCCAATTTGGCTTGTATGGGATGTATATTAATTTCTTGTGCAATACTATTTGTGAAAACAAACAATATTGCACAAGCCAGTATCCAGGTTTTTTTATTCATTAAGCCAACGCTTTTTCTAAATCTCCAATTAAATCGTCTGCATCTTCAACTCCAATGCTTAATCTGATTAAGGTATCACTTAAGCCATTGGCAATACGCTTTTCTCTAGGTATGGAAGCGTGTGTCATAGATGCTGGATGATTAATCAAACTTTCCACACCACCTAAACTTTCTGCTAATGAGAACAATTTGGTAGAAGACAAAACCTTTTTAGCAGCATCCATGCTATCATCTTTTAATTCAAAAGAAAGCATGCCACCAAAATCGCGCATTTGTTTTCTAGCGATTGCATAATTGGGGTGGTCTTCAAATCCACACCAGTATACTTTACCCACTTTTGGATGTTTTCTTAACCAATGGGCAATCGCTCTACCATTCTCGCAATGTCTTTGCATGCGTAAATGCAATGTTTTAATTCCTCTTAAAACCAAGAAGCAATCCATTGGCCCCGGTACTGCACCACAACTTTTTTGTATAAAATACAATTGCTCTCTTAGTTCTGCACTATTCATCATCAAAGCCCCTTGAATGACATCACTATGTCCACCTAAATATTTAGTAGCAGAGTGCATCACAATATCTGCACCCAAGTCTAATGGGTTTTGTAAATAAGGAGAAGCGAAAGTATTGTCTACACAAAGCAGGACATTATTTGCTTTAGCAATGGCTGCTACTGCTTCTATATCAGTAATATTCATCAATGGATTAGTAGGTGTTTCAATCCAAATCAATTTTGTTTTAGCAGAAACGGCCGCTTTAATATTAGCAACATTGGTAGTATCCACATAAGTAAAAATGATACCAAATTTTTCAAATACTTTAGAGAAAAGCCTGTAAGTGCCTCCGTACATATCATTGGCTGCTATTACTTCGTCGCCAGGGCTTAATAATTTGATGACTGCATCTGTTGCTGCAACACCACTACCAAATGCCAGTCCAAATTGACCATTTTCAATTTGTGCATATGCTTCTTCTAAAGCTTTTCTTGTAGGATTTTGGCTTCTAGCATATTCAAACCCTTTATTTACGCCAGGAGCTTCTTGCACATAAGTGGATGTTTGATAGATTGGAGTCATAATAGCCCCCGTTGATGGATCTGGCTCTGCCCCAGCATGAATGTATTTAGTAGCGGTCTTCATAGTATATTATTTTTTGGTAGTTACAAGAGTCATAGGTAATTCTGCACGTTGGTTGTCCCAAAGCATGACTAAGTTGGCTTTGCCGGCGTTCTCATTAAAGTATATGGTAAAGGTTTCTACAATTTCATCAGTTGTTTCGGGTTTAACATCGGCCCTAACCACATCTTTTCTAGTATCATAAGTAAAACTTCCCCAACAAAAATTGTCTTTGCTTACAATTATGGTCCACCTGTTTTCTGATGGAACACAAAATAAAGTATACCTCCCTTTGGGGATTATTTTATTGGCAATCTTAACTGGGGTAAAAATTTCTAATTCGGTTGCTTCGTTAGCGCCCAAACGCCATAGTTCGTTGTACTTTATAATACCCCCAAAAATAGTTCTACCGTTTTTCACTGGCCTTCCATAAATTATGCGTGCTATTGGTTGATCCTTGGCTTTGCCACTCATTTTAAGTAATGGATAGTTGTCTGGCCAATAACTCATATCCATGGGTGATTTGTCTAATTCAGTTGGTTTTTGTTGACCAACAGCAATCAGGCTGATGCAAGCAAATGCTAAAAAAAATCCGATTTTTTTCATTTGAATCATTTTTACAAATATACCTAGCTATTGTTCTACCAGTTGTTCAAATTGACCAATGGCAAATATTTTAACATCCGGTATAAAATCGGCGGATAACTGCCGTATCTGCGTATAGTTGGCTAAAAATAGTTCAAAAGCTTGTTCTGCATTGGTTAAATAAGCGGCTCTTCTTTGCAATCCTTTAAAACTGTTTTCCATTCCCCAATCAAATCGGTAATTATACAACCAGTTTTGTTCTTGCATATAAGGGAATACCCTTGCAAAATAGGGTGGAAACCATTCTTGCTGCGTACCGAGTTGGTTATAGGTGGTTTCGGTAAAATTCATCCACTCATCTGCCGTTTTCTCATTTGGGTCTAATGCTAAAAAGTGGTCATAAACAATGTCTGCAAAAGCGCCAGCATAAAGCCTTACCAAGGGAGAAAAAATCTGCTTAATGGCTTTTGTGGTGGCATGGTCATCGGTAAACTGATCAATTGCCCTATGCAGCTTTATTCCTTTTTGAATGGCAATTGGATAGTCAAATTGTTTTTTACCCTTCACATAATCACTGATCATGTTCCCAGTTAAAATGCCTGGGTCTCCAAAAGAAAAATATGCATGTGCTAGATAATTCATGACTATTGATTTGTTTTATTTATCCAGTCACTTATAATTTGTAGTGCTATTGGGGAGAAGCTTTCCTCAATTGTTCCATAGGATTGTTCAGGGCTAGTGCATGTTTGAAATAAATGGTTAAGGGAAGGAAATATTTTTACTTCAAATTTTTTATTCTTTGCTTTCTTCAGGGCTTGTTCAATGCCGTTGATATTTTCTACTGCTTTTACTTGTATATCTGAAGCACCATTTAAAGCCAGTACAGGTATTTTTAGTTTGGATAAATTTTCAGCGGGATCATAGTTCATAAAAAATTGCAACCAAGCCAACGCAGGTTTGAATTGATTCACTAAACCTAAGTATGGTTCAATTCCTTTGTTAGTAAATAGTTTGGACTCGTTTACAGCGGAATTAGCTTGCTTCCAATTAGCATACGATTTTTTCATGTTGGCTTTAATAGTATCCGCCTCCGTACTGAATCTAAAATGACTGTTCATTTCATTTACTAAAGAAGCTGCAATGGAATAGTCGGTTGTAGACAAATTGGGTTGAATAAAATTTCTGCGCATTTGGTCATTCCAAATTTCATAACCAGGAACACCAGGTCCAGCTAATAATACCATAAAAGTTACTTGCCTGTTTTTAACTGCAACCATTGGTGCAATTGCTCCACCTTCGCTATGTCCAATCAATCCAATTTTTTTGGGATTGACTTCTGTTCTAGTTAATAAATATTGAATGGCTGCTTCTACATCTTTCGCAAAATCTTTACTGGTGAGCAATTGTGGATTACGACCTAAACTGGTGGTACCTGCCCCTCTATCGTCTACTCTTAATACGCCAATTCCAGCTTTCGTTAAATGATCGGCCAATACCCAATATATTTTGTGATCAAACATAGTTCCATCTCGATCTTGTGCGCCACTTCCTGAAATCAATACTACAGTTGGAAAGTCTTTTTTATTTTTTGGCAAGGTTAGCGTTGCACCAAATTGAACGGTTTGAGCTGCATTGGTAAATTTGATTTCTTCACTTGTATATTCAAATGGTGCTTTGGGTGTTTGCGGTCTTACAATTGGTTTTGGTGTAGGTGCTTTATTAGACTCATTCGTTCTTGTTAAAACAAGTGAGGTATTAAAGTTGCCTTGTTGAAATACACCATCTATTTGATTGGCTCCATTCCATTTTCCTTTATAACTCCCGTTGATTGAAGGAATAGCAATAATAATGCTATCATTCTTTATTTGTGTTGTTCCTGTTTTAATACCAAATGCATTTTGAGCAGGGCTATCAAAATTGGTTTCTATTTGGTTATTCACTTCTTTAATATGAAATACCAAGGGCAATTGATTTCCACCTGCATCAATATTTCCTTTCCATGAACCAATTATAGTTTGTGCGTTACCCGTATAACAAGACATGATAAGTATTACTAGGCCGATTATATTTTTGAATTTCATGTTTATGCTTTTGATTTTTTAAATAAGCGGTACGAATAAAGTATGGGATATACAATCATCACCAATAGAACAATCATGGAGAAAATGAAACCTGCTGCAAAAGGCATAAATGGCGAACAAACGGCAATTACTATGCCTCCAATCATCCATAGTTTGCTGCTAATTTGGTGTGTTTTTCGCCAATTTTCTGGGTCTTCTAAAGTCCATGATAAACGCAAGCCTATAAAATAATTCGGTTTAATACTGTGCATGAAATTTCCTAGTCCAGCAAAAAGTAGTCCAATCAACGGCATTAAAAATTGATTTGATTTCATAGAGCCCGTTGTAGCCGATTGAATAATGACTAATAAAATGGCACTTAAAAAAACAATAATCAGGTATGCAATCTTTTGTAGTAATTCGGGTGATTGACTTGTTTTTTTGGGATCTATTTTATTGGCATTTTTCACTATCAAATAGGTAAAAATAGACACGAACGACATAAAAATAGATACAACTATGAGGGTAGATTTTTCACCTGTTCCGTCTGCTTCACCCTTGTAATTAAAATGGGTGGGTATAATAGCTGGTAATGATTCATAAATACTAGCTAAGTAAGCAAATGGGAGCCCAATAAAAAAAGCAACCACCAAAATTTCTTTTAAAGAAGTTGATTTCATAATCTTATTTTTTAGATTTAAACTGCATCATCCACTTGAGCATTTCATCCATTACTGTGGTATTTATTGAATAATGAATAAATTGACCTTCTTTATTCGCAACCACTAAACCTGCTTGTTTTAATAAGTCTAAATGATGAGATATACTAGGTTTAGATATATTGAATTGCTCTGCAATTTCACCTGCAGACATATCTCTTTTTTTTAATAGCTCGAGAATCCCTCTTCTAGTTTCATCATTTAAGGCTTTAAAAAGAATATTCACGACTTTTAGATATTTAGACAAATGTCTAAATAATAATTCATTAAACCAAATATATGCCAACCTTAGAATAAAGGCAGACTTAACTAAGTTGGAAGTAGCACAGGCCTAATCAAGTTTAAATTGCTAGAGCTGGTTCATCCTGCTGAAATCTGCTTCTTTTGATAAGTCATTTACCAGTTTAATTAATCGTTCAACCAATGCAGGCCCACACCATCTCCTGGTATAGCTGGGTAATCCAAATGGCTCAATAGGGGTGAATTCCCAAGGATGAAAATAAAGACAGAGATAACCGTCTTTCGCCAAAGTTTGTTTGCACAATTGCAAGTACAAGCTATAAGGCATATTCTTGAAACTTAACCAAAAAAGAGGAACCCTAATGCCAGGGCTAACAGAAGCGGGTATTCTTTTGATACCACTTTCAGTGTAAACAGTTCTGGGCAAATGAAAATTATTGTACCGGCCAGGCAACCAAGTAGGATTGATAGAAGAGTCGTATGCATACCCAGCTGCTTTAACATCTTCCATTAATACAGGGCGCATTCTGGGCATTCTTAATCCTGTGACTTTCTGTTCTGTAATTTCTTCTAATCGCAACCTAGCGTTTAATAAATCTTCTGTTGCATAAGCAGTATGATAATATGTATGCGAAGCTATTTCATGTGTTGTTGATAATGCCTTTATTTCATTGGGAAAATGATTGGCAAAATTTGCGGTGGTAAATAAAGTGCTTTTTGCTAAATCTAAAATGGGTTGAATGGCATCGAGTCCTAGTTTCCCAATTCGCATTTGTTCCTCAACTGGTATATCAAATTGATATTCCAAGGGCATATCAAACTCTTCTACATCAAAACTCAATAATACCTGCCTATTCATTTTCACAAATTCGTTTCTTTAACCAAATAATGTGGCCTACTCTTACTTTGCATAAATAGCTTGCCCAAATAAAGTCCAATGATTCCTAAAATCATCAGCTGTAATCCCCCAAAAAATGCTATAGCAGCAACAATAGATGCCCAGCCCGAAACGGTATGGCCTTGATAAAAACTATAAATGATATATGGAATATACAAAACAGATAAAAAAGCAAAACTAAATCCAAGATAAGCCGCCATGTACAAGGGTTTAGTGCTAAAAGAAGTAATTCCTTGTAAAGCAAATCGTACCATTTTTTTGATGGTGTATTTAGACTCGCCCGACAATCTTGCTGCTGGGTAATAAGCTACTCCTGATTGACTAAAGCCCATCCATTTAACCAACCCTCTTATAAACAAATCATGTTCTCTAATTTGTTTAAAAGCTTCCACTACTTTGCGATCCATTAACCTAAAGTCTGCTGTTCCTTGCTCTAATTCTATATCAGACATATTATTGATGATATCGTAAAAGATGGCAGAAGTTTTTCTTTTTAATAAAGACAAATCAGTCTGTTCTTTTCGAATGGTGTAAACGATATCTGTTCCTTCTTCCCACTTTTGTATTAGTACTGGAATTAAATCTGGGGGATGCTGTAAGTCTGCATCCATCATTATCACACAATCTCCATCTGCAAAATCTAAACCTGCTTTCAAGGCATTTTGATGACCAAAATTTCTAGAAAGACTAATAAAATGAATATGATTATTTACGGCGGCTTCTGCTTTTAAAACGGGTAAAGTTTGATCGGTACTTCCATCATCCACAAATAAAATGCGATAATCGTATGCTAATGGCGCCATGATATTTTTAATGGCACTAGCTATCACGAGTACATTTGATTGCTCATTACATGCAGGTATTACAAATACAACCATCTTGCTCATTTTGCAGGTATTTTAGGCAGATGAATTTTCCAGCAACTGATAATTAACCAGCACCAGATGATGAAACAAGGTAAAGCTTTCAAAGAATAAGCAAGAATAAAATTGATTCTAATATAGGGTGGTATTAAGTCGGTTGGTGATAATATTGTCATCAAAAATAATAGCCAAAGTGTTGCTTTAGTTTTAGTTGTAAAAGGTTGTTGCTGGGAAATAAACCAAAGTGCTGCCCCTGTTACTGCAATCACAAATGTTGGACTCTCTGCAGCTGAGCTAAAAATCACTACAGATATTAACACTAAGGCTAAATAGTTTAATTTAAAATCTGGATGGTCTTGATTTTGTCTTTTTAATAAAGGAATACCGAATAATATTCCTGCAACCGCAATAATTGGAAAGTCAATTGGACCATAGTATTTAAATATTCTGCGAATCATTCCTGGAACAGATATATCCTGCATCCCTGCTGTTCTTGAATTATCAATATTCTGCTGATTTCTTCTAATGATTTGGTAATACCAATCTTCATAACTCTGTACAATATAATTATAGCTAGAATAAAGAATGGGTGCTGCAACTATAATCGTTAACCAAACCAATAAGGAAAGGATAAATTGGATTTTATTTTTTGAAAAGAAGAAAAAAGCCAATCCAGCAATACCATACAGTTTTGTTAATATTCCCAGTGCTATAAATAAAGTTGCTATCCAATCTTTACCTCTTAATGTGAAAACGAATGTGAAAATGAAAAATGCTGTAAACATTGGATTGAACTGAACACTGTGTATTGAAGTCATCATTTCAATCAATACAATCCAGTATAAAATAATTTTTTGTTTTTCTTCTACTGGCAGCATTTTTAAAGCAATGAATAATGCCGCTGCATTTGCCATAGCCCATAAAAAACATCCTATATAGGTTGGGAGTAAAGCAAAAGGGGCAATCACCAAAGAAAAAGCTGGCCCGTAGTTATTAAAAGAAACATATTCATCTGGGTAGTAACTAAATAAATATTTTTCTTGTACTACATGTTTAAAAACACCTTCGAATATCAAATAATTATCAATACCTGTAAGGCCTCTGCTCATTTCGGCAATAACTGCAAAAGCGGCTAGTAAAAACCAAATACAATAGATTAGGTAAACCGATCCAAATTTGGCTGTTTCCCATTTATGAAAAATGATTTTTTCCAATTTTGAACTCATTCACTTTCTTTTTTAAAAAATACCATAATGGAAACACCTGCAGGAAAACGAACTCCCCATTTCAACAAATAATAATCGAAGGAGAAAATTCCTGCTAACAAGTTATTAAAAAATCCTTCTGTACCAAATATGGCATGATCAGATTCAATGGTTTCTTTTTTAGGTCCCTTTAATTTATTCAATCCAGTTGCTAGTAATCGAAATGCAGCTATCGGTATAAAAAGGAAAGAATTGAAGTAAGTATGATAAACAATTTTACCGTTATGTTTTTTTAATAATCCCAATAATTCGCTTCTAGTATACCTTCTAAAATGTTGGTTAATGACATCATGCTCTCCCCATAAAAAAGCATAGGCAGGAACAGTTATAGCAATATGTCCTCCTGGTTTGCAAACACGCATCATTTCTTCAACCGCTTTAGCGTCGTCTTCTACATGTTCAATTACATCAAAAGCGCAAACCAAATCGTAACTATTATTGGCAAATGGCAATTCTGTAATTGATCCCTGAATAAGGGGGGTGCTTAAAAATGTTTGGGTATACTCGCAACATTCTTGGTCATACTCTACCGACATCACTTCTCCAAACTCGGTAAGCATATCCGATGTGGTTCCAGTGGCAGCACCAATATTTAAAGACTGAATTTCTTTGGGGTTGTTTAATATATGGTGGATTCGATCCCTCAAAATCTTTCTTCTAACAGTAAACCACCAGTTTACCCTTTCTAAATGATAATATTCTTTAAAGTATTGTTGGTCCATATATTTTTTGGGGGGACTTGCAAGTAACGAAAATTCTATTACAATTTAAGAGAGGCATACCAGCTAAAAAATTTACTTTTGCCCCTCTAAATTTTATTAATATGAGTAAAGGACCAATTTCTCAATTTGTTGAGCATCATTATAGACATTTCAATGCTGCTGCTTTGGTAGATGCTGCAAAAGGGTATGAAACCCATTTGTTAGAAGGAGGAAAAATGTTGGTGAGTTTGGCGGGAGCTATGAGTACTGCTGAATTAGGTATCAGTTTAGCTGAAATGATTCGTCAAGATAAAGTTGCCATTATTAGTTGTACTGGTGCTAATTTGGAAGAAGATATCATGAACTTGGTTGCACATAGCCATTATAAGCGTGTTCCTAATTATCGTGATTTGAGTCCTCAAGAAGAATGGGATTTATTAGAAAATCATTACAATCGTGTAACCGATACTTGTATTCCTGAAGAGGAAGCTTTCCGTCGTTTGCAAAAACATATTTATAAAGTTTGGAAAGATGCAGATAATGCAGGAGAGCGTTATTTTCCTCATGAGTTTATGTACAAAATGCTTTTAAGTGGCGATTTGGCTCAGTATTATGAAATTGATCCAAAGAATAGTTGGATGTTGGCTGCTGCAGAAAAGAACTTACCTATTGTAGTTCCAGGTTGGGAAGACAGTACTATGGGTAATATTTTTGCTTCTTATATCATTAAGCAGGAATTAAAAGCCTCAACCATGAAGAGTGGTATTGAATACATGGTATGGTTAACAGAGTGGTACCGTGCTAATAGTGCAGGTAAAGGTGTAGGCTTCTTTCAAATTGGCGGAGGTATTGCCGGTGATTTCCCTATTTGTGTGGTTCCAATGATGTATCAAGATTTAGAATGGCATGATGTACCTTTTTGGAGTTATTTCTGTCAAATCAGTGACTCTACTACCTCTTATGGTTCTTATTCTGGAGCCGTTCCCAATGAAAAAATTACTTGGGGTAAGCTAGATATTCATACTCCTAAATACATTGTGGAGAGTGATGCGACTATTGTAGTGCCTTTGATTTTTGCCTATCTATTGGGTTGGTAATATATATTTAAATTTTAACATAAGCCCCGATTGATTCAGTCGGGGCTTTTTTATTGGATAAAATATAGTTATTAGCTATATTATTTCAGGAAACCTTGACTAAATGTGCTTTTTAGGTTAATTAATGCTATTTTAATGTTTAAACCTTTAAGATTTTTTTAACAATATTAGAAAATTATGTACATTGAAATCTTAAAATTCTAAACCAAAACCTAAACAAATGAGAAAAATTTTGTTGTTAATGCTGGGTTTTATTCTTTTTACGAATATTACTTATGCGCAAAAAACAACAGTGAAGGGAAGGGTTACCGACACCAATGGTGTAGGGGTACCTTCTGCAACTGTTAAAGAAAAGGGCACAAAAAATGCAGTAAGTGCCGATGGAGAGGGCAATTTTACTATTTCAGTTTCTCCAAATGCAATCCTGCAGTTTACTGCAACAGGTTTTGGGATGGTGGAATTACCTGCAGATAAAGCTTCTTCGGTAAGAATGAAAGAAGAGGTAGATAACCTTAGTGAAGTAGTTGTTACGGCATTAGGTGTTAAAAGAGAAAAGAAAGCATTAGGTTACGCGGTTCAAGAAGTAAAAGGAGAAAATTTGACCTTAGCCAAGTCTTTAGATATCAGTACTTCTTTGGCAGGTAAAGTAGCCGGCGTTCAATTAGTTGGATCACCTAGCTCTTCATTTGATAACGCTGATATCTTGATTAGAGGCGTTACAGGTTTAGGACCTCAAGCACCAATTTTTGTAGTAGACGGTACTATTACTAATCAGTCTGCTGTTATTTTAGATAATATTGAAAGTGTTTCGGTATTAAAAGGACCTGCTTCAACTGCTTTATATGGTCAACGTGCTGCGAATGGTGCAGTAGTTATTACAACTAAAAAAGGAAGTCGCAAAAAATTCACTAGTGTAGATGTAAATCTTGGATTGACTTTTGAAAAACTAGCACTTTTGCCCCCTTATCAAAATGAATATGCTGGTGGGTATTCTTCTGCATATACTTCAGCTGGATCAGATTTAGATGCACAGGGATTTTATTTATTTAAATACAATCCAGCCATACACCCAACATCATGGGCCGCATTCAATGGTCAGCGTATGTTAGAATACGGTGCCGATGAAAGTTGGGGCCCAAAAATGAATGGAGATAATTACCGAGCTTATTGGAGCTGGTATCCAGGAGCAGAATTTGGTCAGCAAACTCCATTAGTTGCCCAACCTAATAACGTAAAAGATTTCTTTAGAACTGGTGTAAATAAAAATAATTCTGTTGCATTTTCTTCTGGTGGTGAAGGCTATAATTTACGTATGACTTATGCCAATCAAAATAGAAGTTTGATGATACCCAATGCAAAAAGAGATCAACATCAGTTGGCTTTGAATGGCTCATTTGATATTGGTAAGTATATTACTATTTCTACTGACCTTACCTATACTACTAATAGTACACAAGGAAAGCCAGCGGAAGGATATCGTTTAGATGGATTAAATATCACTCAGAATTTTAACCAATGGTTTCAACGTCAATTAGACATGAAGCGAATGGTGAATTATAGAGAGCCAGATGGTAGTTTAAATTCATGGAATATTGGTGATCCCAATGCAAGTGCTGATATCTCAGTTTATGGTAGACCTCAGTATTGGGATAATCCTTATTTTATCGTAAATGAAGCAATTGCAACTCAAGCAGAGAATAGATTAATTGGAAACGTAGGAATGAACATTAAAGTGAACAAACACCTAAATATTCAATCTTATGTAAGAGCTAATACTTATAATACCGAAAATACTAGTAGAATGCCAACAGGCGCATTAACACTAGATTATTTTAATATTTCTCAGAATCGATATTCAGAAATGAATTTTGAAACCAATATCATGTACAAGAATAAATTCGGAGATTTTTCTGTAGATGGAATGATTGGTGGAAACGTACGTAAGAATAGTTATAGTGCATTATCAATGGGTACACAAGGTGGATTAAGCTCTCCTAATTATTTTGATATTGCTGCCTCTATTTCAAGACCTAGTGTTAGTCGGGCTTATGAAAAGAAAACCGTGAATTCAGTACTAGGAAAAGCTTCTATAGGTTGGAGAGATTTATTATTTGTTGAAGGTACTTTGCGTAATGATTGGTCTTCAGCATTGCCTTCTCAAAGTAATTCTTATTTATACCCTTCATTAAGCACCAGCTTTATTTTTACCGAATTGGTTAAAACCAGCTGGTTGACTTATGGTAAATTAAGAGCTTCTTTTGCTAGTGTAGGTTCAGACTTAGGAGCACATGCACTTAATTTAGCAATCGGAAATGGCTCATTCTACGGAACGAATCCATCTGCAACTATCGGAAACCAATTTAAGGGTGGTGGAATTAAACCAGCTTTAACCAAGGCGTATGAGTTTGGGGTTGAATTGCGTTTATTCAAGAAGATTGGTTTAGACGTTACTTATTACCAGAATAATAATACCGATCAAATTTTGGGGATAGATGTAACACCTGCAAGTGGATTCTCTACTGCACAAATTAATGCAGGTAATATTCAAAGTAAGGGTATTGAAATCACGCTTAGTGGTAAACCAATCGAAACCAGAAACTTTAGCTGGGATGTAACTTTAAACTGGGCTAAAAATCAGAATAGCATTAAGGAATTGGCTCCAGGAATTAATACTTACTTATATGCAACCAATCGTTATGATACTCGTTTAGAACATAGAGTAGGAGGCGAGTGGGGTACGTATTATGGTAGAAAATGGAGAACCGATCCAGCAACAGGTCAAACCTTAATTGATGCTACAGGTCAACCTCAATATGATATCAATCAACGTATTGGAAATGTCCTTCCTAAGTTTACTGGTGGTATGTTTAATGCATTTAAGTATAAAGCATTTGATCTTACTTTCAGTATTGATTTCCAAAGTGGTGGCTTATTCTATTCTGAAACCAGAAACTTTAATTCTGGTACTGGGCTTTCTCAAGAAACTGTTGGTAAAAATGATAAAGGAAATGATTGGAGAGATTTCCCTGGTGCTTATACCACAGCAGGTGGTAATACAGGTGCTGGTGGTATCCGTATTCCCGGAATTTTTGCTAATGGTGCTTTAGCAGGTAAAGAAAACAACCGTTATATTTCTGCAAGAGCTTATTGGTATACTGCACGTCAGCGTGATGCAAGCAATGTGTTACTAGATGGTTCTTATGTTAAATTAAGAGAAATCAGGTTTGGATACACCATTCCTAGCTCGGCATTAAAATCGATGCCATATGTTAAGTCTGTTAATATTGGCTTTATGGTTCAGAATGCTTGGTTAATTTGGGCTACAACCAAAAAGTGGGGAGTTGATCCATCTGAGTTAGAAACTTTCTATCGTGAAGGTGGTCAGTTATCATCTACCAGGCAATTTGGAGTAAACTTAAGAGCATCATTTTAGTAAACGAATTCAGTAAAAACAAAAAGACATTTTATGAAAAAAATATTAATCGTTTTTGGTTTGCTGGCTACGTTACAAAGTTGTAACAAGTTTGGCGATACCAATATTTCTCCTGCACAGTTAACTACTGCTTCTACCAAAGCATTATTAACAAATGCAGAACAAGCATTAAGTACCTATGTTACTAGTGCAAGACTAGGCTCTTTATATGTTCAACATTTATCAGAAGGACCTTATCCTGGATCTTCTTTGTACAGTGATAGAAACTCTAGTTTCGCTGGTTGGTATACAGGTCCATTGTATGATTTACAAACCATCATTAATGATAATAATGCTGGTTCATCTTCTGCCAATGGGAATGGCTCTAAGAGTAACCAAATTGCAGTTGCTCGTATTTTAAAGGCGTATTTCTTTTTACAAATGACCGATATATGGGGTGATATACCATATTCTGAGGCATTACAAGGCGATAAAAATTATGCCCCTAAATACGATAAGCAACAAGATATTTATACTGCCTTATTCAAAGAGCTTACTGAAGCAGTAGCGCAAATTAAGGAAACGGAATCTGCTGTTGTTGGTGATATTTTACTAAATGGGAATATGGCTGCTTGGAAACGTTTTGCTAATACTACCAGAATGGTTATGGCATTGCGTATTTCAAAAGCGGATATTGCGAAAGGTAAAACAGAATATGCTGCTGCTTTAGCTGCTGGTGTTATTACTAGTAATGCACAAAATATCAATTACAAATACCTTGCTGGAGATCCCAATAACTACAATCCTTGGTATAACAATTATACTATTAGTAATAGAAATGACTATGCCATTAGCACAACTATGACTAATTATATGGCCCCTAAAGCTGATCCAAGGTTATCTGTTTATGCTGAAACATTGGCAGGAGGGGTGATAAGAGGATTGCCATATGGAAGAAATGTGGCAACCAATATTCCTGCAGCATATAGCAGAATTGGAGCTGCGTTTAGAGGTCAAAACTCACCTCTTACGTTACACAATTATGCACAGGTTTTATTTATGCAAGCTGAAGCTGCTAAATTAGGTTATGTAGCTGGTGGAGATGTAGAAGCAGAAGCAAAGTATAAAGCAGCTATTAAAGCATCTTGGGAAATGCATGGTGTATTTGATCAGGCCAAGTATGATACTTACATAGCTTTACCAGATATTACATATGCTGCTGTAGATGGTCATAAGAAAATTATGACTGAAAAATGGGTACACAATTATTTAGCAAGTTATGAAGCTTGGAAAGACTGGCGTAGAACTGGTTTCCCTGTTTTAACTCCTGCTGTTGATGCTGTAGATTCAAGAGGAATCCCCATGCGTTTAGGTTACTCTCCAACAGAAGCTTCTCTTAATCCTGTAAACTATGCAACTGCTGTTACAGCTTTAGGTGGTAAGGATGAGAACTATGGCTTAATGTGGTTGGTTAAATAAATATTTTAGTTTTTGGAGTTTCGATTGCTTGTAATTAAAAGCCCCGGTACTATTATAGACCGGGGCTTATTTATTTTTGAGAAGTATTAATTTATACTAATCCGCTTGTTGGGTTAAATTATCTCGCAGGCATTGTTAAAGGAATATCTCTCTTTAACATTTCGTCTCTATTAGCCATTTCCCATGCAGTATAGAAAACTAATTTTGCTCTTTTTTCCATTAATCCAAAATTGATTTTATCAACTGTATCTCCTGGTTGGTGGTATTCCGCTTTAAGCATACCATCATAAAAAAATAAAATTGGAACTCCTTTACGAGCAAAATTATAATGATCGCTTCTGTAATAAATTCTGTTTACATCTTTTGGATCATCGTATTTGTAATCTAAGGTCATGTTCAAATGTTTAGCATTGACACCCTCGTTAATTTTTGCTAAATCAGAACTTAATTTATCGTGACCAATCACATAAATATAATTGAGGGTATCAGCTGTTTTTCTTTCAGTATCTACTCTACCAATCATATCTGTGTTTAAGTCAACTGTAGTTTTATCCAAAGGGAAAATTGGATGCTCCGAATAATACTGAGAACCCCAAAGTCCTTTTTCTTCTCCAGTAACTGTCATGAACACCAAAGTTCTACGAGGCTTGTTTCCTTTTTTAGCTGCAGCTGCAAAAGCTTCTGCCATTTGCATTACGCCTACTGTACCAGAACCATCATCGTCTGCTCCGTAATAAATTACATTACCTCTTTTACCAAGGTGATCGTGGTGCCCAGTCATGAAAACATATTCGTCTTTTTTGTCGGTACCTTCAATAATTCCAATTACGTTGCTGGTTTCTAAAGTAGTTGATTTTTTATCAGCTGCAATACTTAATTCAGCAGTATATTTTCCTTTGGTTAATGAAGCCAAACTTTCACTTGATAATTTAGTGGTACGTCCTGCTAATGCAGATGCTATTTCTTCAGAAACAGTCACCATCATAAATGGAGCGCCTGTTGGCTTATTCATGTAAATATTTCCTTTAACAGCAGTGGCTGTTTTACGAGGAAAATCTTTAGAAATCAATACAATGCCTGTTGCACCTGCAGTTCTTGCCGCATTCGCTTTTGCAAAGCCTGAAATAGGGCTTGGAACTCTAGAGCCAGGAGTTGGTGTAGGCGCTTTGTATCCAGCAGGAGCGCCATCTAAAATCATTACAATTTTGCCTTTAACATCAAGACCAGCATAGTCGTTTATTGAAGCAGCTTTGTCTACAATACCATATCCAACAAATACCAAATCTTTAGAGCTGGTTTTTCCATTAGCGATGGATTGTAAAGACATCATATAGTCTTTGTCCCAATTAAATAATTTTCCATTAACTCTTAATTCAATACTAGACAGTTCGTCTTGGTATACATTAAAATATTGTTGGTAGCTATTACCATTACCTGGCTTAAGCCCCATTCTCTTGAATTCAGATTCAATGTATGCAGCGGCTTTTCTTTCACCTGGCATACCCGTTTCTCTTCCCTCCATTTCTGGTCCTGCCAAAATGGTCAATTTTTGTTTCATTGATTCGGGGGTAATTAATGCAGCAAACTTGGTTGACGCATCTTCTTTTTGTCCGTATGCAATTCCCGTAGAAAGGAACATGGCACCAAACAGGATTTTTTTCATCATGGCTTTTTGGTTTAGTTACAGCTAATTTTATTCACTCTGCCGGCGTGTCTACCACCTTCGAATGAAGTATTCATAAAAAGATCAATCATTTGTTCTGCAAGGGGTAGTGCTACAAATCTTGCAGGAATACAAATAATGTTAGCATTATTATGTAATCTAGCTAATTCCGCTACATCATTTTGCCAGCACAATGCCGCCCTGATTCCTTGGTGTTTATTTGCAGTGATGGCTACTCCATTGGCGCTTCCACAAATCAAAATGCCAAAACCTGCTTCCCCTTTTTCTACTGCAGAAGCAGTAGGATGTGCAAAGTCGGGATAATCTACAGAATCCAAAGAATAAGTTCCATGGTCGGTAACTTGGAAGCCTTTTTCGGTTAACCAAGCAATTAAAGCAGATTTATACGCAAACCCAGCATGGTCACTTCCAATAGAAATTGGTTTGGAAGCGTCAAAAACATAAGCCATAAAATAATCTTTATTGTGATATATATAGGTTGATTAATCCCACTCTTTATCTTCATCTTTTTCTAATTTCTTAAAAACTCTTGCTGAAACTAGAATACTTAATTCATATAAAAGGAATAAAGGAATGAAGACAATTAATTGACTCATCCAATCTGGGCTAGGGGTAATAAATGCAGCAACAATTAAAATAATGACTACTGCATACTTACGGGTTGCTCTTAAAAAGCTAGGCGTGATAATGCCAATTTGTGTTAGAATATAGGCCAACACAGGCAATTCAAAAGCTAGTCCGCAACCTAAAATGATATTGGTTAAGTTGTCTAAGTAATCAGAAAAAGTGGGCCTGGTTACAATCATATTTTCGGTACCCAACTGAAAACCTGCCAAGAAATTAAATGTAAAAGGCCCTAATAAAAAGTAGCCAAAAGCCGCGCCACAAAAGAAGAAGAAAGAAACCCAGAAAATAATGAAACGAGTGTTTTTAACTTCTTTTTCTTTTAATGCAGGCTTAACAAAACGCCAGAATTCCCAAAAAATATAGGGGAAAGCCATAATGATACCACCCACAATAGCCATACTAATTGTACTTAAGAATTGTCCACCAAAAGTGGTACTCTGCATGGTTACTTCTACGGGTGGCATACACAATGCATCCCCAATTTTCAACCAATGACTAAAATCACACAATGCTTTATAGCTAACAAAATCTTTATTGATAGGGCCAACGATGATATTATCGAATATCCAGTTACGATATATAAATATTACCAAGGCCATTACCAAAATGGAAATAACCGAACGGATAATATGCCCTCTTAATTCCTCTAGATGATCAATAAATGACATCTCCTCTTTATCTGCTGTTGCTTTTCTATTAAATAGTGCCATGTTTATTGTAATACTTTCATCTTAACCATTTCTATTCTTCTCTCAGATACAGTTAAAATATCAAACTTGAAATTATTGATGATAATGGTTTCTTTTTGTTTGGGTATGGTTTCATGTTCATTGATAATGTAACCACTTAAAGTTTCAGAATCACTTGCTGGGAAATCTAAATTGTATTTTTCATTTAAATAATCCAATTCCATTCTGCCACTAAAAATAAATTCGTCTTCAGCTAATTGCTTCTCTACAAATTCTTCAGTATCGTATTCGTCTTGAATTTCGCCAAAAATTTCTTCTAATAAATCTTCCATGGTTACTATTCCTGATGTACCACCAAATTCATCTACTACCCAAGCAATACTTTTTCTTTCTTTAGTAAATTTATTCATCAAATCAGTTGCACTCATGCTTTCAGGTACAGCCACAATGGGATGAAGCATGGCTTTAATGCTTTCAGGACGATTAAATAAATCTAATTGGTGAATATAACCTACAATATTATCAATGCTGTCTTCGTATACCAGCAGCTTACTCAATTTGGTTTGAATAAATAAATTTCTTGCTTCACCAATAGAGTCTGTTACTTCTAATGCAACAATTTCTGTTCTTGGCACCAAACATTGCCTAATTTTTACGGTAGGTAAGCTTAAGGCATTTTCAAAAAGCTCTGTATTTAATTCCTGGTTTTCGTCGTCCTGGTCTTTGGTCTGTTGAAAAAAATGTTCTAGGTCTATTTTAGTAAAAGCTTCGTTTTTGTCTTTCACTCGAACATTAAAAATGTATTTCAATATCCATTGAGAAATGTTTACGAATAAATTGGTTAGCGGGAGAAACAAGTGATGAAAGAAATTGGCAACTGGTGCAAATACAAATAATAAACTATCACTCTTTGCCCTGAAAATTGCTTTTGGTAAGAATTTACCAATTACTAAAACCACTAGTGTGGAAACCAATGTATCAAAAGCCAGTTTTAAAAAGTTGTTTTCAATTTGGAGGGGTAACCAAATACCCGTTTTAAGTAGTTCATCGAAAAGCAACCCATAGATTACTAAAAATACATTCACCCCAATCAAACAGGTTCCAATAAATCTTGCAGGAGATTCAATGAATTGGGCCAAAATGGCGCCACTTCTTTTACCCTGCTTTTTCTTTAATTCAATGCTCAATCTATTGGCAGTTACGAATGCAATTTCATACCCCGCAAAAAAGCCGATAAAAAGCAAAGTACCCACTATACTAAGAATGGTATAGATATGCGTCATAATGGGCCAAAGTTAAGGTATATACAATAACAAAGTACCCCGTAGAAACGGGGTACGATACCGACTTAACACATGAGATTCAGTGCTGTAAAATTTATATGGTTATTTTATTTAAAGTCAACAGTACAATTCTGGCAACTCATGTCTATTTTAAGGCCTTTACCTTCACCTACTTTAGCGCTAAAATTCGATTCGTTGTCACGAGATTGTGAATAACGGGTAATAGAACGATTGATTTCAACCAACTGCTTAGCCAAGGCATCGGTTTCTTTTTCTTTAGTTAGCGGTTTTTTCTCTTCTTCAATTAATGGTAATTTTTCAAAGTTTCCGTATACAGTGCTATACGCTCCAATGAATTTTACGGAATAGTTCTTGATATTTCTTAGTGGAATGCGGATGTCGGCATATTTATTGTCAATTTTAATTAAGTCAAGATTTGCTCCAACGCTTCTGATTTTAACATCAGCATTGGTTCCATCCATTTCAAGAGAGTTATTTAATTTGGTGATTCTGAAATTACCATAATTCTTTCTTCCTCTTAATTCATTGGCATCTTCTATTTCATATTCGTCGTTGGTACTTCTGAATACCGCTTTCTTAGCGCTGGCAATTTCAATGGTAGAATACTTGGTATCTAAGTCTGCTTCGCCAATTTCTTTTGCAGAAAATCGACCATTCATAAACTCAATTTCGGCAATAGATGCATTCTCTATATTTACATTGGAATATTTAGAGCGCAGGTATAATTTAGAAAAACTTTCTGCTTCTAAACTACCGTTGGTAATATCAACTGTAGCATTTCCATAGTTCCCAGATAATTGAATATCAGCATACTTGCTATCGATATCTAATTTGCTAGCAGCTGGTACATAAATTGTCACCATTCTCTTTGTATTCGATCTGCTGCCAATGCTTTCTCCTTTGTCGTTAAATACTGCTACACCTGTACTACCACTCCAGCCATAAGTGTTGCCATTAATGGTATAGCTTCCCCCCGATATAGTTCCAGATTTTACTCTTACAGTTGTACCAATAGATTTTAAGGAAAGATTCATTTTTTCAAACCATTCCTCATCACTTAATTTTCCTTCACCTTCATAATAAACAGTAGTAACTACTTTTACTTTAGATTGATCCCAAATTTTAACTTGGATATTTCTAGAAGTATTGTCAATATATATATCGGGGGATTTAGACGTGCTAATTTCTTGACTTACTTCTTTGGCTTTAACATCTTTTAAGTCTTTAAATACATAATCAAAATTCTGATTGATGTTCATAGGAAATCCTGTAACAGTTACAGCACCAGTGCCTCGCATCGGGAAACCTTCTACCACAATAGGTTTCATGGCTTTTGCCATGCTTTCTTTTACAGATCTTTCAACTTCCTTTTCAGTAGTAGTTTGTTGTGCAGAAGAACTCAATGATCCTGCGCCAATTGCACATAAAATCATTGCTCCGATAATGGTATTTTTCATTGTTTCTGTTTTTAAATATTAATAAAGTAAGCACGAGTAGAATCTACCGGCCCTCTGTTTTGTTTGTAACGATTATTGGTTTTGTTCATTTCTAATTGCAACTGCTTTAGTACAGTTAATTTATATTGATACAGATTTATCAGTTGATCAAGCTGTTGGTCTGTTAGTCCTTTTTTACTGATTTCTTTTTTGATTTGTTTTTCCTCTTGTTCTAGTTGATTAATTTGAGATTTGAATTCGTTAAAATAACTCGCAGACTCCGCGTACATAGGAGTGGTGCTGATTTTTCCTTTTTGTAAATTGATGATTTGTGTAAAGCCAGTTTCCATATTAGCTAATGCGGTCATGGCGTTATTGCTGCTGTTTATCGGTGAAGCAGAACTGGCTGTTCTTGATTGTACCGATTGAGCAGCTTTACTCAACATAGGTTCATTTGCACTAGCAGAAGGAGCATTAGACTCTGTTGCAACCAAAGCTTCAGTTGATTCTCTGTTGCTGGTTGAATTATTGTTAGGGTTTTTATTGTTAGAGTTGCTGTGCGCACTATTTGGTTTTTCTTCATTCGTTACCACTTGTTCTTGCAGTGGTTTCACCATATTATTATCAGTAAACAAATACCAAACGCCAATCCCCGCTAAACCCAAGATGCAAGCAGCTGCAGACCATTGCACCAACTTTAGCATTGAAAAAACTTTTGCAGTGGCAGTAGGTTTCTCCAATTTCAAACGCTGATTTACTTTGTCCCATACAAGAGGGCTTGGCTCATCAGCATCAAATTGCTCCTGATTTTCTACTAAATATTTTTTAAACTCATCCATGTATTTGTACTTGTTTGTAAATTCTTTGTTTCAATAATGCCCTGGCTCGTTGATATTGGCTTTTACTCGTTGATTCTGAAATTCCCATGCTCTCTGCAATTTGTTTGTGTGAATAATCTTCAAATACATACAAATTGAATACCTGTCTACAACCATCTGGTAATTGCTTTATGGTTGTATGAATGATCTTGAAATCAATTGTTTTCCACCATTCCATTTCTTCATTTACCAAATTGCCTTGTTGATCAGCATCCCATTCTTCCCAGCGAATATTTTTTTTGCTGAAACGAATGCATTCATTTACTACAATTCTTTTAAGCCAGCCACCAAATTGCTCAGCAACTTTAAGCTGATGCAAATTGCTAAATGCAATAACAAAACAGTCTTGTAAAAGGTCTTCTGCATCTGACTGGTTACCAGTCATTCTGGTACAGATATTAAACATTGCTTTACTGTATTGCTCGTACAACCAAGCCTGGGCTTTTGCATCTCCATTGCAAGCCTTTTTTACAGCAGCTTTTTGTATGTCTATTACCTGTTCCAAGCAGTTTTCATGAGTAAGAGAAGGTTTTTATGAAAAGTTGGAAAGAGGGCAGCACTTTTTTTTGCTTTTTAATATTCGGCTAAAACAGGTTTATTCTGCATGATCGCTTCTATTTTGCTGAGCACTTCTGAAGTTAATAGCTCCACTGCTTTTAATGCGGTCAAATTATCAATTAATTGTTCTTTCTTGGTGGCGCCCAAAATAGCTGTAGTTACATTTGGGTTCTTAATACACCAGGCAATACTTAAAGCAGGCAAGCTACAACCCAATTCATTCGCCAGTAATTGTAGTTTTTGTACTTTTTCAATTTTGTCTTGCATAATCCAACGCTCTTTCAACCAATCGAAACCTTCAATGGCTAAACGGCTGCCTTCGGGAATGCCATTATTGTATTTGCCAGTTAACAGACCAGCGGCCAAAGGGCTCCAGATGGTTGTGCCTAAGCCCACATTTTTATATACTTCTAAGTAGTCGTTTTCGATTTTATTTCTTTCGAATAAATTGTATTGAGGTTGTTCCATTGAAGGGCCAATTAAACGATAGTGTTGCGCCACCCTATGTGCTTCCATTAGTTCAACACCACTCCATTCACTGGTGCCCCAGTATAAAATTTTACCTTGTTGAATTAAATGATTCATGGTTAATACCACTTCTTCAATAGGTGTGTTCTTGTCTGGTCTATGACAGAAATACAAGTCTAAGTAATCGGTTTGTAAACGTTGTAAAGCTTCATGACAGGCTTCTGTTAAATGCTTTCTGCTTAGGCCTGTTTGATTGGGTTTGTTTTCTTTGCCTCTCCAACCAAAGAACGCTTTGGAAGAAATGGTATAAGAAGTTCTGTCCCAATTTTTTGCTTTCAGCACTCGGCCCATCATTTTCTCACTCTCGCCCAAAGCATATACTTCCGCATTGTCAAAAAAGTTGATGCCATTATCGTATGCAATGCCCATTAATTCGTCGGCACTATTGTCGTTAATTTGTTTATGAAATGTTACCCAACTACCAAAACTCAATACACTTAATTGAAGGCCCGATCTTCCCATTCTTCTGTATTCCATAAAATTGATTTTATTGTTTTTTATCTGCAGTACTATCTGGTAAAATTAGAAAACTACCTAAATCTAATTCATAGTAAGTAATATCTGTTAGGGATTGATTGGAGCTGAAGCCTTTTTTCGCATACAACTTTTGACGTGGGTTACGCTGACTGGTCGTAACTGGTTTGTCGGTATGAAACCTTCCTAATGTTTGATCCCAAAATAATTCAGAAGTTTCTAAAGTATCTCCATTAATGCGGATGATGACTACGCTGTCTCTTAAAAATATTTTGTTTTCATTTTCCATGTATCGGCCATAATTGGCTCTGAGCGTGCTTTCTAACTTCATGCTGTCGTTGTAAAACTCAACAAAAAGTGTTTTAGGAAACTCAGATTTGAGTGCACTGTCTCCTTGATATCGCAGTAATAAAGGAGCAGTTAATTTCGCTTTCATTTTACCCCCCATACTCAAGAAACTAACAATATTTTTACCTTCTTCAATACCTGGTTTTTTCTTCCCTAATTCTTTTACTTCATTTACATCGTTCTCACATGCGAGCATAAAAAAGCAGCCCATGAAGAAGGCTGCAATAATATTTTTGTTATGAGCGTGTAGATTAATCATACTTGCGTTTAATAAACCAAACATCACTTAAACTAAAACCAAGGGTTAATTGGGTATAGTTCTCCGTAATATTGTTTACAGATGATCCTCTTTTACCAAATTGAACAGCTGCTTGAACAACCGTATACTGGGTTTCATAGTTTCTCCATTTTCTGATAGGGAAACCTGCACCCAAAGTGAATGAACTATGCTTTAAACCATTGCCATCTGCATTGATATAATCTTTGCCAAACTGAAATCCTAAACGGTAGTTCACATTGCTCAAATAGCTGGTACCACCATCTGGGTTAGGGCTAATTTGCGCCCCCATTTTTAATGCCCAACTATTGTTCAAGGCATCTGGTTGACCATAATAACGATACTTGGTCCATTGTGTAGTAGTGAATTCTAATCCGGCAGACCATAATTGGAAATTTCCCCTAGAATTGGTTAGGGTTCTCATGATCATGAAACCAGCATCATAAGTAGCAGGCATCACAATGGTTCCTTTGATATCGTTTTGTTTAGCAATACTGTCTACTTCTATTAATCCACCAGCAGCATTTACCACAAAAGTTTGTCTGCTGATACTTTGAATTGCATTCATATTCTGCTGTAAAGAAGCAGTAGCACCCACTCGCATTAAAAGGCTTTTAGCAGATTTATCCGCAGTATTTTCTTTTTTAGATAAAGTGAATTCATATTGAACACCCAACTGTAAAAATACTTTTCCAAAATTGGTTTGAGTAGCAGATTTCGATTCAAAATATTGTAAGGTATCGTTGTAAAAAGTTTTGGTGGTGCTTAGTTCTTTTCTTCCAAAAGTGTAACCAGTATTTAAACCCACACTTAAATTCTTCCATTTCTTACCTATTCCAATAAAAGCCTGATTGGTGCCGCCAGTACCTTCGTAAATGGTACCTATGCTGTCTCCAGCAAGGCGGGCCCTGCTTTCTACGCCGTAGTTTACCCTGGTTATAGGCCTTAATCCAAAAGCCAAACCCAAGCCCTTTGCTTTATTTAACGGAAAACTGACCGCTAAATAGCTAGGGATTAAATAAACAGAACTAAAAGTTCCACTGGGATTATTACTTTTTAATTTTCTGGAATCAATAGACAAACCCAAATCGTAGGTAACCATATAATTGGAACCATAGGTAGCTGGGTTATTAAAATTGATTGCTTGTCCTACATTGTAATTATTACCATCGGCATAAGCGGCTGAAAGACCACCCATAGAACGGCTAATGGCATGTTGGGAACCTACTAAATTGCCCAATCCGTAACGGGAAAATGGTGAATTTACCTGAGCAGATGAACTGATTGCGAAAAAAGAGATGAAACTAACCACAAAAGCCAGCCTACCTGTTGTTGAACTCACTGATTGCATATAAGCCTTTAAAAATTAGGTTTGGGTCGGCAAATATCCTGTTTTTTAGGTGCGGTACAAAAAAAGGCATATCCCCCCCGGTTAATAGCACGTTAAAGTTGCTGTATTTTAGGGCATATTCGTCAATTATTCCATCTATTTCTTTGGTCATGCCCCAAATTACCCCACTCAAAAGATTGGTTTTGGTATCATATCCAACTAAGGGAAAGGGCGATTCTGCCTTTATATAGGGTAATAAAGCAGTTTGCTCGTGCATGGCCCTGAAGCGCATATTCATCCCAGGCGAAATGCTCCCTCCTAAAAATTCGTGTTGATTATTGATAAAATTATAGGTAATACATGTTCCTAAGCCAATAACCAGGTTATGTTGTTTTGGAAAAAGGTCAACCGCAGCAGCTACTAATGCCAATCGATCGGCGCCAATGGTTTCGGGTTTGCCAACAGGGGTGGTTAAAGGAAGTAAGCTGGCATGACTTAATCGATGAAACGCAGTTTGCTCGGCCATGATAGATTCAATGGCAGGATCATGATTAATTACCGAAGAAAGAATGACTTTTTTAGGTTTCCATTGATTCATCAGTGCTGTTATGCTTTCAACAGTAGCTTCGGGTAAATTAATTTCTTCTTGAAAATCCCTCCCATTGAATACCGCCACTTTCAAACGTGTATTGCCAAAATCTAAACAAAGTGAAATACCCATGATGGTTAATTAAGGTTGAACCCTTTTATTTTTTTAAAAGAGCCATTAATGATGATTTTTTCTTTTAACTGCTCCATTCCAGTGATCACTGGAATCACTTTTTCTAAATGTCTTCTTAAATACTCTAATCTTTGCTCTTCTTTAAACAAACACAGTAACTCGTATTCTTCTTTTAAAGATAGCCCGGCATGATGCGCCATATCATAACTCATGATATCGGCTACTTTTTTATTGAAGTTCTTGGTTACGTTTAATAAACGATGCAGTATATAAACGGAATCTAAAATTTTAAAAGAGATAAAAGGCTTGGTGCTTGCATCATTATTAGGATAACTCACAATGGCGCCACTGAATAATTTATCTGGGATGGATTCAATCAGTTCCAATACCTGAAACACTCTGATACCGCGGGTTTTAATATCCATTCTTCCATCCTCATACACTTGCACAATCTCTGTAATCTCTACCATGGTGCCTGTTTCGGCTACACCTTCTTCTAACACAGTAGGGATGCCAAAGGGTTTGGCTTCTGCAAAACATTCGGTGATTAATTCTTTGTAACGGGGTTCAAATATGTGAAGATTCAACTCCTCACCAGGATAAACAACCAATGCCAATGGAAAAATCGGAATAAAATTAATCATACACTTCAGCTTATCCGTACAAAAGATTTCAGTTCTTTGCTTCACAATTTAGTTAAAATGAAAATTGCTGGCTTCACAATTATTAAAAATGCGGTGTTAAATGATTATCCCATTGTTGAAGCGGTAAAATCTATTTTGCCTGTGGTAGATGAAATGATCATTTTAATTGGTGATTGTACCGATGGAACCATTGAATTGATGGAATCAATTAATGATCCTAAAATCAAGATTCATCACTCTGTTTGGGATCCTAATTTACGATCGGGAGGAGCTGTATTGGCCGTAGAAACCAATAAAGCGATGGAATTGATTAGTGAAGATGCCGATTGGGCATTTTATATTCAAGGGGATGAAGTAGTGCATGAGCAGTACCATGCAGCCATTAAAGCAGGGTGTGAACAATACCAAGATGATCAACGGGTGGAAGGACTCTTGTTTAAGTACCTCCATTTTTATGGAACATACGATTATGTGGGAGATAGTAGAACCTGGTATCGCAATGAAGTGCGTGTAATTAGAAATGACCGCAATATTAAAGCCTATAAAGATGCACAAGGATTTAGGAAGGGACTACAGAAATTAAAAGTAAAAGCCATTGATGCCTATGTATACCATTATGGCTGGGTAAAGTCTCCTGAGCAAATGATGAAAAAGCAGAAAGCATTTAGTAAACTCTGGCATAATGATGAAGCCCTATCAGCGTATATGGCTCAGCCCGATTATTTTGATTATAGTCAATTTGATTCATTAGAAAAATTCAAGGGAACCCATCCCAAAGTAATGCAGGAAAGAATTGAGCGCGCCAATTGGCCAATCAGTTTTGATCCTGCTAAGAAAAAATTCAGCTTAAAAGACAAGGCCCTCTATTATTTTGAAAAGGCAACAGGAATAAGGCCTTTCGATTTTAAAAACTATCGACTAATTCGATGATTTTTTGTCGCTTGCCAGCAAACCAATAATGGCCAAACATGCAGCAATGCACCATATTGATAATTGATGGTGGTTTCTACTAGGCAAGAAACTGCTATAGCCAATGTCCAAATAATCAAGAAAGGATTCTTGTTGCGATATCCATACCAAGCAGGATAAAATAACCATGTAGTAAATATCACCATGCCCCACCAACCACTGCCCATCCACCAAAACAACCATTGATTAAATGGCCAACCGTATTGGGTGTTTTGCCCATTCATTACTTGAGTAAATTTTAGTTGTAGTGCAGATGGTATAGCAGACCAACCAATTGCAGTACTATGATCTTCTGTTATGGCTTTTAAAGCCACTGTATTAATGGCTCTTCTTACTCCATCAGAATACGTTGAATCATATCCTTTGGTATTATAGGTTTTCCAATCGTAGAGGGTATACCTGATTTTTTGTTGAACAGTTGGTGTGATAGCAAGCATGACGATGAATGCAATTATTGCAATCAATATATTTCGACTGCGATTCCTATTTGTAATAGGTTTTGATTTCAAATAATACATTCCATAACCAACAACGATGATAGCCGAAATGACCCAACCTGTTCTAACTGCCAATAAAAGAATCGCACCCAATAAAATAATAAAAGATGTTTTTTTATACCGCGCATTACGAACAGGCAATAATGTAAACAACAAAGCACTACATAAAAAAATACTAAAACGAACATGATCGGTATCCATGAATACAGGCAATGTTCTACCTTGTCCATATAGCTCAAATGCTTCACTAGCATGCAATACAAACCATCCCAATGGGTACAATAATGCAATGAATGCAGCATGAATCCAAGGTTGCGAAATGGTTTTAGTAAAAGCGTATTTTTCTGCAACAATAGCAGTAATGCCTGCAATTGGATAAACCATGAGGGTGAGTAAAAAAGATATATTGGCTTCTGTAAAACCCGCTTGATAAATTCCAGTGAATGCCAATAGCAAGGGAGACACACACCAAAAAAACAGTGGCGAAAAAAGATCAGCGTTATTTTGTTTTAGAGAGTAAATAGCATATACAGCCATTAATCCCATACTGATAGATAAGACGGCCCTACTCCATAATAGCCCACCCAACATAATAATGGCCAGTACTAATAAAATATTTGTTGCTCTTTTTGGCATACAGTTAGCATAAATTTACATTTACAGCAGTTATATGTGGAAACAATTATTAGCAGGCATACAAATAGGCAATCATCAATCCATTGCAAGAGCTATATCATTAGTAGAAAATGAAGTGGAAGGCTATGACCATTTTTTACAAAGTTTGCCCATTGGAAAAACGCCTATAACTGGAATCACCGGACCTCCTGGTGCAGGAAAAAGCACTTTAACCGATGCATTGATTGGACATTGGACTGCACAAGGAAAAAAAGTAGCCATCCTATGTATTGACCCTTCTTCACCATTTAATATGGGTGCGTTATTAGGAGATAGAATTAGAATGAGCGATTGGTACAATCATCCGGGCGTATATATTCGTTCATTGGCCACCCGCGGATCTTTGGGGGGCTTGCATCCTTATATTATTGAAATCACCGCAATTTTACAAACAGCGGGCTTCGATGAAATCATTGTTGAAACAGTTGGAGTAGGGCAGAGTGAAATTGAAATTGCTGGCTTGGCCGATACCACTGTTGTTGTTGTTGTACCTGAAGCTGGTGATGAAGTGCAAACGATGAAAGCAGGCTTGATGGAAATTGCAGATGTATTTGTGGTGAATAAAAGTGATCGACCCGATGCAGATAGTTTTGTAAAAAACCTGCGCTTGATGTTGGCGCCAGCCTTTAATTCCGATAAAAAAATTGAAGTCATAAAAACAGTGGCTTCACAGAAAGAAGGAATAGGGGAGTTAGCCAACGCCATCACAGAACACCAACAACATATATCCATCAACAATCGAAAAATTTGGTTACTTACCGAACGTGTTTACCAATTGATTGCAAGAAATAGAATGAAGCCTTACGATAAGAAAGCCATTTATCAAGCATTACAAGCCAAAGCATCCAAAGAGCAGTTTAATCTTTTTACTTTTGTAAACGAGTATGCAAATACAGGGAATGCTTGATACATGAATAAACCAACCACCATTTTATTTGATGCAGAGCGGATGAAACATCCCAATACGGGCTTGTTTTATTTTTGTAAACAATTGGCCCAATCGTTGATTTCAAAAACAACTGCTACAAATATTCAGGTTCAATTATTCTTGCCAAGTAATCACCAGCAACAGTTTTCAGCAGACACTAAAATTTTGCCGATTCAATTTTGGTATAAATACCATTTGCCCATTTTTAAAGAAGTTGATATTTGGCATACGACTAGTCAAGACAGTGCTTATTTCCCTTTTCATTTTAAAAAGCCCATTGTATTTACGATTCATGATTTAAATTATTATCATGATGAACGAAAGTCGATGACCAAAAGAAATAATTGGTTGAAGCAATTGCAAAAAAAAGTAGACGCAAGCAGTCATATTGTATTTATATCGGAGTACACGGCAAAAGATGTGCAAGCTCATATCAATTTAAAAGGCAAACCATTTTCAATCATTTATAATGGATGTAATTTTAATGAAACCAGTTTGCCAACCATTCCGCTTCATGCGCCTAAAGAGCCATTTATTTTTTCCATTGGTACGATAGCGTTAAAGAAAAATTTTCATGTATTGCCGGCACTATTAGCCAACAATCAAATGCAATTGGTTATTGCAGGCATTACCCAACAACCACAATATCTAGAACAAATTATTTCAGAAGCCAAAAAATGGGGTGTTGAAAATCGATTGATTTTTACAGGAGCCATTTCAGAAAATGATAAGCAATGGTATTATGCCCATTGTAGGGCATTTGTATTTCCTTCTTTATCTGAAGGATTTGGGCTGCCGCTGGTGGAAGCCATGCACTTTGGCAAACCAGTCTTTATCTCGAACGCCACTTCATTGCCAGAGATAGGCGGAGATGCGGCGTATATTTTTCCTGATTTTGATCCGCAACATATGCAATCGGTTTTTGCAGCAGGCATCAAAGATTTTGAAGAAAACAATCGCGAAGAAAAAGTAATGGCGAGAGCAGCTTTATTTAATTGGGATGAAGCAGCACAAGCTTATTTAAATATCTATCAACAATTGGCTTAAATAATTTTCACGAACATTTTTAAGCAAAACAACCATTGCCTTAATTGGGATCTTTTTTTAGAAGCCAATAGTTGTTGATGGTACTTGAAAAATAAAATCATTCTTTGCAAATTATTGAAGAGGCCCGATCCATGGTAATATTGATTCAACTTAGCTAATACCATTTTCTCCTGTTCTAAATCCGAAGGACAATAGGAATAAAATAATTCAATTCTTTCTTGGGCAATTTGTTTTTCCTTTAATGCAACTTGTACTTCTTGAGCTTTATTTCTTTTACCACCTACTGCACCAAATACGTTGTTGCTGTGTTGCCTGTACCAAGCCAATTGGTCTGGAATATAGCGGATACCGCCATTAACAGTTGCAGTGTATGCAATCCACCAGTCGTGTGGAATAATAGTGGGGAAAGGAAAAATATTTTGTAAAAATTCATTCCTAATTAACATAGCGTGCCCATAAATTCTACAGAAAATTGCTTGTTCTAAAGGACTTGAAAAATTTTTGCAATTGACCCTGTCTGCAATGGTAACTCCAATGGGTTCCATATTTTCATTGCATAAAACAGAATTGGCATATACCAACGCAGCATCACCAATGGCTTGATATAATTTACTTATTTTTTGTGGATGCCATTGATCGTCTTGATCACATAGAGCCACGTATTCGCCCTTTGCCAACTTACAACCCTGTTCAAAATTTTTGATATAACCTTGGTTGATTGTACTCTTAATAATTTGTATTATGGAATGCTTTGACTGGTAAGATTCAACAATGGCTAAAGTATCATCTGAACTATTATCGTCTGTAACAATGATTTCCAAATTGGGGTAATCTTGTTGCAACACAGAGTCCAATTGTGTGCGAAGAAATTTTGCTCCATTGTAAGTAGCCAAGACAATGGAGATTAAAGGGAATTGCGTTTGATTCGTCAACATCTTGCTTGCTCTAAGTAGACTAAATTAAATATTATATTTACAAATTGGCAATAAAGCTAAACAATCATGCAATCATCTTTATCGATAGTGATGTGTACCTACAATGGAGCCGTATTTGTGGAAGCACAAGTACAGTCTATATTGGCACAAACGTATCCTTTTGAAGAATTGGTGATTGTAGACGATGCTTCCACTGATGATACTTATGCGTTGTTGCAACAATTGGCTACAGCCAATGCAAGAATTAAATTATTTCAGAACCCAACCAATATTGGCTACAATGCTAATTTTGAAAAAGCAATTCGCTTGTCTGCTGGTGATTATATTGCTTTTGCCGATCAAGATGATATCTGGGAAAAAGAGAAACTGGCATTGTTGATGAAAGCCATGCTTCCATCAACCGCATTAATTTATTGCGATTCGGTAAGATTTAGTGATGCCATCCCAACACATCCAGCACCTAATAAAAAAAACAGGAGAATTGAAGGGAAAGATCCTTTGTTGTTGGGCATGTTTAATACAGTAAGTGGGCATGCCAGTATCATGCGCAGATCGGCATTAATACCTATACTCCCATTCCCCAAAGACGTTTACTATGATTGGTGGATGGCCATGCATGCAACCATTTCAGGAGGCATTCAATTTATTCCATTTATAGGGGTATACCAACGCATGCATACCCAGAATATTACGATTCAACAAGGGTTGTCAGAGCAAGAACATCGCAATCGGTATAGGATCATGTTGAGCAAGCATTTGGCTGCATTTGCTGCTATTCAAGGCTTTCATGAGACCGTTCAATCGTTTTTTAATCAGTTCAGTCAACTATGGAATCAATCATTAACCAACAAGTTGAATTGGCAGTTATTTATTTTTTTGCTTCAACACCACCGCAAACTTTTTTATTATAAAGTAAGGAGACTGCCCATTGTCTCTGCATTTAAAGTGAGTTTTTTATTTTGTTTTAGGTGGTAATGGGTTATTTTCGGGCTAGTTAATACCAACCCCCATATGGCATCTAGGTTTAAACCATTAATAAAAGCATTCGGACTAGTAGACGGCATCAAATTCTATATTCATTTATTGTTTAAGAAATACGGCGCATTTACTTCTTCTAAATACCAGACTACTTTTCATTTACGGAGTAAAACAACCGATAAATACACATTTAAGCAGGTGTTTTTAGACGATCAATACAATGTGTCATTGCCTTTTATACCCACTCGTATTATTGATGCAGGGGCTAATATAGGATTAGCGGCTGTTTATTTTTCACATCGATATCCTGGAAGTAAAATCATAGCCGTAGAGCCAAGCAGGGACAATTTTCAAGCATTGCTAAAAAATATTCAAGGCCATCCTTCCATCAAAGCCAATTGCATGGGCTTATGGAATAAAGACGTCTACTTATCTATCATGAACCCAACAGGACCCAGCAGTTCCTTCATGGTAACCGAAACCAATCCAGACAATCCAGAAGCGATACCTGCAGAATCAGTAGAAACCATCATGCGTGGAGAGCAATGGGATACTATTGATTTATTAAAGATAGATATAGAAGGATCAGAGAAAGAAGTGTTTGAGCAGAACTATGAATACTGGTTACCTAAAACCAAAGCCATTTATTTAGAGTTGCACGATCAAATGAAAAAAGGATGTTCCAAATCGGTATTCGCCGCCATTAGTAAATACAATTTTTCCTTTTCCATCTCCGATGAAAACCTTGTTTTTATTAATGAGGATTATCTTTAAAGTGAAGTAATTATAAATTGGATTAATCATGCGTTATTTAATTCAAATCTTCTTTTTGTTTTTGGTTTTAAATGAATCTGTTTTTGCACAAAAATTAAACTCTATTTGTGTTTTAACAGGAATTGTAAAAAATAGAAACAGCGATACTTTATATATTCGAAAGTCTACGCAAGATTTACGTGCTTTTTTAGAAAACCCCATTAAAATTCCTATTCATAAAGGGGTGTTTAATTATAAACTACCATTTTCAGAAACCGAAGCTTTAGAGTTGATTTTTCAGGATGAATTAGAAAATGGAAGTTGGAGGCCCATTTTATTTTTCCCTTTTCAGGGATCTCTTCAATTTGAATTGTACCCTCAAAAGGATTGGGATAGTAACAAAGTAATTGGAGGCGAATTAAATAAAAGCTATGCGCTATATAGGTCTATCAATCAATTTAAGTTTCAATCAGCCAAAAATCAATTATATCAAACTAGAGATTCACTCATTCGTGTTAATGCTTTTGAAACAGAAAGTTATCTGCAAATTTTTAAAGACATGCGCTTGTTAAAGCAAGGCGACCATGAAGGAAGAGTCCCCTTGTATCAAAAAAGTGATGAAATGGAAAAAACAGGGAGCAGGTACACTGATTTGGCTAAACAATATTATGTAAATCCATTAGACTCATTAATGCGTGAAGAGTTTGATTGGAAATACAAATACATCACCAGTAATATTTCACTTTCTACCTATTATTTACTTTGGGCAGATGTAATGCGGGTGGCAAAAGACAATCGAATAGTTGCTCAATATATAAGAGAAGTTTTCCCATTATTCCAAAAAAAGTTCCCACTACATATATATACCAAATCTATCGTTAATCAATTAAATGGTCTTCAAAAAGTAGCGTTGGGCAACCCTTATTTAGATGTAAAAGCATTTACATTAGAGGGGGATACCATGCAACTTTCAAAAGCCATTGGTGGTAAAGTAACACTGATTAATTTTTGGGGTTCTTGGTGTGGTCCCTGTATTGCCAAAATGCGATTGATCATGCCTTTATATGAAAAGTATAAAAATCAAGGTTTTGAGATAGTAGGTATTGCTAGAGAGTTTCAAAATTTGACAGCAGTTAAGAACAGAATTAAAATGGAGGATTACTCCTGGTTAAATCTGGTTGATTTAGACGATAAGTTGAACTTGTGGAATAAGTATGGAATTAATAATGGAGTAGGGATGTTTGTTGTGCTAGATCAACAAAGGAAGATTGTAGCGATTGATCCGAAAGCCGATGAATTGGAAGCTTTATTAGGGAAACTTTTACTTTAGTATCTAACTATCTTTTCCTTCTTCTGCCGCAATAATGGTTTGCTCTTTCTTCCACCAACGGAAACCAATAAAGCCCATGATGGCCAATGGTGCGAATGCTAAGTAGATGATAGCAGAGTTTAAGGCTTTGGCAGGGCCTTCACCTAATTGAGAAGCTGTTTTGGTACAAATAGAACACTGGGCTTGAATAGATTCAGTTGCCAAAAGAAAAACTACCATCAACAATAAAAACAGTCCTTTCTTCTTCATAATCGGTGTATTAAAGCACAAAGATATAACCGTTTTCTGAGGATAATGTTTAACTTAAGCGTTAAAATTAAACCCGTGGAGCCAAGAAGGAATTTCATCAAGAAAGCAGGCGCAATGGCCGGCGTATTTGCTGGTTATGGCTTTTTCAACCAATTACAAGCTGCACAGTTTAAAGCGGCGGCTGCAATCACTTCAGACAATCTTATTCTTGCTGCTTCAGACGAAGATTATTGGCAAGTGATACAACAAGCTTATACGGTGCCTTCTAATTTCATCAATCTGAATAATGGCGGGGTAAGCCCATCGCCCAGCGTGGTGCAACAAGCAGTAGAGCGATATAATCAATTGTCTAACCAGGGTCCTTCTTATTTTATGTGGCGGATTTTAGATCAGGGAAGAGAGCCACTCAGGCAAAAACTGGCTTTGCTAGCGGGCTGTTCACCTGAAGAAATTGCAGTGAACAGAAATGCCACAGAAGCACTGAATACCGTCATTTTTGGACTTAATTTGCAAAAAGGCGATGAAGTCATTGGTACCAAGCAAGACTACCCCAATATGATACAGGCATGGCGTCAACGGGCATTGCGAGACGGCATTGTGTACAAACAAATCAGTTTTGATTTTCCAATTGAAGACGACGAAACCATTGTGAAAGCATTTGAGCAAGCCATCACACCAAAGACTAAAATTTTACATATCACGCATATCATTAACTGGGTAGGCCAAATTTTACCTGTTAAAAAGATCTGTCAAATGGCGCATCGCAGAGGGTTAGAAGTGATTGTAGACGGAGCACACTCATTTGGTTTGCTCGATTTTGCCATCCCCGATTTAGAATGCGATTATTTTGGCACCAGCTTGCATAAATTTTTAAGTGCACCTATTGGTTCAGGCATGTTATGGATTAAGAAAGAACATATAGCCAAGATATGGCCTTTGGTATGCAATGATAAACCCCAGAGTCCAGACATTCGAAAGTTTGAAACCCTTGGTACGCGTAGCTTTCCAATAGAACAAGGCATTGGGGAAGCCATTGCATTTCATACTGCAATTGGCAGTAAAAGAAAAGAAGAAAGGATTCGGTATTTGAAAAATTATTGGGCCAGTCGAGTTCAAAATATACCTGGCGTACAAATACATACTTCTTTGAAACCCAACTATTCCTGTGCTATTTGTGGAGTAAGCATCAAAGGCTTAACACCTGCTCAATTAGACCAACAGTTGTACAATACCTATAAAATACATACCGTAGGCATTGTTTGGGAGAATATTAGTTGTGTAAGAATAACGCCGCATGTGTACACGCGAATAGCAGACTTAGACGTATTAGTGGCTGCCATTGAAAAAATTGCGTCGGGCGTAAAAGGATAATACAATAAGTGGATCAGCAATTCCGCTTAGCGGTACTGACCCACTTGTTATTGAATTAAGAAGCTTTTGTTGCTGCTTTTTTTGCTGCTGCCTTTTTTGCTGCAACAGGATTAGCTGGTCTAGACTTACCGAAAGACCCTTGGAAACGTTTTCCTTTAGCTGTTTTTTTGTCACCTCTACCCATGATAAATAATTGAATAAGTTGTTTAATAAAGTGTAAAAATAGAAAAACCCCGCGAAAGCGGGGTTCAATTCTTTTGGAAGGCAAAAATTATAACTTACCGCTTAATTCTTTACCAGCTTTAAACTTAGCAACTTTCTTTGCTTTAATCTTAATAGTCTCACCAGTTTGAGGGTTACGACCAGTACGAGCAGCACGCTTAGATACAGAGAAAGTACCGAAACCTACTAAAGTTACTTTATCACCTTTCTTTAATGTTTTAGTTACAGCATCAATAAAAGAATCCAAAGTAGCGTTTGCTTGTGTTTTGGTGATACCCGCATCATCAGCTAAGTGTGCGATTAATTCAGCTTTGTTCATAGATGTATTTTTAAAGTGTTTTTTGATAACAGAACAAATTTATTGGCTTTTAGCTACCAACAAAATTTTTATTCTTTTTTTTGATTAGTTTGTTTGGCTTAAAAGCCTTATTAATAAAGGGTTGACGAGGAATTTAAACAAAAATAAAAAGTGTATGATTTACATGGTAAATCGCTAAAAGCCTTGGTATTAAAGCGTTTCAGCTGTTTTTTATGCAATTCAATGCCATAAGGGGTTTCAAAGGAATATAAGGAAGATTTTCAAATACCAAATTTGTTTTCTAAAACTATCCACACTCAATTCACAACCTGCATAATTGACCTAAAAGCCATCATTTGGTTGCCCCATTTTTTTACAGAATCATTACGAAGCGCGGGTGCATGTATTTCAACGTAGCGGTTATAATCCGCCTTGGCTTCAGCATGATACTGCACAGCATAAGTAACGCCATCCTCTTCATCCGTTTCTAATAAACGAACAAATTGAAAATGCGTAAAGCATCCGGTAGCCATAACAGCCGGAATATGTTCGTTTTTCATCCAATGAAACCAATCGGTATGAATGGTGTGTGCTACTTTGGTAGTTACATTATATATAAACATGATTATTTTATTTCAGCATAAATAGGACAGTGGTCGCTGTGTTTGATATCGGGATAAATGGCAGCAGCTTTTAGTTTTTTGCCCAGTTCTTGGGTTAAACAGATATAATCAATTCTCCAACCTTTGTTGTTTAAGCGAACAGAAGGAAAGCGTTGACTCCACCAACTATAAGCACCCGTTGTTTCTGGATGCAATTGCCTAAAACTGTCTATCCAACCATTGTTTAAGAATTGGGTCATCCATGCTCTTTCTTCTGGTAAAAATCCAGATGATTTTTTATTACCCTTTGGGTCATGAATGTCGATTGCTTCGTGCGCAATATTATAATCTCCCACCACAATTAAATTGGGTCTTGTTTTTTTTAACTCCTCTAAAAACGCTTGGAACTGGTTTAGCCATATATATTTATAAGCTTGTCTTTCATCGCCACTGGTGCCAGAAGGATAATAGGCATTCACAATAGTGATGTCGCCAAAATCTGCCCATATAACTCGCCCTTCCAAATCACTTTGTTCCATATTGCTTCCATAGTGTACCGCATCAGGTTTAATTTTAGTGAGGATTACTACGCCACTGTATCCTTTCTTTTGGGCAGTAAACCAATAACTACTGTAACCAGCTTTGTCAAAAACTGCATGATCAATATCTTCTTTGGTGGCTTTGCTTTCTTGCAAGCAAATAATATCTGCGGGATCAGACAGCAACCATTCGTCAAAGCCTTTTTTTATGGCAGCCCTGATACCATTCACGTTGTATGAAATAATGCGCATAAAAATTATTGAAAGAAACGATTGTAACTGAGTAAAATTAATTCGTTAATCAACTCAGTTGAAATATTGGGGTTAAAGATAACCATCCTTTCGGGTTGTTCCATGCCACCCAGTAGTACAATTCTTTCATTGTTTAAATAAATTTCTCTAAAGAATGCTCCTACTACAATACTAAAAGATTGATTGTGAATTTTCCCTTTCAATAAATACAATGAAGAAAAATTCACTGCATTATCCAAGTCGTTTATTCTGGTTAGCGAACTGCTATCAAATCCATTGCTCGATAAATAGGGATATATTTTTTTAGTGCTGTCTAGTTGATCGGTTTCAATAGTAAACTGGGCTATGGTATCTTTTTCATTGAACAAAAAGTTATTATTGCCTTCTAAGGGTTCTACAATGGGCATATTGCTGATTCTTGAACTAGTATTTCCTGAAACCCTTGCAGGAATTACTAATTGATAATTGCGGTTTAAAACAATATTCCTGGCTTCTTGCATCAGAAAAACAAATACTGCTTGAGGATTTTCTTTTTCCATTTCCACAATAATGCTACTCAACCCTGGCGGTAATATGGTTTTATTTTTACCCTTTAAAATTATTTCTTGGTAACGTTGTTCATCCCACCTAATCAATTCTGTTTTACCATTGTGTGCATATTTGCTGAATAGCCCTTTGCTTTCAATGGCAATTTTAGGAATGTTGGTGATAGCCCCAATAATGAAATTATCACCCATTGTTGGAGGAGACGCTTTTAACTCAATTTGTTCATTAAGGTTATTGCTGTCTAAAATAATTTCCACCGATTTTTTCATCAGCTCACTAAATCCTTTGGCGCTTAAATGCAAATTATTAAACGGAATACCAAAGCCTATTGAATTGCTTTTCTTGATAAACACTTCTAAGCTTCTATTGAAAACTTCGGCAGCATTGTTGTTTTGAATGCTCAATTCTACTAAGAGCACAGACTGAATGCCTTGTTGACTTGAATCGTTTAACTGATCTGGATAAAACTGTTTGAGGTATAAGCTGGCAGGGTATTCCGCCAGTTTCATATGAATGATTGGAAAGCTTGTGGTATTGCTATTGCTGGTGTTGAATTCTTTGATATTTTTTAAAAGAGAAAAACGAATTGGGTTGGTTCCTAAGGAATATCCTTTTTTAGCAAATAGTTGTTGGTTCAGGTCTTGGGTAAACTGAGTGGAAACAGTTGGATTATTCCAATAATACATTAAAGGCCCATGCAAAGAAATGCATTGAAAACTTCCTGGTTGAACCATTGTTTGAGCATGGGTAATAACCACACTCAAAAAAACCATATAAAATGTAAAAATTGTTTTTTGCATACAACTAGTGCTACAATTATCGGGCTAGACTTGTAAGAATGTATTAATTTGAATTCGGTATTAAATGTAAGTCAAAATGAAGAAACCCTTAGACAGAATCATTCCCCCAACAGAAGCAGTGTATTTAGATGGCCCTAAACCAAGGGCTTATGAATTAAAATTTGCTTGGAATGTGTTTTTAGAATTCATTCAATCATTTCGATTTTTACATTTTCTAGGTCCCTGTGTAACGGTATTTGGGAGTGCAAGATTCAAAGAAGACCATCCCTATTATAAAGCTGCACAGGATATAGGAAAGCATATTGCTGAGCTTGGGTTTACTACTATTACAGGTGGAGGCCCGGGTATAATGGAAGCAGCCAATAGAGGAGCTTATGAAAATGGAGGACAGTCAGTGGGTATCAATATTAAATTGCCCTTTGAACAACACGAAAACCCATACGTACACAAATCAATTACGCTTAAATATTTCTTTGTACGAAAAGTAATGTTGGTGAAATACTCATATGCATTTGTGTGTATGCCCGGAGGATTTGGCACCATGGATGAATTCTATGAAGCATTAACCCTAATACAAACCAAGACCATCAATGATTTTCCGATGGTATTGTTTGGGAAAGAATACTACCAGCCCCTCATGGATTATTGTGCATTCATGGCAGAACAAGGCACTATTTCTAAAGAAGATTTAAAGCTGGTTTTGTTAACCGATGATGTACACGAAGCAGGCCACCATATCAGCACTTATGTAAGAAAGAATTATACCGTAAAACCACGCAAACGTTTGTGGTGGTTTTTTGAGAAAAGATAGTTTATTGAATAATACCTACTTTTCTTAAAAAGCTAATAACACCTACAGTTGTTTTCTGATTGGTTTTTTTAAAGACGCGTTCCATCTTTTTATTTATGGATGAAGCTGAGATGCCCATATCTGCTGCCACTTGTTTTCTTGAAAAATCATAAGCGAGTAACTGTGCAGTTTGAATTTCCTTTTCCGTTAGTTGTTCAGCCCAAGGAAAATTTTGCTGCTTAATTGTTTCTATTTCTTCAGTGCTAAAAATAAATTCAGGTGGATAGTATTCTTGACCACTTAATATTTTTCGAATAATTTCAGCAAGCTCTCTGGGTTTAATATTTTTAAAGGCAAAACCGTTCACACCAATTTGAATCATTGCCTTAACCGCATTTTCATCGGTTATCATTGATAAGATTAATATCTTGGTATTTGGATAATGCTTCTTTACATGTTGTGCCACAATATAGCCAGGCATTTCGGGCATATTAATATCTAAAATTAATACATCTGGAATTAGTCCACTCTGAATGGCTTCAATACAAGCTTTACCAGATAGTGTAGTGGCGATAACCTTAAAATTCACCTTTCTTAATAAATCCCCCATTGCGTTCATGACCAAAGCATGGTCATCACACATCATTATTGATGTCATGTTTTTACTTTTTACAGTCTATTAATACGAAACACTTGGGGGTATTTGTATTGATGCAAAATAGGTATTAAGGCAATACAAAAACAAATACTTATGTTAATTTATTTTAATAATTTTTTTCAGGGCGGGGGGGTAAAAATACCCCCCGCTGATTTTTTTTAGTTTGAAAATTATAATTGATGTTTACTGCATAATTAGAAATTATGATATCGGGTGTTTTATTCCCTTTCAGACTATTCCTACCTTTTATTTATATCAGATATCCAATAAAGGACATCAATTATTTTCTTTCATGAGAAAGAATAAACATATTTCCTTTCGATTAGTACCCGAAAAGAAAAGCCAAACGGTACTACACTTGGTGATCAACAAGTGGTTTGGCTAGCCAATAATCTGCTGATGCTTTAAGTTGCAGAAACTCTTTATTTAACCGCTATTTAT
>NCHN01000050.1 GCA_002281875.1 Sphingobacteriia bacterium 24-36-13 | reverse complement strand
ATCAAAGAAAAAGACCTAGATAGTTTCAAAGACCATAATAATACCGCCATGTTTAAAGGTGGGGCCACTTATGCAGATGCCATTACTTTTGGTTCTGACGTAATTGAAAAGAAACTGATAGACGATTTTTCTAAAGTAAAAGGCAAGAAGACAGTTCCCTTTAAAGGATGGGATTCTGATTTAACAGAGTATTTAGAATTGTACAACGACCTTGCGGGCAAGTAATTTATAACTGATGGATGCATTTTTTACACAGCGTAGGCTGTTTTCTTTTGTGATTGTAGGTATACTTTTTGTTCTAGGATGCACCCGTATTTCCAGTACCGAGCTTGGGGGAGGATTAATTCCTACAGCAGACGGTGTAAATACTTTTGACACCGTTTTTAATGTAACTACCGATAGTTACGATGACCAAGATACCATTAGATTGTACAAGTCTGATAATCATGTTTTAGGCGTTATCAATAATGATCCCTTATTTGGAAAGTCTAGTGCTTCCATTTTTTTTGAAGTAGCATCCAATGTTTATCCATTGTCCATGCAAGGGGTTAGAGATAGTATTATTGTAGACTCTGCAGTACTAATCCTCAGTTATAGGGGTTATTACGGAGATTCTTTGCAGCCCCTGAAATTGAATGTTCACGAGATAAATGGATTAATGGAACAGTTTAAAGTGTATCCTGTAAACTATCCTCAAGTTTATCCAATTAATTATTTTAGCATACCTATTGCTCCCACAAAAACGGTGGATATACGTAGGTTAGGAGATTCGGTAAATAACCGATATGAAAATGCGGTAAATCAAATTCGCATTCCTTTGAATAAAGCTTTTGCTAGAAGAATGATTACGGGCTATGATACCACCAATGCCTACAAATCAGATTCTGCATTTAGAGCTTATTTCAATGGGTTTGCTGTAATACCCGACCCATCAACTCCCGCCAATGCTATGTTACACGTAAATTTGGGTGATTCCAATACCAAATTAGCCCTGTATTATAGTACTGCTAGCACAGGGTCAACCGCTAGGGATACGGTAGTTACTTATTTGAAATTTAATACACTTGCCTCCGGCGATGCCAACTACGTAACAAGAAATAGAACTGGGTCTGAAGTTGCCAAGCACTTAACGGTAACTCCTAAATCTGATTCTTTGGTTTATGTACAAGCGATGCCTGGTACGGGTGTTAGAATTAGGGTGCCAGGTTTGCAATCTATTTCTAATAGAATTATTCATAGAGCGGAATTCATAGCAGAACAAGTGCCAGATGATGCCAATTTAGTTACTACCGATGTACAAATGAATCCTCCTAGATACCTGTTTTTGGGAATTTATGACAGTGTAAATAGACGCAAGAAAAATATTCCTAATGATTATGTAGTTTCTCTTTCTGGACCCAATGTTGGAGAATTTGGAGGTTATTTGACTTATAAATCCATGCAGGGTTATGATAGAGTAGCAGCCTATAACTTCAATATCAGTAGGTATATTCAAGGTGTGGCATCAAGAAGAGATACAGCGTTCAGTATGATTTTAACGGCTCCTGTAAACGATTCCATGTATTATACATCGCCTTATCCTAATCAGACTATTCAACAGGAATATTATCTTTCTCCAACCTTTTCTAATGAAATCTCAAATGGTAGGGTTAGACTAGGGGGAGGAACGCATTCCAGATTTAGGATGCGTTTAAGGATTGTTTATTCCAAGATTTAAATGATTGGTTGCTTTATATTTGCAACCATAACTTTCAAAAATACCCATTATGTCTTATTTGTTTACGTCTGAGAGTGTCTCAGAAGGCCATCCGGACAAAGTAGCGGACCAGATTTCCGATGCCTTAATTGATAACTTTTTGGCTTTTGATAAAGAGTCAAAAGTGGCTTGTGAAACCTTGGTAACTACTGGTCAAGTAATCTTGGCTGGAGAAGTTAAGTCTAAAGCTTATTTAGACGTGCAAGAAATTGCTAGAGGTGTAATCCGTAAGATTGGTTATACCAAGAGCGAATACATGTTTGAAGCCAATAGCTGTGGTATTTTGTCTGCCATTCACGAGCAGAGTGCCGATATTAACCAAGGGGTTGATAAGAAGAAGAAAGAAGAACAAGGAGCCGGCGACCAGGGTATGATGTTTGGTTATGCCAGCAATGAAACCGAAGACTATATGCCTTTGGCCTTGGATATTGCCCACAAGATCTTGATTGAACTTGCAGCACTACGCAGAGAGAACAAAGCCATCCAGTACTTGCGTCCAGATGCTAAGAGCCAGGTGACTTTGGAATATGATGATAATAACAAACCCGTAAGAATTGATGCCATTGTGGTATCTACCCAACACGATGACTTTGACACCGAAGCCAAGATGTTGAACAAGATCAAAGACGATATCATCAATATCTTGATTCCAAGGGTAAAGAAAAAATACAAGAAATACGCTAAGCTGTTTAATGCAGACATCAAGTACCATATTAACCCAACAGGTAAGTTTGTCATTGGTGGTCCACACGGAGATACTGGTTTAACTGGTCGTAAGATTATCGTTGATACTTATGGTGGTAAAGGTGCTCATGGTGGTGGAGCTTTCAGCGGTAAAGATCCTAGTAAGGTAGACCGTTCTGCAGCATATGCTACAAGGCATATTGCCAAGAACCTGGTTGCTGCAGGACTAGCTGATGAAGTGTTGGTACAAGTGTCTTATGCCATCGGCGTAGCCAAACCAACCAGCATCAACGTCAATACATATGGCACTGCCAAAGTAAAGATGACTGATGGACAGATTGGTAAGATTGTGCAAGGCATTTTTGACATGCGTCCTTACTTTATTGAGCAGCGCTTGAAACTACGTACCCCCATTTACAGCGAGACTGCTGCATATGGTCATATGGGTCGCAAGAATGAAGTGGTCTACAAAACCTTCAAAGACCCTTCTGGCAAAGAGAAAACCGTGAAAGTGGAACTCTTTACTTGGGAGAAACTGGATTATGTGAAAAAAGTGAAACAGGCTTTTGGTCTGTAAAGAACCATACTAATGAGAAACCCTCGCAGCTAAGCGGGGGTTTTTTATTGTCATTGGTGAAATGCTAATTTGTAACTTTGCAAGACATGTTTAAACAACCTATCTATATAGCTGCTTTGTTCTGCATCTTAATGATGGCAGCACTCCGATGGCAAGGAGCGGTTTTGAAAACAGCTGATAGCCCAAGGGCCATAGTTGATTTAGAATTAGCAAAAGATCCTGAACAGGTTCAAGCACTTTTAAATGTTTGGTCTATCAAAGATGTTAGATTGAATATTCAAATTGACTTTTTATTTATTGTAGCATATGTAGTTTTTTTGGCAATGGCTTCAGAGGGTATGGCTGCTAAATGGACCGTAAACAGCATGCAATTTCTGGGTTGGTTAATGGCTAGACTGGCCTTGGTGGCGGGTTTCTTAGATGTTGCTGAAAATTTGTTGATGCTTCAAACCATTGATCAATCATACAGTCCTTTATCATTAAACCTTACTAGATATGCGGCCCTTATTAAGTTTGGTTTCGTTGGCCTAGTTCTATTGTATCTGTTGATTTCTATACCCATTTTGTTCAAAAAAAAGGCATCATGAATCAAGAAGAGAATCCTTGGAAAACGCTTAGCTCCAAATCTGTTTATGAAAATCCTTGGATTCAATTAACAGAATTTGATGTGGTTAATCCAGGAGGTGGATTGGGTATCTATGGTAAAGTGCATTTTAAGAATAGGGCCGTAGGGGTAATGGTTTTAGACGCGCAAAGGAATACTTATTTGGTGGGTCAGTTTAGATATACATTGGATGAGTATAGTTGGGAAATTCCGGAAGGTGGTGGTCCAATTGGATTGGATCCACTTGATAGTGCTAAAAGGGAATTATTGGAAGAAACTGGCTTGGTTGCCCAAAATTGGGAACTTTTATTAGAAATGCATTTATCAAATTCCGTAAGTGACGAGCTGGCCATTCTGTATCTTGCAACGGAACTAGCCCAATTTGAATCAGAACCAGAACAAACAGAACAATTACAAATAAAAAAACTGCCTTTTGATGAAGCTTATCAAATGGTGATGGATGGAAGAATCAAAGACAGTATGAGCGTAGCTGCCATACAAAAAACAAAATTATTGTTCCTAGAAGGGAAACTAAAATAAAACAAATGCCTGCAAATCAAGATCGATTAATCATTGGAAGACAACCTTTAATAGAAGCCATCAAGTCTGGTAAAGCCATTGACAAAATCCTTTTTCAAATAAATGTGGAAGGGGAAAATATTGCTGTAATTAGACAATTGGCTAGGGAGAAAAATATACCTATTCAAGTGGTGCCCAATGAAAAATTAAGTAGCCTTTCAAGAGCCAATCACCAAGGAGTCATGGCTTTTGTGGCAAGGGTGGCTTATATGGATTTGCAAGACGTGATTGACCAAGTAGTAGCCGATGGTTTGAGCCCCTTGTTCCTTATGTTAGATGGTATAACCGATGTGCGTAATATTGGTGGTATTGCTCGTACTGCAGTTTGTACCGGAGCCCAAGCCATTATTATTCCAGATAAAGGAGTTGGGGCATTAAATGAAGAAGCTATGAAAAGCAGTGCTGGTGCATTGGAATCCATTCATATTTGTAGGGTGAACAGCCTATTAAAAGCAGTAGATACCTTGCATTTGAATGGTATTCAAGTATATACCAGTGGCATGAAGGCAGAGAAATTGGTGGCGGAGCTTCCTATGAAAGAACCCTGTTGTATTATCATGGGTGATGAAGGGAAAGGAGTCCAACCTTATTTGGCAAAAGCTGCTGACCAATTTTTTAAGATTCCCATGGCGGGTAATTTTGATTCATACAATGTTTCTGTAGCCACAGGAATCATTTTATATGAAGCACTAAAACAAAGAATGTAATTTATAAGTCTATCCTTGTTACCTCTCAATAAACATACCATTCAATTAATAGAATGCCCCCGTGATGCTATGCAAGGATGGTCCCATGCAATAGCAACTGTTGATAAAATCCGCTATTTGAATAGTTTATTAAAAGTTGGTTTTCATAGTTTGGATTTTGGCAGTTTTGTCTCTCCTAAAGCCATTCCTCAAATGGCTGATACAGCATTGGTACTAGCAGGATTAGATCAATCCTTGTTGAAAAAAAATAGACTATTGGTAATTGTTGCCAACCTGAGAGGGGCAGCAACCGCCATGACTTATCCAGCTATTCAATATATAGGATTCCCTTTCTCCCTTTCTCCTACTTTTCAATTGCGTAATACCAATAGTAGTATGGAGCAAAGTTTAGAAACGGTGCGCCAAATACAATTGCTTTGTCAAGTTCATAACAAAGAATTAGTGCTTTATTTAAGCATGGGTTTTGGCAACCCTTATGGAGATGATTACCATGCGGCCATGTTATTAGATTGGACAGAGCGCTTGGTTGAAATGGGAATAGGGATTATATCTGTGGCAGATACGGTTGGTATGGCCAGCCCAATTCAGATTAATACAGCCATTGCTAATTTAGTGCCTAGGTTTCCAGAAACTGTTATTGGGGTTCACTTACATAGTAGTCAAACTAATTTTCAAGATAAATTGCAAGCGGCTATTGATGGTGGTTGCATAAGATTTGATGGTGCAATAAAAGGAATTGGTGGTTGCCCTATGGCTCAAGATCAGTTGGTAGGAAATATGGATACTATAGCTATTATTAACTACTTAAAATCAAGAGGGATGGATCCCCAATTGGATGAGATGGCTTTGTCAGAAGCAATTATAATAGCGGATCAGATATTTGATCCAAACCTCAACGCTTAATACATGAAGTTTCACTATGAATTTGATATAAAAAAACTTGCTACTGCTATTTCACATCAACACAAATTGATGTTAATAGGGTCTTGTTTTACAGAAAATATTGGAGATAAATTAAGGAAAATGAAATTTCAGGTATTGGAAAATCCAGCTGGAATTTTATTTAATCCGGTAAGTGTTACTCAAACATTGACCAATTGTTTGGAAAATAAAACAGTAACGGTATCAGACCTTTTTCAGTTTAATGAAGCCTGGCATAGTTGGGATCACCATAGCAGGTTTTCCAATTTTCAATCTCAAGATTGTTTAACTCAGATTAATCAGTCAACAACTCAGGCACACGCATATTTAAAAGAAGCGGATTATTTAATAGTTACACTGGGTTCCGCTTGGGTTTATGAGCTTACAAGTAAAGCATTGGGGAATCATGTTGGTTCTGTAGCTGCTAATAACCATAAAGCCCCAGCTGATTGGTTTACCAAGCGCTTGTTAACAGTAGATCAAACCATTGTTGTATTGGATAATTTAATCCATAGATTATATAGGTTTAATCCCAAATTGCAAATCATTTTTACCATTAGTCCCGTTAGGCATCTTAGAGAGGGGGTTATTGAAAATAATCGTAGTAAGGCAGTGTTAATTCAATCCGTGCACCATTTAGTTGACAAGTTTAATAAACTCTATTATTTTCCTGCTTATGAATTGGTGATTGATGATTTGCGTGACTACCGATTTTATGCAGAGGATTTGGTTCATCCTAATTACCAAGCTACACAATATGTTTGGGAGAAATTAATAGGGGCTTGTATGAGTGAACAAACACGGGAGCTAATGAAAGAAATTGCCGAAATTAATTTAGCCTATCAACACAAACCATTTAATCAGCAGTCTCAGCAACACAAACAATTTCTAGACAGTTATTTGTTAAAAACGCGTTCATTAATCAACCAATATTCCTTTTTAGACTTTACTAAAGAAGCTTCCTATTTTGAATCTGGTCATTAATATGAATGGGTAAAATGAAAGCAATAATGGTTAATGAATACGCTCACCACTAATCTCAAAATCTTTCATGACGCCTATTTCATAATCTAGCCATTCTTTCCACCTTTTTCTAACCAATGTTTTGTCCATATAATGGTCAGCTAGATTGATAAATAAGGTATAGTGGCCAGCTTCACTTTCCATAAATTTTCTGTAAAACCCTCTCAAGTATTCATCATCCAAGCCTTCACTCAATCGCTTGAAACGCTCGCAACTTCTGGCTTCTATTAATGCCATGGTTAACATTTGATCCAAAAAACGATCTTCCGGATGCCCACCTTTTTTTTGAAACGCTAATAGCTTATTTACGTATTCATCCCTTCTTTGTTTGCCAAGTGCTAGGTCTCTTTTTTTTAATTCAGCCAAAACCATTCTAAAATGCCCCCATTCTTCAGTAACTATAGGGGCAAGTGATTCTACCATCAAACTGTTTTGAGGATAGCGTTGTATATAGGACATGCAAGTTAGTGCTGCCTTCATTTCACAGTAAGCATGGTCTGTTAAAATGGCTTCAATAGAAATACTGGCCAAGTCTACCCATCTTGGATCAGTGGGTAATTGAAGTCCTAGAATGTTTTTGGTATGTTGTGATATTTCCATGATTGATTGGATTGCTGCAAATATCCTTCAGAACCGTCTATTGGTCAAATAGAAATGACTTTAGCGGCAGATTTTAGGCTTGCCAACCCAATTCTGTATCTTTGCGTATGCAATTGAATCAGAACCGTGTAGCCAATATATTGGATAATCTTTCTATTAAGTCCCTAAATCCTATGCAGGAAAAGGGTTCTCAAGCCATATTGGATAAGGTAGACACTTTGTTATTATCCCCTACGGGTTCTGGAAAAACTTTGGCATTCTTATTAGCTGTTGAAGCTCTTTTAGACAAAGATGTTAGCCTAGTACAGTGCTTAATTCTAACCCCTTCTAGAGAATTAGCTATTCAAATTGAGCAGGTTTGGAAAACTATGCAAACTGGCTTTAAAGTTAGCTGCTGTTATGGTGGTCATGACATGCAAACAGAAATCCAAAATTTAGTTGAACCTCCAGCATTATTGATAGGAACACCCGGTAGAATAGCGGACCATTTTAAAAGGGAAACCCTTTCCTTAGACAAAATCAATTTTTTGATACTAGACGAATTTGACAAGTCTCTTGCCCTTGGTTTTGAGGATGAAATGGGATATGTGATTGGTGAAATACCCAATTTGTCAAAAAGGATATTGGTATCGGCCACAGCCTCAATAGCCATCCCGGAATTTACTGGGGTTAAAGACTTATTTGTATTGGATTTTATGCATTCAGATGCAGAAGAGCAATTAAATCTGCAATTGGTGGTATCGCCCAGCAAAGACAAAGTAGAAAGATTGTACCAACTGCTTTGTTATATTGGTAATGAGTCTACTATTATTTTCTGTAATCATAGAGACGCGGTTGAAAGAACCTCACAACTTTTGCATGATAAAGGAATAGCAAATGCGGCATTTCATGGGGGAATGGAACAAATGCAAAGAGAACAAACCCTCATTCAATTTAGAAATGGATCTGTTCAATTCTTGGTAGCAACTGATCTTGCCGCTAGGGGACTAGACATTCCTGAAATCAAACACGTGATTCATTATCATCTTCCTTCTACACAGGCTGAATTTACCCATAGAAATGGTAGAACGGCTAGGATGCACGCAACTGGCACAGCGTATTTACTCATGCACCAGGAAGAGCCAATGCCTTATTATTTAAGAGAAACTTTTGTTCCACTTGAATTGCCTGCAAAGCTCAAGCCACCTAAACCTGCCGTTTTTGCTACTATTTATATTAATGGAGGTAAAAAAGACAAACTCAATAAAGTAGATATTGTTGGATTCTTTTTTCAACAAGGAAAATTGGAAAAAGAAGATCTGGGATTAATAGTGGTCAAAGATTTTAATTCTTTTGTAGCTGTCAAAAAAACCAAAGTAAGTTCCTTTTTAAAAATGGTAGAAAATTTAAAAATAAAAGGAACCAAATACAAGATTGTTTTGGCTAAATAGCGGTAATATTTTGGTAACTG
>NCHN01000015.1:67995-112676 GCA_002281875.1 Sphingobacteriia bacterium 24-36-13 | reverse complement strand
TTCCTATTTGCGTGATCAACAGACACCAAATAGTGATATTGATCTATTGATTGACTTTGAGCCAGGCAAAGAAAATTTTGATAACCTAATGGCCGCATACGACCTTTTTGAAAATATCTTCATTGGAGAGAAGGTAGAAGTACTTACTAAGAATGGACTAAGCAAATACATAGGTCCTCAAATTTTACAAAATATTGTCTATATCTAAGGATTAATGGAATATACACATTCCGACAAACTGAGCCACCTCCCTCACACAACAGCTATACTCCCCCCAAACCCAAACCAATGCTCCTACTCGGAGGACTATGCAGATCATCAAAAGAAATCCATTACGATGAACAAACCAAACGATTCGATATATACAATGAAATAGACGACACCTATCAATCTAACCTAACAGAAAAGGCCTTACACACAAAGACTAATATTCCGGAAGCAATCAAAAATGGAGTGTTTTATTACCATGGGGAGCAATTGTGGGGTTTGTAAGCTAACATTAAATCACCTTGCTTTCAGGTATAAATACCTAACAATACACCCACTCAAAAGGGTAATTTCAAGTAAATAAAATTATTTTTAAAAGTTCACGAAAAGTGAACTTTTATGTACATTTACAATAGGATTAATGAAAATAAGGCTAATCAGTAAAAAGTCTATCCATGACTTTGCTGCCCAACACGCAAAGAGTCGAAGCGCATTAAAGCAGTGGTTAACACTTATAAAAATGGATGATTGGGACGAACCTAGTGATATATGTGAAACTTTTGGTTCAGCTGATTTGCTAGGCAACGGAAGCAATAGAGTTGTATTTGATATTGCAGGCAATAATTTTAGAATGATTTGTAAATATCATTTTGGAGAAAAGCAAATCTATTTATACGTAAAGTGGATTGGAACCCATGCTGAATATTCAAAAATTTGTAACAACAATAAACAATATACTATAACTGATTTTTAAATATTACCCAATGCCTCACTTACCATATACAATAATCAAGTCCGACACCCAATACAAAAGGTATTGCAGCATTTTGGAAACTCTAGTTGATAGCAACAAAAAAAACAAGGCAATTCAAGATGAAATTGAATTACTCTATTTACTCATTGAAAAATATGATGCAGAACATAATAGTTTCGGTGATGCCGACCCCATTGAGCTACTCAAATATTTAATGAGCGATCATCAAATGAAATCTGTTGATTTAGCAGCATTACTAAATGTAAGTGAAGGGCTTGTTTCAGACATGCTAAACTATAAAAAAGGTCTATCAAAAGACACTATTCGAATTCTATCCCAAAAATTCAAAGTCAGTCAAGAAGCATTTAATAGACCGTATAAACTAAAATCTCTTTTACCACTGAAAATAATCAAACGCAAACCACTAAAGCGTCCCACTAAAATAGCAAAGGCTTTTTGATAAATCGGCAACTCCACTCCCACAACACCAACCCCATGACCAAACAATACATCATCAACGCAGGCATCCAAATAGTTCCCATTAATATAGTAGACCCTAGTTATGCAATCATTGACAAAGCAATCGACCATATACGCCAATCAGGTCTAGCCTATACCATTACTCCATTTGAAACAGTTGTAAACGGAACCACAGAACAGGTATTAGCATTAATAGCAGAACTAAAACAATTAACCGAAAATAATGGTGCTGATGAACTCATCATCAACATACGCATGCACAGCAAAGCAGGGGAAGACAATAAATTTGAAAGTAAAATCAGTTAAATTGCCTTACATGAACACCCAACAAGCATACAATAGCTGGTCAGCACAATACGACACCAATGAAAATAAAACCAGAGACCTGGAAGCCATTTCATTAAGAGAACATATTAAAGGCGGTGAATTTGAACACTGCTTAGAAATAGGATGCGGCACAGGAAAAAATACAGCATGGTTAATTACCAAATCCAAAAAAGTTTTAGCGGTAGACCTTTCAGAAGAAATGTTAACAAAAGCCAAACAGAAAATTAGTGCCCCTAATGTAGCATTCATACAAGCAGATATTACCCAAGACTGGAGCTTCACCAATGGTAATCAATTTGATTTAGCCACATTTAGTTTAGTCTTAGAGCATATTGAAGACCTTGATACAATCTTTGCGAAGCTTAACAAAGTCATTCAAACAGATGGCATTGTATATATAGGCGAATTACACCCATTTAAGCAATACAATGGATCAAAAGCGCGCTTTGAAACCAGTGAAGGAGTACAAGTGGTTACCTGCTTCAATCACCATATTACCGACTTTGTAAATGCTGCAAAAAACAATGATTTTGAACTAATCAATATCAGCGAATACTTCGACGATAACAACAGGAATAATATTCCTAGAATCTTAACGCTAGTTTTTAAAAAGAATTAAAATGCTCCCCACACCAATTAAGCAAGTTATATTTTTTATAAAAAAATGTATATTTACTAAACAAAATATGAAAAATGTCTAAAGAAGAAATCAAATTTGAAATAAGCAAGGTTCTTGATCATTTTTCTGATAAGGCATTGGCTGAACTACTAACATTTTTAAAAGATTTAGATAATCAAAATGATAATGATTTCTCTATTTCCAGCTCAATAAAGCAAATACTTTTAGAAGACAAAGAATTATTAGCTAAACTAGCTCAATGATATCCTTAACAGAAGTTAAAGAAATTCATCAAATTCTTATAGTTGAATTTGGTGGCGCCGATGGAATAAGAGATGTTGGCTTGTTAAATTCTGCATTAAAAAGACCACTACAAACTTTTGATAATAAGGAACTCTACCCTACTCCTATTGAAAAAGCAGCTTCACTTATAGAAAGTATTCTTATCAATCACCCATTTATTGATGGCAACAAAAGGACAGGATATGTATTAATGCGTCTTACACTTTTAAGACATAACTATGATATAATCGCTACACAAGATGAGAAATACTCATTTGTTATTGATATTGCATCTGGCAAATTAAATTTTGATACAATAGTAAGTTGGCTGTCATTACATACAATTAAAAAGAACAAATAAGCTTACTCAATACAACCCTTGAAACTTCAATTAACCATAGTAACCCAAAACCAACAAAGCATAGAAGAAGCTCAAGAATTAGGTAAACTACTCCTGAACGAATTAGGAGAAAACACGATCATACAATCCATAGAACCTTACTCAAAATTTGAGAGCGCTTTTGCAATCAATCTAGAAAAAATACTGCCGGATAGCAACACGGCAACTATAATCCACCAATGCATTGCATTAGCTGATGAAATAGTTTCTCCCTGGCTAACCTATTATGATAACGACCTAGAAAAAATCGAATTGATTTATAATCACTCAGAACAAACTCAAACTAGAAAAAATACCTTCAATCAAATCAAGTGGGCACAAATCATTTATTAAAGAAATAACCCTATTTTTGATAGTATCATATGATACTATCAAATGAAACCACCCTACACCATTAATGCCCCTATAATTCAATTAATAATTGAGATTTCCCAAAAAATTGGGGAACTAAATAGTTCACTATTAATTAAACAAGCACCTGCTTTACGTAAGCGTAATAGAATTAGAACCATACAAGCATCATTGGCTATTGAAGGCAATACTTTGTCTATTGATCAGATTACCGCAATCATAGAAAACAAAAGGGTTTTAGGGCCGGTTAAAGACATTAAAGAAGTCACGAATGCAGTAGCTGTTTATAATCAACTACACCAATTAAAACCGAATTCTGAAAAGTCATTCTTATCAGCACACAATATTTTGATGCAGGGACTTATTCCTCAGTCAGGGCAATATAGAAAAACAGGAGTTGGTATAGTTAAGGGAGATCAATTAACACATGTAGCTCCTCCTGCAAAGAATATTCCCTATTTAATGAAAGACCTATTTCATTATCTAAAAACAAGTGATGACCATATATTCATTAAAAGTTGTGTGTTCCATTACGAGATGGAATTTATACACCCATTTGCTGACGGAAATGGCAGAATGGGAAGACTTTGGCAAACACTATTGCTCGTGCAAGAATTCCCATTATTTGAATTTCTACCATTTGAAACTTTAATAAGTAAAAATCAGAAAGCCTATTATAAAGCACTCGCTAATAGCGACAAATCAGACGAGTCAACCCAGTTCATCACTTTTATACTTTCCACCATCAATACTTCTCTTGATGAACTTCTTAAAGAAAGAATTGGCCCAGTATCCAGTTATGACAGAATGCAAATTTTTATAGCAGAAAACGCAAATGAATTTTCTCGAAAAGACTATTTAAATTATTTTAAAAACATTTCAACTGCAACTGCTAGCAGAGATTTAAACAAAGCTGTAAAAGAAGAACTAATTTTAAAGATTGGAGATAAAAACAATACCAAATACAAACGCACTAATAATATATGAAACAACTCCTCACCTGCTTAGCCCTAACCATACTTACCCAAACCTTCGCCCAATCCAACGAAACACTAACCATCCAAAAATATAGGCAAGCCAACACAGCCGCTATCATGAAGGAGTATGTTTCATTCCTCACCATACCCAACACGGCGAATGATACAATAGGACTAAGAAAGAATACCGACTTCATTCAAGAAATGATGCAGCAAAGAGGAATTCAAAATATTCAACTGCTACATGCCAATACGCCCAATACTGCACCTGTTGTTTATGGGGAAGTAAAAACTCCTGGTGCAACTAAAACACTGATCTTTTATGCACACTACGATGGGCAACCAGTAAACCCAGCGCAATGGGCAAAAGGATTAAAACCCTTTGAACCGAAACTATACACCAATGCTTTAGATAAAAAAGGTGAACCAATTGAATTCCCCAACAACAATGCCTACCAACCAGACTACCGAATTTATGCAAGAGGAGCATCCGATGATAAAGCAGGCGTAGCTGCCATTTTAAATGCTTATGCCGCTATTAAAGAATCGAACTTACCCTTACAATACAACCTTAAATTTTTCTTTGAAGGTGAAGAAGAAGCAGGTTCTCCGCACTTAGACCAGATACTAAAAAAATATGCCCCGCTACTACAATCCGATTTATGGATTATCTGCGATGGACCCGTTCATCAATCAGGAAAAAAACAAATAGTATTTGGCGTTCGGGGCGATACCCATTTAGACTTAACGGTCTATGCTTCTAAGCGTCCTTTGCACAGTGGGCACTATGGCAATTGGGCACCCAATCCTGCAATGCAATTGGCTACTTTATTAGCTAGTATGAAAAACGAAAAAGGTAGGGTAACCATTAAGGGATTTTATGATGATGTAACACCATTAACCCCTACCGAGAAAAAAGCATTACAAGAAGTGCCTCCAGTAGATGAACAAATGAAGGCAGAGTTGGGATTTAATTCGCCGGAAATGCAAGGCTTATCACTGGGCGAATCTATCAACCTTCCTTCTTTAAACATCAATGGAATTCAGAGTGGCAATGTAGGCAAATTAGCATCTAATCAAATCCCCACATTTGCCACTGCAGTATTAGACTTAAGATTGGTATTGGGCAATGACTGGAAAAGACAACAACAAAAAGTAATTGATCATATTAAAGCACAAGGCTTTCATGTAATCAATAATGAACCAACTGAAGCTGAAAGAAAACAATACGCTAAACTAATCAAAATAGCCCCAGGCGCAGATGGCATGAATGCACAGCGGACGCCAATGGATTTGCCGATGGCACAAAAAGTAATTAAAGCCGTGAAGTCTACTACAGCAGATCAAGTGGTATTACAACCTACCATGGGTGGTAGCCTCCCACTCTATTTATTCGAACAGATTTTGAAAGCAAGAACCATCACTGTGCCAATTGCCAATCACGACAATAACCAACACGCCGAGAACGAAAACATTCGCTTGAAGAATTTCTTTGAAGGCATAGAAACCATGGCGGCATTGATGTTGATGAGATAAATACATATCAACATAACGTACTACTCTTTAAAATCACAAAAACATGATGATTTATTATAATTAAATAATCACTAACATAGATACCTTGCCGGATTGAATAATCAACCCTTTCAGTCCTGCTATGCAAGAAAAATTAGTCAAGTCTTTAAAGAAATTTTCCAACTATATCATCCTAATATTACTGGTTTTATTAGTAACGAGCATGTTCCTTGGAACAGGCCATATTCTATTATTATTCTTCCAAGCAATAGTATCACCAGACCCTTATCCTTTCCTAGTTAATATAAAAGACTTACATGTTTTTTTTAGCGTATTACTTGTCATGTTGGTAGGTCACGAACTCTTTAAGTCGATCACACTTCTACTAAACCACGAAAATATTCCGGTAAAATCTATACTGAAAATTGCAGCAATTGCGATTGCCAATAAAATAATCACTATAGACTTAGAACATTTGAATGTAAATATGTTATTAGGCTTGAGTGCGGTTTTGTTATCTATTGGCATTACATTTTTCTTTTTCAGCAAAGAAAGTGAAGCATAATGATGGGAAAATTAAAAGGATTTATATTATTCATAGCGTTCACTTTTTTTCTCCAATCAGGATATGCATTAGAAGACACATTGGTGCTCCACAATGGAAATATGATAATGGGGGCTGTTACTAGCATCAACCATTATACCGTTAGCTTTAAATACACTAATGAAAATACGGAACAACAACTGAGCAATTTTGCAATTAAGCAAATTCAGTTTGAATCGGGCCGAACACAGATGATTACCGAAAAGATAAGCATCCAAGGAGAAGAGGATTGGGAAAAAGTGATTATACTGGAAGATAAAGAACAACGTACGGGATTGAAAAGAATTTCAGATATTAATGCGCACACTAAATTCATTAATCTGCATACCGCCAATTCAGGCAATAACAAAGTCACTGAAAAATTAAAGAGAGAAGCGGCCAAACTAAACTGTCCATTCATACTAATCAACTTCGACAGAGCAACTGTTTACAATGGATTAATCAAAAGCTGGGGTGCTATCCAAGAAATAAAAAAAGCGTTCTGCTACAACTATTAAAAATTAAAACATGAAAAAGAATTTTCTTCATTTAGTACTATTGCTGGTCATTTCATTCTCAGCAAATGCCCAAACAAACAATCAATATAAAGACGCTGGAGGCAGTGTACAATACCAGTATATCACCACTTTCGATTTAGCAAAATTGAATAAAATATTAGATTCAGAGTTAAATGAATTCTTAAATGGATCTACTATGCCCTTTGAAAATTTCAAAGGAAAATTTGTTGCACCTAAGTACCCTGTAAAACTTTATAGGGTAAAATACAATTCTGTAGTTCCAGAACTAAACAACCAACCAACCATTGCATCTGGTTTAGTAGCTATACCTGAAAATGGCAAAGATTCTATGCCCATTGTTTCTTATCAGCATGGCACCGTATTTGGTAAAACACAAATACCCTCTTTCCCCGACGAATCCATGGAAACCAAAATGATGATTGCCGTTTTTGCTTCACAAGGTTACATTGTTACTGGTGCAGATTATTTTGGATTAGGTATATCAACCATGCCCAATTCTTATTTGGTAAAAGAAAGTAGTGAACAAGCCTGTTTAGACATGTTGTTTGCAGCTAAGAATGTACTAACAGCCAATAAAATTAAACAGGGCCCTTTATTTGTGCATGGCTGGTCGCAAGGAGGATGGACCAATATGACTTTCTTAAGAAAATTGGAATCATTGAATATTCCTGTTGTAGCAGCTGCTACTGCTAGTGCCCCAGTGGATGGTGCGGTGATTGTAAACAGGTGGATGAATAATTATCAGCCAATTGACGCTGTTTGGTTACCTGCTTGTGCAACCAATTTTATTTTTGCTAAAGACCAATATAATTTCCCAGGATTAGCCGCAAGAGCAATCAAACCAGAATATTATCAAGCAGCCAAAGATTTCTATGAGTTTAAAATTGATTGGCCCACTTACTATGCAAGAACCAAAGGGAAAATATATGAAATATTGAATCCAGCATTCATGGCTACTGGCAATATTGCCAATGAACCATTTTGGAAACTACTAGAAGATATGCAAGCATATAGATGGAGATGCCGCACTCCACTCATTAACTATTACGGAGATAGCGACGAAGTGGTGCCTGTGTACATAGCCAAATTACCTGAAGGCTTTCACCAAGTTTTAGGGGGAGGAAGTAACACAAAAGCAATTTCTGCTGGCCCTAAAGCCGACCATAGAGCAACCTATATTTACTCTGTAATAAATGTAAAACCTTGGTTTGATTCTTTTCTAAAATAAATTAGAATAGATAACTGATAGAAAGTTATAGATTAGCAGGAGGTCTGTATGTTGATTCAAAAACATACAGACCTTGCTGTTTTAAATAATCACTATTCGTCAAAATTTCCCAAGTCCTTATCCCAATTGTAATCATTAAATTGAATTGAATACCCTGTAAAGTCGCGTTTAAAAACTTTAGTCATAAGCGCCCTAATTCCATTAGACCCACCAAAATCTCGTTTAAACCAGGATAAAATTTTACTGACAGTCAATATTTTTTTATCATCATCAATTACTGACTCCCCTTTCATAAATGATACTGTAGCCATATCTAATTGTTGGTCTATTTTATCGTAACGATAAAACGCAATCGGTGGACAACTCTTGGCTCCACAATTCAATGCAAAATGAATCCGATAATCAATTGAATCAACTGCTAATTCTTTGATAGTTTTTTGCGGTAAAAACTGTGGTAAATAACCCATACTCCACTTCCATCGATATTTACGAAGAATGCCATGCTCTATATCATCTAAGCTCAAGCTTAACCCAGCCACTGGAATTAATTGTTCTGTAAAAATTTTAGGCCTAGTCTTATTTAAACGAATCGCCAAAATTTGATACCAGGCATTGTACATATTTACCCAGAAAGTTTTTTTAGCAGCATCATTCTTAAGCCCTTTGAATAGTTGATTATAAGTTAAACCAGACAACGCTTTTTCTACTGCCTTGCTATCCGCCTTTATCTTTACTTTATACAACAACTCCCCTGAAAGTTTCAACATAGAATCAGCCATTGGGTTGATCATAGAGGCCGTGTTACAAGAATCCATTTGCGATTTATTTACAGGTTGAGCTCCATAACACCAAACGGCAATAAAACAGCACAATGCAAGTAAAAGAACTAAGAGCTTCAAAACGTAAATTTTAATTTTCAAACTACCTAAATTTAGAATTTCGTCTAATAATGATATCAAATTAAACTGATATTTTAGATTGTATTTAAGTGCCGTTGGCATATTCTAAGATACAGAAGCAGACATATATCAATATTTCCAAATTTTGGAAACTTTATTAATAAATGTTTGCAATAATTGTAAACTTTAATTATCTTTAATCTGATGACTATTACAGAAGCATCTTCTGGTAAAATTTTTCCAATAGAAATATTTCCTGTTGAGAAAGCGGACTATAAACTTTTAGTAAAAAGCCATTTTTTCTTTGATTGGAAAGACGAGCAAAATGAAGAGGTTTATAAATTAGTCATTAAAGGGGAACAAGCAATTTTAGGACTTATTTCATTAGAGAGAATCCCCACAGAATGGAGAGTGCACATTAGATTACTAACCGTCTCAAAAGAAAATAAAGGGAGTCAAAAGAAATATGATAAAATTGCTGCTAATTTAATTACTCACGCAGCAAAAATTGCTGTCGCAGAATTTGGTGAGTTTGCATGCATTTCACTAAAACCTAAAACAGAATTAGCTCAACATTATATAGACAAATATGGGATGAATATAACTGGGGTTACATTGAGTTTAGAAGTACCAGAAATATTAGACCTAATTAATCAATTTGATAAAAAACCGTAAAAAATATTATGACACATGATTTTGAATTTGGGGTAGAGTCTAGATATAAGAATAAGAGAGAGCGAGAGGCTGATGCCATTTCTTTAATGCAAGCGCGTTTAGAAAGGATGAAAAATCTCCCTAAAGAGCAAATTGTAAGAGCCAAACTTTTGCAATTAAAATTAAAAATGGAAAATTACCTCATCGAGCAAAATAATACTGAGGACAACCATTTTACAAATTTTCTAAAAATGTATATTGATACTATTTATTCTCATCGAAGTAAATTTGCTGAGGATATGAATATTACTCCGGTTTTTTTAAGCCAAGTTATCAATAACCACCGCGACCCAAAAGAAGAATTTTTATTAAAACTAATGATCCATTCAGAAAAAGTTTTTAAGAATGTGGGCGATTTTCAAAAGAAAACTTGGTATCAAGTATATTTTCAAGAAAAAATTGCTGACACAATGTTTAACCAAGAAAAATGGAGACCCGGTATAGAAAAACAAGTAAAACTGAGTGAACCGTTTTAAAAATAAATCAATACCGCTCCCCATGCGTCTGCTTCACAATAGCGCGCACCAAGAAAGGAAAGGGTTTAAGTATTGAAATAAACAAATTGGTCATCCAAGTTTTACCAAAAAAGCGTTGCACCCATCTACCTACTGTTAAACGCTTTCCAAAAGTGTTAGTCCAAACACGCTCATAGCGTTGCTCCATAGCTTCTCTACTAAGTTCATTACGCAAAAACGGCGCAATGGCTTCATAAGCTAGCTTAGATCCATGCAATGCCATGCTCATACCATTCCCACACAAAGGGGTTATCATACCTCCCGCATCGCCCACCATTAATACATGATGTTCAATTAATGATTTTCGTTCAAAAGAAATCTGTGCAATGGTTACTGGTGCTTCATACAAGTGAATGGCTTTTTCTAAAATTTTCTTTAAGTGAGGATTGGCTTTTAACACAGCTTCTTCCATAAATGGAATAGATCCACCATGTGTTTTTAAATTTTGCGCAGTAGTTAAATAACACAAGCAGGTTTTACCTTCTTCAATGGCGGAAATACCACAATAACCATCTTTAAAATTATGCAGTGCAATTAGGTCTTTGGGCCAATCAATATCAATATGGTATTTTACCCCAATAAAATTATCCAACTGTTTTTGCTTACCTAAAATAAAAGGCCGCTTCCACTTCACGTCTAAATTGCTTCGCTTCCCAAAACTCCCAACTGCTACTCGAGATTGAATAATGCCAACTGAAGAATGCACACTAAACATATCTGCTTCAAAAACAATATCATCAACTTTTACCCCTGCTTCAACCCTAACTCTCAAGCCCTTTGCCAAATCATATAATGCCTTATCGATGGTGTACCTACTAATGCCAAATCCTCCTAAATCCAATGGCTGCTCAACACTATTGCCATTAGGTGCAGTTACCATTAAGCGATTCACTATGGGCAATTGCATCTTACTTAACGGCACCCCTAAACTTTCAATAAAATCCCAACTTTCTAAACTGATGTACTCTCCACATACTTTATGAAATGGATACTGTTCTTTCTCAAACAAGACCACTTTAAAACCCGCTTTAGCAGATTGAATAGACAATGCCAATCCTGCCAATCCACCGCCCACAATGGCTATATCGTAACGCATATTATACATGGTTGGTCATTTTGGTTATGGAACAAGCTAACCATCGGAATGCCCATTTCCATTGCAATTCATAATGCTTTATAGCAGCAGATGAAAACAAATTTTCCAATTCTTCTTTACTAAATCCTCGCAACACCGAAAGCGGTGCATCATTTTTTACTAAGTAACTATTCGAAAAAATACTGGTTAATATTTTGATAGAATGATAAGCCAACCGATGTCTTTGTAAATCGTTAATGAAATGCCCAACCAATGCATTGGATTTACACCATTGCAACATCTGAATGCATTGTTCATCAGTTAAATGATGACAAAACAAAGAAGAGAAAATAATATGCGGCTGTTGTTTAAGAGGTGCTAGCAAATAGTCGGAAGAAACAAATTCAATGCCTGCATTCTCCTTTCTGCTTTGCGCATACGCAATGCAATGCGGGTTAATATCTACTCCCATCAGTTCCACTTCAATTTGGTGTTGCCTGCACCAATCGCGAATAACACGAAGATTATCTCCTCCCCCACATCCAATTTCACAAATTCGAACTGGCAGTTTTGTGTCAGCATAATCCAATACATATTTCAAACCTGCAATCGTGATATCATGCCCACCCAATAAGGTATTAATGCGATCCAGCTCTTTCATATTTTGTTGAATGGCTTCAAAAGGAATATCATCCTGATCAAGCAATTCTTTTTGATATGATCTTTTGCTAAAATTAGGCATGGGTTGATGCAATAAAAGTTTCCATTGTTAAACCAGGCCCAAATGCAGCACCAAAAATATTGGCCGACTCACCTGCTTGCAATTGTTCCATAATTTTCTTCAACACAAACAATACAGTTGGTGAAGACATATTGCCATATTCTTTTAGCACTGCTAAACTATGTTCCAATTCTGCACCTTTAAAATCAAGGCTTTTCGAAATAGCATCTAGAATTCTTTTCCCACCTGGATGTATGCACCAATATTGAATATCTTCTTTTGTAATGCCCGCTTTTTTCATCGCTTTATTCATTAAGCTTTCAAAATCTGCTTGAATTAAGTCGGGAACATATCCACTCAGGGTCATTAAAAAACCGGTGGATGCAATCACCCAACTCATATCGTCTTTTCCTTTGGGAACAATCTCTGAATAGAAACTTTTGATATACAACCCTTGCATATCCACATCATCAGACGCTACTAGCACTGCTGCTGCCCCATCGCCAAACAATAAACTAGAAGCAATATTATCGGCACTAGCCATATCCTGAAAATGCAGCGTACACAATTCTGTACATACCAACATTACTCTCGCATTCGATTCAGATTGGCAAATGGCATGAGCCATTTTTAATGCATGAATAGCTGCATAACAGCCCATGAAATTGATGCTGCTTCTATAAATATTTTTAGGCAGATTCAATAATTCAATCAACTCCAAATCTAAGCCTGGCGCGCTCATTCCTGTACAACTCACCGTTATTAAATGAGTGATTGAATCGCAAGCCATTTGATTGGTTAAACATTTTTCAATTGCTTCCTTTGCCATGGGTGCAGCAGTTGCACCATATAAATTCATTCGCTTTTCAATAGAAGGAATTGGATCAGCAGATCCTACAGGCGGAAAGAAATTCCAATCAGCAGCGTCTTTACTAAAATCGGCAATGGCCGAATAGCGGTAATCTATTCCACTTTGTCTATATAAGAATTTCAATTTTCTTGCTTCTACTGCATCTAACTGATACACTTCTTGCATGAAAGTTAAAATGCGATTTTGCTCGTGTTTAAATGCAGGCACTGCGGTTCCTATGGAAATGATTTTACTCAAAAAGATTCAAGATTAATATAGTGATAAATGCCAAATTGGTGCATACCGAAGCAATCAAATTCATTTGCATGGTATGCTTAAAATTAGCTGCCGCGCTGTCTTTCCAAACCTTATTTGCCCAATAGAAGAAGTACAGTAAGGTAGGTATAAAAAACAGTTGCAACAAAACAAAGCCGGTTATTTGCAAACTGCTCACAAACCAATATGCCAATAAACCAAAAGAAACAATATAAATAATAGCGGAAAAAATAAAAGTGCCTCTATAACCAAGCACATAACTAATGGTTGTTACACCATCGGCTTTGTCGGCTTCGTGCTGGTATATTTGGGTGAGCGGATAAAAGCCTCCGATTAAGCAGCTGGCAGCTAGTATGGTAGGCCATGGCACAGAAGTAGTAAGGGTTTCACTGCATCCATGATAGACCAACCAATACGTTACTCCTCCTTGAAAAATCACCACCGTTAAAAACCCAATAAATGGATATTGCTTTAAGCGTATGCCTCTATAGCTGTAGGCTCTAGAAACAAGAATGTACAACAACACTCCTATGGAGAAATAATTACTCACCAACAAACTCAATAAAACCGCCAACGAATCCATTACAACTGTTACGAAAAACAATTGGCGGGTGGGTTGCATCGGCTGCTCTAATCCACCAATAGGTGTTTCATCTTGATCCATGTATGAATTGTACCCATTGCTTGCAGGATACACCAATACATGCAATACAATGAATACGATGACTGCATTCAACCAATTGATTTCAGGCACCTGACTTAATGCAAACCAATAAATGGGCATTAAGAAAAAGGAAAAATGAAATCGAAGCAGCTGAATGGTTGATTTTTGCATCTTATGATAAGATACGGTAATATTTGTTAAAAGTTTCTACTTATAAAACAAATGGCGCTTTTCCTTGTAAAGCTGTTGAACTTTCATCAAATTTTATACAGTTTCAACCAAACATACCATGCATAGAATATTACTTATTGTTTCGCTTTTCTTTACCATCAGTATTACTACTGCACAAAAATTTACGCCAATAGATGCAGAGAGCAAAGTATCTTTTGTAATCAAAAACTTTGGATTAAAAGTAGATGGTCAATTAAAGGGGATTAAAGGATCCATCAGTTTTGATCCCAACGCACTAAGCAACAGTGCATTCAATGTTTCAGTAAATGCCAATACCATTAATACAGACAACAGTGCAAGAGACAAACACTTGCGCAAAGAAGATTATTTTCATGTAGAAAAATTCCCCACCATTTCCTTTGCAAGTACAAAGATCAGCAAAACTGGAACTGCAGGTAAATACACGGTTGCAGGGAATCTGACGATGAAAGGAACAACCAAGCCCATTGAATTTGATTTTACCGCAACTCCTACCAATAATGGCTTCTCCTTTAAAGGTTCATTTACCATTAACCGGAGAGATTTTAATGTGGGTGGTAAAAGCCTTCCTTTATCAGATATGCTAACTGTTAACTTAGACATTACTTCGAATAAAAACTAAACCAACTATTATGAAATTATTTTACGCTTTATCTCTTTTAACCATCATCCACTTTTCTGCAAATGCACAAGATGCATCCACTAAAAAATCAGAACAATTAGCAGACTTTACACTTGGTTTTGGTACTGGACAATCAACCATTTCCTTTGGGTATTTCAAGAACTGGAACTTAGGAAAAAAACAAAGCTTTTATATTGGAACAGGTGTACGATTAAGTAACGCTTTTGGTAAGAATCAAATATTTACTTCTGCTCCAGCAAGTCTTGCAGCTAATTCAGCTAATAAAGACAGTTTATTTAGCACTTCAGCCAGCACTTATGCCTTAAATGCTATTCTCAACCTAGGATACCATATTTCGCCCAAATTAGATGTAGGGTTCAATATTGATTTGATTGGGGTTTCATTTGGACCATCGAGAATCAAACTATTCAGCGGTAACGGAACCTCTACCACTACCACAGCAGAGCCAACCCGCATGAACGTATTATTAGTAGGCAACAATGACCGTGGCACCCTTAACTCTGAATTCTACTTACGCTATAAAGTCAATAATAAAATAGGGTTGAAATTGGCCTACCAACATTTCTTCACTGAACTCACTACTGCATCTAAAGTTCAAACCCTTCCAGCACAAAACGATCGATTCAGAAATATCACCAACTTATTCGGTTTAGGGGTGGCTTATCATTTTTAGGTTTTGTTAAATAATTCGTACCTTATTTCACCTAAAACCTTTTACAATGAAAACACTCAAAACTTTTCTAGTAACAACATTATTATCCTCCACCCTATTTTTCAGCTGCAAAAACGCAGAATCTGAAGCTCCTGCAAAATCAACATTTGACTTGGTTACTGCAAAAACTGAAATTGAAGCAGCCAATAAACTAACCATGGATGCTTTTGCAAAAGGCGACTCTGTTGCTATTGCCAATATGTATGCAGATGATGCCAAGCTCATGTTCACGGGCATGCCAGCAGTTATTGGCAAAGCGGGTATTCAGTCTGTATTCGGTGGATATATTAAAGGTGGTGTAAGCAAAATTGAACTTAAAACCAATGAGGTTTGGGGCTCAGAAGATTTATTAGCCGAAGAAGGCGCGGTAACTATTTATGTTGGAGAACAAATAGTTGGTCAAGAAAAATTCATTGTGCTTTGGAAAAAACTAGGCGGTCAATGGAAAATCATAAGAGATATTGCAAATTCAGATCTTGCTCCACAGCCTGCAAATTAACGAAGGACATACGCTTTGTTAATCTTGTCTAATTTTGGAAACTGTTTCATAAATAATGCAGGATATTTTTGCAAGGTATCCAATTTACTCATGGTCTTGCCTTCATATCCTGCATATAAAGAATCAACCACTTCCATTCCTTTAATTACTTTTCCAAAAGGAGGATATCCTTTTACGCCATTAGCCATCACTGTATCTAATCGTGTATTGTCATTTAAATTGATAAACAAAGTACTTCCCCTGGTTTCTTTACCACTTCTGGCATAGCTCATATACCCCCTTAAATTACTCTGCACAACTGGCTCATCTGGTAATTTGTAGGGCCTCCATTTAGGAAAAAAGGTTGTATCGTTATTACCCCATTGTACTACAAATTTGGGAACCACTCTATAAAACAGGGTACCATTATAAAACCGATGCTTAACCGTTTGATAAAACCGATCTGCTGCTAATGGAGACCAAGCTCTGGTGATTTCAACATCAAACACGCCCTTACTTGTTTCGAATCGGGCAATATAATTGGAAGGCGATTCTTCTTTTAACCATTTTTGTTTAAAACTAGACCTAGCACATCCAAATAAAAGGATTGCAAAAACAAGCGAAAGCAAAAAAATATTACTAAAGCGGTTCATATTCGATTTATATTTTGAATTATCCCTTTTCCTTCCCCACACTTCTTTCTACAATGGCATGTATAATTTGATCCAACTCTTTGGTTTCTTGTAGCAATGAATCTAATTGTTCCAGCTTTTCAGACTCTGTTAATACAGAATCCTTTTTTATTAAATTATACAACCCCATGATATTCACCATATGCCTTCTCACTTCATGCGATTGTTGCCAAGTAATTTGTTTCAAGCGCTCATCTTGCTGAACAATTTTATTTTCTCTTTCCTTACCAACTGTTATATCATGTCCTAAACAAAGAATTCCAATAGGCTCACCACTTGCATTTTTAAACAAGGAGAAATCCCAATGTGTCCAATGATATTCATTCGCTACATTGCTAGGCTTTCTTATTTCAATAGGGAAAGCTTTATCAGGATGTAAAAAACATTGCTCCACCACTGCATCACATTTAGCCAAGTCTTCTGGATGTATGGCTAAGGATATATGTTCACCAACAAATTGCGCGCATAAAAAAGAAAATCTTTTTTCAAATAATTCATTAACGTAAACGTATTTGCCAGCCAAGTCTGTAACTACTAATGAATAGGTAGACGAATTCCGCAAGAATGCTGGCAGTAATTGGTTTATTTCGGTTTGGGTCATTCAGGAGGTTAAAGGCATACCAAATATAGGAGTTTGACCCTGTCTTGTCCTAAATTAGGTTGACTGATTTTAATTAATAATTGAAGGTACAAAAACAGGGGCGGTATTTACTGAGCCCTGTCTTGTCCTAAATTAGGTTGACTGATTTTAATTAATAATTGAAGGTACAAAAACAGGGGCGGTATTTACTGAGCCCCTGTTTTTTTTGTGCCATAATTTTGGTTTAATTGCGCTTTGTTGATGCATTTCTTGTGGTGTTCTGTATGAATTACTTAAATGTGGTCTTTGGGTATTGTAAATGTCAATAGACTGTTTAATCAACTTTTCTGCTATCTCAGCAGAGGGTATAACCTCATCTAACCCAAATTCGTCTTTAAGTATACCGTTAATGCGTTCAGCTACGGCATTTTCGTATGGATCACCATTCTCAGTCATGCTAATTTTTATGTTATTGTCCTTATTGCAATCTGTATATACTGCACTACTGTATTGAAGTCCTCTGTCAGAATGATGTATTAACTCTCCAGTATAGCTTCTAGATTTTATTGCCATGTCTAACGCTTGTTTTGTTTCTATTGCTGCCAGTGAGGGACTTAAATTAAAACCCATGATTTTTTTTGAATATGCATCTGTAACTATATGCAAGTAGTTAAACCCTTTTGCTACTGGCACATAAGTAATATCAGCTACCCATACCTGCTCAGGTCTTTCAACTATAATGTCTTTAATCAGGTTGGGGTACCTCCGCATCCAATGTTTAGAATTAGTCGTTATGGTATATCTCTTTTTCTTAAGAACCAATAAACACTCCTCTCTTAGCAATGTAAACAAGCCGTCTCTTCCAATTTTAATCCCTTCTTTTTTAAACTCCTCTTCTAACAAAAAATAAAGCTTCCTGGTACCAAGACGAGGCATCATTGTTCGGATTGCCAATACCTTTTGTTTTGCAATTTCCTTTTGATGCTGCTTTTGGTGATTTAATTTCTTCGTTTTATAGTAAGCTTGTTTACTATAGCCAAGTTGCCAACATACAGCGCTTATGTTTAGTCCTTTTTCTGTTGCCAGTTCTCGGACAACTTGGCCTCTATTTTTTTTATGATATCAGTATCCAGTTCACGATTGGTTACTTCAATCAATTTCTCGTAAACCTTAACCTTTAACTCAGACTGCTTAAGTTGGGTTTCAAGTTCCTTGATACGTTGTTGAGGATCTTTCATCGGACGACCTATTAATATACCTTCTTCACTAAACCTTTTCGGGGGCTTTGTACTTTTTAGCTTGATGCTTAACTGTTGCATACAAATTGATTTTGTAGTCAACTTTTTTCAGGACGAGACACCCAATAAAAAAGCCCCGAGTAAACTCGAGGCTTTGAAAATAACACAACTAAATTTTATTTTACATCGAAACGGTCTAGGTTCATTACTTTGTTCCAAGCGGCTACAAAGTCTTTTACAAATTTCTCCTTACCATCTGCACAGCTGTAAACTTCAGCAATAGCGCGTAATTCGGAGTTAGAACCAAATACCAAGTCTACACGAGTTCCAGTCCATTTAACCGCACCAGTTTTACGATCGCGTGCTTCAAATGCATCTTTATGATCATTGGTAGGTGCCCAGGTATGACCAAGATCTAACAGGTTCACAAAGAAATCGTTGGTTAACACTTCTGGCTGATGGGTGAATACTCCATGCTTGCTATTGTTGTAGTTGGCATTCAATACACGCATACCACCAACCAATGCAGTCATTTCAGGAGCTGTCAAGGTTAACAACTGCGCTTTATCTATTAATAGCTCTTCTGCAGATAAAGTGTAACGTGCTTTTGCATAGTTTCTAAATCCATCTGCAATTGGCTCTAATACAGCAAATGATTCAACATCAGTTTGTTCTTGAGAAGCATCGGTTCTTCCTGCAGTAAATGGAACAGTAATACTATGACCAGCCGCTTTCGCTGCTTTTTCAATAGCTGCACATCCACCTAAGACAATTAAATCAGCCATTGATACTTGCTTATCACCAGCTGCTGCATTAAAGGCTTTTTGAACCGCTTCTAATGCATCTAATACCTTAGATAATTGAGCAGGATTATTAGACTCCCAATATTTCTGAGGAGTTAAACGAATACGGCCACCATTGGCACCACCACGCTTATCTGATCCACGGAAAGTAGATGCAGAAGCCCAAGCAGTTGATACCAATTCAGACACCGATAAACCGCTTGCTAATATTTGCGCTTTCAATGCTTCAATATCAGCCGCATCAATGGTTTTATAAGTAGCAGCAGGTATTGGATCTTGCCATATTAATTCTTCAGAAGGAACTTCTGGTCCTAAATACAATGCTTTAGGTCCCATATCACGATGGGTTAACTTAAACCATGCTCTTGCAAATGCATCTGCAAACAAATCAGGGTTCTCATAAAAATTGCGAGACACTTTTTCATAAGCCGGATCTACTCTTAACGCTAAGTCAGAAGTAAGCATAAACGGCGCATGCTTCTTATTCGGATTATGCGCATCAGGAACGGTACCTTCTCCACCATTGTTCTTTGGTTTCCATTGGTGTGCACCAGCTGGGCTCTTGGTTAATTCCCACTCAAACCCAAACAAGTTTTCAAAATAATTATTGCTCCATTTTGTTGGTGTAGTTGTCCAAGCACCTTCTAATCCACTTGTAATAGTGTATTCCCCATTACCTGTACCAAAACTATTCTTCCAACCAAGGTTTTGCTCTTCTAAACCAGCAGCAGCAGGCTCTACACCCACATATTTACCAGGATCACCAGCACCATGTGTTTTACCGAATGTATGTCCACCTGCAATTAATGCAACAGTTTCTTCATCATTCATTGCCATACGTGCAAATGTTTCGCGAATGTCGCGAGCAGATGCCAATGGATCAGGATTACCATTAGGTCCTTCAGGGTTCACATAAATTAATCCCATTTGAACAGCAGCCAATGGATTCTCTAAATCGCGGTCTCCAGTATAACGCTTATCGCCTAACCACTCGCGCTCCGATCCCCAATAAATATCTTCTTCTGGCTCCCATATATCAGCACGACCTCCACCAAAACCAAAGGTTTTAAAGCCCATTGATTCTAATGCAACGTTACCTGCTAAAATCATTAAATCGGCCCAAGATAATTTCTTGCCATACTTCTGTTTAATCGGTAATAATAACAAACGTGCTTTATCTAAGTTGGTATTATCGGGCCAACTGTTCAATGGTGCAAAACGTTGTGTACCAGCACCTGCTCCACCTCTACCATCTGCAGTTCTGTAAGTGCCCGCACTATGCCATGCCATACGAATAAAGAAAGGACCATAATGTCCATAATCTGCAGGCCACCAATCTTGTGAATTGGTCATTAATTCGGTTAAGTCTTTTTTTACTGCAGCTAAATCCAAAGATTTAAACTCTGTTGCATAATCAAAAGACGCATCCATTGGATTAGACAACATAGAATTTTGACGCAGTATATTTAACTTCAATTGATTGGGCCACCAGTCGCGATTTCTGGTACCACCACCAGCTGTTTGGGTAGCTTTAGCTGTAGCGCCAGTAAAAGGACACTTGGCTTCGCCACCTGCATTCATTGGGTTATTTTCCATATATTGATTTGGTTTTTACGGTTTATAATTAGAGTGCAAAATTACACCTAAACTTGCATTATCAGTGTTTATTTTAATTGAAAAATTGGGTTCAAAATGCATCATTCATTTTTACTATTTCTATTAACTTTTGCGGCTTTTTGCACAACAAATGCTCAACAAAAAAAGTTGAAAATTGTTTTCGTTATTGCCGATGGAATTCCCGCTGATTTAATAGAAAAATCGTCAAAGCCCAACTTGAATAAAATTATTGCCCATGGTTTTTATAAAAGAGCTTTTGTTGGGGGGATTAAAAACGCCTACAATCAAACCCCCACTATTTCTGCGCCGGGCTATAATAACTTAATTACCGGCACATGGGCCAACAAACATCAGGTAGTAGACAACAATATCAAGAACCCTAATTATAATTATTATACCATCTTCCGATTTTTAAAAGAACAGCATCCTAAAAAAACAACTGCTATATTTTCTACTTGGCAAGACAATCGCACCAAACTTGTTGGAGATGGGTTACAAGAAACAGGTGGTTTTAAAATGGACTATGCTTTTGATGGATATGAATTAGACACTCTCCAATTTCCACACGATAAACTAGCCAACTATACGCATTTAATTGACCAATACGTAATTGCCAAAGCTGATAGTACCATTCGATTTGCAGCCCCTGATTTATCTTGGATTTATTTACAACATACCGACGATATTGGGCATCGTTTTGGGAATAGTCCTCAAATGGAAAAAGCCATAGCCTATTTAGATCAACAGATGGGGACTATTTGGGATGCCATTCAATACAGAGAACAAAATTTTAAAGAAGAATGGCTCTTCATTATTACTACCGATCATGGAAGAGACGCTGTTACGGGAAAAAATCATGGTGGTCAATCGGATGCAGAAAGAACCACTTGGATGATTGCAAATAGTAAAAACACAAATGAATATTTTCAACAAAACACACCAGCTATTGTAGACTTATTACCAACCATGGCAAGATTTCAAAAGATTTCGATTCCTACAATGAACAAATACGAATTAGATGGAGTGCCAATGATTGGTGATGTATCAATATCCCACCCCACTGTTGAAATGAAGCAGGATAGTTTAATTGTACATTGGAAAGCTTATGAGAAAAATACTAAAGTCAATATCTTAATCAGCTATACTAATTTGTTTAAAACAGGAAATGCAGATGCTTATGAAAAGCTTGGCAACACTAGAGTTCAAGAAGAACGTTTTGCATTTAAACTACCTTCAGAATATAGTTTTGCTAAAATTGTTTTAGAAGGGAAGCACAATACAATCAATACATACTGGATTCACAACTACGCAGCGCCCAAATAATTTTAGGCAGCATGCTATCGAATATTATGTAAATATTCACTGCCTACTTTTCCGTAATTATCGTTTAAATGTGCAGTTACTAAAGCATTTACTACACGGGATTCTTTTTGTGAACTGTATTTTTTAATGAGGGCTACCTGCCGATTAATCTCACTCAGTGAAGCAACAACTGGAACAAATTCAGCCAACACATCATTTTTTAATACCCCATATTCATAGTGTTGATAGCAAAACTTAACCTTCTGCCCTTCGGCTAATTGATCAACATTACTGATAACGGTTTGATTAAAATAAATTCCCCTATCCGATGCAGGTATTTTTCTAACTATTACTGCCCCTTCTTTTTCCCATTGTAAGTAGAAAAAATTTTGTACGTCTAATTTATAAAATGGAATAATTTTTAGAGGCAACCCTGTTACCAACAATACTCGATAATTGGTTTCAGGTGAATGAAAATAGGTCCTAGGATTATAGCCTTCATAATTGATAGGCCTCGAAACAATTTTATATTCACTAGAAATAGATACTGCTTGGTCTTTTACACTTAAATCTTTACCCGCCGACTTCGGGGTAATTTCTAATCTTCCCTTTTTAGGATGAATCAATACCAATTTAGAGTTGGCATCTCTCAAGATTAATTTATCTGTAGGCTTAAGCATATCGCCCATGCGAACGCCTCGATTGGATACGGTATTGATTGCGCCTCCCTTAATATAAATAACATAAAAATTATCTTCTTGCATAAAGCTTGAACCCATCACCAATATCACTAATGCAAACAATAGTCTTTTCATCGTCTAATCATTTTCTTAATTCAAAATTACAACTTAACGCATCATAGCATTACCCCCTCTATGTGATTGTCCAAACTGGTATGCTTGAACTTTAGCAGGCTTATTGCTTTCCATTTCTACCTTAAAGATATAATCATAATCTTCATCACTTAAGGCTTTAACAGGCCGTTGGCCACCCAATGCTTCAATGGTTTCTAATACTGTATTAGAATGACCTACTAATAATATGGTTTTGCCCTTTGCAGTTGCATTTAGTTGAATAGCGAAATCCGTTAAATTTCTTGGATTATATATTTCCAATGGTGCTGTAAAATGTTCCGCAGTTTGCCTGGTTCTCTTGGTATCGGTTGAATAAATCATGGCAATTGGCTCCTTCTTAAGGTAAGCCGCTAAATCCAATGCTCTTTGTTTGCCCATTGCATTTAAAGCTGGATTGGCCCTTGTTGCAAATGCCGTGTCTTTTTCGGCGTGCCGAACAATCCATACTGTGGTGGTTTGAGCGGCGGCTATACTCCACCCAAAAAATAAAAACACCAAGCTGGTTAACCCTTTTACTATTTGCATTGGTTTCATTTTATCGTTTTTGTTTGTTTCTCTTTTCTAATTTCCGCAAAAAACCGCAAATGCCACTGATTAGACATTGAGTTGCTGCAAGTTCTTGCAAAACAACAATTTATTCATTAAATATAATTAAACTTGCAGCTTAACAAGTTAATTATTATGTGTGGAATTGTTGGTTATATAGGGCCAAGAGAGGCTTATCCTATTGTATTAAAAGGGCTGAAAAGGTTGGAATACCGCGGTTATGATAGTTCCGGTGTTGCTTTATTACACAATCATCATATTAACGTTTACAAGAAAAAAGGTAAAGTTGCCGAATTAGAAGAAGCAACTATTGGGCAAGATGTGCACGCACATATTGGCATTGGCCATACTCGTTGGGCTACCCACGGTGAACCCAGCGATAGAAACGCCCACCCACACCAGTCTCAAAGTGGTGATTTGGCCATGATTCACAATGGCATCATTGAGAACTATACCCAAATTAAGAAGGAACTAGAATCGAAGGGTTATCATTTTAAAAGTGATACCGATACCGAAGTCTTATTGAATTTTATTGAAGACATTAAAATCAATAACAACTGTACTTTAGAAGAAGCGCTGCGCATTGCTTTAAAACGTATTGTGGGTGCTTATTGTATTCTATTGATTTCAAAGGACGAGCCCGACACCATTATTGCTGCTCGTAAAGGAAGCCCATTGGTAATTGGTATTGGGAAAGGCGAACATTTTTTAGCGAGTGATGCTTCTCCTATTATTGAATACACCAAAGAAGTAGTGTATGTGAATGATTATGAAATTGCGATTGTTAAGCCCGACGAATTAATTCTAAAGAACTTAGGTAATGAAAAGCAAACACCTTTTATTACGAAGCTAGACATGGAATTGGCGGCTATTGAAAAAGGCGGTTATGATCATTTCATGCTCAAAGAAATTCATGAGCAACCCAATACCATTCACGATTGTTTAAGAGGTCGTTTATTGCCCCAGAGTTTGCAAATCATGATGGGTGGTATTGAAAATAATATGGAGGCTTTCATTAATGCCAATCGCATTATGATTGTTGCTTGTGGTACCAGTTGGCACGCTGGTTTAGTGGCTGAATATTTAATTGAAGAATTTTGCAGAATTCCTGTGGAAGTAGAATATGCTTCTGAATTCCGTTATAGAAATCCAGTCATTCATAAAGGAGATGTTATCATTGCCATTTCTCAAAGTGGAGAAACGGCCGATACCTTGGTGGCATTAGAAAGTGCCAAAGAAAAAGGCGCATTTATTTTTGGCGTGGTTAATGCAGTTGGTAGCAGTATTGCTCGTTTAAGCCATGCTGGTGCGTATACCCATAGTGGCCCTGAAATTGGGGTGGCTAGTACCAAAGCGTTCACAGGTCAGTTAGCTGTTTTAATGATGATGGCTTTAAAGATCGGTTATGCTAAAGGCACTTTATCTAAAGAGCGTTACACCCAATTGATGCACGATTTAGAAAGCATTCCTGAAAAGATTAAAGAGATTTTAGCAGACACATCTAATATTGAGCGCATTGCAGAAAAATACAAAGATGCTGCAGACTTTTTATTCTTAGGAAGAGGATACAATTTTCCTGTTGCTTTAGAAGGTGCTTTGAAATTAAAAGAGATTTCTTATATACACGCAGAAGGATATCCTGCTGCTGAAATGAAGCATGGTCCTATTGCTTTAGTAGATGAAAAACTGCCAGTTGTTTTTGTGGCTACTAAAGATTCTTATTACGAGAAAATTGTTTCGAACGTTCAGGAAATCAAAGCCAGAAAAGGTAAAGTGATTGCGGTGGCTACTGTTGGCGACGAAATCATTCCTGGCATGGCCGACGACGTCATGTTTGTTCCAGATGCAGACGAATCAATTGCTCCCCTATTAAGTGTAGTTCCCCTCCAGCTACTGAGCTATTATGTTGGTCTGTACAAAGGACTTGATGTAGACAAGCCTAGAAATTTAGCTAAGAGTGTAACTGTTGAATAATTAATTATGGCGCAAAATAATATTACCAAGACCCCCCTTGAAGCATTAGGTTACGGATTTATTAAAGACCACCATATACCAAAGGGTAAGGACGAATATTATCTGCGCAATATGCAGATGCGAAACGGTATTCATTACCGAACCCTTACTGCTTACGAAATTGAGCAGTTGGTTCGCAATGGTAATACCACCGACAACTGGAACCATATTTTAGTTTCCGATTCGTTTAACCCCGACCTAGTAAAGAATTGTAAATTTCATGGCTTGGTGAGAATTGGAAAACTAGAGCCCATCTGTTTGGGTTTTAGCGATTTAAAAACACCTGTTGGTTTATACAATTCTACCATCATCAGTTGCGATTTTGGAGACAACGTTGTCATCAATAATGTCAACTATTTATCGCATTATATTATTGGAAGCGAAGCCATCATTACAAATGTGAATGAATTGGTTACTACCAATCATTCCAAATTTGGAAATGGGATTATTAAAGTAGATGAAAAAGAAGAAGTTAGAATTTGGCTAGAATTATGCAATGAAAATACAGGGCGTAAAGTATTACCATTTGATGGCATGTTGCCAGGTGATGCTTTTTTGTGGAGCAGGTTTAGAGACGATAAAGTTTTACAGACTAAACTAGTGGAGTTTACAGAAAAAAAATTCAACAATAAACGTGGCTATTACGGCAAAGTAGGTGATAGAACGGTGATCAAGAATTGTAATATCATCAAAGATGTGTGGGTAGGCTCCGACGCTTATTTTAAAGGAGCCAACAAATTGAAAAACCTTACGGTGAATTCTGGGCCTGAAGGTAGAACGCAAATTGGGGAAGGATGCGAAATGGTGAATGGCACGATTGGTTTGGGCTGTAGAATTTTCTACGGCGTAAAAGCAGTTCGATTTATTATGGCCGATCATTCGCAATTAAAATATGGTGCGCGATTAATTAACTCTTACTTAGGTCAGAACGCTACCATTTCTTGTTGCGAAGTATTGAACTCACTCATTTTTCCTGCGCATGAACAACACCACAACAACTCATTTTTGTGTGCTGCTTTAGTGATGGGTCAAAGTAATATTGCCGCGGGTGCTACCATTGGATCTAACCACAATAGCCGAAGCGCAGATGGTGAAATCATTATGGGGCGTGGATTTTGGCCTGGTCTATGTGTTAGCCTAAAACACAATTCCATCTTTGCTTCTTTTACCATGATTAACAAAGGAGACTATCCTGCTGAATTAAATATTCCCATCCCCTTTTGCTTAATCAGCAACGATACCAAAAATGACCAGCTAACCATTATGCCTGCTTATTGGTTTTTGTACAATATGTATGCATTAGCTAGAAATGCTTGGAAATATGCCCATAGAGACAAACGTTTTGATAAAACCCAAGAACTCGAATACAATTATTTAGCACCTGATAGTATCAATGAAATTTTTACTGCTTTAGAGAAGCTTGAACTGTACACGGGTAAAGCATATTTGCGTTCAGAAAAAAAGACCGATTCAGATATCACTGAAGCCATTGCTGTTGGTAAACTTTTACTAAAGAGCAACAACAAATTGGTAGACAGTTTACTCATTACTGCTGATGATATTGAAAACAGCAAAAGAAAAACAGTACTGGTAAAAGTAAGACAAGCCTACAAAGTTTTTGAAGACGTGTTGTTATTCTACGGAGTAAAAGAATTGATTGGTTTCATTAAAGCCAATGGCCCTACTAGTTTAGCTGAATTGCGCAAACAGTTGCCTAGTAAGCTTTCCAGAGACAAGTGGATCAATCTAGGTGGTCAATTAATGCCTGAAGCAGATTTAACTGAACTGCGCAAAAAAATCAATACGGGTAAAATAAAAGGCTGGGACGATTTACATGCACAATATGCCATTAAAGGCTGTTTATACGCCAACCAAAAATGCTTGCACGGATTAGCCACATTAAAAGAAATTGCTGGGCTTCCATTGAATAAATTAGACGAACACCAATTAAGTTATTTGTTCAACAGTGCTATAGCCACAATGGAATGGATTACCAAAGGCATTCACGATTCTAGAGCAAAAGATTACAGCAATCCTTTTAGGAAAATGGTATATGAAAGCTTTGCAGAAATGAATGAAGTGGTAGGCAAGTTAGAAGACAACAGCTTCATTAAAGAACAAATAATGGAACTGAAATCTTTCAAGAAAGAAATCAGTTCCTTAAAGAAGCAAATCGGGGTTTAGAATTTTAATCCTATACCTAATTGAACTTGTTGATTGGTCCATTTTTGTTGGTCGGAGAAATCATTGATATTCTGTAAGCCAACATTGTAACGACCATACACCCTGAGTACTTTTAAATTTACCTGAGCGCCTAGTACCATCGATAAGTCGCCAGATTTAAATGCCTGCTGACCGTTCTGTAATAAATTGTCGTTCTTATTCATTAAAATGCCAAACTGTGGACCTGCAACAAAACTCAATAGTCCTATTGGGCTGTATCGCAATAACACTGGCACCATTAAATAATCTAACTTAACATCAGAAGGTAAAGTAGAATAAATGGCATCTAAATTAGTGCCTCGCTTTGTTGAAGTTTGGCTCCAAATTACTTCGGGCTGTATGCCCCAACGTTTACTGAAATCATATTCAGCAAATGCGCCTAGATGATAAGAGAAATCAAATCCTTGGTCGAACGATTGACCTTCAATCTTGTTTAGGTTGGCTCCCGCTTTTACACCTAATCTAAAACCCTTTTGGGCATTCACTGTTGTACCAGCTATTAATAAAGCTGCAAATAAAAAAATCGTACGCATAACAATTGGTTTAGTTAATCTATTCAATACTTATGCCATAGACGATTTTAATTGAACCAATGTTACACATGAAATGTTAAAAGAAAATGATTGTACTAGAAGAAAAAGACAGAGACCGCATAATTGAAATGGCTTGGGAAGACAGAACACCCTTTGAAGCCATTCAATTTCAGTTTGGGTTATCTGAAAAAGAAGTCATTGAATTCATGCGGTTGAACAGCAAAGCATCCAGCTTTAAAATGTGGCGCAAACGCATGAACGGCAGAACTACTAAGCACCAAAACTTACGTGAAAAGGGCATCAATCGCTTTAAATGCACCATGCAAAGGGCCATCTCAATGAATAAAATTGCGAAGCGTTAAGCTTTGGTAAACTCAATCACGGTAATCTCAGGCATGATGCCTACCCTACCTGGGTAACCAATAAATCCAAAGCCGCGATTAACATATAATTTTTGGTTCCCATCTTCATATAAACCGGCCCATTGCTTGTACATCCATTGAACAGGGCTCCATTTAAAATAGGGATTTTCTAAGCCAAACTGCATCCCATGGGTATGCCCAGAGAACATCATATCTATATCGGAATAACTGGTTTTTACTTGTGCATCCCAATGACTTGGGTCATGACTCAACAACAATTTAAACGGAATTTGTTCAGTCCCTTTTATGGCATCTTCCATTTTGCCATACTTCGGAAACCGTCCCTTCGCACCCCAATTTTCTATACCCAATACAGCAATTTTTTCCCCTTCTTTTTCAATGATGCGATGTTCATTCATTAAGATATCCCATCCCATTTCTTTTTGTAGGTTGATTAGCGCCTCCAAGTTGGCTTGCTTAGCCGCTGTATTAGGCCATTGTACATAATCTCCATAATCATGGTTACCCAATGTACTGTAAACCCCTAATGGTGCTTTTAAACGAGCGAAAGCCGTTTTAAGCGGTTCCATTTCAGTAGCTCGATCATTTACTAAGTCTCCTGTAAAAAAGATGATATCGGCGTTTTGCTGTAAGATCAAATCAATCCCTTTGTTTACCGCACTAATATCCTGCAAGCTGCCACTGTGGACATCGCTAATTTGAACCAGCTTTAATCCATCAAAAGCCTTGGGCAAATTAGCAAAGGACAGCTGCATTTTCTTAACCTGGTATTTATACTTGTTTCTGAACCCAAACACCATGGTTCCAAATAAAGTAGACCCCAATCCCAACCCAATCCAGCTTAAAAATACCGACCTAGACACCATTTGTCCATCGCCCAATATTTGTCCGCCCGAACTTTTATACACTTTACTGATGGCCCACCAGCCGGTGCGCCTGATATCGTCTACTAAGAAAATGGTAGCCGCTATTAATTTGGCGATGAATAATCCAGCCAAAATTGCAAAAACATAGTTCCTAAATAGTTTAGACTGTTGCAATGCGGGCACAAAAGGGAATGCCATTAATGAAAATACCGTCAGTACCGAAATGATCCAAAACCCAACGTGGATATAGATTCTCATCCGCTCCGATAAGGGCTGAGTAACGGTTTTAATGGCTTGGTAAACATAAAAATCTAGCAAAACCATAATGGCTGCTATAAAAAACAAAGTTCCGGTACTACGCATATATGTATATAAAATGTAAAGATAACCTCCCTACCTTAACAGCTATTGGATAATATTGTTTGAGAGCTGTTACCGAAGCCGTATTTTTGGCAACCGAGAAAAGGAATAGCAATTATGGCAAGAATTATTGGCGTAGCCAATCAGAAAGGCGGAGTAGGTAAAACCACCACTGCAATTAACGTAGCAGCAAGTTTAGCTGTATTAGAATACAAAACCCTGTTGGTAGATGCAGACCCGCAGGCCAACAGTACTACTGGTGTAGGGTTCGACTTGCACAATATCACCAATAGTTTGTACGACTGTATGGTGAACAATGTGACGGCCAATGAAGTCATTTTAAAAAGTGATGTGCCCAATTTAGACTTGATCCCTTCTCATATTGATTTAGTAGGTGCCGAAATTGAAATGATCAATTACCCCAATAGAGAAAATGTAATGAAAGGCATTTTAGATGCGGTTAGAGATCGATACGATTTTATCATCATCGACTGCTCTCCTTCTTTGGGTTTAATTACCGTAAATTCTTTAGTTGCATCTGATAGTGTAATCGTTCCGGTGCAGTGTGAATTTTTTGCATTAGAAGGATTAGGAAAATTATTGAACACCATTAAAATTGTACAGAACAGGTTAAACCCTGCTTTGCAAATTGAGGGTATTTTAATGACCATGTACGATGGGCGTTTGCGTTTATGCAATCAAGTGGTGAGCGAAGTTAGACGCCATTTTGATGATATGGTTTTTGCTACCATCATCCATAGAAATACGCGTTTAAGTGAAGCGCCTAGTGTAGGCAAGCCTGTTATTTTATACGATGCGGAAAGTAAGGGTGCAGTCAATTACTTGAATTTGTCTAAAGAAATTCTGCAAAACAACGGGATGACAAAAATTTCTAATCAAGATCGAATTATTGAATAATTTATGAGTACTTCAAAACCAAATAAAGACCTTATAGGAAAAGGATTAAGGTCCTTATTACAAAATATAGACCAAGACCTTAAGAATACCAGTGGTAGTTTAAAGAACGAAATTGTGGAACAAGTAACAACTAGTTCTAGAATTCCTTTGGCCGATATTCAGATTAATCCTAAAAATCCTAGAAGAGATTTTGATGAACAGGCATTACAAGAATTGTCTACTTCTATAAAGCTGCACGATATTATTCAACCGCTAACGGTTAGTAAACTACCCAATGGCAAATACCAGTTGATTGCTGGTGAAAGAAGATTTCGCGCTTCTAAATTAGCTGGGTTAAAAGACGTTCCTGCCTATATAAGACAGGCCAATGACCAACAATTATTGGAATTGGCTTTATTAGAAAATATTCAACGGGAGAACCTGAATGCCATTGAAATGGCCCTCAGTTTTAAACGAATGATGGAAGAGCTCAACTATACCCAAGAGCAGGTTGCTGAAAGAATGGGTAAAGAAAGAAGTACCGTTACCAATTATATCCGCTTATTAAAATTACCTCCAGATATTCAAGCCGCTGTGCGCAATAATACCATCAGTATGGGGCATGCTAGGGCTTTGGTAAATATTGACACAATTGATAAGCAACTTTATGTATTTAAAGAAATACAGCAAAAGCAACTAAGCGTAAGACAAACGGAAGAACTCGTAAGAAAGCTATACAAAGGAGATAAGTCAGTTGCTGGAACTGCTGCTACTAAAAATGATCTTCCGCCCGCTTACCAAAAGATTCAAGACAACCTTGCCTCTCATTTTGGAACAAAAGTGAATATGACACATAACAAAAAGGGTTATGGAAGTATCTCTATAGAGTACTACTCATTAGATGAGTTGAATAAGATTTTGGATTTAATGAATATAACCGTGGGTTAAATTGGCATGTTCAAAAAGCTAGTATTATTATTTGTTGTGGTGTTTTGTTTAGGGGCTACAGCCAACGCACAATCAACTATTGATAGTGCGGAAGTAAAACCTTTGCCTCCTTTAACGGAGAAGGAATTAGCCAAAATAAAAAAGAAAGAAAAGGATTCTACTTGGATGGCTACCCATATTCCTCAACGTGCCACCAGACGGTCTGCTATGATACCTGGATGGGGTCAAGCATACAATAGAGAATATTGGAAGATCCCCTTGGTATATGGTGTGTTAGCCATCCCTGCCATTACTTATTTTTACAACACTTCCTTCTATAACAAAACAAAATTTGCCTACGAAGCTCGCTTTAAAGAACAAAATGGAGATAGCTCAGACGTGGCATCGATAGATCCTGAGTTAACTGGATTAAGCATTGGCTCATTGCAGAATTATAGAAACTCATTTAGAAGAGACCGAGACTATTCTATTCTCTGGTTTATACTTGCGTGGGGCCTTCAAGTAGTGGACGCCACTGTTTTTGGGCATTTGCGTCATTTTGATGTAAGCAATAACCTGAGTATGCAAATTCACCCACAATTAAATCCGCATACCAGAACTCCTGCACTAACTTTGTCTTTTAATATAAAAGAGAAAAGCAAGAAGCCTTTGCTGATTGCCAGATAAATACATTCAAATGAAAATAGCACTAATAGGATATGGCAAAATGGGTAAAGCCATTGAAGCCATTGCATTGGAACAACACCATGAAATCGTTTTAAAAATTGATGTAGACAATGCAGCCGATTTTACTGCGGAAAAACTAGCATTAGCCGATGTAGCTATTGAGTTTACTGGACCTCATAGCGCAGTAGAGAATATCATGAAATGTTTATCCTTCGGCATACCTGTGGTAAGTGGATCTACTGGTTGGTTAGAGAATTGGGATAAAGTATCTAATTATTGTACCGAACAAAATGGCACATTGATTTACTCGAGCAATTACAGCATAGGAGTTAACTTATTTTTTGAAGTAAATAAATTTTTAGCTGGTTTAATGGAGCATTACCCTAGTTATGATGTAATGCTTAAAGAGATTCACCATACCCAGAAAAAAGACGCACCTAGTGGAACTGCTATCACATTGGCAGAACAAGTGCTGCAAAACTTAAGTAGAAAAACAAGTTGGACCAATGAACCTGTTGCTTCCAATAGCAATCTATTAGAAATTCAATCTGAAAGAATTGATCCTGCACCAGGCACCCATCATGTAAAATACACTTCTGCTATAGATGATATAGAAATCATTCATACTGCCCACAATAGAACCGGATTTGCAGGGGGAGCAGTAACTGCTGCTCAATTTGCTATTGGAAAGAAAGGCATTTATACCATGAAAGAGGTATTAGGATTAGCATAATTAGTAATATCTTAGCTGATGCTTTCGAAGAAAACCCAATATGCATTTAAAGCGCTTACCTATATGGCAGAGCAAAAAAATGTTGGACCGTTCTTGATTGCTGAGATAGCAGAAAAAAAGAAAATACCCCTCAAGTTTCTTGAATCCATTTTATTGGAATTAAAAAAAGCCGGAATTTTAAATAGCAAGAAAGGAAAAGGCGGAGGTTATTATTTTAATGCAGAACCAAATAGCATTAGTTTAGCAGCTGTTATGCGTTTGATAGAAGGACCAATTGCCTTATTACCTTGTGTTAGTTTAAATTTTTATGAAAAATGTGGAGACTGTAACGAAAAAAAATGTGGTCTCAACAAAATCATGGCTAAAGTAAGAGACAAAACCTTAGGTATTTTAGAAAACCAAACAATAGCAGACTTAGTAACTCAATAAATTTAACCAATCAAACTACACCAATGAAAAAATTACTTTTTTTAGCAATGTTACTGCCCTTTTTAAATGCCGATGCGCAGAAATTAATTGGCGGAAAAAATATTATCAAGTGGAATGTTGGTTCCATGGCTGCAAGAAATTTTCATGTGACTTATGAAAGAAGCTTAACAAAGAATATATCTTTCTCATTAAGTTATAGAACCATGAGTAAAGGTGCCCTACCATTTAAAGATCAGTTTAAAGAAGCCATTAATAGCAATGATATCAATTTAGATAATTTCCAAATTGGCAATACCGCCATTACACCAGAATTACGCATCTATTTAAGCTTAGGTAGAATGAAAGGATTTTACTTAGCTCCTTATGTAAGATTTGCCACTTTCGATTTAGGTGCTCCTATCAAGTACACAGCGTCAACTAGCCCATTAATAGAAAAAGAAGCAGTATTTAATGGTAAAATTAAAAGTACCAGTGCTGGTTTAATGATAGGATACCAATTCCAAATTGCCACTAAAATTGTGTTAGACTTTCAAATCATTGGAGGACACTATGGTACCAGCAAAGGAGACTTAAATTTTGCATCTGCGCTTAATCCATTTGAAGAACAAGAATTGCGCAAGAATTTAAACGAGATTGATGCAAAACCATTTAAGTTTACTTCAACAGTAAATGCTAGTGGTGCTCAAATTGTTTCTGACGGGCCATGGGCAGGTATCAGAGGATTAAATTTAGGTTTAGGAATTCGTTTCTAAGGCTGTTGAATAAAACAAAACCTGCGCTATTTGCGCAGGTTTTCTAACATATCTTTCGTCATTAAAGACAAATCGTATTGGGGCTTCCAGCCCCAATCTTTATTTGCGACAGAATCGTCAATGCTTTGCGGCCAACTGTCTGCAATTTGTTGTCTTGAATCGGGTTTATACGTCATAGTAAAATCTGGTATATGCGCTTGAATGCTTGCCCCAATTTCTTTAGGTGAAAAACTCATGCCCGAAACATTATAAGATGTTCTAACAGAAATTTGATCAGCAGGTGCATTCATTAATTCTAAAGTTGCCCTTATAGCATCGGGCATATACATCATTGGCAAATAAGTATCTTCAGATAAAAAACAGTTGTACTTTTTTTGTTCCAAGGCTTCAGTATAAATTTCAACAGCATAATCGGTAGTACCCCCACCTGGAGCAGATTTGTAACTGATTAATCCAGGGTAGCGAATACTTCTAACATCTACCCCATATCTATTAAAATAATAATTACACCAGAACTCTCCAGCATATTTACTAATACCATAAACTGTTGTTGGTTCAATAACGGTTTGTTGTGGACACAATTGCTTAGGAGAAGTAGGACCAAATACAGCAATACTACTAGGCCAATAAACTTTATGTAACTTTTCTTCGCGGGCAATATCCAATACATTCAACAAACCCTGCATATTCAAGTGCCAAGCCAAATTAGGATTCTTCTCTCCTGTTGCAGAAAGTATAGCAGCCAATAAATAAATCTGGGTAATATTTTGTCTGATTACTTGTACATGCAGCATCTCTTTGTTCATCACATCCATGCTAACATATGGGCCAGTTCCTTTTAACAAAGGATTCTCTTCCCGTAAATCAGATGCAACTACATTATTGTTTCCGTATTGTTTTCTTAAAGCAAGTGTAAGCTCCACCCCAATTTGACCAGACGCACCAATCACCAAAATTTTATCTTTTCTAGCAGGCATAGCAATTTGTTTAGGCAGCAAAGAAACGAAAAAATGAATGACAATTCCGTTACTTTTGTTTTATCTAATCAAGTACAAATTTTATTATATGTTGCCTAATTTTTTGCAAGACTTATTTAAAAATCAGCAATACAATCCAGAATCTTTTTTTCTAATTGCAGGCCCTTGTGTGGTTGAGTCTGAAGAAATTGTAATGGAAATTGCAGATACCGTAAGTAACACTTGTAAACAATTGGGCATCCCTTACGTATTTAAAGCCAGTTATAGAAAAGCCAATAGAACCAGCGCCAATTCTTTCACTGGTATTGGTGATGAAAATGGTTTATCCTTAATTAAAAAAGTAGGCCAAAAATATGGCCTTCCTACCACTTCCGATATTCATGCGCATGAAGAAGCTGCCATGGCTGCACCATTCATTGATATACTTCAAATACCTGCATTTCTGTGCAGACAAACTGATTTATTAGAAGCAGCTGCAATCACAGGCAAAATAGTAAATGTTAAAAAAGGACAATTCTTAAGTGGTGCTTCTATGAAATTTGCAGTGGAAAAAATTCAAAAAGCGGGCAATCAACAAATCCTTTTAACAGAGCGTGGCAATACATTTGGATATCAAGACTTAGTAGTTGACTATAGAAATATTCCCATCATGCAATCGCATGGAACGCCAGTAGTAATGGATTGTACCCACTCTTTACAGCAACCTAATCAAACCAGCGGCGTTACAGGAGGTAACCCTGCAATGATAGGCACCATTGCAAAAGCAGCCATAGCAACTGGAGCATTGGGTTTATTTATTGAAACCCATCCCAACCCTGCCGTAGCTAAAAGTGATGGTGCCAATATGCTGGCATTGAATTTGCTACCTAACCTATTAGAGCAACTAGTTAAGTTGCGTGAGGTAGTGACTAAATTATAATTAGACAATGAAAAAAATAGTATTCATCCTGCTGTTTACAACTGGGGGCCAACCTTTATTTGCCCAAACATTAAAAGAACTGATACAACAAAAGAGTAAACAGCTAACTCAACAATCAACTCCAACAAATAGTAGCAATGAAATTGCGAATGCCCTTAAACAAGCCCTTACAATTGGTGCAGAAAAAGGAACTGCAGCATTGGCCCAACCAGATGGTTTTTTCAAAAACGCAGCATTAAAAATCTTGCTCCCACCAGAAGCACAAAAAATTGAATCTACCCTGAGATCGGTAGGAATGGGCAAGCAAGTGGATGAAGCCATTTTAAGCATCAATAGAGCAGCGGAAGATGCATGCAAAACGGCTGCACCCATTTTTGTATCTGCTATAAAAGATTTAACCGTAAACGATGCAGTAAATATTTTAAAAGGGACAGATACTGCTGCTACCACCTATTTAAAAATAGCCACTACTGCCCCATTAACGAATGCATTTAAACCCATCATAGAAACTTCTTTACAAAAAACAGAAGCCACTAAACACTGGTCTACTTTAGTGAATGCTTACAATAAATTTAGTTTTAGAAAATTGAATCCTTCTTTAAGTGATTATGTAACCGAAAAAGCACTTACTGGAATTTATTCGCAGATTGCTTTAGAAGAGAAAAATATTAGACAGAACCCAGCTGCAAGAGCAACAGATTTATTGAAAAAAGTATTTAACCGTTAGAGAATATACCGTCTAAGTTATTGGTCTTCTTAACAATGCTTCTGATTTGCATGTCTAATTCGTTGGCACTCTCAATTAAGTGATCAAAGATTTCTTTATTGTGAACAGAGTTACTACTGTTGAGTACTTCAATTACCCCTAAAATATTCGCCAACGGACGTCTTACTTCATGCGACTGAATAAAAGCGATATCCCTTAATACTTTGTTTTGGGTTTTCATTTTTTCTTGCACTGCCACATCATCAGTGATATTACGGTTCGTACCAATCAAACGTATCGGTTTTCCCTCTGCATTTTTCTGAACAATCGCATGGGCTTCAATATACCTGATCTTACCATTCGGCATGGTAATTCTATACACCGTTGAATCAATCGACTTTTTGCCTTCAGACAACCTAGTAAGGATATTCTTCATCATCTCCTTATCGTCTGGGTGCATGGCTTTTTTGAAAATTTTGTAAGGAGGAAAAGGCGTGTCTTTAGCAAAGCCATAGAGATCATACATTTTCTCGTCCCAAAAAGTAGTACCATCTGCCAAGTCTACTTCCCATACACCAATTTGTGCAGAGTCGGTGGCCAACGAAAGCCTTTGCAATGTTTCTTGCTGTTCTTTCTCGGCATTCTTACGTTTGGTAATATCGTTTTCTATAGACATGAAACCAATATGCCTGTCTGCTTCATCAAATAATGGCTTACAATCAATCTCTAACCAAATGGTTTTATTGTTTTTGTTGCTTACTTGTACCTCTTCAACAAAAGCCAATTTATTTTCGATAGAATAACGAATGCGTTTATTTATTTTTTCTTCTACTCCAGATTGATTTAAATAGAAAAATATATTCTTACCCTTTGCTTCTTCAGCAGTATAACCGATGATTCTATTGAAACCCTCGTTCACCCAGATAATATTTTCTTCTTTATCGGTAATCACTACTGCATTGGTTGTATTGTGCGCCACCAATGCCATCCTGGTCACTTCTTCCTCAGATAATTCTTCTTGACGAACTGAAGGAGTGCTATTGACTATATTAGTTTGAATTGATTCAACTGACTGCTCATCTAAATAAGCCCTGCTTTGAGACAATTCAACTGCCTTACTGTTATTGGTTTCGGTGGTGGTGATATCATGCCCTACAGACATAATCCCCACAACATATCCCAATTCATTTTTTACGGCAGAAATTTCCCAATGGGTCCAAAAAAATTCATCTCCTTCGCAAGCTTTTCTAACAGTAATTGCCACAGGTTTCTCAGGATTACGAATACATTCTTTAGCAGCTTCATTACAAGCTTTCACGTCTTCGGCATATACCGTATCAGCAAAATGATTATTCGTAAGTGTAGTAGAAATATGTGCAAACTTGTGTTGGAATAAAGGATTCACATACAAGAACCTTCCTGTTAAATCGGTAACGACTACAGAAAAAATCAATGAATTCAATAATTGCTCTGGAAGCAATTGATCTACTTTCAATAGACTCATAGGTTTGTACGGTTGCGCTGATTTTATAGCTAGGGGGTCACTAGTCAGCAGGATTACAAGTACAAGATACCAAGTAATCTGCATAAAATATATAAAAAACAATAAATACCAACCAGTTGGTAGATAAGCTGGTATTGACTCTGGGGCAAAAAAATCCCAGTTACTGATGTAACTGGGACTGATATAGGTTGATTAAAGCCTCCGTGTAAAAGGGCTTATAATTAAATGTCAATTGCTTCACCATAAGCCGCTGCAGTGGCTTCTTTTAAGCCTTCGCTCATAGTTGGGTGTGGGTGAACTGCATTTAAAATTTCATGCGCAGTTGTTTCTAATTTACGAGCAACTACTGCTTCTGCAATCATTTCGGTTACATTGGTTCCAATCATATGGCAGCCTAAGAACTCTCCATATTTAGCATCGTAAATTACTTTTACAAAACCTTCGGTTGCACCAGCAGCACTTGCTTTACCACTTGCCATGAATGGGAACTTACCTACTTTAATTTCGTATCCAGCATCTTTAGCTGCTTTTTCTGTATAACCCACACTGGCTATTTCAGGAATACAATAAGTACAACCAGGGATATTGTTGTAATCCATGGCTTCAGGTAAATGATGGAATTTCTTTTCAGTAAAACCAATATGCTCAGCAGCATTGATTCCTTCTTTAGCCGCAACGTGCGCCAAAGCTTGACCAGGAGAACAATCTCCGATCGCATAAATTCCTGGAACAGATGTTTGCTGAAACTTATCTACAATGATTTTTCCTTTTTCGGTTTTGATTCCGTTTTCTTCTAAGCCAATATTCTCAATATTTGCAATAACACCAACTGCACTTAATACCACATCGGCTTCTAATACAACAATTGAACCATCTTGTTTTTTAACAGTGGCTTTTACTCCTGCCCCACTGGTATCTAAAGACTCCACAGAAGCATTGGTCATGATTTCAATGCCTTGCTTCTTGTATTGCTTCTCTAATTCCTTAGAAATATCTTCATCTTCTACTGGAACAATTCTTGGCATGAATTCTACAATAGTTACTTTGGTCCCCATGCTATTGTAAACATAAGCAAACTCCACACCTATAGCACCGCTACCCACTACAATCATAGACTTAGGTTGCTCAGGCAATACCATTGCTTCACGGTAACCAATTACTTTTTTACCATCTTGCGGAAGATTAGGCAAAGCGCGGCTTCTACCACCAGTTGCAATTACAATATGCTTTCCTTCTACAACTTGCTTGCTGCCATCCGCTGCGGTTACTTCAATTTGGCCCTTGGCTTTAATTTTGCCGTAGCCCATAATTACATCAATCTTGTTCTTTTTCATTAGAAATTGAACACCCTTGCTCATTTTATCGGCAACGCCTCTACTTCTTTTTACTACTGCACCAAAATCGTGTTGAACGCCTGTAGCGTTGATTCCGTAGTTGGCACTATGTTTCATATAGTCGTACACTTGAGCACTTTTAATAAGCGCTTTGGTAGGTATACAACCCCAGTTTAAACAAACTCCACCTAAACTTTCTTTTTCAATGATGGCCACTTTAAATCCTAGCTGAGAAGCACGGATTGCTGCGGGGTATCCACCAGGACCACTTCCCAGAACAATTACATCATACGCCATGGTAACAGTATTAATTAAAATTGATAAATATTGGTTTTGCGGATGCGAAAATACTATGTTTATTCAAAGAATATGCGAATGGTCTGGTAAAACCATTTATTTCCATTAGAAACACCCGATTGTTGCATATGTTCATTATAGCCCTGTAATCCAAAAAGCCCAGCCATATTGCCATTTCTTAGGGCAATTTCTAGGTATCCTGCCGAATTAAACCAGGCAATTTTACCATGTTCTGCAACAGAAGCATAGTTATCGCTGATTCTTTCAATCATTTCATTGCGTTTGAACATGATTTTAAAGCGCCTCCCTTTTCCATGTTCTTCAAAGTCTTTTTGGGTAATATTAATCACCACATTCTCGAAATTGTCTATAAATAATATTTGTCCTTCAATCCAGTTCTCTCCAACAGTAGGCTTTAAAGGATATTTCTCTACCATTTCTTGCGTAACTGTTCCAGCAGCAGTTACCCTACCCTGTTTAAAAATATTGCTTACTGCTGCTACTAAATCGGCTGTAATAGTTAATAATCCTGCATTGGGCGTAACAGATACTCGAATAATTTGAGCAGGCTTTACGCCTGTAATCATGGTAATCAAACCATTGTCTGCACAAATAATATTCTGGCCATTCCAATGCGCAATTAAAAAATGCTTGGTTTCAGACTCAAATACATTTACCAAAACCAAATGAAAAGTGCCCGTTGGATAAAATTTAAAGGCATTCCCGCAAATATATGCGGCTAAAGGCAGATTGGTTTGTGATAAATAATGCGAAATATCAGCAATATTCAAATCTGGAATCGATTGCAAAAACTGCCCCTTGATGGCACCAACGATAAAGTCTCGCTGGCCAATATCGGAACTCAGGGTCAGTATAGGCATGCTTTTATGCTAACGAAAAACCCTATTGTATTATTTTACCAACTCCCCGTTTTTATAGAAAAATTTTCTAACTAATTTATCGGTTAAGGAAGGGAAAAATTTATTCATAAATACAGTACGCTTTCCAGTGAAAGTAAGTACCAACGTTCGCTTTCTTTTTGCAATTGCTTTGGCTATATGTTGAGCACATTCCGCTGCAGGCATCATTTTATCTTCTGCCATTTTTGTTTCCCCATTGGGCTTACCTGCTTTATCCAATGCAGCATTGCGAATATTAGAAGTAGTAAAACCAGGACAAACCCACATCACATTTGTTCCAGAATCGAGTAATTCTGTTCTTAAACTTTCTAACCAACCATTCATTGCATATTTAGATGCAGAGTACCCACTACGACCAGGCAAGCCTCTATAACCTGCAATAGAGGAAACGCCCACAATGGTTCCTTTGTTCTTCATAATAAATGGCAATGCCAATTTGGTACAGTAAACGGTTCCCCAGAAATTAATATCCATTACTTTTCTAATAGCATCAAATTCTACTTCTTCTACTTCAGATCGCATAGACACCCCTGCATTGTTGATTAAAATATCAATTGTTCCAAACTGTTTAACTGCCAATTGAATAAAATTGATGCAATCTTGTTCCTTGCTCACATCCGCAGTATGAATCACCAATGGCTTACCAGAATAAGCAGATTGTAACTGATATAACTTATCATAGTTTCTTCCACAAGTGGCCACTTTTGCTCCTGCTTCTATAAATAAGGATACCAATGCTTTCCCAATTCCTTCTGATCCACCAGTGATTACCACCACTTTATTCTTGAACTCGAACATGATTAATTTGTTTATGTACACCAAAATTACATTAAAGAAAACCTTAACAGCAGAATAAAAATCTAAAAAAAATCAATAAAAATTTGGCTGAAGTTTTATTTATCTTATTTTTGCAACCCAAATTAAAGATAACGGTAACGAAATCTTTAAGATTCTGTAGCTCAGTTGGTAGAGCAATACACTTTTAATGTATGGGTCCTGGGTTCGAGTCCCAGCGGGATCACAAAGCTCCGAAGAAATTCGGAGCTTTTTTTATGCGCTAAAGCGAGCGGAAGAAATCGTAATGCAAGAGTGAAAGCGAGACAAGCTTGCTTGGTTGAGCTTGAACGAATTGCAGTACAGCGAGCGAAGCGAGTACTTCCGCGAACACTATTACACTAAAAAAAGCAATTGATCATTTTACAGAGATTTGGGTAAGGTCAATGCGGTGGGAAGTCGGCGCAGTGAAACGAAGCCGACAATCCAAGCGAGATTATAAAATTAATACCTCAAACTTTTTACACTTTTCACCTCAGCAGCCAACATTTCTATGGTTTTGGAATCGAAAAGTTCTTGTAGTTCGCGCTTTATATTTTTATATTGAGCATGCATCGGGCAAGGGCTTTTTTCAGAACATTCTTTCAACCCTAAAACACATTTATCCAAAGTAGTACTCTCACCCATTGCATCTATGATTGTACGAATTGGCAATTGTTTTGATTCATTGAGTAAAAAAAAACCGCCATTTGGTCCAGGGGTTGATTTTATGAGCTCTTTTTTAGTTAGAATTTGCAAAATTTTAGCGGTAAAGTATTGAGGAGAATTAATTGCAACTGAGATTTCTTCAATACCCAACTTCTTGCTTAAAGAACTATTTTTTGCAATAAATATAGTGGCTCTTAAGGCGTACTCAGTTGCTTTGGAAAACATAATAACTGCTTTTCGTTTGTTTCAATTTACAAACGAATTTAATTCTAATTAAAGGATAAACCACCATGAATAATCCTATTGCCAAGAAAAATCCTGAGATAAAGAAGGCAATAAAATAGGGAGACAAATTTTGCATCATTATAGAATAACTTATTTGTAATTTACTCATTTGCCACATAGATTTTTCTAAACCTGCACCAATTAGACTCAACCAAAATACCAATAAGGAAATATTAACAATCCAATAGCCCCTAATAATTATTGCCTTATATTTTTCTACCCGTATGCATGAATCATTAAACACATCAATTACAATTGCCAATAATAAAAAAGTATTAATACCTATAGTGGCACCCATGGTATGCGCTACAGTTATATGAGTGCCATGGGTATATAAATTAATTCCTGGTATCGACATTAAAACAGCCAATAGAAGGGTCAAAAAAACCCAAAAATCAGCAGCTGCTAAAAACCGAAAAGACAAAATATTAAAGTTTCTTTTAGCGGTTGAAACGGTATTCCTCCAATTGAAAATTATTCGACCAATTAAAAACAATTCGGTCATACTAACAGTATAGCTGATATGTTTTATATAAGGAGCAGTTGGCAATGTATAAATATGATGTCCCCAATTAAACATTAAATTAAAAAGACCAGTAAAATAGAGTACAAAAGCAATTTTTGAATAACTAATATCTTTATTGTTAGTGATTTTATCCATTAAAAAAATACTTGAACCGTATATTAACATATTCCAAGAGCCAACCATTGAACCATAAGACTTCCATTGAACAGTCATATCATTGATGATATTATTCCTAAAATAAGGTAGCAACCATAAATAAGACTCAAGATAAGTGAACAAAAAAAACACAATACCAGTTAACCACATCCAAACATAAACAGGTTGATTTTTAAATCCCCCAAATGATTTTACGAAATTGAATAACAAAAAAATCCAACCAAAGAATATTGGCAAAGCCAAATAAGGGGGATGTTCCCAGTACTCTCTTCCGCCAAATCGTCCTAAGAAATAAGATATAATGATACTAACTACTGTCAATAGAAAAATGCAATATTGCAATAAGAGTAGTCGATAGGAATAAATAACGCGTTTAGTATGTTGTTGCAGATAGGTTAACATACTACCCAATCCAGCTAAAATAATCCAAAAAACCACTGAAGAAACATGAAGTGGCCTAACCTTTTGAAAAGAAAAACGATCCCGCATTAATCCAGGAAAAATATATTGCAAACTTCCAGTTATACCCCATAAAAGGCCAAAAATCAACAAACACAAAGCAGTCAATATATATAAATCAATAATGCTTTTTCCTTTATTGGTGTATGGTTCCATTCGTATTAATTGTAAATGTTCTAGGATCTGCTTTGCCTGATTGATCTACATCCTTTAAGTATGCCAATAATTCTTCTATTTCCGAATCAGTCAAATCCATATTAGGCATGATATTGGTTCCACCCCTAAGTATTGCACTTATATAGACTGCCCCCTTTTTTGAATAAACGTTGGTTAAATCTGGACCCAAATACCCACCCAGCCCATAAATTTGATGGCAACTAATACAGTTTTTTTTTTGCCAAAGTATTTTTCCATCGTCTGCTGCTTGTGAAACAGCTATTTGCTTAACAGGTAATGAGTTGTACAGCTGAAATGTATATATTATAAAACCTCCCACTAAAAACATTGCCAAAACATATTTATTTCTATCTGAAAACATAAAATTTAAATTATCTAATAATTAAGGACAAATGTATCCTTTATTATTATATTTGCCCAAAATTTCCCCTCATGTTCAAAAGAAACCTGGTAGAGTATTTATTAAACCCGAAAAATTGGTGGCA
>NCHN01000015.1:0-67927 GCA_002281875.1 Sphingobacteriia bacterium 24-36-13 | reverse complement strand
GGCTTCCACTACTCATAATTTTTGTTATAAGTATGGGTGGGGTTACCCTAATAGGAGTTCATACTTACACAGAAGCTCCTCCAATACCAAATTTTGAATCAACTCAAAAGAAAAAAATCTATAGCAAAAATGATATTTTAGATGGCCAAGCAATCTTTTTGAAATATGCATTAATGGAGTATGGAAGTATGTTCGGTGATGGTGCAAACAGAGGACCAGATTTTACTGCTGAAGCGCTGCATCTTATAGCTGCAGAAATGAAAAATTATTATACTACTAACAGCCCAAATAATTTAACGGATTCCTTTTTTAAATATGGCATAACTGAAAAAGTAAAATACGAAATTAAAAAAAACAATTATCAAGAAATAACCAATAGTGTTGAATTAAACAAAGCTCAAGAATTTGCTATAATAAAACTAGAAAATTATTATTTAGAAAAATTCACAAATCCAATGAGCAAGGGTGCATTTAAACCTGCTGGATATATTACAGATAGTGTTGAAATTAAATCATTAACAGCCTTCATTTTTTGGGGATCATGGGTATGCGGAGTAGAAAGGCCAGGAGAAAATTATAGCTACACACATAATTGGCCCTATGATAAAGAAGCAGGGAACACTCCAAGTGCTGCAATTATTTTATGGAGCATTTTGGGATCTTTAGGTTTAATAATAGGCCTAGGTCTTGTTTTGTATTATTACGGAAAATTAGAGAAAATAGAAGATGAAACTTTTACGAAGAAGGCCCCGAATTTTATGTCCTTTAAAGAGATTGAATTATTCAAACCCAATTCAGTTCAAATAAGTACATATAAGTTTTTCTTTACAGCAATCATTCTATTTTTAATCCAAGTATTATCTGGAATTTTAACTGTTCATGACTTTGTTGGTTTTGTACACTTTTTTGGATTTAATATCTCAGAGAGTTTACCTATTACAGTAACGAGAAGCTGGCATGTGCAATTATCTATATTATGGATTTCAGCATGTTGGATTGGAGCCTCATTCTTTATGATGGATTTAGTTTCTCCGAATCAACCTAAATATCAAATAAAACTTATAAATGTATTATTTTGGATAACCATATTAATGGTTGGAGGGTCAGTTGTAGGACTATTTTTAGGACCTAAAGGTATCATTGGAGAGAATTGGTACTGGTGGGGACACCAAGGCTGGGAGTATATGGAACCAGGAAAAATTTGGCAAATACTTTTAGGTATCATATTTATACTTTGGGCAATCATTATTTATAGAGGTGTAAAACCTGTTATGAAAATCAAACAACCTTGGGCTTTACCCAACTGGCTAGTCTATGCAACTTTTAGTATTATCATTTTACTTGTTTCTGGTTTTATTTCAACACCCAAAACAAATTTTGTTATTGCTGATTTTTGGAGGTGGATGGTTGTTCATATGTGGGCTGAAGCATTTTTTGAAGTATTTACAACAGTTCTAATTGGGTACTTCATGGTTGTTATGGGATTGGTTAATAAAAATGCAGCAATAAGGGTTATATATTTAGCTACCCTTCTATTTCTAGGATCGGGATTATTAGGCATTTCACATAATTTTTATTGGAATGCAAAGCCTGTATTTACAATGGCTTTGGGATCAGTATTTTCAACACTACAAGTTGTTCCTCTAATATTATTGACACTTGAAGCATGGAGATTTAGTAAACTACCAAAGGTTTTAGAAACTTCAAACAATATAAAATTTACACAAGACAAATTTGGCTTTAGCGAAGTATTTCTTTTTTTAGTTGCAGTTAACTTCTGGAACTTTTTTGGAGCTGGTCTAATGGGATTTATTATAAATCTACCAATTGCCAACTATTATGAACATGGTACGTATTTAACAGTAAATCATGGTCATGCTGCACTTATGGGCGTTTATGGAAACTTAGCCATTGCTTCAATATTATTTTGTAGTCAATTATTAATAAAACACAATTCATGGAATGCTCAATTAATTAAATTGTCGTTTTGGTCAATCAATATTGGATTGTTGCTAATGGTCCTCTTAGATTTATTTCCCGCTGGAATTTGGCAATTCAATACTGTTGTAGAAAAAGGCCTATGGTATGCTAGAAGTGCAGATTTTATTGAAAGCAATGGATTTCAAACATTAACCTGGCTTAGAATAATTGGCGGATCAGTATTTACAATTGGTGGAGTCATTCCTTTAACATGGTTTATAGCAAGTAGAATTACTAAACTTAAAAAGTAAAAATGGAAATCTTAAACAATTATTTGATCAAAATGAAAGCACAAACCATTTGGAGAATAAGCTTTTACTATGAATGTGCTATCCTGAGTTTAATACAAAAATGGAGAAATGGAAAAAGATTCTAAAATACCAATAATATACTCATGCTCAGGCTGCAGCAATGCAGCACAAATGAGTAATTATCTAGCTGTAAAAATGGATAGATTAGGGCATGCAGAAATGAGTTGTATAGTAGGAGTAGGTGGCAATGTCAAAAGTTTAGTCAAAACAGCAAAATCAGGCAGAAACTTAATTGTAATTGACGGATGTCCGCTATCCTGCGCCAAAGCATGTTTGCAGAATCATCAAATTAATCCAACAATTCATTTAGAATTATCCTCTTTTGGAGTAAAAAAGAAAAATCATGAGGACTATGATAAAACTACAGCCGATGACATAATTACCCCCATTCTTCTCTACCAAATAAAAAACTTAAAAAAATAATTAGTGACAAGCAAAAGAAACGCAAAAAAAGTTAAAGAATCCGTTACAGTAAAAACAGAAATTGTATTCCCCAACGATACAAATCCTATGGGGATTTTACTGGGAGGACGACTTGTTGAATGGATGGATATTGCAGCTGCGATTACCGCGCAAAATCATGCAGAAAATATATGTGTAACAGCACAAATCAATAATATCAAATTTGAACACTCTTCTCAAGTTGGAGATATAATTCATATTACAGCTAAAATAACAAGAGCATATAATTCTTCAATGGAAATAATAGTAATCGCAGAATCAAGAAAATCCGTCAACTCAAAGAAACAGCAGATTGCAATAGGTTATTTTACTTTTGTAGCAATTAATAAAGTAGGAGAAGCAACTATAGTTCCAAAATTAATGCCAATTACAAAATTAGAAAAGCAACTGTTCAACAGCGCTTTAAATAGAAAATTTAAATAATTTATTTATATGCATATTGAACAAATTGAATTGTTATCGCCAGCAGGCTCTTTTGATTGTATTATTGCTGCTATTAAAGCTGGTGCAAACTCAATTTATTTTGGTGTAGAACAATTAAATATGAGATCATGTTCATCAAATGGCTTTATTATTTCAGATATAAAAAAAATAAAGAAAATATGTAAAGAAAATAAAGTTAAAGCATATTTAACTTTAAACAGTATCATATATGGTCATGATATTCAATTACTCAGAAAAATTTTAGATGAAGCTAAAAAAACAAAAATTGACGCCGTTATAGCAGCAGATTTTGCTGTGATAAACCTATGCAAAGAGCTCGAGATTCCGTTACATATTTCAACACAAGCAAATATTAGCAATATAGAATCAGTCCGCTTTTTTGCACAATATGCAGAAACAATTGTTCTAGCAAGAGAATTGACTTTAAAACAAATAGCACAAATAAGCAATGCGATTATAAAGGAGCAAATTACTGGCCCATCAGGATACTTAATTAAAATTGAAGTATTTATTCATGGCTCACTATGCATGGCAATATCAGGTAAATGCTATCTGAGTCTTCATAGTCATCAATCTAGTGCAAACAGAGGAGCTTGTATTCAAAACTGCAGGAGAAAATATATAGTTAAAGACCTAGATACAAATGAAGAATTAAAAATTGATAATGAATATATAATGTCACCAAAAGACTTATCTACAATAAATATTTTACCTGAAATAATCAATTCAGGTGTATCAATATTAAAAATTGAAGGTAGAAGTAAAGGGTCTGATTATGTGTATAAAACAACCAAATGCTACAAAGAAGCAATTATATCCATAAAAGAAAACAAATACAATAGATACGCCATAAGAAAATGGACCAAACAATTATCCACAGTTTATAATCGTGGTTTTTGGAATGGATATTATTTAGGTCAAAAATTAGGAGAATGGACTTCAGTTGCTGGATCAATTGCAGAAGAAAAGAAAATATTACTTGGCAGAGGCGAAAAGTATTATCCAAAAATTAAAATTGCTGAATTCAAAATAGAATCGGGCACAATAAAAAAGGGCGACACTATAATCATATCTGGAAAGCATATTGGATTCAAAAAAATAAAACTTGAAAAACTTTATGTAAACGGAACTGAAAGCGCTACGGCTAATCCTGGAGATAAAATCACTTTTCCCCTAAAAGATAAAATAGTTGCCAATGATAAAATATATAAAATTATAAAAGAAACACATGTTTAAGATAATCCATTATAGAACCAAATGTATTGGATGCGGAATATGCTATGAAATTGAACCAATTTTATGGAGGATATCTAAAAAAGATGGAAAAGCAACACTACTTAATTCAGAATCAAAAAAAGGAATTTGTATAAGATCAGTTAATGAGTCATTTAGGCTTAAATCTGTAAATATAGCAAAAGCATGCCCTGTTAAAATCATTAAAAATTTATGAATTCACTGATAATTGATTTTATAAAAGACCAATCATGTGCTAGCATCTGCTATATTGACCTTGTGGGTAAACCTCAATGCTTTAATTGCATGTATGGTTTCGATTTTGAAAACAATTATTTATTATTTAAGTCTTCCAACGATTCATATCATTCAAAAAATATCACTCCAAACAGTCTTATAGCAGGAACAATTTTGCCAAACAAATTAATGCCATTTCAAAATATTGGTATACAGTTTAACGGAATTACGTTAAGTACTGATCAAAACCTTAAAGAAAGAATAAACACCAACTATTATATAAAAAACCCTTTATCAATAGCAATCCCAGGAAAAATTTGGCTAATACAGTTAAATAAAATAAAAATGACAGGAAAACTAAAAGGATTTGGACAAAAAATAACCTGGGAGAGATCCACTAATTAATTCTAAATATGCAGTATCCCGAAATTCACCATTTTCATATTCCTGTTATGGGAATAGCATTTACCATTGATAGTCCAATTAAAGTAGCTAAGTATGGAATTTCATCAGTAATCTCTATAGTAGAGGATAAATTAATAGAAATGATGAGAGAATATTATTACCCCCAAATAAAACAACCATATATTCCAATTTCTAAACAAGAGCCAAACTATAGAGCAAATAGAATTACCGACTATTTGAATCTTGTAAACTCAATTGTACAAACACAAATTGAAAAAATCAAAAAAGCTTCTTTTGAAAAAGGATCTGAAATAGTAAAATATTTTGAGCTTTTACCCGACGATTCAATGCTTAAAAAATTATACTTGCAAAGTGTTGGAACAACCGACTTAAACGAAAAAATAAAAATTGAAGAACTCTTAAGGAATCAAGTTACTCCAGGTAGCATTGATGTAAATATTATGACAAAAATTGACAGAGATCTATATAAAAATGGCGAAATAGTACAAGATGAATCAGAAGCTTTAGAGGCTTTAAAGGGATATGCAAATAGTAATCTTAAAAACTCTTCTGTCATTTTTTCAGCAGGTATGAATCCTAGATTATACAATTACTTAGCCAATTTAAGAGAATTCGAAATTAATAAAGACGGAACATTTAATAAAAAAGTGATTGTAAAAGTAAGTGACTACAGATCCGCATTAATTCAGGGAAAATACTTAGCAAAAAAAGGAGTTTGGGTAAGTGAGTTTAGAATTGAGTCAGGCATAAATTGCGGAGGACATGCTTTTGTAAAAGACGGTGTTTTATTAGGTCCAATACTAGAAGAGTTCAAAATAAATAAAAGAACTTTAGTTGCAACATTATTCGAATATTATAATGTTGCATTATTAGAAAAAAATAAGAATGCGCTTAACAGACCTCCTATCATCAAATTTTCGGTTCAAGGAGGAATTGGCGAGTACCAAGAAACACAACTATTAAGAGATTATTTCAATATTGATAGTACAGGCTGGGGGACGCCATTTTTATTGGTGCCAGAAGCCACAACTGTTGATAGCAAAACTTTAGAATTACTTTGTAACGCTAAACAAGAAAATATTTTCTTAAGTAATCATTCACCACTAGGCGTTAAATTTCACTATCTAAAAAACAGCTCAAGTGATATTGAAAAAAAAGAAAGAATCATGAGCGGAAAATTTGGAAGTCCATGTACTGAAAAACATTTGGCACTAAATACTGAATTTACAAAAGAACCCATTTGTACGGCTTCCAAAAAATATCAGAAACTAAAACTTGAACAATTAAAAACACTTCAACTTGATGAACAAGTTTATCAACAAAAAGTAAATGAAGTTTTAGAGAAAGAGTGTTTATGTATTGGGTTAAGTAATTCAGCTTCTTTAAACTATAATGTTGATTTTGTAAAACCCTTAAATGCAGTAACCATTTGCCCTGGGCCAAATATTGTTAACTTCTCTAAACAAGCTACGCTTAAACAAATGGTTGATCATATATATGGCAGAACAAATTTAATTAAAAATAGCAACAGAGTTCATATGTTTATTGCAGAACTCTATTTATATATAGACTATTGGAAAGATCTACTAGAACAAGATTTTAAAAACAACCTACTATCCAAAAACACAAAAAACCATATCGCCTTTTTCGCCAATTTAAAGAAAGGGATACGGTTTTATGAGTCATTAAAACCAAACATAAATAAAAACGTTTCGCGTTTTGCTAAAGAATTAGCCTGTGCTGAAGTAGAAATTGATTATTTGAATTATAAATATGCTATTATTCAAAGTTAGCACCAGTTAAGAAACTGGCGCTAACTTTGCAGTAAAATGTCTTAATACTGGTTGTTCAGATGTGATGACCAACCCCTTTAAAGCATCTCGCTTTTTATACACTTCAATTATTACTTCAGCAACATAATCAATATGACTTTGTGTATAAACACGTCTAGGAATTGCTAGTCGTACTAATTCCATTTGTGCTGGAATTAATTGATTCATAGAATCGTATTTACCAAACATTAAAGAGCCTATTTCAACAGCCCTTATGCCTCCTTCAATAAACAACGCGGTCACTAATACTTGTCCTGGGAATTGTTCAATAGGAATATGAGAAAGAAACTGTTTAGCATCTAAATAAACAGCGTGACCACCTGCAGGTTGCATTACAGGAATATTCTCTTTGATTAGTTTGTTGGTCAAATACTCAATACTATTAATCCTATATTTCAAATAATCTTCTTGTAGCACTTCTTTTAAACCAATTGCAATCGCTTCTAAATCACGGCCAGACAATCCTCCATATGTTGTAAAACCTTCGGTTAAAATCAATAAATTTTTACACTTATTAGATAAGTCCTCGTTATGTAATGCTAGAAATCCACCCATATTAGCAAAAGCATCCTTCTTTGCACTCATAGTACAACCATCTGCATAAGAAAACATTTCTTTCGCAATTTGCTCAACAGAACTATCAGCATATTTTTTTTCACGTAACTTAATGAAATAACAGTTTTCAGCGAAACGACAAGCATCCAGGAAAAAAGAGATTCCATTCAATTTGCAAATATTTTTTACATCAATTATATTTTGCATGCTAACAGGTTGACCTCCACCAGAATTGTTCGTTACTGTTAAGATGCAAATTGCAATATTATCTGCCCCATTTTTATCAATCAAACTTTTAAAAGCTTCAATATCTAAATTACCTTTAAAGTCGGATGGAACATTTGGCAATTTCCCTTCAGGACAAAGTAAATCTACCCCAATAGCACCTGATGCTTCAACATTAGCCCTCGTTGTGTCAAACAATGTATTACTTACTACCATTTTTCCTTTTGCGCCCAAAACACTAAAAAGTATTTTTTCTGCAGCCCGTCCTTGGTGGGTTGGAATAATAAAAGGCATATTTGTCAAATCCTTTACCGTATTTTCAAAACGAAAAAAGCTTGGACTGCCAGCATAAGATTCATCTCCAATCATCATACCTGCCCATTGACTACTACTCATAGCACTAGTTCCACTATCTGTTAACAAGTCAATTAATACTTTTTCTGCAGGAATTAAAAATGGATTATAAAATGCATCTTTAATAATTTGTACGCGCTCTTCAACGGTAGTAATAAATATTGGTTCAACCGATTTAATTTTAAACGGTTCAATAATCGTTTTCATTTATAGATATGTTAATCTGTTAAAAAATAAATAGTCCTAAATAAATATACCCTATCAAGAGGGCCTAGCTATAATATTTTTCCAGATTTTCATACATATAAAATTTACACTTTCCCCAACTCCTTCAAATAAGGCTGATTGTACAAACGTTTACCCGTTGCTTTATACAAGGCATTTGCTACTGCGGCAAACACAGGTGGGAAAGGAGGTTCACCTAATCCAGTTGGATCAATATTATTCTGCACAAAATGCACATCAATTTTCTTAGGCGCTTCTCTATGACGAATGATTCTATAATTATTTAAATTCTTTTGAACGGTCGCGCCCTTCTCTAAAATAAGCTCTCCATATAAAGCATTTCCAATTCCATCAACCACAGCACCTTCTACCATATTCTTTGCTCCTTCAGGATTCACAACAAAACCACAATCCATGGCTGTAACTACTTTTTCTACATAAGGCTGTCCATTCTTCATTGTTACATCTACCACATGAGCGGCATAAGATGCATGACAAAAATAAGCCGATACCCCACGCTTCGCATTTTTACTAGCAGTGCTTCCCCAGTTAGATTTTTCCTTCAACAATTCCAATACAGCAATAAATCGATCTGCATTGTAATCATTATTTTTGCCAACAGGATTTGCTTTTGCTTTCTTCAACATTTCAATACGAAAATCCAAAGGATCTTTCCCAACTGTTTCCGCTAATTCATCTAAAAATGATTGTTCTGCACTTGCATTAAAATTAGAACGAGGTGCTCTGTAAGCGCCTATCGTAATATTCGAAGGCATATCCCAACTCTCCGCTAAATAATTGTCAAATACGCCTGCAGGAAAACGATTTTCATGCAATGGACTTTCTGGTATTCCACCTCCTATTACATGAATAGCAGTTACATTATTGTCTTTATCAATAGCTGCTTTATAGGTCATGATATAAGTAGGTCTATAAATACCATTGGTTAAATCATCCTCTCTAGTATATATTAATTTAACCGGGGCTTTTACTCTCTTAGAAATATGTCCGGCTTCTACAATATAATGTCCATAAGCCCTGCGGCCGAAACCACCACCCATTCTGGCCAACTTCATTTCAATTTGCTCTGGCTTAATATCTAAATTGGAAACAATATTTTGTTTCATCATTTCAGGTATCTGAATAGGTGCTACAAAAAAAGCTTTTTCATCGGTGATATGCGCCACACAGCTAATGGGCTCCATTGGATTATGCGCTAAAAATGGAGCAGTATAGGTTCTTTCTAAAACTTTTGTTGCATTTTTAAACGCCGTTTCAGGATCTCCATCTTTTCTAGCTACACGAGTAGGCTTTTTTTGCATTTCATGCATTAAGCGCAAATGGTTTTCAGTGCTCTCTAACCCTGCAGGAATAATTTCTTCTCTTTTGCCGCCTCTTGCCATCACCATTTCCTTGGTATCTTGAATAGGCTCCCATTGAGCTACCACTTTCTTTCGCGCGTTCATGACTTCCCAAGTAGAATTACCCACAACGGCAATCAATTTATTAAATGCACGTGTATCAAAACCTGCTTTAACATAACCATCTTTATACACCTGAAAATCAAAAACAGCTTTTATACCAGGCATCTTCAATGCTTCTGTTGCATCAAAAGATTTTAGCTGCATGCCAAATGCAGGAGGATGTATGACCATGGCAATTAACATCCCTTCCATTTTATAATCTAAGGTGAAAAGGGATTCACCACCCACAATTTCCTTCCCCACTTTATTTTTCTGTGGAGTACCTAATAAAGTAAACTCTGAGGCTTTTTTCAACTCCACTTTTTCAGGCTTCGGCAATTTAGCAGCTGCAGTGGCTAAAGCCCCATAGTTCGCAGACTTATTAGATGCTTTATGCATCACTACTCCTTTAGAGACCGTGAGCTCAGATATTGGCACACCCCACTCGTTGGCTGCAGCTTGCATCAATAGAAGTCTGGCAGTTGCCCCAGCTGTTCTTAATGGCTTCCAAGCCATGGCCATAGCCCTGCTTCCACCTGTAAATTGGCTCTTAAAACGAGGAGTGTCATAATCCCCCATTTCTACAATCACTTTACTCCAATCTGCTTCTAATTCTTCATTTACCATCATGGGTAAAGATGTCATTACATTGGTTCCAAACTCTGGATTGGGGTTAAATATTTTTACTTGATTATCAGGAGTGATTTTAATAAAGCCAGTAAGTTCCACCCAATCCATTTTATCAGTAGCTGCTGCAATTGCTTCATTGGGAATTAAATTAGCAAACCAACTAAATCCAATCATCATTCCACCTCCTGTTAAAGAAGTAACTTTTAGGAATGAACGTCTGCTTTGATTATTATTTGCGTTTTTCATTTGCTAAAAATTATTTTTTAGATGATTTTGCTGCTTGTTGAATAGCTGCTTTGATTCTTAAATAAGTTCCACACCTGCAAATATTGCCTGTCATGGCAGATTCTATTTCAGCTTCTGTGGGATTGGGATTGCTTTTTAACAAAGCCACTGCAGACATGATTTGCCCGGTTTGACAATAACCACATTGAGCCACATCCAATTCTAGCCAGGCTTTTTGAACAGGATGCATTTCTTTTTCTGCACTTACAATTCCTTCAATGGTAGTAACTGCTTGAGTGCCAACTGCTGAAACAGGCAATTGACATGAGCGCATTGCTCTACCATTTAAATGCACTGTGCAAGCTCCGCAGGCGCCAACTCCACATCCAAATTTGGTGCCGACTAAATTTAAGTGATCTCTTAAAACCCAAAGCAAAGGAGTAGATGGATCTGCCTCTACTTGCAAAGGTTTACCATTTACTTTTAGTTGAAATTTTGCCATAAAAGCGATATTTAATAATGTGGTTGTTTCTAGTATTAAAATTACTACAATTTACACCAACGCTTCATACAATATCTCCACAGGATGCAGCGCATGCACTTGAGTACCATCTTTGATCTGGTGCCTACAAGAAGTACCCGCAGCAGCAACAATAGTATCGCTAGCTTTATTGCGAACTGCAGGGAATAAGATCAACTCACCTACTTTTTGTGAAACATCATAATGTTCTTTTTCATATCCAAAAGAACCAGCCATTCCACAACAACCCGATGGAATTATTTCAACGGTATAGTTCTTTGGTAATGACAAAATTTCTTTACTGAAGTTTTGCGAAGACAATACTTTCTGGTAACAATGCCCATGAATAGCAATATGTTTTGCCTCTTGAGTAAATGCATTGGCATGAATATTCCCTGCATTTATTTCACGGGCAATAAATTCTTCAAAAGTGAAGCTGTTTTGGGCTAGTTGGATTGCAGCTGTCTTATTCTCTTGGCTCGCTAAATCTTTATATTCATCTCTTAGTGTTAACAAAGCAGAGGGCTCAATACCGACAATGGGCATATCAGCAGAAACCAAGGGAGACAATAATTGAATATTTTGATTAGCAATAGCAGCAGCTTTACGCAATAATCCTTTTGACAAATAGGATCTTCCACTTTCTACATGTTCAGGAATGACTACTTGATAACCCAACTGTTCTAGTAACAAAATGGCTTTCTGCCCAATAGAACTATCTAAGAAATTGGTAAACTCATCACAGAAAAAATAAACTTTCTTTTGATTCTCCACCGAACGATTTAGATGCCATTTTTTGAGTTGAAATTTTCCTAATAAAGGCATTGAACGATTCGGGTGAAACCCCACCAAGCTATTAGCTATTTTACGCAAAAAAGTTGTTCCAAAAACAAAATTATAAATAGGGCTAAACAAAGAAGCTAATTTCATTTGAGACGCAAAATTCCCTACCAAGGTAGATCTAAAAGGAGTTCCATTGGCATCATAATATTGTTGCAAAAATTCTGCTTTCATTTTCGTGATATCAACACTAGAAGGACATTCTATTTTACACCCTTTACAACTCAAACACAAATCCATGGCTTCTTTGATCTCTCCATGATTATAAGGTGTTGCATCATTGGGATCACTCAAAAATTGTCTCAACACATTGGCTCTAGCACGAGTGGTGTTTTTTTCGCTTCGGGTGGCCATGAAACTCGGGCACATCAATCCTCCACTTATTTCAGACTTTCTACAATCACCAGAACCTGAACATTTTTCTGCCAATCTTAAAATACCTTCATCAGCAGAAAAATCAAACAACGTTTTACCTAAGTTGATAGGCTCATTTTGTTTCATTCTAAAATGCGAATCCATTGCAGGGGTATTGGTTATTTTTCCAGCATTGAATACGCCATTAGGATCAAACATTTTCTTTACTTGTTTGAACAAATCATATACTTCATTCCCCACCATTGAAGGAATAAATTCTCCTCTTAATCTTCCATCACCATGTTCACCTGATAAAGAGCCATTGTATTTTTTTACTAATGCAGCAGTCTCTTTAAGTATAGACCTAAATTGCTGTACACCTTCAGTTGATTTTAAATTAATAATGGGCTCAACGTGCAATTCTCCTGCCCCTGCATGTGCGTAATAAGAAGCTATAACTCCATGACCCGCCAACAAAGCTTGCAATTCTTCAATATACATTGGAAGGTCATTGGTAGACACTGCGCAATCTTCAATCAAATTAACTGGCTGTGCATCACCTCTTAAATTCCGCAATAAACCCAAACCTGCTTTTCTGATATCCCATGCATACTTAGTGTCTGCATTATATAAAATAGGATAAGCATATCCCAGCGATGCTACATGTAATGCTTCAATAGTTGCTTTCATTTTAGCGTCTAAAGCTTGACGGCTATCATCCATGAATTCTACCATTAATAATGCCGCAGGATCCCCTTCAATAAAGAATCGATTCTTTTGGTATTCAGGATGACCAATGGTAAAGTCCATGATCATTTTGTCTACCAACTCAGAAGCCATCGGGCCCTGCTTTAGAACTTCAATATTCGCATACAACGATTCAACCAATGAAGAGCAATGCACAATTACCATTCCCACTTCTTTAGGCGGCAATGGCAAAAGATTCAATTTTAATTCTGTAATAAAAGCCAAAGTGCCTTCTGATCCTGCTAAGAGTTTGCATAAATTAAATTGGCTGCCGGCTGAGTTAAATGGTTGCAAATCAAGCAAAGTATCCAATGCATATCCCGTATTTCTTCGAACCACTTCTTTAGCTGGAAACTGATCCTGAATTAATTGTTGACGCTCCTTGCTATTCAACATTTCAAATAAGCCATTATAAATGCTTCTCTCTAAACCTTTCAATGAAGCAATCTCCGCTTGATCTCTTTCTTTTAAAACAGCAGTTGACCCATCACTTAATATAACTGTTGCTTCTAATAAATGATCCCTTGCTGATCCCCAAACAATACTATGTAATCCACAAGAATTATTCCCGACCATCCCGCCAATCATGGCTCTATTGGCTGTTGAGGTTTCAGGACCATACATCAGCCCAAATCCCTTTAGATAATGATTTAAATCGTCTCTAATTACGCCCGGCTGCACCCTACACCAGCGTTCTTCTATATTCACTTCAATCATTTGATTAAAGTGTTTGGAAATATCTACTACTATTCCATTACCTACCACTTGCCCCGCTAAAGATGTGCCTGCTGCTCTCGGAATAATGGTGATTGAATGAATATTTGCAAAACCAATGATGGCTTTTATATCCTCATTATTTTGAGGTATGGCTACGGCCAATGGCTTCTCTTGATATACAGATGCATCAGTTGAATATGCCATTAACTGCATTTGGTGTTCAGCAGTTAAATCAAAATACAGTTCCCCTTTTAAAATTGTAGAAAGTTGTTGCAGCAGTTGTTCCATCAAAAACTAAATTGGGCAGAAATATACAAATTCCTTCCCATACCGTTGATTCCACTTCCATGCATTCGATAGTCGGCATTAAAAATATTTGCTATTCCTGTTCTCATTTTTATTCCCCATAAACCAGTAGCTACATGAATATTCATAACGCCAAACCCAGGAGTACCACCTATCGGTATTCTATTATCATCTTTATCGCCTTGAGCCAATCGGCTCTGTTTACTTGCATAAATATACTCCAACGTGTATTGCAATTTAGATGGCTTCCATTCAAGAAAAGTTCTACCATTCATCGGAGGAATTCTGCGCATAGGCTCTCCCCTGCTCGTATTTTGCCCAAACGAATAGGATCCATTGCTACTTATAAAAAGATTTTTTGCAATGGTGAATTGCAAATCGTACTCAATGCCTTTGATATAAGATTCTTGGTTATTCTCTTTTATATACACATTGTAACCACCAATCTGTTGCCCCGGAACCTGCACTCTATTGATGATATTGGTTAAATGCATATAATAAAATGCGATGGCAAATTTTACCGACTTTGTTTGAACCTTATATCCAATCTCTGTATTATACGACTTCTCTGGTTCTAAGCCATAAGCAGGTACTTCATACCTAAAATCTACCAATCCCAATGTGCCCATATCGTCAATATTGGGTGCACGATAGCCCGTGCTGTATGAAGCATAAATCGATTGATTTTTATTGAGCTGATAAAGTAGTGCAGCATTCATAACGAATGAAGAAGGCTTTACCAATGCAGTATCTACTTCAATTTGCAAAGCATTGTAACGAACGCCTGCTTCTAGATTAAACTTACCCAAGGCAAGATGATGCAAACTGTATAAAGAGAGATTTTGCATACGCGCACCGTTGGGATATAAACCGCGCTGATTCAGGATGGTACCACTTGCAATAGCAATCTGCTGTTTGGAACTATTTACTTTATCACTATAAAACTCTATACCAGAATTAGCACTCCAATTTTTGTTAATAACAGAAAATACATCTGTTGTTAATCCTATCGTTTTCACTTGATCTTCTTCTATGAAACGATTGGTATTACCATTTCTAAAATAAGTTCTTTTTTCTTTATTTAATTGTGAGGAAGCAGTGAAAGAAATGGTAGATAGAATTGGAGAAGAAAATTTACCCTCCATTTTCAAATAACTTAATTGACGTTCTTGTGGATCAAATTGATAGTAGGCAAAATTTTCCAATGCTACTCGATGATACAAGGGAACATTACTTTGTCTCAATTGCTGATGAGCTGCAGTCAGCAACCATTGACTGTTTAATTTCCATTTGAATTTCAGGTCAATAGCATTTTCTTTGTACCCACTTGGTTGTTGAATACCTATGGAGTCACCACCAGGCAGGTCGCCAAATTTTCTTGCAGTATACCCAATTTGAAAAGTCATTTTAGCAGAACTATACCCGAGTTCTCCTCTACCCGTATATTCAGCATCATTGCTCAACAATCTGCCAATGAAATTGCCAGACCATTTTGGCTTATTAGTAAATGCAAGTGATTTTGTAAAAACTTGAACAACTCCTCCCATTGCATCCGAACCGTATTGAACTGATCCTGTTCCTCTTGCCACTTCTATTGATTCAACTGAAAACAAATCGATGGTATTAAAATATTGATTAGGCCCGTAACGGTAAGTGGCATTATTCAAACGAATGCCATCTATCATTAATAAATTTTGATTCCCTGTTAATGAACGAACAAATGGTGATCCTCCACCATGATTCGTTTTTTGAACAAACACACCCGCATTCCCTATTAATGCTTCTGGAGTTGTTCTTGATTGAAATTGATCAATATTTTGCAATGATAGTTTTGAAACAGAATAAGGGCTTAATAAACTCAGTTGGTTTTTTCTAGTAGCTGTAACACTTACTTCCTTCAATAGTATTGCAGTATCCGTTTGCGCATACAAAAATCCAGATAAAAGAATCCCCAAGAATAAAGTTCCAAGTTTTTTCATGACACTATTTAATTATAATCGCTTGTTTTTGTTGACGATAATGATCAGCCCGCATATCTTCTAACTTATCCATTTCAGGTCCCTTGATGATTTTATTCCAATCAATAGTTGTTTTGTATTTTTTCATGGCTTTGTTCACATCCAAAATTCTAGTATCGTGCATCTCCAACGTATAAGGTGTAAAATCGGGCTTATCGGTGAAGAAATCTTGTAAAAGTGTTGCAGTAATATCATACTGATTCACATAAGGCACTCCAGTAATATTATAAATGGTTTTTAAAATAGATCCAAAATTGGCATGTGTTTTACTGATATAACCTTTCTTCACATAAGGACCTGCCATCATTAATATAGAACGATGCGCATCAATATGATCTACCCCACCCTGCGGATCATCTTCTGTTATAATCACCAACATATTCTTCCAATATTTTGTTCTAGACAAAAAATGCAGCATTCTTCCTAAAGCCAAGTCATTGTCTGCCATAAATGAATGGGCACTGGTATATCCATCTTCTGGTCTTGCTTTAGCTATATGATCATTGGGCAATTGTATGGTTATTAAACTAGGCATTTCTTCTTTACCTGAAATCCATTTTTTAGTAAACTCTTTTTCAAACTGATTGGCCCTATATTGATCAGGAATATTGGTATTATACCCAGGATAATTTCGGCTGGTTCTGGTGAACAACGCTTTCTGCATAGGCACCATAACTCCATGACCAGCTCCTGTTGCAGTATCGTACCATTCCTCTCTTACATGTGCCGTTTCATTGGCTTCACCAAAATTGTAAAACAATTTTTTCTTTCGTTCAAAAGCTTCCCAAATACCACCAGCTTCAGCAAAATCTTCTGGATCCATACTACCTGTAGATCCCGGAAATCTTCTACCAGGTGCCGCCGAGAAAAATTTAGCCGTCTTGCTTACACTTGAATTGGTTTCAACCCATTCATTGGGAATTACCCCCATCATCCAATGATGTCCATGAATACTTGCATCACTATCACAATAAAAATTATCACTGAATGAAAATTGACGAGCAATTTTATGGTGATTGGGTGAAACTTTTAATCCTTTGAATCTTTCTCTCTGGTTAGCCAATAGAGTATAAGCATTATTTATGCCGAACCTAGCCAAGGTACTATCACCTTTTGCCTCTTTAATTTGTCCAAAGACTTCGTCGTATGTTCGATTCTCTTTGGTTATGTAAACAATATGCTTAATGGGACTTTCATAAATACCTGGCAGTGGCGGCAATGGATTTTGATTCAGCGTTACGGTTGATCTAAAAAATGTATTTGATAGTGCAGTTGCTGTATATTTCGCAAGCTGTATAGAGTCGGGCATGGCAACTTTATGAAAAGATCCCAATTGTAAATCACTAATAAAAGTTCCTTGAATAGGCTTTTTAAAATTCATACCTCCATTGGGTCCTGCACCTAATCCCCTAGCAGTAATAATATATAGCTCTCGATCATCTTTACCCAACATTACTCTAGATGGGCCCCATCCGGTAGGAATTAATCCAATCGTTTTATTGCTTTCAACATCAATTATTGCTACAGCATTAAAGCCTAATAAAGCAACAAATAATTTTTTCTCATCCTTGCTCAATGTTACCCCAAAAGGCAATAAGCCCCTGAATTGATCAATGGTGGCACTTACTTTAATAGGAATATGACGCACAATTTTTTGTGTTGAATAATCAATCACACTAATATTATCGTTGGTAGCATTGGTTATATAAGCATACTTTTTACCCACAGCAATAGAGTTAGGGCTAGCTCCTCCGACTACTTCTATATCTTCAATTAGTTCTCCAATTTGATGCCCAGTTTTTAATTTACGCAATACTTTATTGGTGGCTAAATCTATCACAAAAACACTCATCGCTTCGGGTGACAATGGACTACCCACACCCGGTATTTTTTTCCCATCAATAATGGTTCCGTTAATAGACTCCTTGGTATTATCTCCATAAGGATGATGAGGTATAAGCAAAGAATCATAATTCTTTTCGGTCATACCTTCTATCAAAGGATAAGCATACATTCCTACATTAGCAACAAAAGCAAATCGCTTATCTGGACTTACAGATAAGCCAAAAGGCAATCTCCCACAAGGGATAGAAGCTTCAATTTGTTTGTTGTTTAAATTAATTCTGACCATTCTGTAATTAGCCCGATCTAATACCAACAACTCATTTTTTTCTTCATTAAATAATAAGTCGGAAGTAAAACTATCATCAAACAATTCTGTACCCACTTTGCCATTTAGGGAGATAGAATCTAACCGTTTCATACCATTAATATCATATACCAAAACCGCTCCATTGTCTCCTCCACTCAAATAAACAATATTAGAAGTCTTACCAAAATCTACTCCTAAAAATGAACCCTTAGAAAAAGGGGAAGCAATTTTTCCATCATAAGAAGGCACCCTTACTGGGCGCATGGTTTCAATATCAATGATAGTAAAAACGCCATTGTGTAAGGTAACTGCTTTTTTACCATCAGGAGAAATGCGCATCCCAAAAGGATCATTCGTAATTCGAATCATTTCTCCAGCGGGACTGATATATCTTCCACTAGGCAAAACAGATACTCCTTTTTCTTGAACACGCGCATATTCAAATTTCCCAGGAACTTCTAATATGGGTATTCCTTTTGGTTGTTGTGCATTTACTGAATAAGTAGCAATCCCCATAATCAAAATAAGAAAACAATAACGCATATGGTAAAGTTAAAGGATAAAATAATAAATGAGGTGAGCACTGCCGCACTCACCTCAATAAACTAAAACTAAAACTGAGAAAAAACTATTTGGCTATCCATACTAAAGTGTTAATATCATCTGCACCCTGTCTTGTAACAGCAGCCGCTCTGTTGGCAGCATTGAGTGCTTGTTCAGCCAAAGGATAAATAAATCTTACTGGAACTCTATTGTTATTCAAATTATCTTGACCAGGAACAATCACTGGCAATCCTGTTCTTCTCCAGTCAAACCAACCTTCTAATCCAGTAAAAAATAATGAAACCCATTTTTGCAAAGCAATTTTGCCTAATTTTTCTGAGCTTGATCCAGTATATGCAACAGCTGGTTGTGTGTAATAAGAAGCAGTAGGTGTTACTGTAATGCCATATGATGCTGGAACCATTGCAGCGTAGTAAGCAAAATTAGCTTGCATTCCATTCATATAATAAGTTGCAGCAGTAGTGGAAGAACTAATCATTCCCTTTTCTGCAGCTTCAGCTAAAATAAATTGCAATTCTGCATAGTTCATAATAATGCCTCTAGCAACATTTGGCAATGGAGGAGTTTGACCATTATCGTTACAAACTAGACATGCATAACTGTATCCAATTCTTGAAACACCTTGAGGTCCGCCATTATAGTTTAAAGCTGCTACATCTCCTAAGCCATTAGGAATTCCTTCAATTTTAGGACTACCTGCTGCAACAGAATTTTGAGAAGGCCTACCAAACACTGCTAATCTTGGATCGTTTATTGCAGACAATCGATCACTAAGGGTTTTACTAACCCTAATTTCATCAATTGACCCAACCCTTGAACTGTATAAAGGCCACTGATTTGCTGGAACATCTGCTAAATATTTTAACTCAGCATTATCGTCATTGGATGTCATTAATGGATTCAACGTACTATTCGCAATTATTGCTTGCATGTCTGCATTTACCGACTTCTTTTTAGACAAACGCATCAACAATCTTAGTCTAAGAGAATTGGCCAACTTTTTCCACTTAATGATAGAACCATTGAATAGAATATCGCCAGAAACCGCTTCATTACTGGTTCCTAAAATATCATTCGCCTTTTTTAAATCTGCCAATAAGCCTGTATATATTTCTTCTTGTGTATCATATTTAGGCAAATAAATTCCATTTGTTTTTGCTTTAACAGCCTCAGAATAAGGAATATCTCCATATGCATCAGTAGCCATAGAAAATAACCAGCTTTTTAAAATCAATGCTACACCTAAATAGTTTTGTTGAACAGGTGAGCTTGAACTTGCTAGATTTATTATGTTTTGAACATTTCGCATATTGCCATACACATTAGACCAGATGCCATTCTTCTCACCCCATAGATATCGGTCTTCATTCACAAACTGAATTTTTGCAGTGTACTGAACTAATAAATTTCCAGTACCCCACGCTTGCCCTACTTGTTCATTGATAGCGCTTTTAATTACCCCAGACAAAAGCAAATTGGGCGTTACTTTAGTAGGTATATTCGGATTGGTATTTACTTCGGTAAAATCTTTGGTACATGCATTTAACAAGAACAGTGAAAATGCTGTAAAGACTAAATATATTTTTTTCATTGTTGTCTTTTTATTTTTTAGAATTTCAAACTAAGGTTTACCCCATAGCTTCTAGATGAAGGAATAGACATGTATTCAATTCCAGGTAAAGCTGTACCTCCAGTGTAAGACATTACTTCTGGATCAACATGCGGAACATTTGACCAAAGGGCTAAGTTTCTTCCAACAAAACTTAAGGTTGCTGCTTTAAATGGTGTATTCTTTAATACCTGGGTTGGGAAATTAAATCCAATTTGTAATTCTCTTAATTTCACAAAAGAGGCATCATACATAACCCCTTCTGCAATTGCTCTACCACCTGTATAGGCTGTATGCCATTCTCTTGCAGTTCTTTTAACATCATTTGGTACGAATTGACCATTTACCACCATTACGCCATTTCCAATTACCCCATTTCCTGGCTTGGTCAAATCATATCCATCCGCACGACCTTCTAATGTTTCTACAATAATTCCGCCTTCGCGTCCTACAGTTTGTGTATGCGAATAAACTTCCCCACCCATTCTTATATCAAATAGGAAGCCTAGTTTAAAATTCTTGTAGGTAAAAGTATTATTGATTCCCGCCAACCAATCTGGATTATAATTACCCAACTTAATTCTTTCAGTTGTTCTTACAGGTCTACCATTGCTGAATACCATTTGACCAACAAACTTTCCTGTGCCATCATAGTATGCACCATTAGGATTGGTATTTTGAACTCTTGCAAAACCAATACCATACATATCACCCATTCTTTCTCCTACTCTAGCTTCTATGCTTACGCTTCTGCTAGCCATCACTAGATTAGATAACCCGTCTGACAATTCAACCACTTTGCTTCTATTGGTAGAGAAATTTAAATCTACTGTCCAACGTAAACCATTCTTTTTACCAACTACTGGAACTAAATTCAACATTGCCTCAAATCCATAGTTTTTAATTAAACCTGCATTAATAGATCGAGTGCTGTATCCTGAAGTTTGTGATAAAGGAATATTAATGATTTGATTCTTTGTATTGCTTTGATAAAAAGTAAGATCTAAACCAACTCTATTATTCAAAAATTTAATCTCAGTTCCTATTTCAAAAGCAGTACTGATCTCTGGCTTTAATGATAGGTTGGCTAAACGATCTGTTTCACCATAAATTTGAGCAGTACCAAAAGCAGTACTAGGATTATAAGCTTGGGTAAAAGTAAAAGGATCTGTATCATTACCTACCTGAGCAACACTACCTCTAACTTTAGCAAAGCTAATTATTGAAGGTAATTTCACCATATCACTCACTACCGCACTTAATGCAGCTGAGCTATAGAAGAATGAATTTTTTTCGGAACCTAATGCCTTTAATTCAGCAGGTAAAGTAAGCGCACTACTCCAATCATTTCTTCCAGTCAACTCAAGAAACAAATAATTTTTATACGATACTTGAGCTGCACCATACAAACTATTTACTCTTTTCTCAGTAACAGTTTGTGCCACATCAACAGGTACTCTATTGTTGGTTAATTTATAAATTCCAGGTATATTCAATTGACCTGCATTCACTTCGTTAAAATCAGATTTTTGTCGAGTTTGGTTACCACCCAAAGAACCAGAAACGGTGAAATCAGAATTGATTTTTTTATTTGCAGACAATAAGAAATCAGTATTTCTTTCTTCAGTAATAACCCTTGCTTCACGGTATTGTCCAAAAGGGAATCGTTGTGTACTAAAACCTCTTTTATACGCTCTTACTTCTGAAGCATAGTCTGTAGCTGCTCTTAATTGCAAACTTAACCAACTAGCTAAATCATACTTTAGAGTAATATTACCAAGAATACGATCTACTTGTTGGCCATTGGTATTTTCATACACGGTTAAATATGGATTGTCATGGTAGTTATAGTTCCAGCCAAATTGTTTTATGCCTTCTAATCCTGGCTGCCATAATCTTTTCATGTCCGATAACTTTACCGATCTTGGGAACCAACTGGTAAATAAATACATGATACTTTCTGTACCATAACTGATTGATGGTCTATTTCCACTATTACTCTTGATATAAGATACAAAAGCACGTGCAGTGAATTTATCAGTCAAATTATACCCACCACTAAAAGAAACGGTATTTCTTTTTAAATCTGTATTAGGAACAATTCCTGTTTGATCAAGGTTGGTATAGGACAATCTAAAATCTCCATCTTTGTTGCTCCCAACAATTGCTACGTTATTGGTTATTGTTCTACCAGTTTCGAAAAAATTAGCAACACCATCAACATCTGGCAACCATGCAGTTGGGGTAATTACACTTCCTGCTGGAGCATTTAAGTCTCCTCCTAAAAATGGGATAGGTTGATCATTTAATGTTCTTGGAGAATTATACTGTGGATATAATTGCCCTTTAAATGCAGGGCCCCATCCTTCGTCGGTTCCATCTGTTAAGCCAGCACCGCCTCCATTCACAAATGCGAAAGCACCACCATTACCGTTACCTTGACCGTATACATTTTGAAAATCAGGCAACTTTAAAGCATTTTCAAAAGTCAAGTTTGAGTTAACTTCTACACCAATACCCTTACTACTTTTGCCTGATTTAGTTTTGATAACAATAACGCCATTAGCAGCTCTAGAACCATATAATGCAGAAGCTGCTGGTCCTTTCAATACGTTGATACTTTCTACGTCATCTGGATTAATAAATCCAGCTCCATTTCCAAAATCAACTTCCATATTACCTCTTCCACTTGCACCAACAATTGAGTTACTAATAGGCACCCCATCTATTACATAAAGGGGTTGATTTTTATTTAAATCAACTGAACGCTCACCACGGATGGTTACTCTAGCTGATCCTCCAATTCCTGAATTACCTCCAACAACAGTAACACCAGCAATTTTTCCTGCTAGTTGACTTACTACATTGGTTTCACGAGCTACAGTTAAACTCTCGCCCTTTAATTCTTGAGAAGCATAACCTAATTTTTTCTTCTCCCTTTTAATACCTAATGCAGTAACAACTACTTCATCTAATTCTTCAGTAGAACTAGCTAATTGAATTTGCAAAAATGCTTCTGAAACAACAACATACTTATTGGTAAATCCAACAGAACTAATCATTATTTGATCCCCAATATTTGCAATTAGAGAAAAGTTACCCAGTGCATCGGTTACACTGTTCACTTTAGTTTTAATACTAGAAATAGTTGCACCAACAACTGCATTACCAGTTGTGGCATCCACTACTCTTCCTTTGATACTATTCTGCGCAAATGCAGAAAATTGAAAAAGCAATAATGTCAAACTGTACAAAATTGCTTTAATGAAATAATTTTTTGTTCTCATAATAAGTTTCCTGTTTGAGCAGCAAACCTATTATTGCAATGTTAACTGAATGTATTGTTAATGTTAACTCTATGTTTTGTTATTTCAAATTACTTTCGTCACCATTTTTTCTGCAACACCAAAACTCAAAGTCATTCCTGCACCACCTAACCCATTTAACAAATAAACTTCATTAATTGGCTCTGAAAAAAACCATGATGATCCATCCTTCATTTTAGGATATACTCCATTCCAAGTAGCAATAACACCCCAATTACTTGCATCTATGAAAGTATTTAAGTAACGAAGAATTAAATCGTTTATATATTGTTGATCAAATGGATCAAATGTATACCCATATTCGTGTGAATCTCCTACTGTTAGTTCTCCCAATTCATGCTGAGAAACCATTACATGTATCCCATGCTTTAAGTATTCGGGCATTTCAGTCAACATTTTATCTTGCAATTTTGATAAAGAAGGGGCGTTTTTAAAACTGCTGTAATGCAATAAAGACAACCCACCACAAATAGAAGTACCTATAGATTTATTCGTAGGCATACTCATACGCATCATTTGCAACTTACACTTAACAATAGGAATAGAAGTAAACACTTCAGGGAAAAGTGTTTCAATATCTTGCCCACTACAAATAAATATTTTATCTGCATTGAATACCTTCCCCCCAGCTTTCACAAAACCAGTTCCTACTTCTTGAACGGTATGATTCCATAAAAATAGAATCCCATCATTTGTTGCCAAATAGTCACTAACAGTTGCAACAGCAATTCTAGGATCAACAATCAATTCATCACTAGAATATAATCCGCCGTACAAATTATTTTGTTTAACCTGCGGAAACTTATTGGCAATTTGACTTGGAGTTAACAATTGAATTGGCCTACCCTCCTTATCAAACTGAGCAAACAATTCATTTAAAACCATCCACTCTTCAATTGAATAAGCTACATGTAAACTACCTGAATGATTGTACCACATTCCAGTTCCATCACAAATGTCTTTCCAAATTTGTGAAGATTTTTTAGCCAATTGATACAATTCACCAGCAGGCTGACCAATTGGCCAAACCATCCCAAAATTTCTTATAGAAGCACCCACTGCCCTTTCAGTTTTATCAATTATAGTAACGCTAAAGCCATTATTAAAAAGAGTTCTAGCGGTTGCAAGTCCAACAATACCCGCACCAACTACAATTGCAGATTTTTTCACAGTATTTGATTTGATAATTTAAAATATTTTATATGCCCAATCACAGTAAAAAGGACTAAGACAATTCCAATAATTGCAGTTACAGTAAACAAAAAAGTAAAAAATATAACCCAACTAAATTGAAATGTAATAAATTCCTTTATCAATAGAACCAATACGGTTCCCATATAACCAAATGCATCTGCGATATACATAACAAATCCAACATTACCTCTTACAGAATAGGTCGAAATCATTCTCTCAAAATAAATACAATTAAATGGCAAATAAGCTAGATATAAACCAGCTGTAGAAAGCAACATCCAATATAAAGGACTTAGCATTTGTTGTTTAAAAAACAAAGTAGATAATAATGAAATTAACAGCCCTATTATAACTAATACATGGGTATAAATAAATGCCTTAAAATTTGATTTAATACTAAAAAAAGCAGCGATGATAACAAGTACAAAAAGTGTAATCATTGTACTTGTTTGAACAAATATTCCTGCCGCCCCTTTAAAACCTGTTTCAATCCACAATTCATTAGCAAAATCTTCACTAAAGTCTCTTACAATAGTAAACAACATATAACTAATAACAATGGGAGCCAACAACCCTCCAAACCGCCAAACAAATTCCTTTCGCTCCTGCTTACTCATTGGTACCCTTTCTGAACGTACCAATATATCCGACTGATTGGGGATTGGCGTTTGCTTCAATAACCACAATGCAAAAAGTAATGGGATTAAAAAAATACCCCCAGCAATAAAAGGCATCCAAAAGTCATGAATATCAAAACTGAGGAGCAACCACTTCCCAACTGTTTTTGCTAAACCAGAAGCAAAAATAAAGCTGCTCGCTAAAAACGCTCCCAAAATTTCAGTTGTTTTTCTACCTTCTAAAAATCCAAAGACTAAACCAAAAACCATCCCTAACGGAAGTCCGTTTAAGAACATGCAAATAATATTATATGGGGCTGGTACAATTGCAAACAAGAATAAAGCAAACCACGCAAATAGAATACAAAATAAAATCCCTTTGATTCTATTTCGTGGATCCATAGATGCTATAATATTAATACCAATAAATTTACTTATCATGTAACCAACAACTTGGGCTATTACTAAACATACTTTATAGGATATCCCAAAAAATGCCCAGCTTTCGTAAAGACCAACCGTGAACGGTTTTCGAAATCCATACATACCTGTATATACAACAAATGCAGAAAATGAAACTACCAACAACAATACTGCCGGAGAATTTTTCATCCAATTGCTGATGCTTAGATTATGTCGAAAATTAAATGCATTCATCATTCAATCAACAATAAAATATCCTGCAAATGATGAATAATATAATCTGGATTAGCCATTTGAAGCATTTGTTCATCCTGCGCACCAGTTGTTATGCCAATGGTTAATCCGCAATTTGCATTTTTGCCTTCCTCTATATCTACGATAGAGTCTCCTATTTTCACAACAAGATTTGCATCAGTTATATGTAATTGTTGCATCGCTAAAAAAATCATATCAGGAGATGGTCGACCATGTAAAACATCCGAAGCCGTTATTAATCCATCTATATGATTCCCAATTTCCCAGTGTAGTTTTTGCAACAAAAAGTGAGCTGTTTTGCTGTCATATCCAGTGTTAAGCACAACTTTAATTTCCATCAACTTCAATTGTGCAAATAATTCTTCTGCACCATCCATCGATACTATAGGAGCAGTTGTATAGATGTTTGCCAATTTATCATTGAATATTTGATGTAATCTTTCAGCAATATTGTCTGGCGCAAATACACCCAGCTCAATTAAAATATCTTTTAATGCTGCTTTTTTCTCTTTTCCTGCTCCAATTGCAAGTACTAAATCTAAGCTACAATCGTATCCATCGTCTATCAAAACTTGATGCAATAATTTGTAAACGATATTATTCTCGTTAATAGTGGTTCCTGCCATATCAAAAACCACCATGGATATTTTCTTTTTCATCTTACTCTATTTGGCTTTTTTGTAAATGACGAATCATCATTTGCTTATATGGTTCAAAGGTTTCAGGGAGCGGTTTATTAGGAATTTTAGCTTCCTCATCAATTCTCCTAATGGCAAGTATATCATTCATGAAAGGATTTTGCTCAAACAATTCTGCTTCTATTTGAGACATAGGTCCTCCTTGAAAATCCAAAGTTTTTAAACTTGCAGCTGATAAAAGCGCTAAGTATTCAGGGAATTTATAACAGAGATATCGTTTTGCAGGCACATGCATGGCAACTGACTGAATTACCTTATCTGAAAAGCCTCTTGCCTGTAAATAAGTGGCTCCAAGTATTTCGTGGTCTTGTAAACCAAGCCCTCCCATATTATTAAGTAAAGTAGTTGGCTCACAAATATGCCCGATATCATGTAAAAGTGCAGCTATAATTAAATCTTCAGGGAGTCCTTTTTCTGAAGCAATTTCAGCACTTTGAACCATATGTTCCAGTTTAGTAACTGGCTCACCTATGTACTCAGAACCTCCCTTCGAAAGCAATAAATGAATAATTTCTTCCGCAATTTCAGTAGCAATTAATCTTTCCATTAGGAATGTTTGAACAAACCTATTGAAGGGAGATTGCTATTAGTGATTTTTTAGATTAACAAAACATGAAGGAATTGTTAGCAAATTATTACTGAACCAGCTTAACAGCTTTGCCAACTAAAATATCTGCATCATTTGCCACCACAAAGTACCCATTGGTACGCCAAACTTGTCGAGCTATTAATGATTTAATTCTATTCAATATAAAATCTTTGCTGCGTGCATCTATAGCATTGAAATTCAAACCCTCTTTAGCTGCAAATGCAACAAACCTATTCCATTGCAATTCTGTAACCTTGAAATTCACCTTAAAATCAGCAGCATCTTTGAATGCTGTGTATTGCTTTCTATTGGTAACAAAATCATAATAGGCAAAATCATTTAAAGTGCTGGTCATTAAAACTTGCAAGACTGCCCTTGTGTATAATGAGGAGTCAAATAATACTGTGGTATCAGGTGTAATCCCACCCCCTCCAAAAACAATTTTACCTGCAGGTGTTTTATATTTTTTTAAAGTTCGTGCTAAAGAATCTTTTTTGGCAATTGAATCTGTTTGATGAAAACGACCTACTACTTCATCATTGTATTTATCTATTCCGTCCGCATACGACTTTTGAATATTTCTTCCCAAAGGAGTAAAATACCTAGCAACAGTTAAACGAACGGCAGATCCATCACTTAATTGGAATTGTTGTTGAACCAACCCTTTACCAAATGAACGACGCCCCATAATGGTTGCTCTGTCCCAATCTTGTAAAGCCCCTGCTAAAATTTCACTTGCAGATGCAGAAGATTCGTCAATTAAAACAACCAATTTCCCTTTCTCAAAAAGGCCTGGGCGTTTGGCTGTGAATTCGGTTCTTGGCGTATTTTCCCCTTCTGTATAAACAATCAATTTATTGTCTTCTAGAAACTCATCTGCCATATCAACGGCTTCCTTCATTAACCCTCCAGTATTTCCCCTTAAATCTAAAATAAGGCTTTCCATTTTTAGGGCCTGTAATTTTTCTAACTCAGTCATGAACTCTTCATAAGTTCTCTCCGCAAATTTGTTTAGGCGTATAAAACCCACTTTAGGTGCAATCATATATGCAGCATCAACAGAGCTTACAGGTATATTACCTCTTGTTATTGTTACTTCTTGTAATTTTCCTGCACGCAAAAATTTCACTTTAACTTTTGAATCTGCGGGGCCTCTAAATAATTTTCTAATGGCAGCTCCATCTAATTTTTTTCCTGCAATAGATACCGTATCATTAACAAAAATTAACTGGTCACCTGTCATTAATCCTACTTTTTCAGCTGGCCCTCCTGGCATGATGCTCATTACATTAACCGTATCATTCATTTGACGGAACTCTATTCCAATTCCTTGGAAATTTCCCATAATGTCTTCATTGGCTGCAGATAGGTCAGAAGAAGGAATAAATACTGAGTGGGGATCTAAGTGCTTTAATAATTCATTGGCCACTAATCCATTGATGCTATCGGCTGAAACCTTGTCTACATAACGATTTTTAATCAATTCGGTTAGTTCTTGTAGAGAAGAACGACTTGACGGATTAAAAAACTGAGGAGACATGGTCTTTTCTTTCAATTGAAAGCCAATTAACATTCCCACAATCATCACAATCGCAAATAAAACCGGTAATACAACCTGCAGTTTCCTAGAACCCATAAATACACATTAAATTATATGTCATGTAAGCATGCAAATATCTATATTTATTGCCGAATTAAACCTTTCCTATGCCTGCCATATTAATTGCCGACAGTGGCTCTACCAAATGCGAGTGGTGTTTACTGGTAAACGGCAAGAAAAAAACCGTACTTACACCCGCTATGAGTCCCTATTTTGTGTCTGGAGAAGAAATGATCCAGATTTTAAATAAACAGCTCATCCCGAAAATAAAAAACACCCCAATAGACCAACTCTATTTTTATGGTACAGGGCTAGGTAATCCTGCCAATGTACTGATAATGAAAAAAGTGTTTAAACAACTTTTTCCAAAAACCAAAACAGAAATCAATACAGACTTATTAGGTATTGCACGTGCTTCATGCGGCAACGAAAAAGGTATTGCCTGCATTTTAGGAACTGGCTCTAATGCTTGCTATTACAATGGCAAAAAAATTGTTTCTATTAGTCCAGGATTGGGTTATGTGTTAGGCGACGAGGGCTCTGGAGCCTATTTGGGTAAAAAAGTAATTCAATATTATTTATATAAAACTTTTGATGAAGACTTGATGTCTAGATTTCAAAAGCGTTTTGGAGAAACACATGCTAGTATTTTAGAGAACGTTTATAAGAAACCTTTAGCAAACAGATACTTGGCGGGGTTCGCCCTTTTTTTGGCAGAAAATAGGGGGCATTTTATGATTGAGAACATCATTGAAGATGGATTAAATGATTTTTTCTTTACTCATTTATATAAGTTCAAAGAAAGCTGGACCCAGCCTATTCATTTCGTGGGCAGTGTTGGATTTGGTTTTAGAGATGTTTTAAAAGAACTTTGTAATAGTTATGAACTAGAGTTGGGTAAAGTTTTAAAGACCCCTATGTCCGGATTATTGGCATATCATAAACAGTAAGCACCATGGGTAATTTTATTAAGGTTACAGAACAAGCTTCTAGGTACAATGACCTAGAAAAAATGAGCATACAGGAAATATTGATCAATATTAACCAAGAAGACAAAACGGTACCTGATGCCGTAGAGAAAGCCATTCCACAAATAGAAAAGCTGGTTTCCGCCATCGCAGATAAAATGCTGCAGGGCGGTAGACTATTTTATATGGGTGCTGGCACTAGTGGCAGATTGGGAATTTTAGATGCCAGCGAATGTCCTCCTACTTATGGGGTTCCTTATGGATTAGTTATAGGTTTAATTGCTGGAGGAGAAAAAGCCATCACACAAGCTGTTGAATTTGCAGAAGACAGCGCAGATGAGGGTTGGAGCGATTTGCAAAAACATTTCATTAATGATAAAGATGTGGTGATAGGCCTTGCAGCAAGTGGTACAACTCCTTATGTAATTGGTGCACTAAAAGAATGCAGAAAAAGAGGAATTATAACTGGCAGCATTAGCTGTAACCCCAACTCCCCTATTTCTGAAGCTGCTGATTTTCCAGTAGAAGTGGTAGTTGGTCCTGAATTTGTTACAGGCAGCACGCGAATGAAAAGTGGCACGGCTCAAAAGTTGGTGTTGAATATGATATCTACAGCTATCATGATTCAATTAGGTCGGGTTGAAGACAATAAAATGGTGAATATGCAATTGAGTAATATCAAATTAGTAGACCGAGGCGTAAAAATGGTTATGGATAATTTGGGGTTAAGTGATTATGAAAAAGCAAAAGACCTTTTATTAAAATACGGCAGTGTTAAAAAAGCAGTTGAATCGGTAGGAAGCGAATAATATGCATGAAATAGAACCTTTTTTTAATTGGAGACATATTTATATAGCAGAAGAAGACAAACGCTCTCCTTTTTACGGTAGAACGTATTCTGAGTTTGAATTTTCGCAAACTGTTTACAATTATTTTATTCACCCTCAATGGGATGACTTTGGGAGTAGAACTTTGTACCTCAAAATCATTTATGTAGATTACGAATTACAATTTGCCATCATTGAATTTATTGGCGAATGGAATGATGCCATTGAGAATGATATCATGGAACTTAAAAGAGAAATCATTGATTTGTTGGAGAAAGAAGGAATTTATAAATTCATATTGATTGCCGAAAATGTCTTAAATTTCCATAGCAGTGATAAAGAATATTACCAAGAATGGTTTGAAGAAGTAACAGATGAAAATGGATGGATTGTAGCCCTCAATATGCCCTTAGCTACCCAACATGATTTTAAAGGTAAGAAACTGAATTACTACATAGAGCTCATGGATTTACCAGAATGGAGGGTCTATAAACCTTATCATCTTTTTAAGAAAATTGACGACGAATTAAATAAACGAATTACCATATGAATCAAGAAATTATTGACCTTTACGACGAGTATACTCATAAACCATTAAGCCGACCAGAGTTCATGAGTCGATTGGCATTACTAACAGGCGGAATGGCCGCAGCACTTAGTATTTTACCTATGATTGAGGTAAATGCAGCAAAAGCAAATATTACTGCAGATGATGATTTAGATATAGAAACCATTACTTACGAAGGAGTAAATGGTACAATGAGCGCATATGTTGCTAAACCAAAGGGCAAGAAAAAATTAGCTGCCGTAGTGGTAATACATGAAAACAGAGGATTGAATGCCCATATAGAAGATGTTGCACGTAGAGCAGCAAAAGCAGGATACCTTACTATTGCACCCAATATACTTTCTCCATTGGGCGAGTTACCAAAAAATAACGATGAACTCAGAGCCAAATTTGCAACACTCAAGGCCGAAGAAAGTTTGCAGAATTTCATTCGAGCATTTACTTATTTGAGTACCCGAAAGGATTGTAATGGCCAATTTGGTTGTGTAGGATTTTGTTGGGGTGGAGCAATGGCGAATAATTTAGCAGTAAATGTTCCCAACTTAAAAGCAGCAGTTGCCTATTATGGTAGACAACCAGAAGCAACTAAAGTTGCACAAATCAAATCTGCATTAATGCTCCACTATGGTGGATTAGACACCAGAGTGAATGAAGGTATACCTACTTATGAAGCAGCATTAAAAGAAAACAAAATTAATTACGAGTTATTTGTTTACGAAAATGTGAACCATGCGTTTCACAATGATACAGCAGGTGCAAGATACAATGAAGCCGCAGCAAAGCTTTCATGGGAAAGGACATTGGGATTTTTTGCAAAATATTTGAAGTGACCCGACGAAATGAAATAAATTGATTTAACTAAGCGTCCCAATTAAGCCCCTGTACTGGCAACCGTAATAAATACGATATCACCGGCATTAAACATAAATGCAGTGGTTCTTACTTTTAAAATAAAGCCATCCACTAATACTTCAATTGAGTAATACGCACCAAAGAACAATACTTTCTGAACTACGCCTTCTACAAAATGGGGTTGTGCGGGTTGGGTAACTGAAATAGCCAATTGTTCTGGCCTAATTAATGCACGCTTCCCCCTAATGCCTTCACCTAATAACTGTAAAAAAACTTCGTGTGTTTTAGTATTGATTAAGTTGTAATCACCCATTAAAGCAGCTACATACTCGTTCACTGGATGATGATACAATTGCTTGGGTGTTCCTTGTTGAACCACCTGACCATCTTGCATAATAATAATACGATCGGCCCAAGACAATAAATCGGTTGCGTCATGAGAAACCAATAAACAAGTAACTTTTAAAGTAGTACAAATATCTTCAATTACTGATCGAATAAGCTCTTTATGAACACGGTCTAAATTAGAAAAAGGCTCATCTAACAACAACAATTTCGGAAATGAAGTCAATTGTTTTGCCAATGCAATTCGTTGCTTTTCTCCACCAGACAATTCATCCGATTTACGCATCATCAAATGACTGATTCTACATACATCAAATATTTGTTGAGCAGACCTGGCATCTAATTGATTAGTCATTTCGAGTAGTTCATGCACTTTGTAATTGTTGCGCAATTCAAAATGTTGAGATAAATAAGCAATTTTAGGATGACCAGGCAATAATTGCTCATCGGGTCCTAAAACACGAACCCCCTCGAAATAAACATTCCCTTCATCAGGCTGAAGCAGACCTGCAATCAATTTTAAAAAGGTAGATTTCCCTGAGCCTGTTTCTCCGGCAATAGCCACCCGCTCTCCTTCTTGCATAGAAAAATGCATAGGCTGAAGAACCGTATTACCCCTTTCATATTTTGAAACAGCTTGTAAATCCAGAAAAACCATTCCACAATTTACAAAATTGTACCTTCAATTGCGAATTAAGATACCCAAATGTTTAGACATAGAATTGGCAAGAGAAGTTTAGAAACAAGTATAGCACTTGCCTCATTTCTTTCATGTGTGGCAGGCATGGTAAATGTAGTAGGCTTTTTAGCCATTCAAAAATTGACCACAAATGTAACTGGGCATTTTGCCTTTTTTATCGAAGAATTTGATCAACTTAAATTCTGGGAAGGATTGATTTATATTTACTATATTTTATTTTTTTTATTAGGTGCATTTATTTCTAATACCATTATTGAAGTTGTATACAGAAAAGCAAAAAGATACGCTTTCAGCGTTCCCATCTTACTAGAAATAGCGCTACTTATTTATGCTGGCCTTTTTTTACAGCCATCTATTCATAGCAATCCAGATATTATTGCTTTTATATTATTATTTACCATGGGACTGCAAAACGCTTTGGTTACCAAAATATCTGCTGCTGTTATTAGAACCACTCATTTAACAGGACTTTTTACCGACCTTGGTATAGAGCTGTCTCAATTATTTTTCTACAATTCTCCCGAACAAAAAAAACAACTAACCGACTCTATTAAATTGAGATTTACCATTATTTTCTTCTTTTTTATAGGCGGTGTAATTGCTGGGATATTCTACAATACATTCGTATTGAAAACACTGTTATTAGCAGCAGCAATTTTATTTGTTGGATTATTATGGAAAAATATCAAACTCCTATTTTATGATTACCGAACAATTAAGAAATGAATTTTTAGTAAGAAAAGACCTTACTTTTTTAAACTTTGGATCTTTTGGCGCATGCCCCAAACCTATATTTGAACGGTATCAACAATATCAATTAGAACTAGAACAAGAACCCGTTTTATTTATTGTTAAAACAGGTTTAGATTATTTACAAGAATCCCGAGAAGCCTTAGGTCAATATTTAAATTGCTCAGCGGACGATTTGGTTTATATAGTGAACCCTTCCCATGCAGTCAATCTTGTTGCAAAAAATTTTCCACTAAAAGCAGGCGATGAAGTGCTCACCACTAATCTTGAATATGGTGCATGTGATAGAACTTGGGAATACTATTGCAATCAAGCTGGGGCTCAATATAAAAAGCAACCAATCAGCTTGCCTTTAACTACAAAAGAAGCATTTGTTGATGATTTTTTTAAAGGAGTGAACAATCGAACTAGATTAATATTCATTAGTCATATCACCAGTTCTACAGGATTGAGATTTCCGATAGAAGCAATTTGCGCTAAAGCAAAACAGCTGGGTATACCCACTTTTATTGATGGGGCGCATGGACCTGCGCAAGCCCCAATTGACTTGTCTTTATTGGGAGCAGATTTCTTTACGGGTGCTTGTCATAAATGGATGATGACTCCAAAAGGCAGTACATTCCTTTACGTAAATAAAGCATATCAACGCATGTTAGATCCTTTAGTAATTAGTTGGGGATTCAACAGCACCACTCCTTCTCATTCTTCCTTTTTAGATTATCACCAAACACAAGGAACAAGAGATTTCTCTGCCTTTTTATGCATACCTAAAGCCATTGAATTCATGAACCAGTATAACTGGACAGCAGTTTCCTCAGCGTGTAAAGTGCTGGTTAAATCAAATGCAATGCGCTTTTGCGAGTTGGTCAACAGTCAACCACTGGCACCATTAACCGACGACTTTATTTTGCAACTGTTCAGCATTCCAATCAAAACCAAGCATCCCATCCAATTAAAGAACTTGTTATTTGATCAATACAAAATTGAGGTACCAGTTATGCCGCACGGAGACCAAGTTTTCTTGAGGTATTCCATTCAAGCATTTAATACACAAGCGCACTTAGACACACTATATGATGCGGTTTCAGACATTATCAAAACCACCAACTTAATTGAAATAGATTAAAGCGTACTAATATAAAGATCTTCCACTTTCTTTCGAGCCCATGGAGTTTTTCGTAAAAAGGTAAGCGAAGATTTAATGCTAGGGTTGCTTTTAAAGCAGTTGATATTGATCATTCTGGCCAGGTCTTCCCAACCAAAATGCTTTACTAAATAAGTAAGAATCCACTCCAAGGTTTTGCCATGGAGTGGATCATTGGATATAAAGTTTTCAGACATACCGCAATTTAATCATTGTTCCTGGTTGTGCCAGTTCCATTTCTATTTCCTCTCCCGTTATTGCTTGGTCTTGCTTCCGGAGCAGTACGTTGTGGAGGATTAGGACGCGCCACAGGACGATTAGTCTGATTGGGTTGAGAAGGTCTAGCTTCAGGCCTTTGACGATCAGGACCAGCAGGCCTAGTACTTGGTCGCTCTACCCTGTCCCGACCAGTAGGTCTGGTTTCAGGAGTGGGCCTAGTTTGTGGTCTGTTATTTACTTCAGGTCTTGAATATGGTCGATCTCGATCACTCCAATTGGGCCTTGCAGTTGGACGTCGATCATTATTATTGGGTCTAGTACTAGGAGCAGCAACTGGTCGCATATTCATTGGTACCCTATTTCTTGAAACCCTGTATCCTTCCTGTAAAGATTGAGGTCTAGAATAGGTGTTTCGATAAAATCCTTGTTGATAACGATTAATGTACACTACTGACCTAGATCTCCATCCATTATTCCCGTAATTCCAATTGTACCAATTTTTGTTTCTATAAAATGAACTTCTAGAATAATTTCCAAAATAGATATTGATGAAATTGTAATGGTATCCATAATACCAATGCCATGAGTAAGGTCTCCAAGGCCTCCACCAACCAGGATATCTATTCCAGCCCCAAATAGAAATCCAAGGACGATAAGTGGGAACATATATATACTGTACAATTGGCCAATTGGCTACTTCAACATATGAAACAACTCTTCTTTCAGCTGGAATATATTCATCATCAAAGTCTGAACGAAAACCAGGATTAGGCCTTCCTTCATTGGCATAGTTGGGTTCAATGATATAATTTTTACCATATAAATCTTCGTCTCCAACTACTTGAATATATACTTGGTTATTCGATTCTTTAGTAACTACAAACACAGCAATATCTTGCTGTTCTCTATTATTAATGTCTACTCGTAATGTAATACTATGAACGTCATCTTTAACTTTATCTACCACATTAATATAATCAATTTGATCATCTACATCCAAATCTAGATTGTTAATCTTTTGTTCAGGATCATTAATCGCTTTTTCAAAATCTTCCAAGGTTTTAGATTCTTGAAATAGTTTGAGGGCTGCGTATAAATTTAAATTGTCACCAGGCAAACCCAACTGCTTAGGTTGCTTAGACTGCGCTTGCAATTGAAGGGCAACTGCAATGAGGAAGACCAGTAGTGTAATAGTCTTTTTCATAATTATCCATTTAGGCTATATAAAACAAATTACATGCCAGCTATATGGTGATATAAGAAAATTGGCATTTATTTGCGTTTCATGAGTTTACAAATTGCTTCTTTAAATTCAGGCTCTAACGGCAACTGTTATTACATAGGAAACAGTACTGACGCTGTTTTGGTAGATATAGGTCTCTCATTAAGAGAAACAGAAATCAGGATGAAACAGCTGAATTTATCGGTAGAAAAGCTCCGAGCTATTTTCATATCCCACGAACATACCGATCATATTAAGGGGCTTTCTACTTTTGCAAATAAATATAAAATTCCCATTTATATTACTCCAGAAACAGCAAAAGGAGGACCAAAGTTAATCAGGCATTTGTCTAAGCCTTTTGAAGCCAACCAACCTATTTATATAGGAAAAGATATTTCCAATCGTACAGATGATTGCTTAGCTATTACTCCTTTTATAAAGGAGCACGATGCCGCAGACCCACATAGTTTTATTATTAGTTACCAAGGTATTCATGTAGGAGTAATAACCGATATTGGTATATCCTGTAATAACGTAACGCATTATTTTCAACAATGCCATGCTGCTTTTCTAGAATCCAACTACGATGAAGTGCTGCTTAAAAACGGTCGTTATTCTCAACCCTTAAAAGAAAGAATCAGCAACGGTAAAGGACATATTTCCAATCGACAAGCTTTGGATTTATTCAAGAACTATCGGCCTAAAAATATGAGCCATTTATTGCTGGCTCATTTATCAAAAGAGAATAATAGTCCTGAACTAGCATTGCAAACTTTTCTTCCACATGCCGAGCAAACAGCCATATTGATTGCATCTAGATATGCGCCTAGTCCATTAATTGAAATTGCTCCCGTGGACAGATATGAATTGCAATTATTACACAAACCGAAACCAATCATCAAAGCCACCCAAGGAATATTATTTGGTTAGATAATGGGTATATTTGAAACCAAATACCCCCATCATGAAAAAGTTATTGTTTGCCTGTTTGTTTATTGCATTTGCTTCCATGTCATATGCGCAACAAAAAAGCCCCTACACTTTATTTGATGCAAAAGGCAGAAAAGTTTCTTACGCAAAAATGATTCGCCACCTAAAAGACAAAGACATTGTATTGTTTGGCGAATACCATAATAACGCCATTGCACATTGGCTTCAATTAGCAGTAACCAAAGACTTGCATGCGAAAAGACAAATGGTATTGGGTGCAGAAATGTTTGAAGCAGACAATCAAGTAGCATTAAATAATTATTTATCCGGAAAACTAAGCGCAAAAGGGCTTGACTCCAATGCTCGCCTTTGGAAAAATTACCCCACTGATTATGCCCCATTAGTGAACTATGCCAAAGCAAATAATATCCCTTTTATTGCTACCAATATTCCTAGAAAATATGCTGCACTCGTAAACAAAGGAGGCTTTGGGAAATTAGACAGCTTAACCAGTGAAGAAAAAAAATGGATAGCCCCTTTACCAATGACATACGATGCTTCTTTACCCGGATACGTAAATATGATTAAAATGATGGGCCTACATGCCACTGAAAATATGCCTAAAGCCCAAGCTAGTAAAGACGCTACGATGGCACACTTTATTTTAACCAACCATACCAATGGATCCTTGTTTTTACATTACAATGGCGCATATCACTCAGACAATTTTGATGGCATCAATTGGTATTTAAAGCAACAAAAGCCCAATCTTAAAATAGGAACAATATCTACAGTAAGTCAGGCCAATATAAAAAGTCTGCTCGCCGAAAATTTAGGCAAAGCAGACTATATTATTTGTGTTGATATAGATATGACGAATACTTACTAAGGATAGAGTAAATATTTTTTTCGCATGGTTTTGTATTCCGACAACCCAGGTTCCCAAGAAGCGTAAATCTCTTCTACTGACTTGCCTTCTGCAACTTGCTTGCGAAAAACATCGTTGCCGATTAATTTATTGATATCACCTATTTGGTTGCTTTGAGAGCGATCAAAAAATTGCTCTTTAGCGGGGAACTTATTGTATAGCTCTATTAACCATTCAATTTGAATTCGGTTCTTCTTTTTCAATTCAGCAATATCCACATTGCGAAGGTCTAAACCGTAACATTCTTTATTCATATGCAAAGGAGTTTCAGCCATGCCTTTGATACTTACAGGAGTAAAAGAAAAATCATACACCCCTTTATACAATGGACTTCCAAAAATGGTAAAAGGGAACATGGTACCTCTGCCATGATTCAATACAGTTCCTTCGAACAAGCAAGTAGTAGGATACAACATAATACTTTGCTGCGTATTCAAGTTTGGAGAGGGCTTAACCGGCAATGTATAATCCATATCATGCGCATAATTGGCCACTTTAATGATTTTCAATTTGGCCTGCATTTTATTGGGCAACCAACCTTCGCCATTGATCATTTGCGCAAATTCTGCAATGGTCATACCATGCGAAATAGGTATAGGAAACATACCAATACCCGATTTGAATTTCATGTCTAAAATAGGACCATCTACTAAGTATCCGTTGGGATTGGGCCTGTCTAAAATCAATAGTTCCTTTCCATTTTCTGCGCAAGCTTCCATGATATGACTCAACACATTGATATAGGTATAGAATCTACATCCCACATCTTGTATATCAAATATCATCAAGTCTACATCGGCCATATCATCTTTAGAAGGCTTACGTTTGGGGCCATATAAAGAAACTACTTTCACTCCACTTGTAGGGTCAATTTCATCTGCCACTTTTATACCCGCACTGGCATTGCCTCTGAAGCCATGTTCAGGGCCAAATACTTTTACAATATTTACCCCCTTCTTTAACATGCTGTCTACAAAATGCTTATCCCCAACAATAGTAGTTGGGTTAGCTAATAAAGCCACTCGCTTACCTTTTAAATAAGACAAGTACTTTTCTGTTTGATCTGCCCCCGTTTTTATGAGCTTGTCTTTTATGGGCGTTTCTGCAAAAGCAACAGTTGCAATCAACCCAAATAATAGAAATGGCAATATTGATTTTTTCATATAGGAATTTGGCTTTAAAACTTAATTATCATACCCACCTGCGCGCTTTGCTTTGGTTTGTTTTGGCCATGTTTGAGGACCACGAGGACCAGCAGGTAATTCTGCTTTATCAGTTGGCATGCGTTCAGGTTCTTCACAAGCCATATACACTAAAATAGCCGTTAAAATGGCATTATTACGTACATCATCAAAAACAATTTTATCGTAAGTATCTCTGTTGGTATGCCAAGTATAATTAAAATATGACCAGTTTAATGCGCCTAAAGAAAAGGCAGGTGCTCCTACTGCAATAAATGAAGCATTGTCTGAACCTCCACCTGCAGGAGAGCCAGGAAAACTCGTTCTTACCGTATCTTTAATGTAAGAAGGTGCTGCTGCTAACCAACGAGTAATAAAATCTTTTGCATACTTAAATCCGGCACCTCCTAAATTGATTACACGACCAGTTCCATTGTCTTGATTAAATAAAGCTTGTAAATTTTTTACTACTTCAGGATGGTCTTCTACAAATGCACGTGAACCATTCAAGCCTTGCTCTTCAGAACCCCAGTGTCCTACTAATATGGTGCGTTTAGGATTTGGATATACTGCTTTCAAAATACGCATCGCTTCCATCATTACCAAAGTACCTGTTCCATTATCGGTTGCACCTGTTCCTCCATCCCATGAATCAAAATGAGCAGAAAGCATTACATATTCATTCGGTTTTTCAGTGCCTTTTATTTCTGCCAAAGTATTAAATGTAGGAACAACCCCTAATTCTTTAGACTGTGCAAATACCGTAATCTTTGGTGCTTGACCAGACTCGGTTAAGCGAAATAACAGCGCATAATCTTCTAAGGCAATATCAATAGTGGGTACTTTTTTAGTATTGGCTGCAAATATTTTATTCACGCCAAAACCATTGCTCCACAAGCTTCCTACAACTCCTACAGCACCGGCATTTTCTAATGCTTGCGCTAATTTAGCAGCACTTAAACCGGTTTTGCTGATTCGCTTGCGCCAAGCATCTGTAGCTTCTGTGCGTTCTTTCTTCATTTTATCAATCGATGCTTTAGATCCAAAATCAGCCCAATTATAATCAGGGCGTCCTGTTGGTTGAGGCATTGATATCAAAACAAATTTTCCTTTCACATTGGGCAACCAAGCTTTAAATGCAATAGAGTCTGCTACATCAGCCAATACAATGGTTTCAGCTGTAACTGGTTTCTTAGTAGCTGGGCTAAATGCCAATTGGGTGCCTTCTAAAGATTTGGTCCATGGTGCAACCATATCAATATGCGTTACTCCTCTGTCCCATCCTCTCCAAGTACCATAATTTTCTCTCTTTGCTTCAATGCCCCAATTTTTATATTGTGCAATTGCCCAATCACTTGCTTGAACCATTTTAGAAGAACCCACTAAACGAGGTCCTACTCCATCCATTAACTCATGCCCCAATCTTTGTAATTGAGAATTTGTATTGGCTTCTTTAATAATGGCTTCTACGGTAGGATTCAACTTTTCCTGAGCCACAACCGGCAAAGCTATCAACCCTAGACCTACTGCTAGTAGGGCAAAAGATTTGTTTAATTTTTGCGTCATATTTTTCATAAAGTAATAATACAAAACTTCTTTAAGAGTTCCCTGTGATTCGGCTTGATTATGATGGATGGATGAAACTTATATACCTAAATTAAATTTTGCCGCAGTTGCTTGGGCAATTTCATAACCCGCATCTGCATGCCTAATCACACCCATACCTGGATCATTGCGTAAAACCCTTGCCAGTCTTGCAGCAGCGTCATCCGTGCCATCGGCAACTATGACCATTCCAGCGTGAATAGAATAACCCATTCCTACCCCACCGCCATGATGCAGTGATACCCAACTAGCTCCACCCGCGGTGTTTATTAATGCATTTAATACAGGCCAATCTGCCACAGCATCAGATCCGTCTAGCATCGCTTCTGTTTCTCTATTTGGGGATGCAACTGAACCAGTATCTAAATGATCTCTACCAATTACAATAGGTGCTTTTACTTTTCCAGTTTTAACCAATTCATTAAAAGCCAATCCTGCTTTTTCTCTTTCGCCTTGTCCTAACCAACATATACGAGCAGGCAAACCTTGAAAAGCAATTTTTTCCTTTGCCATTTTCATCCAACGTTGCATGCTTTTATTTTCGGGAAAAAGGTTTTGTATTACTTCATCTGTTACTGCAATATCAGCTGGGTCTCCACTTAATGCAGCCCACCTGAATGGCCCTTTTCCTTCACAAAATAAAGGACGAATATACGCAGGAACAAAGCCAGGAAAATCGAATGACCTTCCAACAGCATAAGTTAAAGACCTATTTTTTGCTTGTTGCTGTTCCTCGTATTCTTTAGACCTTGCTCTAATATTGTTTCCGTAATCAAAAGTTATGGCACCGTTATCCATTAGTTGCAACATCAATTGCACATGCAAATACATGCTTTCATAACTTTTAGCAATATAACCTTCGGGATCAGACGCGCGCAAAGCGGTTGCTTCCTCATTGCTCATTTGATGCGGCGTATAGCCAATCAGCGGATCATGAGCCGATGTTTGATCGGTTAAAGTATCTGGAATAATTTTTCTATTAAGTAAAGCTTGTAACAAATCAATAGCATTGCACAATACGCCAATACTTTTGGCTTCACCTGATGCTTTATATTTCAACGCTTGATCAATGGCGGCATCAATGTCTAAAAATTTCTCGTCTAAGTATTTTGTTTCAACCCGTTTATCAATTCGCCATTCTTCCACTTCGGCAATTAATGCAACACCTTCGTTCATGGTAATGGCCAGCGGCTGTGCTCCACCCATACCCCCTAACCCTGCAGTTACATTTAATGTACCTTTTAAAGTACCGCCAAAGTGTTTATCGGCAATGGCTGCATAGGTTTCAAATGTTCCTTGTACAATTCCTTGCGAACCAATATAAATCCAACTACCTGCAGTCATTTGGCCGTACATCATTAACCCCTTCTGCTCTAACTCAGAAAAATGCTTCCAATTTGCCCAGTTGGGAACCAATTGAGAGTTACTAATTAGAACCCTTGGTGCGTTTGTATGGGTTTTTAATATTCCTACAGGTTTACCACTTTGAATCAACAGTGTTTCGTCTTCTTCTAATGATTTTAATGAGGCAATAATTTTATCTAATGCTTCAAAATTACGTGCAGCTTTACCTCTACCACCATATACAATTAAGTCTTCGGGCCTTTCTGCCACTGCAGGATCAAGGTTGTTCAACAACATTCTTAATGCTGCTTCTTGCACCCATCCCTTACAATTTAATTGAGTTCCGATTGGGGTCTTGTATTTTTGGTAATCGTAAGACATAATGGCAATTTTAATGGTATCGTTTTTGTTTTGCTGCTAGTAAGCTAAGTCTTCGTAGGCAGATTGCAATTCATTATATGAATGTTGGTCTTTTGCCGCTTTTGCTGCTGCCATTCCTCTCTCATACCATTCTATGGCTGCGTTTGTTTCACCTACTCTTTCTAGCAATTTAGCTAAATGATAATAAGAACCTATATAAGTGGGGTCTTCGGTTAAAATGGCTTCAAATAATCTCCTCGCTGCTGCATCATTTCCAATCTTGATCCACTCCAAAGCCAATGCATGGCGCAAAAATTGGTCAGTAGGATTGGATGCTAACATTTCTTGAATTCTGTCAATTCGATTCATCTGGCTAAAGTATGAAATTCCTTACTTTTACTAGGTGGAAAAAGACAACAACAAAGACGAAGAAAAGGAATTAGACAATGCGCTATCTAACGAAGCCTTGTCTAAAATGGAGAATAATTTAACCAATTCAGAATTAGCTGCTTTGGCTTCTTTTTTTGCTAAAGAAATGAAGAAGGGAAACGACCAGCCATTATCGGATGAATAAACAGCCGAAACTTTTTGGTTATTTTTTGGTTAAATACAAACAGTTATTAGTTTGACACAGTATATTTGCGAATAGTTGCATAAACAACTAAATTAAAAGATAAACCTTAACCATATGAAGATTTTAGTTTGTGTAAGTAAAACACCAGACACTACTTCTAAAATTGCCTTTACCGATGGCAATACAAAATTTGATGAAGCGGGTGTACAATGGATCATTAATCCTTACGATGAATGGTATTCATTAGTTAGAGCCATTGAATTAAAAGAAGCTAATCCTGCGGCAACTATTCATTTAGTTACAGTAGGTAATGCAGACGCAGAACCAATCATCAGAAAAGCGTTGGCATTAGGTGGAGATGAAGCCATCCGAGTTAATACCGACAATAGTGACGCTTACTATATTGCTGCACAAATTGCTGAAGTAGCAAAGCAAGGTGGTTATGATTTAATTTTCACTGGAAAGGAAACCATTGACTACAATGGTTCTTCTATTGGTGGTATGGTTGCTGAATTAGTGGATAGCCCCTATATTTCTTTAGCTACAAAATTCGATTTAAATGGAACTACAGCAACTGTGGTTCGCGAGATTGATGGTGGTGAAGAAACCGCAGAAGTAACGCTACCTGTTGTAGTAAGTTGCCAAAAAGGAATGGCTGAACAACGCATTCCAAATATGCGTGGTATTATGGCGGCAAGAACAAAACCACTTAAAGTGGTAGAGCCAATTGCAGTGGATGCCCTTACCAGCATACAAAGCTTTGAATTGCCACCAGCAAAAGCAGGTGTTAAATTGGTGGCCCCAGATAATGTTGCTGAACTAGTAAGATTATTGCATGAAGAAGCCAAAGCCATCTAATTATTTTAAGTGTTTTATTCACTACTCAAATTTAAAAAAATGTCAGTTTTAATATTTATAGATCAATCAGAAGGTCATGTAAAAAAATCTTCTTTAGAAGCACTAACTTATGGTGCAGATGTAGCCAAGCAATTGGGAACTACTGCTGAAGGTATTGTACTAGGCACTGTAACCGAAGACTTAGCAGCTTTAGGCAAATACGGGGTGAGCAAAATTCACCAAGTGAGTAATGCTGCATTAAACAATGTAGACGCACAGGTTTATGCAAGTGTAATTAGTGAAGCAGCTACTGCAACTGGTGCCACTGTAATCGTATTTTCACATAACCAAACCGGTAAAGCAGTAGCTGCAAGAGTGGCTGCTAAATTAAAAGCCGGTTTAGTAGCAGGCGCTTGTGCATTGCCCAATACCAGCAATGGCTTTTCAGTTAAGAAAACAGTATTCTCTGGTAAAGCATATGCACATGTGAATATCCTTTCTGCAGTCAAAGTGATTTCATTAAACCCGAATTCTTATAAAACAGTTGCCACAGAAGGCACTGCAGTTGTTGAAGCATTAGCGGTAACAGTGAATGAACCGAAAGTAAAAATTACTGCTGTCAATAAAATCACTGGTGAAGTTCCTTTAACTGAAGCAGATATTGTAGTAAGTGGTGGTAGAGGTTTAAAAGGACCTGAACACTGGGGCATTTTATTAGACCTTGCAAAAGAATTGGGAGCTGCTACTGCATGTAGCAGACCAGTTGGTGATGCACATTGGAGACCACACCATGAACACGTTGGTCAAACAGGTGTTCAAGTTGCTCCTAATTTATATATTGCTATTGGTATTTCAGGCGCTATTCAGCACTTAGCTGGAGTGAACAGATCTAAAGTAATTGTTGTGATTAATAAAGATCCCGAAGCTCCATTCTTTAAAGCAGCAGACTACGGTATTGTAGGAGATGCATTTGAAGTAGTACCTCAACTAACTTCCGCTATTCAAAAAATGAAAGCAGGAGCTTAACCTAAATTGATTCCACCTTTTTCTCGATAGTCTTCACGCAATGGCGTGAAGACGTCGAGTATAAAACAGTTGGTAATTGCGTGACCACTGTGCATGGTATTAGAAGGAATTACAAAAACCTGGCCGGGTTCTAATACATACTTTACATCTTCTACTGTTAATTCAAAACTGCCATCTAAAATATAAGACACTTGTTCTTGCGGATGTGAATGTGTGGGCAATACCGCACCGGCAGCAGCTTTTACATGAGAATACGTTGCATTGGCAGTATGAATAAACTGCGCATCATATCCGTCAATTAAATTACAAGAAGGAATATCCTGAATATTAAACAATGGCATAGTAGCTTTTTTAGCTTCACAATTTGCACATAAAATTTGGTAGTTTTGCTCCTATGCAAAAATCAGCTGGTACTTCCCTCCATTTTTTTAGAAAAATTGGTTATGCAGAAGGAATTTCTTTATTGGTTTTATTAGGAATTGCCATGCCGCTGAAATATTTAGCGGGTTATCCACTAGCAGTAAAATACACTGGCTGGGCGCATGGACTTTTATTTGTTGCCTATCTAGCTTTGGCATTATGGGTAAAAGAACAAGAAAACTGGCCTTTTAAATATTTGATTTATGCATTTTTAGCAGCATTTTTTCCGTTTGGAACTTTCCTTTTCGACAAATGGCTGAAGAAACACAACCAAGCATGATTCATTCGTATTTTTAAGTTAATTTAGCACACAATATGAAGAAGATTGAACTGGAAATTGTAGCGCTTTCTCACAGCATTACACAAACCCACTCTTACGCTGTTGTATTGGGTGAAATAAATGGATTACGTAGACTTCCTATAGTAATTGGAGGGTTTGAAGCGCAAGCCATTGCGGTTGCATTAGAGAATATGCACCCCAGTCGTCCATTGACTCACGACCTCATGAAAAATTTCATGAATGCTTTTGGGGTAGAATTACAAGAGATCATTATTAACGATTTACAAGAAGGAATTTTCTACTCTAAACTAGTTTGTTACACCGACAACGATACTGTGGAAATTGATAGCAGAACCAGCGATGCATTAGCATTGGCGGTGAGATTTGGATGTCCTATTTATACGTATGATAATATTTTAGAAAGTGCAGGCATTGCCATGGAAGAAGGTGGAACTGCTAAACCTAAAATGGAAGCAGTGGGTGCAGAAGAGCCCGCTGGCACAAGCGAAAGAACAGACCTGAGTTCATTAAATATTGAAGAGCTGAACAACTTACTAAATGAAGTACTAGACCAAGAAGATTATATCAGGGCAATTGCCATACGTGATGAGTTGAAAAAAAGAAAATAGTGCTTTGCACAAAAGCCCATGGTCATTTTTCCCAATTGCAAAATTAATCTAGGATTACATATTACCGGAAAAAGGCCGGACGGTTTTCATGAATTAGAAACCGTTTTCTATCCTGTACCATTAAAAGATATTTTTGAATTAGTTACCGCAGCAGAATTGCAATTTGATTCAACTGGCTTATCTATCCCAGGCAATCCAGAGAATAATCTTTGTATAAAAGCATACCATTTATTAAAACAAGATTTTCCGCATTTACCGCCTGTGCATATGCACTTGCATAAGATGATTCCAATGGGTGCAGGATTAGGGGGAGGAAGTGCAGACGGTGCATTTGCTTTGCAATTGCTCAACGAAAAATATAAATTAAATATTCCTACTCAACAATTGATTGAATATGCTGCCAATTTGGGAAGTGATTGTCCGTTTTTCATCATCAATAAAGCCTGTTATGCAACAGGAAGAGGAGAAATATTAAAGCCCATTCAATTGGATTTATTGAACTATTACTTTGTGTTAGTAAACCCAGGAATTCATGTAAATACCAAGTGGGCGTTTGAACAAATAATCCCTGGTCCATCTAAACAAAATATTGTATCCATTTTGGAACAACCTATTGAAGAATGGCGAAAATATTTATTCAACGATTTTGAAGCACCGATTACCAAAGCACACCCTATTATTGGGGTAATCAAAGATCAGCTGTACCAATTGGGCGCTAGTTATGCAGCCATGAGTGGCAGCGGCTCTACCCTATTTGGTATATTTAAAACAAAGCCCTCAGATAAAATCAAATCTGCATTTGATTGCAGCGTTTTCATTTCATCTTAATTTTTTTCTAAGTTTTTACCTTTAATTTTAGAAATTATTTAAACTTACAACCATTAGTTTAAATAATATTTTGAATTAATCCCAGGTTTTATTAATTTAGTTCAGATTGCCGCCATTATTAACCCACGTTTAAACTGGACTAAATGTTTAGTAACCAAAACAATGGAGGCCTCTATAACCCCCAATTTGAGCACGACGCCTGCGGCATTGGATTTGTTGCCAATATCAACGGACACAAGAACCACCAACATATATCGGATGCACTTACTGTACTAGAAAATATGGAACATCGCGGCGCATGTGGTTGTGAAGTAAATACAGGAGATGGCGCGGGTATACTGATTCAAATTCCACACGAGTTTTTCTTTGATGAATGTTTACTTCTTGGCAAACATCTACCTAATGCGGGCCGCTATGGTGTGGGAATGATTTTTTTCCCTAAATCGGTTGGTCTGCGCGAAGAGTGCAGGGATATTTTTAATAGAGCTGCAGAAAAACTGGGGTTAGAAATTATTACATACCGAAAAGTTCCTGTAAATAAGGCGGATATTGGAGCAACTGCCCTATCAGTAGAGCCATGTATGGAACAGGTTTTTATTGCATGTCCCGACCATATTCAAGACCAAGAAGCCTTCGAAAGAAAATTATTTATCCTTCGCAATTATGCATCGCATACCATTAACAATACCATCAGAAAAGATGAAATAGGTTTTTACATTGTCTCGCTTTCCTCTAGAACAATTATTTATAAAGGTCAACTTACCAGTAATCAAGTTCGCCAATATTTTACCGATTTATCTAATAAGAGAATGGTGTCGGCATTTGGTTTAGTTCACTCTAGATTTGCTACCAATACTTTCCCTTCTTGGAAACTAGCACAGCCTTTTAGATATATAGCACATAATGGAGAAATCAATACGTTACAAGGAAATTTAAATTGGTTGCGATCTAGCGAAAAAGGATTTACTACTCCTGCTTTTACAAAAGAAGAATTAGACATGATTCTTCCCATTGTTACCAATGGGCAATCTGATTCTGCTTGTTTAGACAATATGATTGAATTGCTTACATTAACAGGCCGCTCATTGCCTCATGTGATGATGATGTTGATTCCAGAAGCTTGGGATGGAAATAATAGCATGGACCCTGTTAAAAAAGCTTTTTATGAATACCATGCATGTTTAATGGAACCCTGGGATGGCCCCGCTTCTATTTCTTTCACCAATGGGCAAATGATTGGGGCCACATTAGATCGGAATGGATTAAGGCCATCTAGATATACAATTACCCACGACAACAGAGTCATCATGGCCTCCGAAACAGGTGTGCTCCCCATAGACCCTGCCAATGTAAAAGAGAAAGGCAGATTGCAACCGGGGAAAATGTTTGTGGTAGATATGAGTGAAGGAAGAATTATTTCTGACGATGAATTAAAAGAGAAAATTTGTTCGCAAAAACCATATGCGGAGTGGTTGAATAAATATAAAATTCGTTTAGAAGAACTACCTGAGCCACGTGTAATGTTTACGCATTTAGAACACGATCAAGTATTTAAATACCAAAAAGCATTTGGATATACAACAGAAGACTTAGATACTATTATTGCCCCCATGGCCATAGATGGCAAAGAGCCAATAGGCTCAATGGGTAATGATGCTCCATTGGCTATTTTAAGTAATCAACCACAACATTTAAGTGCCTATTTTAAACAATTGTTTGCACAGGTAACCAATCCACCAATTGATCCAATTCGTGAAAAAATGGTCATGTCGTTGGCAACCTTTGCAGGAAGCAATGGAAATTTATTAATAGAAGAGCCAACTGCATGTCATAGTGTAGCATTACAACATCCCATTCTCAATAATCATGAATTAGAAAAAATAAGAAGTATAGATACAGGTGTTTTCCAAGCCAAAACCTTACAAACTTATTTTAGAGCAGACGGAAAACCGGGCTCATTAAAAGCAGGTATAGATCGACTTTGCAGGTATGCGGTTGATGCCGTTCAAGATGGATTTGAAGTAATCATTTTAACAGATCGTGCCATCGATTCGGACCACGCCCCTATTCCTTCTTTACTAGCTACTGCAGCAGTTCATCATCACTTAATCAAGAAGGGATACAGAGGTCAAGTCGGTTTAATTATTGAAGCTGGAGATGTTTGGGAAACTCATCATTTTGCTTGCTTAATTGGCTTTGGCGCTACAGCCATCAATCCTTATTTGGCTTTATCTTCAATTAGAGATATGAAACTATCTAATAAAATAGATAGCCCTTTAGACATTGAACAATTAAAGAAAAATTATATTAAAGCCGTGAATGATGGCTTGCTAAAAGTGTTTTCTAAAATGGGGATTTCAACCCTGCAAAGTTACCAGGGGGCGCAGATTTTTGAAATCATTGGAATCAATAGCTGCGTAGTTGATTTATATTTTACAGGGGCTACTTCTAGAATTGAAGGAATGGGACTAGACGAAATTGCCAGAGAAACTTTAGCCAAACATTTTTTTGCATTCAGTAAGAAAAATAAAACCATTGATCGCTTACCGGTTGGAGGTGTTTACCAATGGAAAAGGAAAGGAGAATTTCATTTGTTCAACCCGCAAACCATTCACTTATTACAAGATGCAACAAAGAGAAATGATTATACAACTTTCAAAAAATATTCATCGCTCATTAATAATCAAAGTGAACAAGCTTGTACCCTAAGAAGTCAATTAGATTTTAAAACAAATCGTCTTTCTATTTCAATAGATGAAGTAGAGCCTGCAGAAAATATTTATAAACGTTTTGCAACTGGAGCCATGTCTTTTGGTTCTGTTTCTTGGGAAGCCCATACTACATTGGCCATTGCTATGAATAGACTAGGTGGCAAAAGCAATACTGGCGAGGGTGGTGAAGATGAAATTAGGTACACCCCTTTGCCAAATGGAGACTCCATGCGTTCGGCTATTAAACAAGTTGCTTCTGCAAGATTTGGAGTTACTGCACTTTACTTAACAGAAGCAGACGAAATTCAAATTAAAATGGCTCAGGGCGCCAAACCCGGAGAAGGTGGTCAACTTCCGGGGCATAAAGTAGATGAATGGATTGGAAAAACAAGACATGCAACACCCGGTGTTGGATTAATTTCTCCGCCACCACACCATGATATTTATTCAATTGAAGACTTGGCACAATTGATATTTGATTTAAAAAATGCCAATCGTGCAGCACGTATTAATGTGAAACTGGTTTCTAAAGCAGGGGTTGGCACCATAGCCGCAGGGGTTGTTAAAGCGAAAGCTGATGTAGTATTGATTGCAGGTCATGATGGTGGCACAGGTGCTTCACCTGTAAGTTCAGTGAAACATGCGGGTTTACCATGGGAATTAGGATTGGCAGAAACACATCAAACCTTGGTAAAAAACAAGTTGCGTTCTAGGGTGATTGTTCAGGCCGATGGCCAAATGAAAACAGGCAGAGATATAGCAATGGCTGCATTATTAGGAGCAGAAGAATGGGGCGTTGCAACTGCAGCATTGATTGTTGAGGGCTGCATTATGATGCGAAAATGTCATTTAAATACTTGTCCGGTAGGCGTTGCAACCCAAGATGAAACATTGCGTAAGCGTTTTACTGGTGACCCCAATCATGTAGTAAACTTTTTTAAATTCATTACCCAAGAATTGCGTGAAATAATGGCCGAATTGGGTTTTAGAACCGTTAATGAAATGATAGGTCAAACCGACTATTTACAACAAAGACTAGTTATTAATCACTGGAAATATACCCAACTTGATTTATCAAAAATATTATACAAAGAACCTGCTGATTCTAATACGGGGTTATATGCACAAGAATTACAAGACCATGGTTTGGCTGAAGTACTTGATTGGAAATTATTGTCTGTTGCAAAATTAGCAATTGAAAATGGAGAAAAAGTGTTTGGAGAATTCCCCATAATCAATACAGATAGAACAGTTGGAACGATTGTGTCCAATGAAATTACAAAACGTTTTAAAAGCAGTGGATTACCCGAAGACACGATTCATTTTAAATTCAAAGGAACAGCAGGACAAAGCTTCGGAGCATTCAATACTTCTGGTCTGAAATTAGAATTGGAAGGAGATGCCAATGATTATTTTGGGAAAGGTTTGAGCGGTGCTAAACTGATTGTATATCCTGATTCATCTGCACAATTTATTGCAGAACAAAATAGCATTATTGGAAATGTTGCCTTATACGGAGCAACCAATGGGGAAGCATATATTAGAGGAAAAGCAGGTGAGCGATTTGCGGTAAGAAATTCTGGCGCCAAAGTAGTAGTGGAAGGAATTGGAGACCATGGCTGCGAATACATGACTGGGGGCATTGCAGTCATACTAGGTAAAACAGGAAGAAATTTTGGGGCAGGCATGAGTGGGGGGATTGCTTATATCTATGATACTTCCAATGAATTTGCTACCAATTGTAATGTAGAAATGGTAGAGTTGGATCCAATAGACGAAGGAGATGCAATGCAATTAAGACTATTGATTCAACAACATTATGATTACACCAATAGTAGCGTTGCTGCTTTTATCTTGAAAGATTTTGACAATCAATTGGCCCATTTTATTAAAGTATTCCCTACTGACTTTAAAAAAGCATTGGCTAAAAAAAATCAACACAACACTGTTTTAAAATAATTACCATGGGTAAACCAACTGGGTTTTTAGAATTTGATCGACTGGCACCATCAAAGCAATCCACAACGGAGAGAGTTGCGCATTATAAGGAGTTTGTTAAGCCATTATCTGAGCAGGAATTAAATCAACAAAGTGCAAGGTGCATGAATTGTGGGGTTCCATTTTGCCACAATGGATGCCCTTTAGGAAATATTATTCCAGAATTCAACGACGCAGTATATAAAAAAAACTGGGCAGAAGCGTATGAAATTCTTTCTTCTACCAATAACTTCCCTGAGTTTACTGGAAGAATTTGTCCTGCACCCTGCGAGTCTGCTTGTGTGTTGGGAATTAATCAACCCCCAGTTACCATTGAAGAAATAGAAAAGCATATTATTGAAATTGCTTTTGAAAAAGGGTTAGTCATTCCAAATAAACCAATCACTAGAACAGGAAAGACCATAGCAGTCATTGGCTCAGGACCTGCAGGGCTTGCTGTTGCTGCACAATTGAATTACGCAGGACATCAGGTAACTGTATTTGAAAGAGACGACGCCCCAGGAGGCTTACTTAGATATGGCATACCAGACTTTAAACTAGAGAAATGGGTGATTGATAGAAGAATTCAATTAATGGAAGAGGAAGGAGTGATATTCAAGTGCAATGTTCATGTGGGTGTATCCATTAGCATTAATGATTTATTGCGTGAATACAGTGCTATTGTTTTGGCAGGGGGTTCTACTATTCCAAGAGACTTAAATATAGAAGGGAGGGAATTAAATGGTGTTCACTTTGCGATGGATTATTTAAAACAACAAAACAAAAGAGTTGCTGATATTCACTTTGATGAAAACCCAATTGTTGCAACAAATAAAAATGTGGTGGTGATTGGTGGTGGCGATACCGGCAGTGATTGCATAGGAACGGCCAACAGACAAAAAGCTGCAAGTGTAACCCAGTTTGAATTAATGCCTAAACCACCCATATCAAGAAACAGTCATATGCCTTGGCCTCAATATCCATTTATATTAAAAACCACTTCCTCTCATGAAGAAGGTGCAAATAGAGAATGGGCCATTGCAACTAAAAAATTCATTGGAGACGAAAACGGAAATCTCAAATCATTGGTTACTGTTCAATTGGAGTGGAAAATAACGGAAGATGGAAAGACCGCTGGGTTTATTGAAATTGCTGGAACGGAGAAAGAAATCCCTTGTGAATTAGCTTTGTTAGCAATGGGTTTTGTGAGTCCACAAAAAACAGGTCTTTTAGAAAAATTAGAAATTGAACTTGACGAAAGAGGTAATGTAAAAGCCACCGAAAAACAGTATCAAACCAATATTCAAAAAGTATTCGCAGCAGGAGATATGCGAAGAGGGCAAAGCCTAGTGGTTTGGGCCATAAGTGAAGGCAGAGAATGTGCAAGGAAAGTAGATGAATATTTGATGGGCAGTTCTTTATTAGAATCAAAGGACATCAATACAGTAATGAGCGCCTACCTTTAACTATTTGAGTCATTTTTTTTGGTAAAAGCCAAACTGTTTAATATCTTATGAGCGCTATGGCGTTGTTAAAGAAAGTTGGCTTATTCCTATTCACCATTTATGCTTTAATCACATTTGTGATTGCCATGCTTTTGGTTTTTCCTTTTGCCATGTTAGCCATTTCTGCTGGTAAAGTAAAAGGAGGAAATTTAGTGTACCGTTGTTGTAGAATTTGGGCTCAACTTTGGTACTACAGCATTGGAGTATCACATAAAGAAATTTATGAACACCCACACGACACCAACAAGCAATATATTTTTGTTGCCAACCATATTTCCTACATGGATATCCCCCCCATTGTTTTAGCTATCCATCAACCCATCAGGGCGTTGGGGAAATACGAAATGGTTAAAGTACCTGTATTTGGTTGGATTTATAGAGCAGCTGTTATTTTAGTAAACAGAAAAGATGCAGAAACAAGAGCTAAAAGTGTTCGTGCCCTAAAAGCTGCTATCAAAAATCATATTTCCATTATTATTTTTCCTGAAGGAACATTTAATGAAACCAGCCAACCCTTAAAAAGTTTTTTTGATGGTGCTTTTAGAATTGCCATTGAAACTCAAACTCCTATTAAACCACTTTTGTTAGTAGACACACTCAAACGTATGCATTATCGTTCCCTTTTCGAATTAAACCCAGGTGAGAATAGAGTGGTTTATTTAAAGGAGGTACCAGTTGAAGGGCTTACTATGAAAGATTTACCCATATTAAAAAATACCGTTTACCAAATGATGGAAGAGGGGTTGAAACGTTATATCTCTTATCCCACTCCTTAAACGTATTTTTGTTTAAAATCTCAATTTGTTTGTTGAAGTAATTATACCATTGGCGTTGCCTAAGAATTATACCTGGCAAGTTCCGGAGCAAATGCAGTTAGCTATTGTTCCCGGAATTAGAGTGGAAGTTGTATTGAGAAAAAATAAGAAATACGCTGGCATTGTAAAGAGAATTGTGAAAGAAATTCCAGTAGGATTTACCCCTTCCCCTATTTTAAATATTTTAGATTCTAATCCTGTTGTAAACGAAACCCAACTTAAATTATGGGAATGGATTGCACAATATTATATGTGCTCTGAGGGAGAAGTTATGCAGGCTGCTATACCAGCCAATTTAAAATTGTCTAGTGAAAGTGTGTTGCAATGGAACGAAGAAAGGTCTTTAGATTTTAGTGACTTATCAGATTCAGAATTTATTATTGCAGAAGCTTTAGAGATTAAAGGGGAACTAAAAATTAGCGAAGTACAGCAGTTATTAGACATTAATAATACTTACCCTGTAATAAAAAAACTAGTAGAAAAAGGGGTCTGTTTTGTTTGGGAAGAATTAAAAGAAAAATACAAACAGAAAACAGAGAATTATATTCTACTGCATCCTAAGTATGCACAAGAAAACCAGCTAGAAGAATTATTAAATAATTGGAGCAGAGCACCAAAGCAAATGGAATTACTCTTGGCCTATTTACATTTAAAAAATACAACTGGCATTGTAACCCAACCTGATCTTTTAAAAAAAGCAAATGCAACTGCTGCTCAATTGAAAGGATTGATAGAAAAAGGAATTTTAATTGGGGAAAGAAGAAATACCGATCGACTTCCCAGCTTACCTAAATTACTTAGCCTAGATTTTAATTTGTCGGCAGCACAGGAAAAAGCATTAGTCTCAATCAAAGAAATATTTGAATCAAAAACAGTTTGTTTACTACATGGAATTACGGCCAGTGGTAAAACACAAGTGTACATGAAATTAATTGAAGAGCAAATTGAATTAGGGAAACAAGTATTGTACTTACTTCCTGAAATTGCACTAACTGCTCAAATGATCCGAAGATTACAAAAAAGTTTAGGAGGTCATATAGCTATTTACCACTCTAAGTTTAACCCAAATGAAAGAGTAGAAATCTGGAATAAAATTAATTCAGGCGAAACCAAAGTAGTATTAGGGGCTAGATCTGCTTTGTTTTTGCCGTTCAATAATCTTGGGTTGATCATTTGTGATGAGGAACATGATGCTTCTTATAAACAACAAGAACCTGCACCAAGATACCATAGCAGAGATGCAGCTATTTATTATGCTTCTTTATTTAATGCCAAAGTTTTATTAGGGTCTGCTACTCCGTCAATTGAAACCTATTTTAATGTTCAACAGAAAAAGTATGGCTTAGTAGAACTATTAGAAAGATATGGAGATGTTGCATTACCTGCAATAGAATTAATAGACTTAAAACAAATACCGGCAAAACAAAGAAATGAAAATCCGCTATCCCCTTCTTTGTTAAAAGGCATTCAAGAAACTTTAGAAGCAAAAAAACAAATCATTTTATTTCAAAATAGAAGAGGGTATGCGCCCTATATGATTTGTGACACCTGTGGTTGGATTCCACATTGTAATCATTGTGATGTAACCCTCACTTTTCATAAAGGGAAACAGAAATTGTCTTGCCACTATTGTGGAACCACCTATCCTATTTTGCAAACCTGTTTGGCTTGTGGGAACCATCATTTTGTTCAAAAGAATTTTGGAACAGAAAAAATTGAAGAGTTGGTATCTGAAGCATTTCCTCATGCAGTTATTGCCCGAATGGATTACGATAGCGTAAAAGGAAAACACGATCACGATAATTTAATTAAAATTTTTGAGCAACATCGAATTGATATTTTAGTAGGTACACAAATGGTGGTGAAAGGTTTAGATTTTGAAAAAGTAAGTTTAGTGGGGATTATAGACGCCGATGGAATTTTAAATTTCACCGATTTCAGGGTGAATGAAAGAGCATACCAATTGATGGAACAAGTGAGTGGAAGAGCTGGCAGAAAAGACGGCTTAGGCAAAGTGATGGTTCAAGTGAGCAATTTAAAGCATCCCGTTCTGCAGTTTGTGCAGCAACATAATTACCAAGCATTGTATCAGTTTGAAATTGAGAACAGACAACAATTTCATTACCCCCCATTTACCAGATTAATTCAGGTTGTATTCAAACACAAAGACAAACATATTGCAGAAGAAGCGGCAAATATTATGCAGCAAGGGCTATCAAATCTATTTGGGGCTTATTTAAATGGTCCATCACAGCCCATTGTAGATAGGATTAGGAACCAATACATTTGGGAAATTTTATTGAAACTCCCTAAAGACAGCCAAACGGTTAATAATTGCAAAAGAGCAATTCACCAACAAATGGTTCTTATACAATCCAATAAAAGATATCGCTCCGTTCATATTATTCCAAATACAGATCCCATATATTAATGACTCAAATACTTGACAATATTTCCCTTCAACCATTTAATAGCTTTGGCATTCATGCATTAGCCAAACATTTTTGCAAGGTTACTTCATTAAATGAAATGCAAGAATTATTGGAATGGAATAAAACAAATAATCATCCCCTACTCGTTCTAGGTGGCGGCAGCAATGTACTTTTTACTAAAGACTATGATGGGCTCGTTTTACAAAATGCTTTGAAAGGCATTGAATTGGTTAATGAAGACAATGAATATTATTTTGTAAAAGCTATGGCTGGTGAAAACTGGCATCAATTTGTAAGCCATTGTGTTCAACAGCAATATCAAGGAATTGAAAATATGAGTTTAATCCCTGGTAATATAGGCGCCTCACCTATGCAGAATATTGGTGCTTACGGAGTTGAAATCAAAGATGTTTTTGAATCATTGGAGGCCATACAAATTAGCGATGGCTCCATAGTATCTTTTGACAATAAAGCTTGTGGATTTGGATATAGAGAAAGTGTATTCAAACATCAATTACGGAATCAATTTATTATACTTTCTGTAGTTGTTAGATTACGTAAAACACCCATTTTCAATATCAGTTATGGCAATATTGAACAGGAATTGATGAACATGAATGTGAAACAACTTACTATCCAATCAATTGCCGATGCAGTTATTCGAATTAGGCAACGAAAATTACCAGATCCTACTAAAATTGGGAATGCAGGAAGCTTTTTCAAAAACCCTATTATTCCAACGGTATTATATGATGAATTAAAAAAAGCATATGCATCCATTCCTGGTTTTGCTGTTCAAAATGGATCGCACACCAAAGTACCTGCAGCTTGGTTAATTGAACAAACCGGTTGGAAAGGATTTAGAGCTGGAGACGCAGGTTGCTATCCGCTGCAACCATTGGTATTAGTCAATTATGGACATGCAACCGGCTTAGAAATATTTAATTTAAGTACACAAATTATTGAAAAAGTAAAAATTGAATTTGGAATAGAGCTAGAGAGAGAGGTAAATATTTATTAAGCAGATTATTTTAAACTCAAAACTTCTTGCAATGCTGCTTCTACCGATTGAGATGCCATATTGATCCATTTGAATTCAGCATCTTTTTTAAACCAAGTCATTTGACGTTTGGCATATTGACGGGTATGGTGTTTGATTTGTTGAATTGCCGCATCCTTTGAAATTGTTCCATCTAAATATTCAAAGACCTCTTTATATCCTACCGTTTGTAAAGCCGATTTACTTCTATATTGAGTAACTGATTGCACTTCATCAATTAATCCATCTTGCATCATTTGATCTACCCTGCTATTTATTCGAAGGGTCAGCTGATCCATCGGCATTTCTAAGCCAATCTTGATTATATTAAATGGTCGCTGTTTTTTCTCTGCCGTTCTAAAAACAAGAATGGATTGTCCGGTCGCATTCAACACTTCCAATGCGCGCATCAACCTTTGTGGATTCGATTGTTCTGCTGTTTCCCAAAATGCAGGATCACGGTGCTTTAGTTCTGATTGCAGCCATATCAAACCCTTTGATTCATAATTGTCGATAATTTCGGCGCGTATAGCTAGATCAATTACAGGCATAGGGTCAATCCCTTCACAAAATGCGCGAATATATAATCCTGTTCCTCCTACCATTACCAACTTGTCCTTTTTTGAAAAAACTGCATCCGCTTTTTCCAAAGCATATTTTTCAAAATACCCCGCATTAATATCGGTTTCAACAGAATGATTCCCAATAAAATAATGTGGCACAGCTGCTAATTCAGCTTGACTTGGCCTTGCAACACCAATCGATAATTCAGAAAAGCATTGTCTTGAATCTGCGGAAATAATTTCCGTGTTAAGCGCTTTAGCTAATTCAACAGATACTGCAGTTTTTCCTACAGCAGTAGGACCTGCAATAATATATACCGTAGGCTTAATCTTCAAAATCGTCTCTTTGTTCTTCACCACCTATACCATCATCATCTCCATCTGCTTCACTTGGTGCCTCTTCGCCTTCCTCACCAAACCCTTCAGTTGCTTCATTTAAATCGTATTTCTCTTCTATATCGGCAAACTTATCACCCAATAAACTCTTTGTACCGTATTGCTGAGGGCCAATACCTTCCACTCTTGAAACTGCTGGATAGGTTAATTTTGGATTAACTTCTTTATTTACACTGATTAATGCAACTAAAAATACCCACCCTTTTGCAAAATCATATTCGTAAATAAATTTTTGATTTACATCCTGTATTTCTGAACCAATAGTGGTTTCGGCCATCAATAAGGGGTCTACACGATATGGTTTATCGTATTTTTCATAACTAATTTCCCTCCCGCGCAACCAATTATCATTGCTTCTAAAAAAAGTGGCTTGGTGCTTCGAATCAAATTCGAATGATTTCAAAATAGCAAAATGCAAATCCAAAAAGAATTGATTATGCTTAATTACGATATCGCGATAAACCGCGTCGTCTTCTTCTAAATAAATTCTAAACTTTAAAACAGCCATCCCGCCAAGATTTAATGATTGGGCTGCAAAATAGCGATTATTTAACGGGTTTTAGATTCAATTCTGCCCCTTTTTCTAACATATATTGATAAGCCAATTCATATTGGTTGGGAATAATCCCATCCAGTATAGCTTCTCGTATAGCATCTTTAATAACTCCAACATTTCGACCTGGGGTAAGTCCAAATACTTCCATAATTAGTTCGCCACTAATTGGAGGTTGCCAATTCCTCAATTGGTCTTGGGTTTCAACTGCTTGCATCCGCTCTTTTACCATTTCAAAATTTTGCAAGTATCGATTTACTTTCTGCTTATTCTTACTGGTAATATCTGCAGAACACAAAGTCATTAAGTCATCAATATCTTCTCCTGCATCAAATAATAGTCTTCTAACAGCACTATCAGTAATATTTTCTTTGGTTAAACTAATGGGGCGCAAATGCAATAGAACCAATTTTTGAACATACTTCATAGGTTCATGCAAAGGCAATTTCAGTTTTGAAAATATTTTAGGTACCATTCTAGCACCAACTACTTCATGACCGTGAAAAGTCCAACCATGCCCCTCTTCAAATTTTTTAGTAGCTGGTTTCCCTATATCGTGCAACAATGCTGCCCACCTTAACCATAGGTTTTGGGTATGGGGAACAATATTGTCTAATACTTGAAGGGTATGATAAAAATTGTCTTTATGGCCCTTGCCTTCTATATACACTGCTCCGTGCAAATCTAGCATTTGAGGTAAAATCCATTTTAGCAAACCTGATTTATATAGTAAATCCCATCCAATGGAAGGTTTCGAGCATAACATGATTTTATTTAACTCATCCGTTATTCTTTCTTGACTTACAATTTTCATTCGATGTACGTTCTCCCCAATTGCTTTAAACGTATTCTCTTCAATTACAAAATTCAATTGAGCTGCAAATCTTATTGCTCGCAGCATACGTAATGGATCGTCACTAAAAGTTTGTACTGGTTCTAATGGTGTTTGAATTCTTTTATCTTCTATTGCTTGTATACCATTAAATGGATCTAATAGCAATCCAAACTGAGCATGATTTAACCCAATGGCCAAGGCGTTAATGGTAAAATCTCTTCTGTTTTGATCATCTACTAATGTTCCTTGTTCTACCTGAGGTTTTCTACTGTCTTGCTGGTAACTTTCTTTTCTTGCCCCAACAAATTCAATTTCGAACTCATCCAATTTAATTTGAGCAGTTCCAAAATTTTTGAAATAAGCTACAATTGGCTTATGAGATAATTCATTCGCATAAGCATGGGCCAGTGCAATTCCATCGCCTAAGCAAACTATATCTGCGTCTTTAGTATTTCTTCCGATAATTTTATCCCTAACAAACCCCCCAATTAAATAACAGGGCATATTCATTTTATCGGCCACAGCTCCTATTTGCTTAAATATTGCTTCTTCCTTATCGCTAAACTGAATGGTCATTGCTGCAAATGTAAGATTGTTTATTATGAAGCAGGCAAGCATCGCATTAATTGCGCAATTTCAATTTTATACGCACAATCAAAATGACCTTCCGGACATTGCTTTTTCCCGTGTAAGCCACATGGTCTACAAGGAAGGTCTCTGTTTATTTGTACGATATAACTTTTTGTGCTTAATGGGCCATAACCAAAACTAGGAATAGTTGAACAATAAATAGCTGTTACAGGGGCATTTACCGAAGAACAAAAATGCATGGGAGCAGAATCATTCACATAATTCATTATTGCATCTCGCATTAATGCTGCTGACTGCAAAAAATTACATTTACCCGCTAGATTTATTGATAGTAGGTTCCCGCTCCGATCAATAATTTCCTGACAAAGCGCGGCGTCATTGCTCCCTCCTAACATATAAATGGTAATATCTGAAGGCAACTGTTGTAAGAATGCAACCCATTTTTCAGAGGGAAACTGTTTAGTCAACCAAACAGAAGAAGGTGCAATACAAATATATTTTTGGCTCTTGTATTGATCAACAAATTCAATATCAGTTTTACTTGGATACAATTTGGGCATACAAAGTTTTGCTTCTGGCCAATACAATAACAATTGATTTCGCTCAATCTCGTGCAAACCAGAACTGCTACCCATTTGGTGTTGAATCACTTTTGTAAATAATGGGCTCAATGGATTTTTATTGAACCCTATTTTTTCTTTTGCACCTGAAAAAGCAGTCAAAAAACCAGTTGCAGCATATCGTTGTAAATTAATAACTGCATCATACTCGTTCTTCCTAATTTGTGTAAGCAGTTGCCAAAGATGTTTGTATTTTGCTTTTTGCTTATTCCAAACTAAGGTCTTGTGTAAATATGGATGACCAACAAATAAAGATTCGTTTCCTTTACGAACCAATATATCTATTTCAATACTAGGAAATGCCTGATGTAAAGATTCTAACATTGCACTTGCTAGAACCACATCCCCAATAAAAGCCGTTTGAATAATTAGCACCCTTCGCATTCAACAAAACTAAGGATATGCGCCAAATCATTCTCATTCAATTAAAAAAGCTAAATATTGTACTTTTGCTAAAATTTAAAATATGCCCCAAGAATTAGTGTTAGAAGCCTGGAGTAATAGAGAACTATTAAAAGAAACAAAATACAGTGATGCGGTTAAACAAGTGATTGAAGCGGTAGATAAGGGTCAATTGAGAGTAGCTAGCCCCGAAGCTAATGGCTGGATAGTAAATGAGTGGGTTAAAAAAGCCATTTTAATGTATTTTGGAATTCAACAAATGCAAACCTGGGAAATGCCTCCATTTGAGTTTTACGATAAAATGTTATTAAAAACCAATTATAAAGAGTTAGGGGTAAGGGCAGTTCCACCTGCTACAGCAAGGTATGGTGCATATATTGCTAAGAATGTGGTTTTAATGCCTAGCTATGTAAATATTGGTGCTTATGTAGATGAAGGCACAATGGTAGACACTTGGGCTACTGTTGGAAGTTGTGCACAAATCGGAAAAAATGTACACTTAAGTGGAGGCGTTGGAATTGGTGGCGTATTAGAACCCTTACAAGCGAGCCCTGTAATCATAGAAGATGGTTGTTTTATTGGTAGCCGCTGTATAGTTGTTGAAGGCGTTATTGTAGAAAAAGAAGCTGTATTGGGTGCCAATGTAGTACTAACTCAATCTACTAAAATTATAGACGTTAGCGGGTCAGAACCTATTGAAATGAAAGGCAGAGTTCCTGCAAGAAGTGTAGTCATACCTGGAAGCTATACCAAGAAATTTAATGCCGGAGAATACCAAGTTAGTTGCGCCCTTATTATTGGTCAAAGAAAGCCTAGTACCGATTTGAAAACTAGTTTAAACGATGCGCTCAGAGACTTTAATGTGAGTGTTTAATAATGAATGCGTCTAAACGCTCCTCCTTGTTTTTAACTGGCTTTTTATTAAGCATAGGCGGAGCCATTTTATTTTCTACAAAAGCAATTTGGGTAAAATTGGCTTTTCGTAACACTGGTGTAGATGCATTAACATTGTTGAGTTTAAGAATGCTTTTAGCGCTCCCTTTCTATTTAGTAGCTGCCTGGTTTTCTGGTAAAAAAGAGTCGGCAACTCCACTTAGCAAAAGAGATTGGTTCTGGATTATCACCTTAGGCGTATTAGGATATTATTTAAGTAGTTTATTTGATTTTATTGGTTTACAATATATTTCTGCAGGATTAGAACGGTTGATTTTATTTCTATACCCCACATTTGCTGTGTTGCTGAATACTTGGATATTTAAAACCAGCATTTCAAAAATTCAACTTTTTGCACTTGCCATTACTTATGCAGGAATCGGGATTGCGTATTATGCTGAATTGGGAACTATTCAACAAAATGAACAATTTTATTTTGGTTCATTCATGGTTTTTTTATGTGCAGTAACCTATTCTTTTTATTTAGTTGGAACTGGCAAAATGGTTGTAAAAGCTGGTGCAACCAGGTACACAGCTTATGCTATGTTAGCCGCAACTGCTGGTGTATTCACCCATTTCATTGTTCAAGAACAATGGCAAGAAGTAAATATGTCAAGTCAACTTTGGTGGTATGGTATTGCATTGGCAATTATTGCTACGGTCATCCCTTCTTTTATGATGAGTAGTGGAATGAAAAAGATTGGAAGTAATAATGTGTCTATCATCACAAGTATTGGTCCTGTATCTACCATCATACAAGCATCCATATTTTTAAATGAACCCATCTTGTTGGAACAAATTTTAGGTACGATACTGGTAATTCTTGGTGTGGTATTAATTGGCTGGCAAACAACTAGGCCTATCAATTAATGAACCATTACATTTTCCATTTCACTCAATCTTTCAAATTGTTCAATTGTTAGCGGCTTTGTTATAAAATGAGTGACATTTAAAAATTTTTTAGACCGTTCGTAATCAACATGGTCAATAGATGAAGTTAGTATTACCACAGGCCAAGGTTGGCTTAATTTCTCATATTCGTGTAAAAAATCCCACCCCGACCTTCCTGAAAAATTAAGATCTAAGAATATTTTTCTTTTGGTATTAGGGTTTTCTTTTACGTACTCCAATGCATTATCAACATGATCAAAAGTATGTACTGGCATACTAGGCATTACATTTCTAATGATTAGTTCATTTAATTTATTTACCAAATGATCATCATCAACTAAACAAATTTCTTCAATAGCCTGATTTAATAAATATTTATTTAATGAAATACTGTTAGATGAAGCAAAATTAATTTGATCATTTAGCTTAAATATAGCGTCGTTCATCAAATTTGCTGAATGCTCAATATCGGAGAATATTTGTGAATAAGTAGCAACATTGTGGTCTTGAAATTTGGCAGTTTGTAACAATTGTAAAATTTTAGAGAACTCATGCCTTAATTCGTGAGAAGTTATAAAGGAGATTTTTTTAAGGTGGCTCATCTGCTCTAATACTTCTTTTTCAGATATTTTTTTGAGTGTGATGTCCTTTTGAATCGTAATATAACCGGTAACTATTCCTTCTTTATCAAACAGTGTTTCAATCATTAAATCGAGCCATATTCTTGCCCCCGCCTTGGTATAATACAATATCTCGGTTCTAATCCCCTTTCCCAACTCAATCACTTTTCTTATACGATCTAAGGTTTCTTTGCTTGTCTCTGCTCCCTTTAGAAAACTACCTGGTGTTTTACCACAGACTTCTTTTAAAGTATATCCAGTTGTTTTTACAAAAGCATCGTTTACCCAAGTAATTCTATTATCACTATTGCACATGATAATTATACTTCCGATTTTTTGTGCAATCTTAGTGAATTTCCCAAATTCTATTTTGGTACTTTCCATCAGTTCTTGTTGTCTTCTAATTTGAATTTGAGCTTCTTTAACTGGTGTAATATCTAAAGCTGTTCCAGCATATCCTTTAAAATTTCCTGTGTCGCTATAAATTGGATTGCCTTTCATATTCATCCATCTATAACATCCGTCATGTTTTTTAAACCGATTTCCTGTGTCGCTATAAATTGGATTGCCTTTCATATTCATCCATCTATAACATCCGTCATGTTTTTTAAACCGAAAAGTAATTGCATAAGGTTGTTGTACTACAAATGCTTGCCTTCTTTCTTGCACAACTTGCTCCTTATCTTCGGGATGAACATGATCTAGCCATCCATTACCCATTTCAACTTCTAAACTAGTACCCCGAAAATGTAGCCAAGCAGTATTTACATAAATCAATTGGTGTTGTTTATCTGTCACCCACATTAAATCTGGCATATGATTGGCCAACTCAGAAAAACATTCCTTTTCAAAATCAGTTTCCTTAGTAGATATATGATTAGTCAATTGCTTTTTCAATTGATCTTTTATAAACACTCCAATAACTACCCCTTTATTATTTTGAAATCCAGTCATACAACATTCATAAAAGTCATTTTCAATATTATTCCCCGGTATTTTAAATTTAAGATTCTCTGTATGCTGTTTTTGTTTGGCGCATTTATGCAGTGCATTTTTGAAAATACTCGCTTCTTTATTATTTAAAATTGAATCAATTGAAAGCCCCTTAACTTTTGTTCCTTTTAATTGATACCGCTTGATAAAAGTTTCGTTGCAGAATAGAATATTACCCTCCAAATCTGTTTCTAGTAAAGAATCATCAGCATATGGTCCAACACTTTTCAAATCTTTATTAATTACATGGGGGAATTGCATAAACTAGAGTTTGGGGGGTTAAACTTTAGATTTCGGATTTCATTTTTTATAAAATAGGAATCAAGAATTTCTGGTAATACTAAAAAATCTCTTGACTTGTCTAGAAAGAAATTTGCCCCATTATTCAAACATGCATGCTTATAAATAGAATGGGGCATATTTGTAAGTACGATTATTAAAGGACTAGCCATAGGATAATCCTGTTTTATTTTGCTCAATAATTCTATACCGCTTATTCCAGGCAACTTAATATCCAATATAAATACATCTGGGAAAAACTGTCCAACTAATTCCAAACCTAATTCGGCAGAGTTTGCAGAACGAATAGTGTTGGTTGAGTTTTGATCTGTCAATAGAATTTGTAGTTGATTTACAATGATATCAGCATCTTCTATGATTAATATATTTAAACTTGATGAAGTCATATTATTTGTACTTATCCAAATTTAATCAACAAAAAAAGAAAGCTTTGTAGGGCAAGCCTACAAAGCTTTTGTAGTTTAGACACTACAATTGGTTTTTCAGGAAATTGAATTTTAAAATCAACACATTAGTGTTTCAAATAACAAATTTAATTCAACTGAACAACTTAGCTTGTAGTTGCATTTAACAAAATAAAGGGGAATTACACGACAACCTGTAGTGATTGCACTACAATTCAGAAATTTTATGCTCAATAGCATATCTAATTAGATCAGCATTACTTTTTAAGCCCATTTTATCTAAAATGCGAGCACGATAAGTACTGATTGTATTGATATTCAATGATAGCATTTCACTTATTTCAGATACAGATTTTCCTTCAACCAACTTTTTTAAAACTTCAAACTCCCTGTCCGATAAATTTTCATGTGGTAATTTTGTGGTATCAGTTTCAAGAGAGCTTGCAAGTACTTCAGCTACCCTATTTGTTATATATTTTCTTCCACTTAAGATTTGCTGAACGGCAGTAACTAATTCATATGGAGCACTTTCTTTAGTCAAATATCCAGAAGCACCTGCTTTAATTGCCCTAACTGCATATTGTTCAGGAGAATGCATACTTAACATTAATACAGGCGTATTAGGTACATGTGTTTTTATCTGTTTTAAAATTTCTATCCCTGAGAATCCTGGCATACTAATATCAGAAATAATAATATCCCATTTTTCCTTAATTGACTTTTTGAATAATTCTGCAGAATCAGACACATCATGAACTTCTGCATCAGGAAGCGACTCAAGCAGAATTTTTTTTAATCCTTCTCTAATTAAACCATGATCATCAGCAATGAGTATTCGCATATTTAATTACTTACAGCTTTGTAAACCAATAATTATATTAAAGATAAGGAAACTGATTAATATGAACTATAACTGATTATCAAGCTTTGCCGACGCTAAATCGTCAAAAAAGGACTTCACAAAATCAAAAGAAAGTGGCTTTGTAATATAATCAATAACAGATGTATAGCTTCTGGCTTTCTCTCTATCCCTGTTATCTATTGAAGAAGAAAGCACAATAACATTAGCGGAATCTGAAATAGTTGCATAATCATCTAAAAACTCCCACCCTCCTCTTCCAGGAAAATTGATATCTAAGAAAATAAGTGTTTGATTCATTGGGCCCATATTTTTGATATCAGACAAAGCATCATCAATGTCTATATAAACTTCAACAGGCATTTCAGGTAACAATGCTTGTACAATTTTTCTATTCAATACATTTGTAAGCACGTCATCATCTATCATTAATATTTTATTGAATTTATCTGGCTCTTTATTCATGTTAAAAAATTCATCTTGTTGATTAAAAGAAAGTTTATGATTTAATTTAAAAATAGAAGAGTTGATTAACTGTATAGATTTTTTTGCTTCGCCTATCAATTCAACCCTTTCTGCAGCTGAAATAAATTGATTATCCATCAAATTAACTATAGACTGAATTTTGGCATATTCGTGACGCATTTCATGGGATGTTATAAATGAAAGCTCTTGCAAACGATTTTTAAATAATTGACTTTGCTGTTCAATTTTCTTTTTCCCAGTAATATTTTGAGCAATACCAATCAAAAAAACCACTTCATTTTCAATCTTCTCAAATATCGATAATCTAGTATTAAAATATTGATACTGTTGAGAT